>VBWA01000030.1 GCA_006218025.1 Rhodocyclaceae bacterium | reverse complement strand
TATCCTCATGTACAACGACGTACATTCCGGTAGCTGCGCTCCGGCCGCACCCCGCTGCGTCCCGCTCGCGACGGTTCCTTCACAAGCTCTCTGCGGGGCTATAATGCCAAAGCCATGAGTTCGATCGATCATATCCCCAATGTCGAGTTGCTCGGCGATGCCATGCCCTTCGTCGGCCGCATCCGCGAGATCATCGAGGTCATCAAGCTGTTCGAAGACTTCGAAGCGGATGAGGTGGAAGGACTCGCGCGCTACATGCGTTGCTACCGCGCGCCGCCGGGCACCGAAATCATTCGCGAGGGCGACGACGGCGATTTCATGCTGTTGCTGCTGTCTGGCGCCGTCGAGATCGTCAAGAAGGATGTGCGCGGGCTGCCGCAGATCATGGGCAGTGCCGGTCCGGGCAAGACCTTGGGCGAAATGTCACTGATCGACGGCGAGCCGCGTTTTGCCAGCTGCATTGCGCTCGATACCGTCGAAATCGCCGTGCTGGATCGTGAAGGCCTTTCGCGCATGATTACCGAAGAACCGCGCGTCGGCATCAAGCTGATGATGGAACTGCTGATGCTGCTCAATCAGCGGCTGCGCAGCGTCAGCGCGCAACTCATGGACTGCGTCGAAGCGCGGCGTTCGCGCATTCGCTAGCCAGCCTGCCTCGCGCTTTGCCTCAGCGCGCTACCGGAAATACCGGAAACACCTCGGGATCGTCGCCATGGTCGAGCAGCACCGAGCGCACGCGCGCCTGCCAGTTCTCGCGGAATTGGGCGGCTTCCTCCGCCGTGGCGCTGCCGTCGAGGCACTTCTGCATCAATTCGACCGTCTGCGGCGCGAAGGGAACGCCTTGCAGGCGCGCTGCGACATCGACGGCCTGGCCGGTATCCACCCGCGTGAAGCGAATCTCTTCGGCGACATCGGCGGAAAAGTACAGCAGCTTGCGTCGGTCGAAACGGCCTGCCAAGCCCTTGAATCCGGTGTCGTGGGTGGCGCCGGTGAGCAGGGCGACGACATTGGCGATCACCCCGGTGACGCCCGACAACTGATCCTGGCGGAATTCGACGCGTATCCCGCCGCGCTGAGGCAGGGTATCGGGATACAGGCTGCCCAGCGCCGTCAGCGTCATCCAGTAGGCGGCGGCGACGGTCGGGCAGGAGTGGCCGGCCAGCTTGACCGCATCGATGTAGTGGTACTCGATGCGGCCGTTCTCCGCGGCGCCCAGGAACTCGGCCAGCGGGTCATAAACGGTGAGGCTGCGCACCTGGCCGTAGAAGGCCGGCGTCTGCATCGCGTTGGTCCTATTTCATCTTGACGAAGTCGATCACGATGTTGCCGGGTTCGCGCGCCTTGTAGGTGATTTCGACCGCGTCGCCGTAGCGCTGGACGAGCTGGTCGAGCAGCGGCAGGGGATCGTGGTCATTGACGAAACGCATTGTTTCGCCGGCGCGCAACGCATCCAGCGCACCGAAAATGGCCGCGTGCCGGAAACGCTTGGCAATGCCGCGGGCGTCGAAGGGATAGATTGAATCGGGGGAGAGATGAACGTGCATGGCGTGGCTTCCTGTGGGTTGGGGTGAAGCCACTATGCACCTTGAGCGACGCCGGAGAATTGATGCAAATCATTTATAAATCAAAAACTTAAAACCATACTAATAAAGCAGGTTTTTGGCTGCAGGCGCCGTGTTCCCAGCGCCGACTTCCGCCCCGAGCCGTTGCTTGATCAGGCGTGCTTGCCTTTCTGCCAGAGGACATCGCCGCCACCGGCCGCCTTGTTCAGCCAGCGGCCAAGGACGAAGAGCAGATCGGAGAGGCGATTGAGGTATTGCCGTCCGGCGTCGGATACGGCTTCTTCGGCGGCCAGCGCCACCGTGACGCGTTCGGCGCGGCGGCAGACGGTGCGCGCGAGATGCGTGAGGGCGGCGGCACGGTTCCCGCCCGGCAGGATGAATTCCTTGAGCGGCCCCAAGTCGGCGTTGTAATGGTCGATGGCGGCCTCCAGTCGTGCCGGCTGTGTGGCTTTCAGCAGCACCGCACCGGGGATCGACATTTCGCCACCGAGATCGAACAGGTCGTGCTGGATGCCGGTAAAGAGCTCGCGCAGGTCGGCGGGAAGTTCTTCACACAGAATCACGCCGATCAGCGAATTGAGTTCATCCACGTCGCCCATCGCGGCGACGCGCAAGGAATCCTTCCCGGTGCGCGAGCCGTCGCCGAGGCCGGTGGTGCCGGCATCGCCGGTGCGGGTATAAATCTTGGAGAGTCGGTGTCCCATGGTGGGCGATCCGGTCGTTGGGGGAGTGCACGGATTATTGCAGAATCAGCGGAATGCCTGCGCGAGTCTCAGTAGTGCGTTGTCGGCGGCGAAAGCGCGTCGTTGCGCGGCGAGGGTCGCAAGGGGTCGTCCTCGTCGGCGTACTCGGGGCGCGAATAGATTTTTTCCAATGCCTGCTCGGCGGTGGCGAAGAAGCGATTTTCGCCGATCAGATCCCATAAACCAGTCGCGTGCATGACATCCCGGACTTGTCGCTTGAGGCCGCAGAAAATCATGACGATGCCGCTTTCGTTCAGCTGTTCGACCAGGTGATGGAGCATTTCTTCGCCTGTCGCGTCGATGGCGTTGATGCCGTCGCCGACGATGAGGACGTAGGGGGCTTCCGGGTTATTCGCCACGGCCTCGAGGACGGCATCCTCGAAGTAGGAAACATTGGCGAAATAGAGCCGGCCGTCGAAGCGGATGGCGGTGACGACTTTTGACGAGGGCAGGTGGTTGATGGCGGCGTCGCGCAGGGTGCCATCCTTGAGTCGGCCGAGAACGACGACGTTCGGCTTCATGGTGTTGTAGAGGAAGAGGACGATGGCCAGCCCGGCACCCACCATGATCCCCTTGTCCAGATGCGGCGCCGCCAGCAAGGTAACGACGAAGGTAACGATGGCGACGCTGCCGTCGATGCGGCTGGCCTGCCAGGTGTGCTTGAGCGCGGCAGGCGTGACCAGGCTGGTTACCGCCAGCAGGATGATTACCGCCAGCACGGCCTTGGGCAGGTGGTAGAGGTAAGGAGTCAGGAACAGCAGCGTGACGGCGACGAAAAGCCCGTTGAAGACCGAGGCAAAGCCGGTCTTGGCACCGGCTTGCAGGTTGATCGCCGAACCGGTGAAGGAGCCGCAGGCGGGATAGGCCTGGAAAAAGGCGCCGCCGAGGTTGGCCAGCCCCTGTCCGATGAGTTCCTGGTTTGGGTTGATCTTTTGCTTCGACTTGATGGCCATCGCCTTGGCCATGGAGATTGATTCCATGAAGGCGACCAGCGCAATGATCAGCGCTGCCGACAGCAGCGAGACGATGGCGTCGAGGCTCAGCGCAGGCATTTGGAAAGAAGGCAGCCCAGCGGGGATGTTGCCCACCACATCGCCGCCGCCGACCAGGTTGAGACTGCCCTGTTCGATTTTCCTTATGTGCCACTGCCGTCCGTCGGTCTCGATGCCCGGCGGAACCTGACCGGCCAGGAATAGTCGTGCCGGCAAGTTTTCGGCAACATTCTCGCGCTCGAGATTCTGGCGACGGATAAGCCGGTGGCGTTCCTTGTTCTTTTTCTCGGAGAATGCAAGCTCGATTTTCAGCAATTCGATTTCCTGCGTCAGATTGACGACGGAGCGCTGCTCCCCGGCTTTTTTCGCCGCCCGCAGCTTGCTGGACACCTTGGTGATGACGACGTTGAGTGCTGCGATGTGGTCGGCCGTCTCGATATAGGTGATCACTCCTTGCTGGGTGTGGGGATCGATGATTTCGTCGGGCGACCCCTTGCTCTTATGCTCGAAACCAACGGCGTAGCTGAGGAGGGTGGTGAGCACCACGGCGATCAGGACGCTGGGCTTGGGCGCCAGCTTCTTCAGTGCCAGCATCAGCGCCAGCGCGAATATGGACATGGCCAGGGTGGGCAGGTGGGTCAGCGAGATGTGGCCGAGCATCTCCCAGATGTCCACGAGGAAGGAATCGCTGCGGCCCTTGGGAATGCCCAGCAGCATGTCGAGCTGCGACAGCGCGATGATGATGGCCGCGGCGTTCATGAAGCCGAGGATCACCGGGTGTGACACGAAGTTGACGATGGTGCCCAGGCTGAGTGCGCCGAGGCCGAACTGGATGACGCCGACCATCAACGTAAGCAGCAGGGCGAGGCCGATGTAGTCGTCGGTGAATGGTACCGCCAGCGGCGTGACGGCAGCCGCGGTCATCAGCGAGACGATGGCGACGGGGCCGGTGAGCAACTGCCGTGAAGAACCCCAGAGCGCGCCGAGGATGGCCGGTATGAAGGCGGTGTACAAGCCGAAATAGATCGGCAAGCCCGAGAGCTGGGCGTAGGCCATCGCTTTCGGCACCAGCACCAGCGCACCTGTGACGCCGGCGATCAGGTCGCCGCGCAGGACCAGGGAACTGATCGGGAACCAGGCCAGGAAAGGGAAAAGACGCAGCAGCCACCGGTTCGGAATCATGGGATCGGCTTGACCGTCGAAGGTTAACTATCCGGAGGCCGATGAGCTCGCGCAGAATTCGGCCCCTGTGATGTGGAATATGGCAGCAACCGCGTATCAACAACAATGCGAACAGCGAACATTTTACGTAGCCCGCCCGGCTGTCAGGCTACAAGCGCGTTATGCGGACATTATGTGTGTCTATTATGCCCGGGTCGGAAAAGTTCGATAATGCCAAGTTGTTGTTGGTGACCGCTGCCGCACTCGGGTCTCCACTGTATCAATGACATCCGTTATTAACTGACGCCATGACTTTTTCGCTGAAGAAGTTTTTCCCATTTCTCGCCTGGTTCCCGCTACGGGGCGATGCGCTCAAGGCCGACTTCCTTGCCGGCCTGACGGTGGCCCTGGTGCTGGTGCCGCAGTCGATGGCTTATGCCCAACTGGCTGGGCTCCCGCCCTACTACGGCCTTTATGCGGCTTTCCTGCCGGTCATGGTCGCTTCGATGTGGGGCTCGTCCAACCAGCTCGGCACCGGGCCGGTGGCGGTGGCCTCGCTGCTGACCGCCTCGTCGCTGGCACCACTGGCAGCAGCGGGCTCGGATCAGTTCATCGCGCTGGCCATCATGCTGGCGTTGCTGGTCGGGATTGTGCAATTGGTTCTCGGAGTGTTCAAACTCGGCGTCATCGTGAACTTCCTTTCGCACCCGGTCATCGTCGGCTTCACCAATGCGGCGGCGATGATCATCGGCCTGTCTCAGGTCAACAAGTTGATCGGCGTGCCCATGGGCCGCTCCGAGCATTTCATCGAGGACATCTGGGGGGTGGTCAAGCAGATCGGCGACACCCATTTGCCCACCCTGGCGATGGGCGCGGTGGCCATCGTCATCATGTACGCCATACGCAAGAGGGCACCCAAGTTGCCGGGCGTGCTGATCGCCGTTGCGGTGACGACGATGGCGTCGTGGTTGATCGGCTTCGAGCGCAACGCCACGGCCACCATCGACCAGGTGGCGGAGCCGGAAGCCAAGACCTTGCTGACCGAATTTGTCCGCACCGAGGCTCGCATCAAGGAAATCAACGACCAGATAGGAGTCAGGGCAAGCGAACTGAAGACCCTGCGCAAGGAACGTGGCGAGCTTTCCCACGAGGTGGTGACGCTCAACTACGAGGTGGACCTGCTCCGCCTTCAGATCAGGGACCGTGAGGACGAGAACCGCCGCCGCAACCGAGCCATCCGCAGCCTGGTCTTCGAGCGCGTTGCTGCCGCCGACGGCCAGGCGCCGGAACTCTACGCGGAGGGCAGGGTGCCGGCCGGGAAGACAGCCGATGGCCATCGCTGGCGGATCGCCCGTGCGGCCCCGGGCAGCATGAAGCTCACCGGTGGCGGTGAGGTCGTCGGCAAGGTTCCGGAAGGCCTGCCCTCCGTCGGCCTGCCGAGGATGTCGTGGGAGATGCTCGGCAGCCTGCTCTCGGCCGCAATCGTCATTTCGCTGGTGGGCTTCATGGAGGCCATTTCCATCGCCAAGGCCATCGCCGCCAAGACCAAGCAGAAGATCGACCCGAACCAGGAACTCATCGGCCAAGGTCTGGCCAACATCGTCGGCTCCATCACCCAGGCGTTCCCGGTTTCGGGTTCCTTCTCGCGCTCGGCGGTGAACATCAATGCCGGGGCAAAGACCGGCATGTCCTCGGTGTTCACCGGCCTGTTCGTGCTGCTGACGCTGTTGTTCCTGACGCCGCTGCTCTACCATCTGCCGCAGGCGGTGCTGGCAGCGGTGATCATCATGGCGGTGATCGGCCTCATCAACTTCGGTGCCGTGAAGCACGCGTGGGAAGCCAATCGCCACGACGGCATCGCCTCGCTCGTCACCTTCGCCGCTACCCTGGCGTTCGCGCCCCACTTGGACAAGGGCATCATGGCCGGCGCCGGACTGGCCATCGTGCTCTATCTCTACCGCACCATGTCGCCGCGCGTCGCCATTCTTGGACGTCATCCGGATGGCACGCTGCGCGATACCAAGGTCAACAACCTGCCGAGTTCAGATGTGGTTACCGCCGTTCGCTTCGATGGCCGACTCTACTTTGCCAACGTGGCCTTTTTCGAGGATGCCATTCTCGAGGCAGTGGCCAGCAATCCGCAGGCGCCCTACCTGTTGATCGTCGGCGATGGAATCAATGAGCTCGACGCCTCGGGCGAGGAGGTGATCCACCACATCGTCGAGCGCATGCGCGGCAACGGGATCGTCGTGCTGTTCGCCGGCATGAAGAAACAGGTGCTCGATGTCATGCAGGCTACAGGCCTGCGCGACTTGATCGGCGAGAAGAGCTTCTTCGCCACGGCAGAGAAGGCCCTGGAAAAGATCTACTCGCGTGAGGAGAATCTAGGCACCGTCGATGGTTTGCGGCCAGTCTCGGTACCTGCCCTCGTACCCGAGCAGCGCTTTAGTTGAAGCGGGACAGGCTTGCGATCATGATCCTCTACCGTCACGACAGTGAGAGCCACCGGCAAGAGTTCCCGGAGGGACGCACCGCGCTGGCGCTGGCGACACGGCGGCTCGGGTGCGGCTTTGGCTTCGTGGGCCGCTGCTAGAATTCGCACCAGCCCCGATACAGACATGACCAGCCTCCTGCCCATCGATATCCTGCTGATTGCCGCATGCGCCTGGCTGGCCGTCGGCCTGCTCGGGCTGGTGGCACCGCGCAATACGCGCTTCATCAGCAAGACCCTGTTTCCGCTCGGCGCCGCAATCGGCATGGTGGCTGGCTTTGTCGCGCTGGATTCGCTCGGCGGCCCGGCGCAAACCGCCGTGCTGGTCATCGGCCTGCCCGATCTGCCCTTCCATCTGCGTCTCGACAATCTTTCCGCCGTGTTCGTCCTGCTGCTGGGCTTCGTCTCGGTCGGCATTTCCATCTTTGCCGCCGGCTATTTCAGGAAAGGCGAAGGCACCGCGCCCGGGCTGCTCTGCCTCGAATACCACGTCTTCCTCGCCAGCATGCTGATGGTGCTGCTGGCCGACGACGCCTATGCCTTCATGGTGGCGTGGGAGACCATGGCGCTGTCGTCCTTCTTCCTCGTCACCACCGATCATCGCCACGAGGAAATTCGCCGTGCCGGGTTTCTGTATCTCCTGATAGCGCACGTTGGTGCCATCGCGATCCTGCTGTCCTTCGGCGTGATGACCGGAGGGGCGGGCGACTACAGCTTCGCCGGCATGCGCGCCCAGGAACTCTCGCCATTCTGGGCCTCGGTCGCCTTTCTGCTGGCACTGGCCGGATTCGGCGCCAAGGCCGGCCTGGTGCCGTTGCACGTCTGGCTGCCCGAGGCGCACCCGGCCGCGCCCTCGCCGGTCTCGGCGATGATGAGCGGCGTGATGCTGAAGACCGCCATCTACGGTTTGCTGCGAGTGAGCTTCGACCTGCTGCATACGACGATCTGGTGGTGGGGCGTGGTAGCGCTGACGGTTGGCCTCATCACCGCGCTGTTCGGCGTGCTCTACAGCACGGTGCAAAA
Source organism: Rhodocyclaceae bacterium (assembly GCA_006218025.1). Taxonomy (GTDB): domain Bacteria; phylum Pseudomonadota; class Gammaproteobacteria; order Burkholderiales; family Rhodocyclaceae; genus Sulfuritalea. The sequence goes on along the minus strand of VBWA01000030.1, from coordinate 94,556 downwards.
CGACATGAAGCGGCTCTTGGCCTATTCCTCGATCGAGAACATCGGCCTGATCGCCGTCGGCATCGGCCTGACGCTGATCTTCCATGCCTATCGCATGGAAGGACTGGCGGCGCTGGCCATGACGGCGGTGCTCTATCACTGCCTGGCCCATTCTGCCTTCAAGAGCCTGCTGTTCCTGTGCACTGGCTCGGTGCTGCACGCGACGAAGGAGCGCAGCCTCGGCAAGCTCGGCGGACTGATCCATCGCATGCCCTGGGTGGCCTGGCTGGCGCTGGCCGGGGTGATCGCCAGCGCCGGTTTGCCGCCGCTGTCCGGGTTTGTTTCGGAGTGGCTGCTGCTGCAAAGCTTCCTGTTCTCGCCGGGCCTGCCGCACCCCTGGCTCAACATGGTGGTGCCGGTGGCGGCGGCGCTGGTCGTTCTCGTCGCCGCGCTGGCCGGCTTCGCCATGGTCAAGTTCTACGCCATAATTTTTCTGGGCCAGATGCGCGAGCCGGGGCTGAAGGATGCCCACGATGCCGGGACGTGGGAGAAGGTCGGCCTCGCCTGGTTGGCCCTGATCACGCTGCTGCTGGGCATCCTGCCGTCGACGGTGATTTCGCGCATCGATGCCGCCACCCGTCAGCTTCTTGGTGCGGGCCTCGGCGACAAGCTGCATGAGCAGGGCTGGTGGATGCTGGCGCCGATCTCGCCGGAACGGGCCAGCTACGAGCCGATGATCTTTCTCGTCACCATCGCCGCCACGCTGCTGCTCGGGCGCTGGCTGGTGCGCCACCTCTATCATGGCCGCGTGCGCCGCACCGCGGCCTGGGACTGCGGCTACTACTTCCAGGGGCCGCGGGCGCAGGACACGGCCGAGGGTTTCAGTCAGCCGATCCGCCGCATCTTCGAACCGATGTTCCGCATGGAGCGGCATTTCCCGACTGCGCGCGACGCCCAGCCGTATTACAGCGTCAAGGTCGAGGATCATTTCTGGCATTGGCTCTACCTGCCGGTGGCGAACGCGGTCGGAAGGGTATCGACCTTGATCGTCGCCCTGCAGGGCGGGCGCATCGCCGTCTATCTGATGTACAGCTTCATCACCCTGCTCGTGCTTCTCTTGGTGGCAAGGCCGTGATCAGTATCTCGGGACTTTTGGGTCAGGCCTTCGCGATCCTGCTGGCGCTGGTGCTCGCGCCCTTGTTGTCGGGCTGGGTGGGGCAGTGCCGTGCCTGGTTCCAGAGCCGCACGGCGCCGCCCCTGCTGCTGCCGTATTACATGCTGCAAAAGCTTTTCCGCAAGGATGTCGTGCTGGCCCATGGCGCCTCGTCGCTGTTCCGCGTCGCGCCCTTTGTGATCTTCGGCTGCATGGTGCTGGCCTGCGCCATCATTCCCAGCCTGTCGACCGACCTGCCGCTCGCTCCCGCGGCCGATGCCCTCGCGCTGGTGGGCGTGTTCGGCCTGGCACGCGTTTTCATTTCGCTGGCGGCCATGGATGTCGGCACCTCCTTCGGCAGCCTCGGGGGTCGCCGCGAAATGCTGATCGGCTTTCTGGCCGAGCCGGCGCTGCTGATGGTGATTTTCACGCTGGCCATGACCGCCCAATCGACCTCGGTCGCCACCATCGTCGAGACGCTGGCCCATCGCGAACTGGTGATCTATCCCAGCCTGGCCTTCGCCGGGATCGCCTTCACGTTTGTTTCGTTTGCCGAGAACGCCCGCGTGCCGGTGGATAACCCGGCCACCCATCTTGAACTGACGATGATTCACGAAGCGATGATTCTCGAATATTCGGGTCGTCACCTCGCCTTGATCGAATGGGCGGCGAGCCTCAAGCTGTATGCCTATTCCTGCCTCGGCCTCGCGCTGTTTTTCCCCTGGGGCATAGCGCCGGGGGACAACTTCCTGGCCTTGGTGGCGGCGATACCGCTGCTGCTGCTGAAGCTGGCCATCGGCGGTTTCCTGCTCGCCGGCATCGAGACCGTCAATGCCAAGATGCGCATCTTCCGCGCGCCCGAGTTTCTCGGCACCGCCTTCATGCTGGCGGTGCTCGGCCTGCTGGTCCGCCTGCTGCTGGAAAGCAAGGTATGAACTCTGCGATTCCCTTCTCGGCCCAACTCATCAATCTGTTCGCGGCGGTGATCCTGCTGCTGGCGTTCGCCATGCTGGCGCAGCGCCGGGTGCTGGCGCTGATCAACCTGTTCGCCCTGCAGGGACTGACATTGTGTCTGGCGACGCTGGTGGCGGCAGTGACCACCGGGCAGTCGCACCTCTATTATTCGGCCGGCCTGACGCTGACACTCAAGGTATTGGTGCTGCCGTGGATATTGCACCGGCTGGTGCGCAAGCTCAACGTCAAGGGCGAAGTCGAAGCGCTGATCAACATTCCAACCACGATGCTGGCGGGGATCGTCCTCGTCATGATCGCTTTCAATGTCGCGCTGCCCATCTCCGAGCTATCCCACACCATCACGCGCGGCACGCTCGGCATCGCATTGGCGGTGGTGATGCTGGCCTTTCTGATGATGATCACGCGGCAGAAGGCCATCACCCAGGTGGTCGGCTTCCTGTCGATGGAAAACGGCCTTTTCCTCGCCGCCACCAGTGCCACCTACGGCATGCCGATGGTGGTCGAACTGGGCATTGCGCTCGACGTGCTGGTCGGCGTCATCATCCTCGGCGTGTTCTTCTTCCAGATTCGCGACCAGTTCGACAGTCTCGATATCCATCACATGGAACGCCTGAAAGACAACTGATGGATTTCTTCGTTTTGATGCTCGCCATTCCTCTTGTCAGCGGCGCGCTGCTGACAGTGGTGGGCGAGCGCGCCTGGGCGCCCAACCTCAACATCATCGCCAGCCTCGGCACCTTCCTCGCCGCCGTTGGCCTGACGGTCGAGATCGTCGCCAACGGCCCGCGCTTTGCCTTCGGCGAGCAGTTCTTCATCGATTCCCTGAATGTGTTTTTCGTCGCGCTGACCGCCTTCGTCGGTCTGACGACCAGCATTTTTTCCGGTCCCTACATGAAGAACGAGGCCGAGCACGGCCGGCTCACCATGCCGCGCCTGCGCCTCTACAAGAGCATGTACCAGCTCTTCATGTTCACCATGCTGGCGGCGCTGACCACCAACAACCTCGGCATCCTCTGGGTCGCCATGGAAGCGGCGACGCTGACGACCGTGCTGCTGGTGTCGCTCTATCGAACGCCGGCCAGCCTCGAAGCGGCGTGGAAATACTTCATCCTCTGCGGCGTCGGCATCGCCCAGGCGCTGTTCGGCACCATCCTGCTCTACTTCGCCGCCGAGCGAGTGCTGGGCGAAAGCGGCAACGCGCTGTTGTGGACGCACTTGATCGATGTAAAAGGCCAACTCGAGCCGAACATCATGGCGCTGTCCTTCATCTTCCTGTTGGTCGGCTACGGCACCAAGGTGGGCTTGGCGCCGCTGCACAACTGGCTGCCGGACGCCCACGCCGAGGGCCCGACGCCGGTGTCGGCGGTGCTCTCCGGCCTGCTGCTCAACGTCGCCCTCTACGCCATCCTGCGCTGCAAGGTGCTGGCCGATGGCGCGATTCCCGGCGCCTTCGCCGGCAAGCTGATGATGGGCTTCGGCCTGTTCACGCTGCTGGTCGCGGCCTTCTTCCTGTCGCGGCAGAAGGACGTCAAGCGCATGTTCGCCTACTCGTCCATCGAGCACATGGGCCTCATCACCTTCGCGTTCGGCATGGGTGGTCCGGTGGCCAACTTCGCCGGTCTCTTGCACATGACCATGCACTCGCTGACCAAGTCGGCCATCTTTTTCGCCGTCGGCCACGCCACGCAGAAGACCGGAACGCAACTGATGGAAAACATCCGCGGCCTGATCCGCATCAACCCGCTGATCGGCTGGGGGCTGATGCTGGGGACGCTGGCGATCCTGGGGATGCCTCCGTTCGGCGTCTTTGCCAGCGAGTTCATGATTCTCACCCATGCCATGAAACATTACCCGTGGGCGACGCCGGTGCTGCTGCTGGGCCTCGGCGTGGCCTTTGCCGCCATCTTCGGCAAGGTGCAGCCCATGGTCTTCGGCGAGACCGAGGCAAAGCGCCTGCCGCATGCGCCCGCCATCACGCCGGTATTCCTTCATCTGGGCATCGTGCTGATGCTGGGTCTCTACATTCCGCCTTATCTCACGCGCTGGTTCCATGAAGCGGCGCGGATGCTCGGCTGATCATGTTCCTCTGCGACGACACCACCATCGAGTTCACGCCGCAACCCGGAGCGGGCGCGCCGGTCTGGCGCGGCCGTGCCCCGAGTGGCGAGGAGCTCAAGGACTTCGCCGCCGCCGCGCATCTGGCCGGCGGACGTCTGGCCGCGATCTGGGGCAGCGACGAACGTCAGCGCGACGGGGTTTTTCGCCTGCATTGCGTCTTTGGCCTGGATCGTGGGCATGCCTGGGTGAGCCTCGACATGCCGGATGACGAAGCCCGCTACCCTGATCTGTCCGGCATTTTCCCGGCCGCCAACCGCATGCAGCGCGCCACCCGCGACATGGTCGGGATTGCCACCGAGGGCGGCGACCAGCGGCCCTGGCTGCGCCACGGCGCCTGGCCCGCCGACTGGTATCCGTTGCGGCACGACGCCGTGCACGAGGCGGGCATGGGCGTCGGGTTCCAGAATTTTCCGAGCGACTACGACTTCGTTCAGGTAGGCGGCGAGGGTGCCCATGAAATTCCGGTGGGCCCCATTCATGCCGGAATCATCGAGCCTGGGCATTTCCGCTTCTCGGTGATCGGCGAGCGCGTGCTGCGTCTCGAGCAGCGCCTGGGCTACCAGCACAAGGGCGTCGAGAAGCTGTTCATCGGCGCGGAGATGGCGCATGGCGCGCGGCTGGTTGGGCGCGTCTCCGGCGATTCCACCTGTGCTTACGCCTGGGCCTACGCTGCCGCGGTCGAGGCGGCGTGCCGGGCCGAGGCGCCGCCGCGGGCCTTGCTGCTGCGTTCACTGATGCTGGAACGCGAGCGCGTCGCCAATCATCTGGGCGATCTCGGCGCGCTGGGCAACGACGCGGCCTTCGCCTTTGGTCTGACCCAGTTCCTGCGCCTGAAGGAAGACTGGCTGCGCCTGAACCATCAGGTGTTCGGTCACCGCTTCATGATGGATCGCATCGTGCCGGGGGGCGTTGCGGTGGATGTTGATGCGCCGGCGCTTGCCGCCATCGTCGAACAGTGCTCCGCCATCGGCGCCTCGGTGAAGAAGCTGCGCACGCTTTACGACGAGCACTCGGGCCTGCAGGATCGTTTCGTCACTACCGGCGTCATCAGTGCTGCCCTGGCGCGCGAGCTGTCGCTGACCGGCATGGCTGCTCGCGCCACCGGCATTCTGCTCGATGGCCGGGCGCACCGTCAGGGCTACACGCCGCCTCCGCCCTATGCGGCGCTGGGCGTGCGCCCGGTCACCGACGAGCGCGGCGATGTGGCGGCGCGCGTGGCCGTGCGTTTCGACGAAATCTTCGAGTCGCTGCGATTGCTGCGCGAGATCGCGGTCGGCATGGTATCGGGCGAGACGCGCGTCGACGTCGCGCCCGTCGCCGGCGCCGGCGGGCTCGGCGTGGTCGAAGGCTGGCGCGGCGAGGTGCTGGTCGGTGTCCGGTTCGACGACGACGGCAAGCTGGCCCGCGTCCACCCGCACGATCCCTCGTGGCAGATCTGGCCGGCGCTGGAGCATGCGGTGATGAAGGATATCGTTCCCGACTTCCCCCTGATCAACAAGTCGTTCAACCTTTCCTACAGCGGAGCTGATCTGTGATCCCACTGCTCAGACACATCTTCCGCACCGGCATCCTCACCGAGCCCCTGCCGGTCGCTGACGACGGGCCGCGACGCGAGATCGACAGGCTGCACGACGAGATTCTGCACATTCTGGGTCGGGCGCTGACCATCCGCGAGGTGGATGCCGGTTCCTGCAACGGCTGCGAACTGGAGATCCACGCGCTCAACAATCCCTACTACAACCTGGAGGGGCGCGGCATCAAGTTTGTCGCCAGTCCGCGCCATGCAGACATGCTGCTGGTGACCGGCCCGGTGACCAAGAACATGGAGAACGCGCTGCGCATTGCCTATGACTGCACGCCCGACCCCAAGCTGGTGGTGGCGGTGGGCGACTGCGGCTGCAATGGCGGTGTGTTCGGCGAGAGCTATGCGAGTTGCGGAGCGGTCGAGAATGTGGTCGGCGTCGATCTGCGAATTCCGGGTTGCCCGCCGACGCCGGTGGCCTTGATGCAGGGGATCCTGGCGGCGGTTCGCAAGAGCAAGTAGCAAGCCCGTCGGTGCCGTCCCTATGGCGTTGCCGGAACGCTTGTCTCGAAGCTTGTCAGAAACCGCTGAAACTCCTCGATCGGCAATGGCGCGCTGAACAGGTAGCCCTGATAGACTTGGCAGCCGTGGCTGCCGAGAAAAGCTCTGTGCTCCTCGGTTTCCACCCCCTCGGCGATGACCGACATGCCCATGCTGTTGGCCAGGGCGATGATCGCATTGGCAATTACCGCATCCCCGGCGTTGGTGGCCACATCGCGCACGAAAGACTGGTCGATCTTCAGCTGGGCCAGCGGCAGGCGCTTGAGGTAGGCGAGGGACGAATATCCCGTACCGAAGTCATCCAGCGAAAAACTCACGCCGCGCGCCTTCAAGGCGGTCATTTTGGCGATGACGTCATCGGCATTCTCCATCAGCAGACTCTCCGTCAGTTCCAGCTTGAGCTTGCGGGGGTCTGCGCCGAATTGATCGAGCAGGGTCAACACGTCGTCAACGAAGTCGGGCATGGCGAACTGGTGGACGCTTACATTCACCGCCATGACAAGGTGCGCGGCTTCCGGTCGCGCCGCCCATGTGGCCAGTTGGGCGATCGCGGTCTTGAGCGCCCAGTGGCCCAGGGTCACGATCAATCCGGTGTCCTCGGCGCGGGGAATGAATTCGGCCGGCAACACCATGCCCCGTTGGGGGTGTTGCCAACGCAGCAGGGCCTCGGCGCCGATCACGCCGGCGGCGCCATCCACCTGCGGTTGATAGTGAAGAATGAATTGTTCCTTCAAGACGGCCTCGCGCAAGTCCGCGTCCAGTCTGGCGCGGGCCAACACCCGGGTCTGCATTTCAGGATCGAAGAAGCGCAGCGTATTGCGGCCCGCCGCCTTGGCCTGATACAGGGCGAGGTCGGCCCGTTTCATCAGTTCGTCGATGCTCTCGTCTTCACCGGCGAACAGGGTGACACCGATGCTCGGGGTGCTGAGCTGCGTCTGTCCGGCAATCGTGTAGGCCTGGCTCAGCGTGTCGCGGATCGTCTCGCCGATGGCTTCCGCCTTTGCAGCGGCCTCTTCGGACTTCTCGCTCAAGCCCTCCAGAATAACCACGAACTCGTCGCCGCCGAGGCGGGCCACGGTGTCGCCCTTGCTGACGCACCCGACTAGCCGCTGGGCGACCTGAAGCAGCAGCAGGTCGCCTATCTCATGGCCGAGCGTGTCGTTGAGGATCTTGAAGTTGTCCAGATCCAGGAAGAGCAGCGCGCCATGCTTCTTGCTGCGCGCGCTCGCCGCCACGGCCTGCTGCAGGCGGTCGGCCTGCAGGCGCCGGTTGGGCAGATCGGTAAGCGCATCGAAGTAGGCCAGATGCTCGATTTTTTCCTCGGCCGTCTTGCGTTCGGTGATGTCCAGCTGGCTGCCCACATAATGGGTGATCGCGCCGGTGAGTCCCTTTACGGCGGTAATGGTGAGTAGGGAGGGAAATACCTCGCCGTTCTTGCGCTGGTTCCAGACTTCGCCCTGCCATACGCCGTTCGCCCTGAGTGTCTCCCACATTGCGGCATAGAAGGCCGGATCGTGCCGCTTCGATCGAATCAAACGAGGCGTGTGGCCTACTGCTTCCGCTGCCGTGTAGCCGGTCATTTCGGTAAATGTCCGGTTGACCTGGAGGATCACGTTGTTCGCGTCGGTGATCAGCATGCCTTCCTGGGACTCGAAGGCAGTCGCGGCGATGCGCAGATCGGTTTCAGCGCGCTTGCGCTCTGTGATGTCGCGCGCGAGAACGATGAAACGATCTTCCTCGCCGGGTTGGCTGTCCTTGCTGGCAACCGAAAGCTCGAACCACAGCCTTTGGTACCCAAGCCGCAGTTCAATCTCCTTGCCGTGCGATGAGCCGTCTCGCTGGGCCTCGCTCAAGGCGGCCATTATGGTGTCGGCCGCCGCGGGCGGAAACATTTCGCACACCTTATGGCCGATCATTTCGAGCATCAGTGTAGCCAGCGATTCGATCCGCCAGGAATGGCAGCCATGGCAACGCCCGTCCAGCCCGAGTTCCCACATCGGGTCGGGAATCGCTTCCAGCATCGCCGCCAGCTGGTTTTTTGAGGCAAGGATATCGGCGGTTCGCTGCGCGACCTGCGCTTCGAGGTCACCTTCATGCATCCTGGATTCAATCAGGAGCTTCGCAAGAGATGCCAGAAGGAGGCTGAACAACAGGCCAAGCGCCACATTCGACCAAAGCCAAAGCCCGCCATCCCATCCCCGGCGCGGTGCGGCGCTGAGGGTCCACTTGCCATGGGGCAGATCGAGGACGTAGTCCACGGGTTCGATCAGCGTAGCGGACGGGGAAGCGGCTATGACCTGTCTGTGCCCGGTATCCGGGTGGATGCGCCAGAGTTCATAATCAAAGCCGCGGTCCACCAACTGCGGCAGCCTAGCCCCGACCAGGGTTTCCGGAAAGCGCATCACGACGTTGGTGAAGCCCCAGAAGACGGGCTTGCCATCTTCGCCCTCAAGGAACACAGGCAGGCGTCCGATCACGCCCACGCCACCCTGGACCAGTTTGAGCGGTCCGGCCAGGACGAGATTGCCGGTGTCTCTGGCGAGCGTTGCCTCCTTCTTCATCACCGGGTCTTCCAGCAGGTTTAAGCCAATGGCTTTTTCGTTGCCCGCCAGCGGAACCACATTCCGGATAATCCCGTCGGGCGCCAGTATCAGCACCGAGGCCCCTGGGTATGAGGGCAGGAGTTCGCTGGCTACCTTGTCGAAATCCGGAACCGTGCCATGACCATGGCGAACCAGGGCGGCCATGGCATAGGTGACCGACAGGCCGTGCTCGATCGCGTTCCCGAGTGCCTGGGCGTAGTCGGCGACCTGGAGCGACGCTTCGGTGCGCTCATGACGAAGCCGAAGCTGGTGCTGGCTCCAGATCAGGCCGGCCGCGAGAATGGCGCTGAGCAGAAAGACGAGCAACGCCGGCGTCCAAGTCCGGCGTGAGCGAAAGCCATTGGAACCCGGCGTCAACAAGTTATTCATAGGAATCTGGCTTTTCCCTCAAGCCGGAACTGCACCCTGGAAAGCCGAAGTCTACTCGCTCGCTTTGGCGAGCGAGTTCGGACTGGAGTCATATCCTAAGCGACCCCGTCCACGCCACGACCGCCGGGCTGCAGCGGTCATGCAATCGACAGCATTTGCCTGTCTATCTGCCGCCGAAGAATCGCTCGAGCCAGCCCGTTTTCTTCGCTGTCGCCTGCTTCAACTTGTCCTCGCCGAGGCTGGCGCGCACCGCCGGGCCATAATCCATGTCTTCGCGCTTGATGTGATTCATCAACCACGTCACCAAGGTGTTCTGCATGTCGCCGGCCACGGTCGCCACATCTTCGCCCAACTTAAAGCGTTGCTGATATTCGCTGACACGGCGGACGAACAGTTCATGCACCTTCTTGTGGGGCGCCAGGAAGCGATATTTCGCTTCCTCCATCATGGATTCCTCGAAGCTGAAGTGTGACAAGGTGTAATCCACCAGTTCCTCTATTACACGGGCAATGGCTTCCTTATCATTTCGCAGTCGGGCTTCGTGCAATAGATTGATATATTCGACGATACGCTTGTGCTGCGCGTCGATAACCTCAATTCCCACGCTCAGCTCGGGGGTCCAAGTCAATAATTGCGCCATGTTGCTCTCCATTACTTAATTGAATTCCGTAATTAATTATAGCCGTACAGCGGCTTTCCCAATAATCCAGAAGAAACAACGCAGATAGTAAGGTTGAATGAAATGGGCGCTGTTGACATTTGTCAATTGGCGGGCTATTCCCTTGGGAATATTGGACGTCCGGCAAGACCAAGATGGAGGGCATGTTTCCGAGCCGTCCCAGTAGTCGACGCTGACGCTATGGCGAGCCGACATGCGCAGTCGTTGCCGGCGAACCGGCCGCCTCCGAAACGCCGCCGCTGAGCAGCATTTCACGATTCAGGGCGGCAACATCGGTCACTCCGCACAGCGCCAAGGCAACCGTCATTTCGTTGCGCATGATCGACAGCATGTGGGCGACGCCGGCCTCGCCGCGCGCGGCGACGGCATAGCCCCAGGCGCGGCCGAGCATGCAGGCCTTGGCGCCGAGCGCGAGCGCCTTGACCACGTCCAGTCCGCTACGCACGCCGCCATCCATCAGTATTTCGAGCCGGTCGCCGACAGCGTCGGCGATCCGGGGCAGGGCATCGATGCTGGCGGCAACGCCGTCCAGCTGCCGTCCGCCGTGGTTGGAGACGACGATGCCGTCGACGCCGGCCGCAGCTGCTTCGCGCGCATCGTCGAGGTCGAGGATGCCCTTCAGCACGATCTTGCCCGGCCAGTTCTCCCGCACCCAGGCCAGGTCCTTCCATGTGATGCGCGAATCGAACTGGCTATCGACCCAGGCTTTGAACTCGAGCAGGCTACGCGCATCGGGCACGGCCACCGTCAGGTTGCCGAAGGTCAGCGGTTTGCCCCTGACCGCCACGTCGAGCAGCCACTGCGGATGCGAGAGCAGGTCCCAGGCCTTGCTCAGCTTTCCGCCCGGCGACAGGCCGCCCGCCATGCCGTTGCGCACGTCGCGATAGCGCGCACCCATGACGGCGAGATCGACCGTCAACACCAGCACCGGACAACCGGCCGCCTGCGCCCGTGCCAGCAACGACCGGGTGTAGCCGCGGTCGCGCATCACGTAGAGCTGATACCAGAAGGGCGCCCTGGTTGCAGCGCGAACTTCCTCGATCGAGTAGATCGAAACGGTCGATTCGCAAAAGGCCACCCCGGCCTGTTCGGCGGCTCGTGCCGCCTGCACCTCGGCCCTGCAGGCCATTGCGCCGGCGAGTCCGAGCGGGGCGAGGATCAGGGGCAAGGCAAGCTCCTGCCCGAGCACGCGGCTGGACAGGTTCAGCTGCGAGACATCGCGCATGACGCGCTGGCGCAGATGAAGGCGGCGGAACGCCTGCTGATTCTCGCCTGCGGTCAGTTCTTCGTAGGCTGCACCGTCGAGATAATCGAACAGGTGTCGCGGCAGGCGCTTGCGCGCCAGTTCCCGATAGTCGCTCGCCGTGGCGGGGGCAAGACCGAGGCCGCAGGTTTCATTTTTCTTCACGCTCATCCCCCCATGTGGTGGGTGCATCTTAACGATCCGGATGCCGGTGCCGGCACATCAGGGCATCCAGAATTCCGGTAGATCCGCTGCGAGTGGAATGCTACGGTCGGCCGGTGACACGAAGTCCGTCCTTGTTCAGCGCCGCAAGGGGCTCTGCTTCGATTTCGGGCGCTCTTTGCACCTTGTCGATGATGTCTTCGGAAAAGAACTGGTAAGTGTTCTTGCCCATTTGCTTGGCGTGATACATCGCGAGGTCGGCGCTGCGAAGCGCGCTGTCGATCTCCGCCGCGTCCTGCGGAATCATGCAGATGCCGATACTGAATCCGATCTGGACGGGGGTGACGCCGGTAGCGAAGGGTTCGGCAGCAATGTGTACCAGATTTTCCGCCACGCGCGCGGCGTCATCTGGAGAGGATGTGTTGGTCAGAATCACGGCGAACTCATCGCCGCCGATGCGTGCCACGATGTCCGCACCGCGCAGTGCCCTGCCCAGCCGCTCACCGATTGCTTTCAATGTCCTGTCGCCGATCAGGTGGCCGAACTGGTCATTGACCCGCTTGAAGCCATCGACATCGATGTACAGCAAGGCCGACCCGCCGCCGCTTCGCGCGTGACGCTGCAGCGTCTGGGAGAGGCCCAGCTCGAAGGCGTGGCGATTGGGCAGCCCGGTGACCCGGTCGTACATTGCCATGCGTTCGATTTCGCTTTCCGACGCAATCATCTGCAGGCGCATCTTGCGGCTGACATAAGTGCCAATGGCAGCGGAAGCCGTCAGGATCAGCAGCATGCTGCCGAAAACCCGGCCGAGTTCGCTGTACAAATCGCGGAGCGAGGCGCGCAATGCAATGCTGCCAACAGTTCGCCCTTCGAGTTTTACCGGAAGCGCGAGCCGCAGATCGGTGAGTGAAAACACATGGCCGTCAGGTGGGGTTTCCTTACCGAGCCGGGATTCCGTGCCAGGACGCGTGAAACGCGCCATGAGGCTGCCATCGGCACGATAGACGGCAGCCTCGAGGATGATCGGTGAAGCATCCGCTGTGCCGATGATTTCAGTGGCGGTGCGACGATCCTCGAATACGATGGCCGCCGTGAGGTTGGCGCCCAGGAGGCGGGCCTGCATGGTCAGATTCTTCTGCAGCTGGTCGCGCATGCTGTGCGTGTGGTAGCCGAGCAGCAGCAGCAGCGCCATCAGCAATGCACTCCCGGTCGAGAGCAGGCTGAGTCGCCAATAATTGCGCAGCCGCGTATTGGTCATGTGCTCACTCGATCAGTGTCCGTGCCAGCTTAAGGATCTTGGAGCTGGGGGCGAGGCCGCTCTTTTTCATCGCACCGTGGTTGATGTCGAAAATCACGCGCCCGCCGTCGGTATGGAGGCCGATCATGGCGCCGCGATCCACTGCACCGGCGCCCTCGGCGATCACCAGCAGCGCACGGCTACGGGCCAGTGCGCCGAGTCGAGCGAGGACGCTACGGCTGCTGCCCGCTTCAACCATCACCGCGGAACAGCTGTCGAGTTCTTCGGGTGTTGTACCGATGCGGCGGATTTCAAGCGCCTGCCCCTGCACGGGCTTTCTTTCGTGGCGGCGAAGCGCCGTCGTCAGAGCGCTATTCTCGAAAACGCAGAAGCGGAAACCGGCGGACGGCGCCGCTTGCGGGGGCCAATGAACAAACAACAACAAATTGTAGATCACTGCCGCCTTGACTTCGCTTTCGTCAACGGTTTCAGCCGCCCAGGCGCGGCAGGTCAGGGCCAACAGCAATGCCGCCAGCATCGCCCGACAGAGGCGCCGCGACATCAGATATCCAGTTCCCAGCGCAGGCGCCACTGTCGTCCGTCACGCTCGAGGGAATCTATCGGCGCGACTTCGGGGCCGAGCGGGTCACGGTAGCGCTTGGCCCCGACATTGTAGATGCCGAGACTCCAGAGGCCGTGGCCGCGTTGCTCGGCCTGGCGCAGCACAACATTGCCGGAGACATACCCGGCGACGCTGCCAAGCATGCTGCGACGCGGACCAACCGCCTGCAGATTGAGACCCAAGGTGGCGCCGAGCCAAGTGACGGGACCATCGACCAGCAGCTTGCCCAGCCGACGCGGCGAGTTGACCGCCTCGCCGCCGGGCTGGTCGATCGACTGCCAGGCGAGGCTGCCGCGCCCACGCCAGCCGCCGCCAAACAACATTTCAACATCCGTCTCCCAGCCGTTGGCCGAAAGCTTGTCGCGATTGCGATAGACCAGCAGGCCATCCGCGGGGTCTGTTTCCTGATCGATCAGGTCGCGCAGCACATAGCGGTAGCGGCCGAGACCGAAGCGCAGCGCTGGCGTCGGCGTGAAGTCAAGCGCTGCTTCGGCGGTCCGGATGCGTTCCGGGCGCAGATCGGGATTGCCTTTCTGCGTTGCCCCATTGTCCCCGTAATGTCGTTCGTAATCGTTGGGGGCGCGAAATGCGCTCCCGCCCATCAGTTTCAGCGTGACCTCGTCGCGCGGATGCCAGATCAGGGCCGCGCGCGGGGAGGCGATGGTTGGCGCAGCGCTCTGGCTGTCCAGGCGCAGACCCAAATTGGCGAGCCAGCCGGGGGCGAAGCGCCATTCGTCCTGAACGAAGATGCCGGCAGTGCGGCCCCGGTGGCGGTCGTCGAGATTGTCCGCGCGCGGCGAGATGTCGAAATTGAGTTGCTCAAGACGCTGATAGCTGCGCGCTTCGATGCCGGTGAGCAGACGGTGATTGCGCCAGCCGGTCCACGCGAGTTGCCATTCGGCGCTCCACCAGTCGGCGCGCGTCTCGTCTCGGTTGGTAACGCCGGGGAAGGGATACTCTCCGTCATATATGTAGCGGCCGAAATGAACTCGGAACTGCTGGTCCAGCGAGTCGTTCAGAGTCGAAGTGCGGGCGAGGTCGAGGTGATATCCGCTATCGCGCACGAAGTTGCCCGGCGCGTTGAATGTGGTGCCGTAGTAGGCGGTGGGTACGTTCTTTTGCCGCTGCGAGAATGTTGCGCTGCCGCGCCAGTTTTCCCAGCTGCCCTTGAGCATGGCCTTGAGGTAACGCTCGCCATCGCGATTACGCGCGAAGCCGTCGCTGACTCCCGGCGTGTCGTACTCGGCGAAGTAGAGATCGGCGCCGCGCCGCTGATAGGCGCTGAGGCCGGCCACCCAGTCGAGGCCGCTGGCGGTCCGCCCTCCCGAGACCAGGCTGGCCCTCCCGCCACGATCATCGCTGGCGTCGAGTGAAACACGGCTGCCATTGAGGTCGGCGCCGATCCACAGCACCGCATTGACGATGCCGAACAGGGCATTGCCGCCGTAGCTGGCGGAAGACGGGCCGGGCACGAACTCGAGGCGCTTGATCCAGTCGATGTCGATCGGAGCTTCATTGCCGGTCAGCGCCTGATCGTAGATCGGATCGTTGCTGCGCGCTCCATCCACCAGCAGCAGGATGCGCGAGTTGTAGTCCCCGGGGCGGCTGAAGCCGCGCACGCCAAGATAACTGTAGGCCCTATCATGGCTGGTGTAGACGCCACGCGCCGACTGAAGGGCCTCGCCGATATCGCGGAAACCGAAGCGGCGTATGTCGGCGGCGGGAATTACCGTGGCTGTGGACGGCGCCTCGGCGAGTGGCTGCGCATAGCGGGAGGCTCCCTGTACTTGAACAGCAAGGAGATCTTCCAGTTTCATGTCGGAAATCTCGTCAGCCGCTAGCAGCGCAGCCGGCATCCCGCAGGTCGCGATGAGCCCCGTCCAGAGAATCAGTTTGAACTGCATGCGCGGTTTCCAGCCCGTTTCGCAATGCCACAGCATTGCATTTTACGTCTTTCCCGACCGGAGTACCCCAAATTCCATGCCTGGTACCCGCTGAATCCGCTCGTGCCTGAAGCCGCTGCCTACCGCTCAAGCGACCCTATCCCGGGATGCCGTCCCCGTCCAATGGAACGGGGACATATCCCACCAGGGGATACCGTCCCCTCCTATTTGTCGGGGACATAAAAATTCTGGATTTGCGGCGGTTGCCAGCTTCGCTATGCTGACGGGCATGTCTCAATGGCTGACCCTTTCCCGCGCCGCACATCTGCTTGGCATTTCGCGCGTGGCTTTGCAAAAGCGCATCCGCGAAGGCGAGTTGCGCTCCTTCGACGGCATGGTGACCGCCGAGGATGTTCAGCTTGCCTGGCCGGAACTGAACCTCGACGATTCGGGCAGTTTCGAAAAAACCCGCGCGATTCGCGAGGATGCCTTCGCCCGGCGCTTGCGCGAGCGCGTTTTGCCGACACAGGAGGCGCTGGCCCAGCGCCTGTTCGCGCAGGGGCAGGAACTCGCCGAACTGCAGCGGACCTTGACCCGCTACCACACGCTGTTCGAGAGCCTGCACGCGCGTCTTGGCGCCACGCCGGCGCCCACGGCGGAAGAGTTGGGGCGCCTGCTCGACGAAGGCCTGGCGCAGGCACTCGCCGCTCCGGCACCGGGGCACGACATGGCTGCTCTCGATGCTATGCTGCGCGTCATGTCGGCGCACGTTACGGTCAAACCCTCGGGTCGCGAATTCTTTGTCGAAGGTTCGGAGACGCTGCTGAAGGCAGCACTGCGCGCCGGGCTGGCGCCCAGCTATGGCTGTGGCAACGGCGTGTGCGGCCTGTGCAAGGCGCGCGTGGTCAGCGGTGAGGCCCGTGCGGTGTCACCCTCCGAGTACCGCTTTTCGGCAGCAGAGAAGGCCCAGAATCACGTGCTGATGTGCGCTTGCACGGCGCTCAGTTCCGACCTCGTGCTGGAAGTGCTGGAAGCCGGCGCGCCCGAGGACATCCCCGAACAGCGCGTCGTTGCCAAGGTGCGCAAGGTCGAGGCGCTGAACGGCGAGGTGCTGCGCCTGCACCTGCAAACGCCCCGCAGCAACCGCCTGCGCTTTCTTGCTGGCCAGCGGGTCACCCTTGGCGCCCGCGCGGGCCTGGCGGGAGGCAGCGACCTTCATGCCGAGTACCCGGTGGCGAGTTGTCCTTGCGATGACCGCAACCTGATTTTCCATCTCTGCCGCTCGGATCGCCGCGCCGCCAGCGCCGACTTTTCTCAGGCCGCGCTCGATGGCCGGATCAAGGTGGGCGACGATGTATCGGTCTGGGGACCGTGGGGCAGCTTCGTGCTGGAGAAGGACTCCGTCCGACCCCTGGTGTTCATCGCCATCGACGATGGTTTTGCGCCGGTCAACAGCTTGATCGAACATGCCATCGCTGTGGATGCCGCCGAGTCGATTTCGCTCTACTGGGCGAGTTCGCAGCCGGGCGGCCAGTACCTGCCCAACCAGTGCCGCGCCTGGAACGAGGCGCTCGACGAGTTCAGCTATCTCCCCTTGGCGGTCGACGACCTCCCGGCAGCTCTGGCGGCGAATGCCGCCCTGGCGACGAGCGATATCTACCTTGCCGGCGCGGCCGAGCGGGTGGAACCGCTGGCATCCGTCCTGCGTGCCGCCGGCGTGCCGCCACAACAATTGCATATCGAGGCCTTTTGACGCAATGACCCAATTATCATGACCCAGGCGAAACGCATCATCCCCATACAGCCGCAAGGGGTCGATCCCGAACTCGATGCCTGCTCCTCCGCCGAGCCCTTCGCCCTGATGGTGCTTGGCGACAGCATGGAGCCGGAATTCATCGAAGGCGAGATCATCCTGATCGAACCTGAAGGACTCGCCACCGACGGCTCTTTTGTCCTCGCCCGGCTGAACGACGAGTGGATTTTCCGCCAGTTGGTGAAGCATGGCGCGGGCTGGAGGCTGCAGGCCCTGAATGCGGCCTACCCCGCTGCGGATATTTCCGATCTCGACGCGGTCAAAGGGGTGATCATCCAGAAATCGAAGCCCGGCCGGCCCATTGGCAAGCGCTGCAACGCCGCAGACGCCGATCCTGGTCTCAACCCGAAGGGCCGCTAGGCGTTGGGGGCGCTGCGTCGTTGTCGGTCACTTACATGGAGGAACCATGCCGCGCTCCCTCCGCCTTGCATCGCATCCCAACGCCTAGCGGCGCGGGGCATGATTCTCACTGACATAGGCTCCAACATGCCCTATTACATCTATCGTGTCACCTCGCTCGGCCCGGTTCCCCGGCTCGAGAAAATCATCCAGTTCGAGGCCTTCAAGGAAGCCTCGACTGAAGCCAAGCGCCTGCGTCGCGAAACCGATCTCGGCGCAGGGGAAACGATCAAAACCATCTTCGCCGAAACGGAGCTGCAGGCGGAAGATCTGCTGAGCCAGCCGCGCGGGGAAGAGCCGATGACAGGAGAGGATTACTAGTCCCGTGGTCGACGAGGCCGCCTTTCGTCAGGCGCGGGGCGAGATCAATCGTGTGCCTTGCGTTTTTGAGCGTGCGCTGCTTGCGCGCCACGCGGACTGTGAACTGGCAGTACGGCACCAGATCGCCGAGCGGGAGACGGTGGCTTGCACACAAGCGGCAGCCCATGCTGTCTGTGCGGAATTGTCGACGCTGCTGCGCGAGAAGTCGGCGTTTGCGCTGGGACTCACCGGCACCCCGGGCATCCTGCCGCACGCGATGGTGATGAAAA
Source organism: Rhodocyclaceae bacterium (assembly GCA_006218025.1). Taxonomy (GTDB): domain Bacteria; phylum Pseudomonadota; class Gammaproteobacteria; order Burkholderiales; family Rhodocyclaceae; genus Sulfuritalea. The sequence goes on along the minus strand of VBWA01000030.1, from coordinate 76,648 downwards.
TCCAGTGTGGCGGGCTCGATGGCCTGAAAGCCCTGCTGGATGCCGACGCGCCAGCGCCGGATGTGCGGCGACTGGTGGGCCGTGCGCGGGAGCGCTACGGCGCTTTGGCGGCGCTGCCGTTTTCCGAGATCGTGCAGGGCATGGCGGCGTGGAAGGCACGCCGCCGCCATTCAGGAGCGCCGCGATGATCGTCGGCATGGCCGCGCTGGTGAGCGCCGTACAAACCAACTGCGACATCGCCGACGCGCGCCATGCGCGCGACGTCAGCTTGTGCACCTACCTGCTCGGCATGCGCGAGTTCTATCGCTGGGAACATGAACTGCCCTATGGCGTTTCGCCGCCGCGCAGCGAGGTGGGGCGCTGGATTGCCGAGCGCGAAGCGCGCTGGGAACAGATCGCCGACGAGGATTTCGTTGCGCTGCCGGTCGCCGGCCGCGAGTTCGATCCATTCGCCGCGCCGCTGGTCAACGCGGCGCTGGCGGGCAGCGGACTGGTGTATGGCGCGGGGCTGGGGCACTTTCACAAGCCGCATTTCTTCCTCGGGCAACTCGCCCGCGAAGAGCAGCGTGGCGAGGCGCGGCTGCTGGTCTGCGGCTGCGAGTACGCGCGCGACGTTTCTGCCATCCCGGCGGCGTCGCAGGGCGCTACCATGATCGTGCGCCGCGAGGCGCTGCGCCAGTGGTTGTGGGAAAAGGCCGAGGGCTGGGACGTGAAGCAGCAGGACGGCGCGCTGAAGTCGGCTTTGCTCGCCTACGGCTTCGACCGCGATCCGCTGGTCGCCATCGAGCGCATGACCGACGGTGAAATCGAAACCCTGGTGCTGCACGAGGAAGGCGAGATTGCCGCCGGCCGGTTGCTGGGCAGCGACTGGTCAGCGAAACTTCAGGGTTTCAGCGGCAAGCGCGCCGAATTGCTGGCGCGCGCGGTGCGCGACAACCTGGCGGATTGCCTGGTGACCTTGCCCCGCCTGCTGCAACGAAACGCGGAAGACTCGCTGCATTTCTGGTTCTCGACCTTCGATGGCCTGCGTCGCGAACTGTTCCCGCGTCTCGTCGCCGCCTATGAGTCAACAGTCGGCGCTGGTGAGACGGCGATGCTGCTGAATGCCGCCGAGGCGGGCAGCATCCATTTCGCCGCGCTCGGCCTGCGCCTGCTCGAGATGGATGAAGCCGGCATCGCAGGGCTGTCCCACGAGTCGGCCTCGATCTCTTTGTAGCCGCTGGCCGCGGCTTGGCGATGCTTACTCCTTGATGGCTTCCACAGCGATGCTGAGGGTGACCTCATCGCTGACATTCGGTGCGTACTTGCCCATGTTGAAGTCGGAGCGCTTGATCTTCGTTATCGCGTTGGCGCCGATTGCGTCCTTCTTCAGCATCGGGTGCGACATCGAATGAAACGACGTCACGGTCAAGGTCACCGGCTTGGTCACGCCCTTGATGGTCAGATTGCCGTCGACGGCCACCGGCTTGTCGCCATCGAACTTGACCGCGGAAGATTTGAAGGTGATGGTCGGGTACTTCTCGGTGCTGAAGAAGTCCTCGCCCTGGATGTGGCCGTTGAACAGCGCAAAGCCGGTATTGACCGACTTGGCATCGATCGTCACATCGACCGATCCCGTCTTGGCCGCGCGGTCGAGTACGATCTTGCCGCTGGTCTTGTCGAAGCGGTGCATCTGGTTGGAGTAGCCGAAGTGGCTGTATTCGAAGCGCGGCGCGGTATGGCCGGGGTCGATGTTGAAGGTTTCCGGAGCGGCGATGGCCGCGGCGGCGAAGGCGGAAAGAACGACGACGAGACCGGGCTTTTTCATGGGGTTTCTCCTGAGGGGTAGGGACTACTTTTTGGTGGGAGTGGCGGCAGCAGCTGCGGTGGCCACCAGACGGAACTTGACTTGCACTTCATTGGCGACGGTGCCGAAGTCGGCCCACATGCCCTCGCCCAGGGCGTAGTCGGCACGCTTCAGCACCAGGCTGCCTTCGAAGCTGGCGCTGTTGCCTTCCTGGCGCAGCGTGACGGGTGTGGTCAGATCCTGCGTCCTGCCCTTGATGGTCATCTTCCCGGCGAGTTCGAAGCGGTTGCTGCCGAGGGGCTTGACCGAAGTGGCGATGAACTTCGCAACGGGAAATTCCTTCGTATTGAACCAGGCCTTGCCTGCCACCTCGTCGTTGGCGTCCTTCGAGCCCGCATCGATGCTGGCGAGATCGATTTCCAGCTCGGCCCTGGCGGCAGCCGGTTTGGCCGGATCGAACGCGATCTTGCTGCGAAAGCTCTTGAACTGGCCTTCGACCGGCACGTTCATCTGCTTCGACACGAACGAGAGCGCGCTCTTGCCGGCCTGGAACTGATTGAACTCGATCGCATGCGCCGCCGGCGCAACGCTCAGCAAGGCGCCCGCGAAGGCCGGGCCGAACAGTCTGTACTTCATTTGATGTCTCCGGTGGTCCTGGCGAGAAAGGGCAGCATGCGGGCGAGCACGTCGTCGCGGTCGATGAAATGATGCTTGAGTGCGGCGCCGAGATGGGCTATGACCAGGGCCGCCATGCCGAAGTTCAGCAGTTCATGAACCTCCTGCAGCAGGTCGCCCAGTTCCTTGTTCTTGTCCAGCAGATCCGGCAGCGGCAACACGCCGAACCAGACGGTCTGGAAACCCTTGGCCGAACTCATCAGCCAGCCCGACAGCGGCACGGCGAGCATCAGCAGGTAGAGCATCACATGCGTCGCTTCGGCCGCCTTGCGCTGCCAGGCCGGCATGCCCGCGGGCATTTCCGGCGGACGGTGCGACAAGCGCCAGACGAGGCGCAGCATCACAAACAGGAAGATCGTGACGCCGGCCCACTTGTGCCAGGAGTAGAGCTTGAGTTTCTGCGGCGACAGCGGCAAGTCGACCATGTACAGACCCACCGAAAAGCTGCCTACGATGGCCACCGCGATCAGCCAGTGCAGGCCAATGGCGACGCCTGTAAAGCGTGCGCTGAAAGCTTGCGTAGTCGTCGGGAGGGAACTCATGGCAGTGGGGCGGGTACCGGGCAATTCTTGGGCGAAGTGCGTACTTTACGCATCAAGCAAAGCATAGCAAAGACCGGCAGCCTCAAATGATTGGTGCATGCAAGGCAACAATGCGACCCGGCCCGCCGTCCGCCTATCCCACAGGGGGACACCTGCCCGCGAAGCGGCGGCCCAGGTGTGCAGAGCACCGTCTCCGGCGCAAGCGCACGGAGACATATAATCGCGGCATGCCACGCTTTGCCGCGAACCTTTCCTTCCTGTTCACCGAGCGACCGTTTTTCGAACGCTTCGCCGCGGCGCGGGCGGCCGGCTTCGCCGCCGTCGAGTTTCACTTTCCGTATGAGTTCGACCGCGCGGCGCTGGCCGAGGTGGTCATGACCTCGGGCCTCGATGTGGTTCTCTTCAATCTGCCGCCCGGCGATTGGGCGGCCGGGGAGCGGGGAATCGCCTGCCATCCGCGGCGCGTCGCGGAGTTTCAGGATGGTGTCGGTCAGGCCCTGGAGTACGCCCGGCTGCTGGGCTGCGCGCGGCTCAACTGCCTCGCCGGGATTCCACCCGGTGACGTCAGCGACGACAAGGCGCGGAAAACCCTGGTCGAAAATCTGCGCTTCGCCGCTGCCGTGACCGCCCGCGCGGGCATCGAACTGGTGCTGGAACCGCTCAACACGCGCGATACGCCGGGATTCTTCGTCGCCACCACGCGCAACGCGCTGGCGCTGATCAAGGACGTCGGCAGCGACAATCTGCGCCTGCAATACGACATTTACCATGCCCAGGTCATGGAAGGCGATCTGGCCCGCACCTTGCAGGAGCATCTGCCGCAGATCGGCCACATCCAGCTGGCGGACAATCCGGGGCGGCACGAGCCGGGCACGGGAGAGATCAATTTTCCCTTCCTGTTGCAGCATCTCGATAGCATCGGCTATGCCGGCTGGGTCGGCTGCGAATACAAGCCGAGCCGGCGCACCGAAGACAGTCTGGATTGGCTGGAGCCGTGGCGGTGACTCACGCGAGGCAGCGGGCCGTGCTGCGCGGCCTGTTCGATGCCGCCGTGGCCGCGGCCGATCCGGCGCGTTGCCTGCCTGCGCATCTGCCGGAACCACCCGATTCACCAGAAGGCCGCACCGTAATAGTCGGCGCCGGCAAGGCGGCGGCTGCGATGGCCCGCGCCGTCGAGGACCACTGGCGCGGCGATCCCGAACGACTCTCCGGCCTGGTCGTCACGCGCTACGGACACGGTGCTCCGACGCGGCGAATCGAAGTCGTCGAAGCCGCGCATCCGACGCCCGATGTCGCGGGCCAGCTGGCGGCTGCGCGCATCCTCGAGCTTGTATCCGGGCTGACAGCCAACGATCTGGTGCTGGTGCTGCTTTCCGGCGGAGGTTCGGCGCTGCTCGCGGCACCCATGGCGGGCATCACCCTGGAGCAGAAACGCGCCGTGACCAAAGCGCTGCTCGCCAGCGGTGCCAGCATCGGCGAGATCAACTGCGTCAGGAAGCACCTCTCGGCGATCAAGGGCGGCCGTCTGGCGCTTGCCGCCGCGCCGGCCCGCGTGGTGACTTTGGCGATTTCCGACGTACCCGGCGACGACTTGTCCACCATCGCGTCCGGCCCTACCGTGCCCGATCCGACCCGCTGCGTCGACGCGCTCGAGATCGTCGAGCGTTACGGAATTGAATTGCCTGCCGTCGCGCGTGAGGCGCTGCTGTCAGGCGTAGCCGAAACGCCCAAAGTTGCCGACCCTGGCTTTTCGCACTGCGAATCGCACGTCATCGCCACGGCGCAATCTTCGCTTGCGGCGGCGGCGGCGGCGGCGCGCGCACTGGGCATCGCGCCGCTGGTGCTGGGGGACGCGATCGAGGGCGAGGCGCGCGAGGCGGCGCGTGTACTGGGCGGCATCGCGCTCTCCTGCGCTGCGCATGGCGTGCCGCTGGCGGGCCCCTGCGTGCTGCTCTCGGGCGGCGAAACCACGGTCACGGTGAGAGGCAGTGGGCGCGGCGGACGCAATGCGGAATTTCTGCTCGGGCTGGCCCTGACGCTCGGCGGTCATCCGCGGATTCATGCCATCGCCTGCGATACCGACGGCATTGACGGTTCGGAAGACAACGCCGGCGCGCTGCTTCTGCCGGATACTCCGCTACGCGCCATGCAGGCAGGAATTGATTTGCGCCGGCGGCTGGCTGAAAATGATGCCTACAGCGTGTTCGCGGCTTTGGGCGACCTGGTCGTCACCGGGCCGACACGCACCAACGTGAATGACTTCAGGGCGATCCTGATCGAAGCGGCAGGGAGTTCTGCCGCAGTGGAGAAATGATGAGTCAGCCCGAACATTCTGCCGGGACGGTGCAGGACACCGCGAACCCCGACCGCGAAGCCCTGCTGGCCGATCTCGCCCGCGTGCTGCCCGCGGCGGCGCTGCTGTTTGCGGCCGAGGATTTGAAGCCCTACGAATGCGACGGACTCACTGCCTATCGCGCGCTGCCTTGGGTGGTGGCCTTGCCGCAGAATGACGAACAGGTCGTCGCGGTGCTGAAAGTCTGTCACGCGCGGCACGTGCCGGTGGTCGCGCGCGGCGCCGGCACCGGCCTTTCCGGCGGCGCCACGCCGGTGGTGCAGGGTGTGGTGCTGTCGCTGGCGAAGTTCATGCGCATCCTGGAAATCGATCCGCTGGCCCGTCTGGCGCGGGTGCAGCCCGGCGTGCGCAACCAGGCCATCTCCGAGGCCGTGGCGCCTTTCGGCCTCTACTACGCACCCGATCCGAGTTCGCAGATTGCCTGCACCATCGGCGGCAACGTCGCGGAAAATTCCGGAGGCGTGCACTGCCTGAAGTACGGGCTCACCTTGCACAACGTGCTGAAGCTGCGCGTGGCGCTGATGAACGGCGAAGTCATCGAGATCGGCTCGCATGCCCTGGACGATCCCGGCTACGACCTGATGGCCCTGATGATCGGTTCCGAAGGCATGCTCGGCGTGGTGCTGGAAGCCACCGTGAAGCTGACGCCGAAGCCGCGCACGGCGCAGGTGGTGATGGCCAGTTTCGACAGCGTGATCGAGGCGGGCAACGCGGTCGCGGCGATCATCGCCGCCGGCATCATCCCGGCCGGCCTGGAGATGATGGACAAACTGGCCACGGCCGCCGTCGAGGATTTCGTCCATGCCGGTTACGACCTGGCGGCGGCCGCGATCCTGCTCGCCGAATCCGATGGCACGGTGGAAGAAGTCGCCGAGGAAATCACCACCATGTCCACCCTGCTGGAGCAGAACGGCGCTCGCCAGCTGCGTATTTCGCAAAGCGAGGCGGAACGCCTCAAGTACTGGGCCGGGCGCAAGGCGGCGTTTCCGGCGGTGGGCCGCATCACGCCCGACTATCTGTGCATGGACGGCACGATTCCGCGCAAGCATCTCTCGCACGTGCTGACCCGCATCGCCGAGTTGTCGACGGAATACCACCTGCGCTGCGCCAACGTATTCCATGCCGGAGACGGCAACCTTCATCCGCTGATCATGTTCGATGCGCGCAACCCGGGCGAAACGGAGCGGGCGATCGCCTTCGGCGCCAAGATCCTCGAACTCTCGGTCGACGTCGGCGGCACCATCACCGGCGAACATGGCGTCGGCATCGAAAAGGTCAAACAGATGTGCGTGCAGTTTTCCCGCGAGGAACTTGAAGCCTTCCACGCCGTCAAGGCCGCCTTCGATCCGCTGACGCTGCTCAACCCCGGCAAGGCAGTTCCCTATCCGCGGCACTGCTCCGAGTACCGTCTGACCGGGAGTGCGCGATGACCGATCGCATCGAGGAATTCCGTTCGCGCATTCTCGAACGCAAGCCCCTGCGCCTGCGCGGCGGCGGCAGCAAGGATTTTTACGGCGGGCCGCTCTCCGGCGACGTGCTCGATACGCGCGGCTACAGCGGCATTGTCGGCTATGAGCCGACGGAGCTGGTGATCACCGCGCGTGCCGGCACGCCGCTGGCCGAGCTGGAGTCGGCGCTGGCGGCACGGCGGCAAGTGCTCGCCTGCGAGCCGCCGCACTTCGGCAATGCCACGATCGGCGGCGAAATTACTGGAGGCGCCACCATAGGCGGCGCCGTCGCCGCCGGACTGTCCGGACCGCGCCGGGCGGTGGCCGGCAGCTTGCGCGACTACGTGCTCGGCGTGAAGCTGATGGATGGCGAAGGCCGCGAACTCAATTTCGGCGGCCAGGTGATGAAGAACGTCGCCGGCTTCGACGTCTCGCGCCTGGTCACCGGCAGCCTCGGCACGCTGGGCCTGATTCTCGAAGTGTCGCTCAAGGTAATGCCGCTGCCGGTGGCGCAGGCCACGTTGCGTTTCGAAATGCCGCAGGACAGGGCGCTGGACGCGCTGAACGGCTGGGGCGGCCAGCCCGTGCCGCTGGCCGCGAGTTGCTGGCAGGGCGATGTGCTGACGCTGCGCCTGTCCGGTGCGCAGGCCGCCGTTACGGCCGCCTGCGAAAAGCTGGGCGGTGAGCGCGTCGCCGAGGCTGAGGCTGCTGATTTCTGGATTGCGTTACGCGAGCAGACCACGGCCTTCTTCGTCGGCGATGCCCCGCTGTGGCGGCTCTCGGTGCCCTCGGTGGCGCCGCCGCTGGATCTGCCTGGCGCGCAGCTGATCGAATGGGGCGGCGCGCAGCGCTGGCTGCGCGGCGCCGTCGATGTGACACAGCTGCGCGAAACTGCGGCGAGGGTGGGTGGGCACGCCAGCCTGTTTCGCGGCGGCGACAAGACCGGCGGCGTGTTCGCGTCGCTGTCGCCTGCGCTGATGGAAGTGCATCGCCGCCTCAAGCAGAGCTTCGACCCGTATGGCGTTTTCAACCCCGGCCGCCTCTACCCCGAGCTCTGAGCATGGAAACCCATCTCGCCGATTTCATCCGTCATACGACCGCCGGCCGCGAGGCCGAGGAGATCCTGCGTCGCTGCGTGCATTGTGGTTTTTGCACCGCGACTTGCCCGACCTATCAGTTGCTGGGCGACGAGCTTGACGGACCGCGCGGCCGCATTTACCTGATCAAGCAGGTGCTCGAAGGCGTCGAGCCGACGGAAAAGACCCGCCTGCACCTCGATCGTTGCCTCTCCTGCCGTTCCTGCGAAACCACCTGTCCCTCGGGCGTGCAATACACGCGCCTGCTCGACATCGGCCGCGAAGTGGTCGAGAGCAAGGTGCCGCGCACCGGCAGCGATGCATTGATGCGCGGGCTGCTGAAGAACCTGTTGCCGCGTTCGACACTGTTCGGTGCGGCGATGAAGCTGGGGCAGTCGGTGCGGCTCGTGCTGCCGGGAGCGCTGCGCGCCAAGGTGCCGCCGCTTTCCTCGGCCGGCCCGGTGCCGCGGCGCAGCCACACGCGAAAACTGATCGCGTTGGCCGGTTGCGTGCAGCCTTCGATGTACCCGAACGTCAATGGCGCGACGCGACGCGTGCTCGATCGCCTCGGCATCGAGATGATCGAAGCGCGAGATGGGAAAAATGCGGCCGGCTGCTGCGGGGCGGTGCGCGCGCACCTCAACGACGCGGAAGGCGCGCGCGACGACGCCCGGCGCAACATCGACGTCTGGTGGCCGCTGCTCGAAGCGGGCGCGGAGGGCCTGGTGATGACCGCTTCCGGTTGCGGCTCGCACGTGCTCGAATATGCCCATCTGCTGCAGGAGGATCCCGACTACGCCGTGAAAGCAGCACGGGTGGTGCTGGCGACGCGCGACATCAGCGAGGTCGTTGCGGCCGAAGAGGCCGGCCTCGCGCCTCTGCTGCAGGCCTGTCGTCCCTTGCCCGAGAGCGAACGCGTCCTGGCGTTTCAGAGTCCCTGCAGCCTGCAGCACGGGCTGAAGATTCGCGGCACCGTCGAGTCGTTGCTGAGCGCCGCCGGCTATACGCTGACCGCGGTGGCCGATTCGCACCTGTGCTGCGGTTCGGCCGGCACTTATTCCGTCCTGCAGCCGGCGATCTCGAAGCGTTTGCAGGCAAACAAGATCGCCGCGCTGACCGCGGGCGGCCCGGCCGCGATCGCCAGCGCCAATGTCGGCTGCATCGGACATCTGCAGGGCGCCACCGCCCTGCCGGTGCGGCACTGGATCGAACTGCTCGACGCACGCCTGGCGTCATGAGCGACATCCGCCGGGCCGCCCCAAGGATGTCGCAGCCAAGCTGCGGAGCCGCGCAGCGGCGAACCACCGTCACCCCCTGCCTTGGGCAGGGGGCTGGGGGGAGGGCAGTCCAATGAGCGGAATCGGGCTCGACGCGAAGGCGCGCGACTGGCAGACCCTGCGGGCGTCCTTCCGCTGGCAGGTGCCGGCCCGCTACAACATCGCCCGCGCCTGCTGCGGGCGCTGGGCCGATGATCGATCGCGCTTCGCCCTCTACTACGAAGACGAAGCCGGCCACACCGAGGCATGGAGTTTCTGGGACGTGCAGCAGGCCGCGAACCGCTTGTCCAATGTGCTGGGCGCGATGGGCGTCATGGCCGGCGATCGCGTCGCCATCATCCTGCCGCAGCGGCCCGAAACTGGCATCGCGCACATGGCTTGCTACCAGATGGGGGCGATCGCCGTGCCGGTCTCGCATCTGTTCGGCGCCGATGCGCTTGAATTCCGCCTGTCGCACGCCGGGGTACGGGTCGCGATCATCGACGAGGGCGGGCTGGAAAAGCTCGGCGCCGTGCGCGAAAAGCTGCCGGACCTGAAACACGTGATCGGTGTCGGCGGCGCGCGCGAATCCTGGGTGCGCGAGTGGGCCACGCTGCTGCCGCTCGCCTCGTCGCACTACACGCCGACGGACACCGGCGCCGACGATCCGGCGATGATCATCTACACCAGCGGCACCACCGGCAACCCGAAGGGCGCGCTGATCGCGCAGCGCAGCCTGATCGGCAACCTGTCGGGCTTCGTCTGCTCGCACGATTTCTACCCGCAGCGCGGCGACATGTTCTGGTCGCCGGCAGACTGGGCGTGGACCGGCGGCCTGTTCGATGCGCTGCTGCCGAGCTGGAATTTCGGCCAGCCCATCCTCGGCTATCGCGGCCGCTTCGATCCGGAGAAGGCCTTCTGGCTGATGGAAAAATACGGGGTGAGGAACAGCTTTCTGTTTCCGACGGCCCTGAAAATGATGATGAAGGCCGTGCCGCAGCCGAAGGAGAAATACGACCTCGCCCTGCGCAGCATCATGAGCGCGGGAGAGACTGTCGGCGAAGCGGTGTGCGGCTGGGCGCAGCAGGCGCTGGGCGTGACGGTGAATGAAATGTACGGCCAGACCGAGATCAACTACATCGTCGGCAACAGCGCTACGGTGACGCCGCCCAAACCCGGCGCCATGGGCCGCGGCTATCCTGGGCACCAGTTGGCCGTGCTCGATGACGCCGGGCAGCCGGTGGCGCCAGGCGAACTCGGCGAAGTCTGCGTGCTGCGCAGTTGCAACGGCGAGATGGACCCGGTGTTCATGCTCGGCTACTGGAAGAACCCGCAGGCCACCGCGGAAAAGTTTTTCGGCGGCGGCATAGCCGATCCACAGGCCTGGGGCCGCACCGGCGACCTGGCGAAGCAGGATGAAGACGGCGTGCTCTGGTACCAGGGGCGCAGCGACGACATGTTCAAGAGCGCCGGCTACCGCATCGGCCCGGGCGAGATCGAGAACTGCCTGATCAAGCATGCCGCGGTGGCCAATGCCGCCGTGATCGGGGCCCCCGACGAGACGCGCGGCACGGTGGTCAAGGCCTTCATCGTGCTGCAGGCCGGAGAGAAGCCTTCGGCCGAACTCGAAGCCTCGCTGCAGCAGCATGTGCGCCAATACCTGGCGCCCTACGAATATCCCAAGATCATCGAGTTCATCGACGCCCTGCCGATGACCACCACCGGCAAGGTCCAGCGCCGGCTGTTGCGCGGCAGATAGCGCGCCGCCTCCGACCCGCGCGGCGGGCTACTCCAGCCAGCGCCGGCGCCAGAAGATGATGGAGAGCGTGCTGGCGACGGTCGCCATCAGGCCGATGGCGACAAAAAATCCGGTCGGCCAATCGAGCAGCGGCATGGTCTTGAAGTTCATGCCGAAGATGCCTGAGATCAGCGTCGCCGGCATGAAGATGATGGCGACCACGGTGAGCGCTCGAACCTCCTGATTGACCCGGTTGCTGACGGCCGACAGATAAATGTCGAGCATGCCCGCGATCACGTCGCGGTTGGCCTCCAGCGATTCGATGGCGTGCACCGTGTGGTCGTAGATATCGCGCAGGTAGGGCCGGGTTTCCGGGCGGAAGAAGCGATCGTCGGCGCGCGTCAGGCTGTTGATCACTTCGCGCAGCGGCCAGATCGAGCGGCGCAGTGTCAGCGTTTCGCGCTTCAACTGATGCACCGTCTGCAGCGAGCCCGGCCTGGGCCGATCCAGCATCATGTCCTCGAGCTCTTCGGTGCGTTCGCCGATGCTCTCCAGGATCGTGAAATAGCGGTCGACGATGGCGTCGAGCAGTGAATAGGCGAGGTAGTCGGCACCGAGTTTGCGTATCTGCCCGCGATCATGGCGCAGGCGGTCGCGCACGGGGTCGAATCGGCCGCTGGGCCTCTCCTGGAAGGTCAGGACGAAGTTGCGGCCGAGGATCAGGCTGACCTGGTCGGAGCTGACCTCGTGCGTGTCGCTGTCGATCTCGAAGAAGCGGGCGACCATGAAGAGGTAGTCGCCATAGTCGTCGATCTTCGGCCGCTGGTTGGTGTTGAGGATGTCTTCCAGCACCAGCGGATGCAGTTTGAAGCGGCGACCGATTTCGGCCATCACTTCGGGCTCGTGCAGGCCATGCACGTTGAGCCAGAGTACCGGCAGCTGCGGCTGGTAGGCTTGTGACTCCGCCAGGGAGCTGAACTGATGCTCGGTCAGATCGGCATCGCCGTATTCGATCAGGGAGATGGTCGCCTGCTCGGTTTTGCGCTCGCCCAGGTGGATCAGCGCGCCGGGAGCGAGGCCGACCTTGGCGGCTTGCGACAGGCGTTTGGCGGCGCGGGAGCGGGAGCGATTCGGCTTTGGACTCGTCATGTCGTATCTATCGAAAGATGACTGATATCGATCAAATGGATTGATATGGATGGCGTATCATAGCCGCGGTGCACCATCTGCGGCGGAATGGCGTGAATCAGCCATGGGCGCGACGGGCAAGCAAGAATATGCGTTCGTGCATTCGAGTATCGATGAACATAGAAATGGGAGAATCATGGCACTGACAATTGGAGTTCCCCGGGAAACGCTGGCCGGCGAGAAACGCGTGGCCACCGTCCCCGAAGTCGTTGAAAAACTCATCAAGCTGGGTTTCAAGGTCGCCGTCGAATCCGGCGCCGGGGATGCGGCGAATTGCAGTGACGACAGCTACCGCGCCGCCGGCGCCGAAATCATCGCTGGCGCGCCCGCGCTCTGGGCGGCCTCCGACATCGTGTTCAAGATCGGCGTACCGACCACCGGGGAAGTCGGCCTCATGCGCGAGGGCGGCACCCTGATCGACTTCATCTGGCCGGCGCAAAATCCGGAACTGATGCAGCAGCTGGCTGGCAAGCGTGCCACCGTGCTGGCCATCGACGCGCTGCCGCGCACACTCTCCCGCGCCCAGAAGATGGACGCCCTGACCTCCCAGGCCGGCGTCGCCGGCTACCGCGCCGTGATCGAGGCCGCCAACGCCTTCGGCCGCTTTTTCAACGGCCAGATCACCGCCGCGGGCAAGGTACCGCCGGCCAAGGTCTTCATCGCCGGCGCCGGCGTCGCCGGCCTCGCGGCGATCGGCACGGCAGCCAGCCTTGGCGCCATCGCCGACCAGGTCGTGTCGCTGGGCGGCGAATTCGTCAAGGTCGATTACGAGGAAGAAGGTTCCGGCGGCGGCGGCTACGCCAAAGTCATGAGCGAGGGCTTCCAGCAGGCCCAGCGCGAGATGTACGCCAAGCAGGCCAGGGAGGTGGACATCATCATCACCACCGCGCTGATCCCCGGCAAGCCCGCACCCCGGCTGATTACCGCCGAGATGGTGCAGAGCATGAAGCCGGGCAGCGTGATCGTTGACATGGCGGCCGAGCGCGGCGGCAACTGCGAGCTGACCGAGCCCGGCCAGGCGGTGGTGAAGCACGGCGTGACCATCGTCGGCTACACCGACCTGGCCTCGCGCCTGGCCAAGCAGTCGTCGACGCTGTACGCCAACAACCTGTTCCGTCTCACCGAGGAGCTGTGCAAAACGCAAGTTGTAAAAGGCGACGGCACCATCGACGTCAACATGGAAGACGAGGCCATCCGCGGCCTGACCGTCATCAAGAACGGCGAGGTCACCTGGCCGCCCCCGCCGCCCAAGCCGTCTGCTGCGCCGCCAGCCAAGCCTGCCGCCGCACCCGTTGCGGCTGCCAAGAAGGGCCACGGCCACGGTGCCGCGAGCGAACCCATGGCGGGCAACAAGCTGGCCATCATGTTCGGCGTCGCCGCCGCGCTGTTCTGGTTCGTCGGCGCCAATGCACCCGGTGCTTTCCTCGCCCACTTCACGGTCTTCGTGCTGGCCTGCTTCGTCGGGTACATGGTGGTGTGGAACGTGACGCCGGCGCTGCACACGCCGCTGATGAGCGTGACCAACGCGATCTCCAGCATCATCGCCATCGGCGCCCTGGTGCAGATCGCGCCGCCGCTGGCCGGCGGCCTGCCGCCGGACCAGTGGATACGCTGGCTGGCCGTCGGCGGCATCGCGCTTACCGCAGTCAACATGTTCGGCGGTTTCGCCGTGACCCAGCGCATGCTGGACATGTTCCGCAAATAACCAGGGAGACACGACATGTCTGGAAATCTGGCAACCGTCTCCTACATCGGAGCAACCATCCTCTTCATCCTCAGCCTCGGCGGACTTTCGAATCCGGAGAGCTCGCGGCGCGGCAACCTCTACGGCATGATCGGCATGACCATCGCCGTGCTGGCCACCGTGTTCGGACCGCGCGTCACGGCGGCCGGATATCCATGGATCATCGGCGCCATGGTGGTCGGCGGCGCCGTCGGCCTGTACGCGGCGAAAGTCGTCAAGATGACGCAGATGCCCGAACTGGTGGCGCTGATGCACAGCCTGGTCGGCCTCGCGGCCTGCCTCGTCGGCTTCGCCAGCTACATCGACACCTCGGCTCCGCTGGCCGGCGCGGAAAAGACCATCCACGAGCTGGAAATCTACATCGGCATCCTGATCGGCGCGGTGACCTTCTCTGGTTCGCTGATCGCTTTCGGCAAGCTGAACGGCAAGATCGGCGGCTCGCCCATGCTGCTGCCGGGGCGTCACTGGATGAACCTGGCCGGCCTCCTGGTGGTGATCTGGTTCGGCGGCGAGTTCATCCGCGCCCATTCGATCAGCGAGGGCATGACGCCGCTGATCGTAATGACGGTGATCGCGCTCTTGTTCGGCATCCACATGGTCATGGCGATCGGCGGTGCCGACATGCCGGTGGTGGTCTCGATGCTGAACTCGTACTCCGGCTGGGCCGCGGCGGCCACCGGCTTCATGCTCTCCAACGACCTGCTGATAGTGGTCGGCGCGCTGGTCGGATCAAGCGGCGCGATCCTGTCCTACATCATGTGCCGTGCGATGAACCGCAATTTCATCAGCGTCATTGCCGGCGGCTTCGGCACCGGAGGCGGCGCGCCGGCCAAGAAAGTCGGCGCTGGCGAGACGGCGCCGGTGGGTGAAGTGGTGCCCATCAGCGCCGTCGAGACGGCCGAACTGCTGAAGGATGCCAAGAGCGTGATCATCGTTCCCGGCTACGGCATGGCGGTGGCGCAGGCCCAGCACACGGTGTACGAAATCACCAAGCACCTGCGCGAGAAGGGCGTCAATATCCGCTTCGGCATCCACCCGGTGGCGGGGCGCATGCCCGGCCACATGAACGTGCTGCTGGCCGAAGCCAAGGTGCCTTACGACATCGTGATGGAAATGGATGAGCTCAACGACGACTTTCCGACCACCGACGTCGCCATCGTGATCGGCGCCAACGACATCGTCAATCCGGCAGCGCAGGACGATCCGACCAGCCCGATCGCCGGCATGCCGGTGCTGGAAGTCTGGAAGGCCAAGACCTCGATCGTGATGAAGCGCTCGATGGCCTCGGGCTATGCAGGAGTCGACAATCCGCTCTTCTACAAGGAAAACAATCGCATGCTGTTCGGCGATGCGAAGAAGATGCTGGACGAAGTGCTGGTGGCGCTAAAGAGTTGACCTCTCGATTGGCATAGCTAAAACGCCACGGCATGCCGTGGTGTTTTAGTTTCGTTTCCGTTCTCGTGCAGGAGTCGGCGCTGGGACTACGGCGGGCGGACAATCCCGGCCAAGTCCGCGTACCATTCCACCCATGAAACTCGAACCGGAAGCATTGCGGCAACTCGTCGACCGCACGCTCGATCATTACCACTCGCGCGCCGAGGCCTTCTGGGAAGGCACGCGCCACCATGATGTCGAGCAGAACATCGAGGCCTTGCTGCGTCACATTCAGACAGCGCCGCCATGCATCATTCTCGACTTTGGCTGCGGTCCCGGGCGGGACCTGTCGGCGTTTGTCCGGCGCGGACATCGCGTCATCGGACTCGAAGGAGCGCCTGCCCTGGTGCGGATGGCGCGGGCCAACGGCGACTGCGAAGTGTGGCAGCAGGATTTTCTCCTGCTGGACTTGCCCGAAGCCTGTTTCGATGGAGTGTTCGCCAACGCCTCGCTGTTTCACGTGCCAAGACAGGAACTGCCGCGCGTGCTGCGGCAACTGCACGCGACGCTGAAACCCGATGGCGTCTTGTTCAGTTCGAATCCGCGCGGCGACAATCAGGAGAGCATAAACGGCGAGCGCTATGGTGCCTATTACGACCTCGCCGCGTGGCGCGATTATCTGACGGCGGCCGGCTTTGTCGAACTCGAACATTACTACCGGCCGCCTGGCCTGCCCTGCGACCAGCAGCCCTGGCTGGCCAGCGTCTGGCGCAGGGTGGAGGGGGCAGGACGATGAGCTTGCGCGTGCTGCTGGTCGGCGCTACGGGTGCCGTCGGCCGGGCGGTGCTCACCCAGGCGCTCGCCGACCCGCGCGTGGCGCAAGTCGTGGCCTTGACACGCCGCCCTCTGGCGGCGGCGACCAAGCTCACCAATGTCGTGGTCGACTTCGACAACTTGCCGGCGGACGCTACTTGGTGGAAGGTCGATGCCGTGGTCTGCACCCTGGGCACGACACGGCGCGCAGCCGGGTCGAACGAGAAATTCGCTGCTGTGGATAGAGACCTCCCGCTGCGCATAGCGCGACTCGCCCGGGCCGCTGGCGCCACGCGCTTTGCGCTGAACTCCTCACTCGGGGCGGACGCAGCGTCGGGTAACTTCTACCTGCGTACCAAGGGCGAGGCCGAAGACGCGATCCGGCAGCTCGGCTATCCCGGCTATACGATCGTGCGCCCCTCGTTGATCGATGCCGACCGTGTCGAGAGTCGGCCGGGTGAAGGTCTGGCCCTGATAGTTGCGCGCGCGCTGAATCCCTTGATTCCCCGTCGCTGGAAGGCCGTGAAGCCCGGCGCGATCGCCCGTGCCCTGCGCGAAGCCGCGCTGGCTCCTGCGCCCGTCAGCCGGGTCATCGAGTCCGCGGAACTGCACGCAACGTCAGCCGCCGGGTGATCGTGCCGCGCAGCGCGATTCAGGCGGCTCTGTGGTGGAGCGCGGCACTGGGCACGTTGGCCGGTGGCGCCGCCTGGATTCGGGCCGCGGAATCAGGCCGTCTCCCCTTCGATCATGAGGCGCTCATTCTGGCGAACGCCTGGCGCAGCCCGTGGCTGGACGGCGTATTTCTCAGTCTGACCTGGCTGGGTTCCCTTTGGATATTGCTGCCTCTGGTGCTGGCAGCCGGCACCCTGCTGTGGCACAGAGGATATCGGCGCGAGGCGCGTTTCATTGTCGTCGCCCTGGTCGGGGCGACGCTGCTCGCCCGGTTGGTGAAGGACCTGACGCTGCGCCCGCGGCCCGATCTGTTTGCTGTGCTGACGCCGGTCGGATCGGAATTTTCGTTCCCCAGCGCCCACGCGGCACAGGTGACTGCGCTCGCGGCAGCCTTGTGGCTGGTCGCGGTTCGGCTGACGCCGCAGCGCCGGCAATGGCTTATCCCGCTGCTGCTGGTGATGGTAGCTCTGGTGGATTTTTCGCGCCTGTACCTGCAGGTGCATTACCCCAGCGACGTGCTGACCGGCACCATCGCCGCGGCATGTTGGGTGCTTGGGCTGAGTTCCCTGCTGCTGCGGGACGAACCCGCCGCGGACACCTGAGCGAAGCGTCGGGAGATAGTTTTCCCGGCGCGGTGCCGCGAAAAAAAGGCGGGCCGCAGCCCGCCTTTTCTATTCAAGAAGCCGGAATTACTTCTTGTCGGCCTTCTTTTCTTCTTTCTTCTCGGCCTTCATTTCCTTCTTCTCTTCCTTCTTCTCGGCCTTCATCTCTTTCTTCTCTTCTTTCTTCTCGGCCTTCATTTCCTTCTTCTCTTCCTTCTTTTCCATCTTCTTGTCGTCCTTCATGGCGCCGCCATGGGAGGCTGCGAAGGAACCGGCGGAAACGAAAGCGAAAGCGGCAGCGATCAGAACGGACAGTAGCTTGCTCATGTAAACTCCTTGAATATTGTTGGAAAACGTGACGCGCGGTGTGGCGCGCACGAAGTGTATATAACGTCCATGACTTTTGGCAAGTTGACCCGCTCCGCACGATCCTGCTTCCTTCCGCTGCTTCTGTCGATTTCCGTGCTGGCGCCTGCTGCATATGCTGCGCCGCGCAAACCGCCTGACGACAGCGAGGTGCTGGAGCGATTGCCCTTGCGGGCCGGCGACGCAAGCGCGCGCGAACTGGCCGCCATGCGCAGCGCGATGACCGCTTCCGCAACCGACCCGGTCCCCGCCGCACGGCTGGCCCAGCGCTATTTCGATCTCGCCATGGCGCGCGGAGACCCGCGCTATGTGGGCTATGCCGAAGCAGTGGTCGCTCGCTTTGGCGAGCCGCTGCCGGCATCGTTGCGTTCGATACGCGGGCTGCTGCGGCAGTATCGCCACGACTTTGCTGGCGCCCTCGACGACTTTGCCGGAGCCCTGACGCTCGATCCTGACCTGGCCGCAGCCCATGCCTGGCGTGCCGCGATCTATCTGGTACAGGCCGACTATGCGGCGGCGCAAAAGGAGTGCGTTACGCTCCAGAGTCTTGGCCGCAGCACGCTGTTCGGGGGCTGCATCGGGCTGGTACAGGCCTACGGCGGCCAGCTTGAAGCGGGTTACCGATCCTTGCAGCAGGCCCTGGAAACAAGTCGTGACGCCGACAATCGCCTCTGGCTGCTGACCCGGTTGGGCGAAGTGGCGGCCTGGCGCGGACAGTCGGCGCAGGCCGAACGGCACTACCGCGAGGCCTTGAGCCTCGGTCGCGACGACGGTTATCTGCTTGCCGCGTGGGCCGACTTTCTGCTCGATATGAGCCGGCCGGCGGACGTACTCACCGCGCTGGCCGGGTGGGAGGTGTCCGACAGCCTGCTGCTGCGCCTCGCCGAAGCCGAAACCGCGCTGAAACTGCCTGGTGCAGCGCGGTTGGCGCAGCTTCTGGAGGACCGCTTTGCCGCCGCCAAACTGCGAGGCGATACCACGCACCGGGCCGAGGAGGCGCGCTATCGCTTGCGCCTTCGCGGCGAGCCGAAGGAAGCCCTGCGCCTGGCGGCGGAGAACTACGCTGTCCAGCGCGAACCGCGCGATGCCCGCATCCTGCTCGAAGCCGCGATTGATGCGCAGGACGCGGCAGCTGCGCAGCCCGCGCGCAACTGGCTGAACGCCAGCGGCTTCGAGGATGCGCGTTTGCAACGTTTGGGCCGGGAGTCGGCGCTGGTGGGACGGCGATGATGCTGCGCCGCTGCCTGTTCGGCCTGCTGTTGCTGCTGGCGCTGCCGGTGTCGGCGCACAAAGCCAGCGACAGCTACCTGGTTCTCGACGTCAAGGGCAACGAAGTGTCGGGGCAATGGGACATCGCGCTGCGCGATATCGATTTCGCCCTCGGCCTCGACCGCGATGGTAACGGCGAGATTAATTGGGGCGAGCTGCGCGCGCGCCATGCCGACATCGCGGCCTGGGCCCTCAGGAGCCTGACGTTGCAGCGCGGCGGGACCTGCACGTTGCGGATAGTCGATCACCTGGTCGACAGTCACACCGATGGCAGCTATGCGGTGCTGCAACTGGCCGGTGCGTGTCCCGCCGCCAGCGGCGATCTGACGCTTCACTACCGCCTGCTGTTCGAACTCGATGCCCTGCATCGCGGCCTGCTGCGCCTGAACCTTGATGGCAGGCCGCAGACCGCCGTGCTTTCGCCGCAGCGGGCCGAGCAGGTTTTTGTCGCGGGCGAGGCGTCGCGTCTGGCCCAGTTCGGCCAGTATCTGGTCGAAGGCATCTGGCATATCTGGATCGGCTTCGATCACATCCTGTTTCTGCTCTCCTTGCTGCTGCCGGCGGTCCTGGTGCACGAGGCGCGACGCTGGCGCGGCGTCGCGCGTTTCGCTGACGCCCTGCGCGAGGTGCTGTGGGTGGTCACGGCGTTCACCGTGGCGCATTCGATCACGCTCTCGCTTGCGGCCCTGGGCCTGGTTTCGCTGCCTTCGCGGCTGGTGGAATCGGCGATCGCCGCCTCGGTGGTGCTGGCGGCGGCGAACAATCTCAAACCGCTGGTCGAACACCGGCGCTGGATGGTGGCCTTTGGCTTCGGCTTGATCCATGGCTTCGGCTTCGCCAGCGTGCTGACCGAACTGGGGCTGCCGCAGGAGACGCTGGTGCTTTCCCTGCTCGGCTTCAACCTCGGTGTCGAGATCGGCCAGCTCGCCATCGTCGCGGTGTTTCTGCCGCTGGCCTACACCCTGCGCGCTACCGGCTTCTATCGTCGCGGGGTGTTCGTCGGCGGCTCGCTGATCACACTCGCGATTGCCCTGATCTGGCTGATCGAGCGGGCTTTCGATCTGAAGCTGATCAGCGCCTGAACAGCCGCTCGGCGTTGCCGGAGGCGATCTTCTCGGCGACGTCCCTGGGCAGTTGCGCCAGCCACGAGCGGTAGTCGCTCATGGTGCTGCCGTAGCTGTCCCAGCGCTCATTGATCCAGGTGTCGGAACCGAGCAGGAAGCGCTCCGGGTAGCGCTCGAACAAGGCTTTCCATTCCGCCGTCAGTTTGCCGCCGGAAGTGATGCCGTAGCGATAGGAGAGCTCGCACCACAGCGCCGGATAGCGCTCGAGATAGGCGGCGACCTTTTCCGGCGCAGTGGAAAAGCCGGTATGGGCCCAGACGATCCTGGCCTTCGGGTTGTGGGCGAACAGAACTTCCAGCGCTTCGTCATCGGCGTGGGCGTGCAGGTAGAGATTCTTTTCGACCGCGAAATCCACGGTGCGCTTGACCCATTTCGTCGCCGCGCCCTTGCCCGAGAGATGGAACTCGCCGATGCCGACGTAGTAGCCGCGCCTGTATTCCGTTTCGATCAGATCCTGAATCGAGGGATCATCCATCCAGGTCTGAATGTCGGCGCGGATGCGGTAGGGCCGGATGAAGGGCACCACCCAGAGGTCCTTGGGCTTCGCTTCATAGAGGGCGCGGGTGCCGTCGTTGGGCCGGCTGGTGGCGAGGATGCCGGTGACGTTCTGTTGCCGGAACAGGTTCAGGACCTTCTCCAGCGGGTAGTAGGGCGCCGGCTCCCAGTTGTAGTGCAGATGGGCATCGAAAATCGGCAGCGGAGCCGGATCGGCGGCGCGAGCCAGCGGGGCCGCGACAATTACTACCAGTGCGACCAGCAGTGCGGCGAGGCGTCCCGCATGCCGCCACAGCGGACCGGCCATGGCGCTACTTAAGCTTCTTGCATGGCCGCGCATGGATCATGTCGCTAAGTGCCGAGCCAGCCGTCGTGTGGCGCTTGTTCTCGATCGCGCAAGCGCCATCCTTGATGGTTATTCCGGTCACCATGAAACTGTCCGCAACCGAATTGCCCTTGCCCTCGTATTGGATTGAAATGATCTCGCCCCTTTTCACCGTGGTCGGCAGGCGGATTGAAATGCTCTGGCTGGCCTGCGCAATCATGGCCTCGGAGGCTCTTTTGAGTTCCGCGGTCCCGCTGGTCTGGACCAGCTCTGCCGTTTCCTGCGCGCTCGCGGCAGTGCTGAAGGCAATGCAGAGTGTGAAAATGCCAAGTGATCTTTTCATGGGAGAGGCTCGCTTTCCTGATAAAGCATGCTTCGATAAGGGCGGCGTGCCGCCGGTGCTATTTGAGCACGGCCCGCTTTCAGACTGCAAGTCTAGCCCATGCTCGGGCTTGCGCCGGCAACGGCAGGCGTGATCAGGTCTTCCCCTCGCGACGATCGTGCTCGGCCCACAAGGCGCGGGCGAAGGCCTTCCATGCCGCGCCGCCATGGGTATGAATGTCCGCGTTCGCGCTTTCCTTCATCACGGTCAGCATCAGCTGCGCCAGACCGAAGAGCTCGATGCGGGCGCGGGTTTTCGGATCGCTGGAGGTGCACTCGGGGTGCTCCGGGTCCAGGCGGCATTCGATCGCCTCGCGCGCCAGTTGGCTCACCTGCGCGGCATCGTTCCAGTCGATGCCCAGAACCAGGCCCTTGCGCTCGATTTCGTGCTCGATTTGCAGGGCTTCGCGGGAATAGTTTTCGAAGCCGCTCATGGGCTGGGTTTCCTTGTACGACCAACGGTCTTGGGTTTGGGAACCGGCTTCGGCGCTGCTCGGGATGCCGATCGCGCGGCGAGAAACCGCGCGAGATAGCGCCCAGTGTAGCTGCCCTTGACCAGTGCCACGGCTTCGGGTGTGCCGGTGGCGATGATGCGGCCGCCGCCGTCGCCGCCTTCCGGGCCGAGATCGACCACCCAGTCGGCGGTCTTGATCACGTCGAGGTTGTGCTCGATCACCACCACGGTGTTGCCGTGGTCGCGCAGCCGGTGCAGCACCGAGAGCAGCATTTCGATGTCCTGGAAATGCAGGCCGGTGGTGGGTTCATCGAGGATGTAGAGCGTGCGTCCGGTATCGCGCTTGGAAAGTTCCAGCGCGAGTTTCACGCGTTGCGCCTCGCCGCCCGACAGCGTAGTCGCCGACTGCCCGAGCTGGATGTACGACAGGCCCACATCCACCAGCGTCTGCAATTTTCGCGCGACCACCGGCACCGGGTCGAAGAACTCGCGCGCCTGTTCCACGGTCATGTTGAGCACCTCGTGGATGGTCTTGCCCTTGTAGCGGACCTCCAGCGTCTCGCGGTTGTAGCGCTTGCCGTGGCAGACGTCGCAGGGCACGAAGATGTCCGGCAGGAAATGCATTTCGACCTTGATCATGCCGTCGCCCTGGCAGGCCTCGCAGCGGCCTCCCTTGACGTTGAAGCTGAAGCGCCCGGGGCTGTAGCCGCGCTCGCGCGATTGCGGCACGCCGGCGAACAGCTCGCGGATCGGCGTCAAGAGGCCGGTGTAGGTAGCGGGGTTGGAGCGCGGCGTGCGGCCGATGGGCGACTGGTCGACGTTGATCACCTTGTCGAAGAATTCGAGGCCTTCGATCTCGCGGTGCGGTGCCGGTTCCAGCGCGGAGCCATAGAGATGGCGCGCGGCGGCGGCATACAGCGTGTCGTTGATCAGGGTCGATTTGCCCGAGCCGGAAACGCCGGTGATGCAGGTGAACAGTCCGACCGGAATCTGCAGATCGACCCGCTTCAGGTTGTTGCCGCTGGCGTCGCAAATCTTCAGTTCGCGCGTCGCATTCGGTGGCGTGCGCCTGGCCGGAGTCGCTATCTCGCGCCGGCCGGAGAGGAAGGCGCCGGTCATCGAGGCGCTGTTGGCGGCCACCTGTGCCGGGGTGCCTTCGGCTACGACATGGCCGCCATGCTCGCCGGCGCCGGGGCCCATGTCCACCACGTAGTCCGCCGACTCGATGGCTTCCAGGTCGTGCTCGACCACGATCACCGTATTGCCCAGGTCGCGCAGGTGCGTCAGGGTTTCCAGCAGGCGCGCGTTGTCGCGCTGGTGCAGTCCGATCGAGGGTTCGTCGAGCACGTACATGACGCCGGTCAGGCCGGAGCCGATCTGCGAGGCCAGGCGGATGCGTTGCGCTTCGCCGCCCGAAAGCGTTTCCGCCGAGCGGTCGAGCGAGAGGTAATCGAGCCCGACATTGATCAGGAAGGAAAGCCGCGCGGTGATTTCCTTGAGGATCTTTTCTCCGACCTGCGCCTTCTGCCCGGTGAGCTGCAGCAGGTTGAAGAAGTCGCGGCAATTGATCAGGGAAAGGCGGCTGATGTCGGAGATCGTCTTGCCGCCGACGAAGACATGGCGCGCCTCGCGGCGCAGGCGCATGCCGCCGCATTCGGGGCAGGGCTTGTTGTTGAGGTACTTCGAGAGTTCCTCACGCACCGCCATCGAGTCTGTTTCGCGGTAGCGGCGCTCGAGGCTGGGAATGATGCCCTCGAAGGCATGCGTGCGGTCGAAGCGCGTGCCCTTCTCGTTCAGGTACTTGAACTTGATCTGTTCCTTGCCCGAGCCGTAGAGCACGATGTTCGTCGTCTCCACGGGGAGTTTCTCGAAGGGCAGATTGGTGTCGATGGCGTAATGCGCGGCGAGCGACTCCAGCATCTGGAAATAGAACTGGTTGCGCCGGTCCCAGCCCTTGATCGCCCCGGCCGCCAGGCTCAGGTGCGGGAAGGCGACCACCCGCGCCGGGTCGAAGAACTGGATCTGGCCGAGGCCGTCGCACTTCTGGCAGGCGCCCATCGGGTTGTTGAAGGAAAACAGCCGCGGCTCCAGTTCCTGCAGCGCGTAGCTGCACACCGGACAGGCGAACTTGGACGAGAAAAGATACTCCGTGCCGGTGTCCATTTCGACCGCCAGCGCGCGGCCCTCGGCATGCATCAGCGCGGTCTCGAAGCTCTCCGCCAGGCGCTGGCGCACGTCGGGCCGCACCTTGAGGCGATCCACCACGATGTCGATGGTGTGTTTATGCGTCTTGGCCAGTTTCGGCAGGCTGTCGATGTCATGCACCGCGCCATCCACGCGCAGACGCACGAAACCCTGCGCGCGCAGTTCGGCGAACAGGTCGAGCTGCTCGCCCTTGCGGTTGGCGACGACGGGGGCGAGGATCATCAGCCTGGTATCCTCGGGCAGCGCCAGCACGTGATCGACCATCTGCGAGACGCTGTTGGCCTCCAGCGGCAGGTCGTGGTCCGGGCAGTGCGGCGTGCCGGCGCGGGCGTAGAGCAGGCGCAGGTAGTCGTGGATCTCGGTGACGGTGCCGACGGTGGAACGCGGGTTGTGGCTGGTGGCCTTCTGCTCGATCGAAATCGCCGGCGACAATCCCTCGATCAGATCGACGTCGGGCTTTTCCATCAACTGCAGGAACTGCCGCGCGTAGGCGGATAGCGATTCCACGTAACGGCGCTGGCCTTCGGCGTACAGCGTGTCGAACGCCAGCGACGACTTGCCGGAGCCGGACAGGCCGGTGATGACCGTCAGTCGGTTCCTCGGCAGGTCGAGGTTGATGTTCTTGAGATTGTGCGTTCGTGCGCCGCGAATCTTGATGTATTCCATGATGCGGGATCGAGGTTGGGGAACCGGAAACTATACCCCGCTGCGGATTCGATAGCCACCGCGCCACAACTCTGCCGCCGTACCGCCAGCGCCGACTCTTGGGCAAAGCGCCGACGCCCGGCTTTTGTGAGGGGCAGTGGCGGCAAAGCGCGGTCGCGTTCAGGCCGAACCTCGAAACCTGCCTGGAAATCGCCACCGGACCATCCGGTGAGTCTCCGCCCGCAGTTGTGGAGCGCAGCTTCCGCCGTTATCTCGAATGCGGCATCCCCGTCCACGGTTTTCCCCGCGCTTGATAAAACCCCTGCGTAGCGGGACGGGGACAGCAAAGTACGCTGTCCGCTCCGCTCAACTGGTCGGGAGCATTTCGGCGGCAGGCATCGGCCGGGCGAACAGGTAGCCCTGGCCGAAGTCGCAGCCGGCCGCTTTCAGAAGCTCGCATTGCTCCTGGGTTTCGATGCCCTCGGCGATCACCTTGAGCCCAAGCTTGTGGGCCATGACGACAATGGCCTCGACAATGGCCTGGTCGCCTTTGTCGGTAGCCATGTCGCGCACGAAGGACTGGTCGATCTTGATGAAGTCGAGGGGAAACCTTTTCAGATAGGACATCGCCGAATAGCCGGTGCCGAAATCGTCGAGCGAAACCCGGAAACCGGCATTGCGGAACTGCTGCAGCTTGGCCGCGATTTCCGGCCTGTCGTCGAGCAGCAGACCCTCGGTGATTTCGATGGCGATGCACTTCGCCGGCAGGCCGATTTCGTTCAGGTATTCGATCCAGGTTTCATGGGTATTGCCCGAGAAGAACTGGCGCGGCGACTTGTTCACGCTGATCTGGATCAGCCCGTCATCACTCGCATTGAGCAAGCCGCCGTCGTACCAGCGTTTGGCGGTGCGCGCCGATTCCCTGAACACCCAGTCGCCGATTTCGTTGATCAGTCCGGTTTCCTCGGCAATCGGAATGAACTGCGCCGGCTCGACCATGCCGTGGGTCGGGTGGCGCCAGCGCAGCAGCGCTTCGGCCTTCTGGATGCAGCCCGTGGACAGTTCCACGATCGGCTGCAAATGCACTTCGAGCTGGCCGGCAGCGATGGCGTTGCGCAAGTCGTTGCTGAGCAGCAACCGCGTCTGTGCCGCCGCCTGCATCGAAGCGGTGAAATAGCTGAAGCGGTTGCGGCCTTGTTCCTTGGCCGCGTACATGGCCTGGTCGGCATGCTTCAGCAGGGACTCGACATTGTCGGCATCGCTCGGAAAGATCGTGATGCCGATGCTGGCGGACACGTAGGCCGACTCGGCACCGAGCACGAATGGTTCAGCCAGGGCCCGCAGCATTGCTTGGGCGACCTCGCCGACGCGGTCGGTGTCGGCGAGCTCGGACATGATGACCGTGAATTCGTCGCCGCCGAGACGCGCCACCGTATCGGTGGTACGCACGCAATCGCAGACGCGCCGCGCCGCCTCGATCAGCAGGAGGTCGCCGCTGTGATGGCCGAGGCTGTCGTTCACCTCCTTGAAACGGTCGAGGTCGACGAACAGCAGCGCCACGTAAAGGTTCCCCCGTTGCGCCTTGAGCAGCTCCTGTTGCAGACGGTCGCGGAACAAGCGGCGGTTGGGCAGTTCGGTGAGGGAATCGTAGTTGGCCTGGCGCCAGATGGTTTCCTCGGTACGTTTCTTTTCCGTGATGTCGGACGACATGGCGATACGCCGCAGTACCTTGCCGTTCGCGTCGCAGATGGTGCTGATCGACAGCCACTCCGGGTATTCCTCGCCGCACTTGCGCCGGTTCCATATCTCGCCTTGCCAGCGACCGGTGGTTTCCAGCGCATGCCACATCTTCTGATAAAAGGGCAGGTCGTGGCGTCCGCTTTTCAGCAGGTTCGAATCCTTGCCGATGGCTTCGTGCGGGGCATAACCGGTCACCTGGGTGAAGGCCGGATTGATGGCGATGATGCGGTTGTCGGCATCCGTCACCGCGATCGCTTCGCTGACGGCCTGATGCACCGAGGCGGCGATCTGCAACTCGTTTTCGGTGCGCTTGCGCTCGATGGCGAGCCCGGCCAGTTGGGCCGCTTCATGCATCAGTTCGATATCGCCGGCGTCCGGTGCGGCTGGTTGCGCCCAGTAGAACGCGAACACCCCCAGCACCTCGCCATTGATGGCGAGGATCGGCTCCGACCAGCACGACAACTGCTTGCCTTCCAGCGCCGGGGGCCGGCAATCGTCGCAGATCGAATGGGCGCTGATGTCATCGATGACGAAACGCTTGCCGCGGTTCTTGGTGACCAGGCAGGCGGCGCGGGCGCCGTCGCCGATGTAGCTTCCGGCGCGGCCGACGCGGTCCGTCAGGGGCGCGGCGCCGCCATA
Source organism: Rhodocyclaceae bacterium (assembly GCA_006218025.1). Lineage (GTDB taxonomy): Bacteria > Pseudomonadota > Gammaproteobacteria > Burkholderiales > Rhodocyclaceae > Sulfuritalea. Next base: position 49,738 of record VBWA01000030.1, on the reverse strand, counting down.
GATCAATTGCTGACCGGTCTCGTCCAGCAGCAGGATCGAGCAGGCCATGCCATGAGTCTGGCGCTCGGCGCCTTCGGCGATGAGATGAAGAATCTCCGGCAAACCGGCATCCTCGGCGAGTCGCCCGGTGACTGCGCTGCGCGTGCGCTGCCGCTCTTCGCCGCGCTTGCGCGCGGTGATTTCGAGGTTGTTGCCCAGATATCCGGTGATCTCGCCCGTGGCGTTGTGCAAGGCGATGGCGTTGCCGTTTACCCAGACGATCTTGCCGTCGGGTCTGAGGAAGCGGTAGTCCATCGACCATTCGCCGGCGGAGGACACGGGTTCGCGCCAGATCGACGCGACGGCATCCCTGTCGTCCGGATGTATCGTCCGCATCCATTCCTGTCCAGCGGCTTCGGCGGCGGAAAGCCCCGCGATCTCGCACCAGCGGCGGTTCACAAAAAGGCAATTGCCCGCGGTGTCGATCTGGTAGATGCCCACCGGGGCGTGGGTGGCCAGCATACGGAAGCGCTCCTCGCTCTCCCCGAGTTCCGACACCCGCTGCCTGATTTTCGCTTCCAGCAGCAACTGGTTGGCTTCGAGCTGGCGGCGCTGACGGTACAGTTCGCAGAAGACCTTTACCTTGCTTTGCAGGATATGGGGCTCGAAAGGCTTGATCAGGTAGTCGACGGCGCCCAGTTCATAACCCTTGAACTGCAACTGGATGTCCTTCATCCCGGCGGTGACGAAGATGATCGGCAAGTGCCGCGTTTTTGGATTGGAGCGCATCAGTTCGGCCGTCTCGAAGCCGTCCATGCCGGGCATCTGCACGTCGAGCAGCACCAGCGCAAAATCCTGCTTCAGGGTGTGGCGTAGCGCATCGTTGCCGGATGTGGCCTTGACCAGGTTGAGCCCCTGATCGCCGAGCACCGCCTCCAGCGCCACCAGGTTTTGCGGGCGGTCGTCGACCAGCAGTAGTGCCACGTTCTCAGTCATCTCGCCCATTCTTGTCGCGCGGGATCGTGCCGGGCCTCGCCACGAGTTGCTGCAACAGGGCCGCCATGCCAGCCAGGGCGACCACGTAGTCTACCCTTGTTGCCGCCATCGCGGCCTGAGGCATTTGCCGGGCTTCGGCATCCGCGGGGTCCTGGACGATGGCCACGCCGCCCCTTTGCTTGATCGTCTTCAATCCCCGGCTGCCGTCGAAATTCGCTCCGGTGAGGACGATGCCGATCAGCCCCGGCCCGAAGACCGCGGCCGCCGACTCGAACAGGACATCGACCGAGGGACGGGCGAAACTCACGTAGGGGTCGGCGGAAAGAGCCAGGAAGCCATCGCACTCCACCAGCAGGTGGTAATTCGGTGGCGCCAGATAAACCGTGCCGGGCAGTATTTCGTCCTGTTCGTCGGCTTCCTTGACGCGCAGGGCACAGCGGTCGTTGAGCAGTTTCGCCAGGCCGCTGTCGGCATCCGCACTGATGTGCTGGACGATCAGGATGGGCAGGGGGAAAGTCGCGGGCAATTCACCGAGCAGCTTTTGCAGCGCATGCACCCCGCCGGTGGAGACGCCGATCGCCACCGCCCGGAAGGCGTGGGCGCCGGCCGCGGAGGCCGAATCCACGCTATCCATAGCGCTTCCTGTAAATACGCAGCGGGGCGGCGAGTTCCTCGTAGCGGTCCCCCATTTTCCTTCGCTCCAGGGTTTCCTTGAGCCCGAGACAGAGGAAGCCCCCCGGCAGCAGGCTGCTGTCGAACAGCCGCAGGCAGCGCTCCTTGAGCGCGGGCTTGAAATAGATCATGACATTGCGGCACAGGACCAGGTTCATCTCGCCGAACTCGCCGTCCACCGCAAGATTGTGCGGGGCGAAGACGATGTCCTTTTTCAGGGCGGCCGTCAGCATCGCGCGGTCATAGCGTGCGGTGTAGTAGTCGGCAAACGAGGCGCGGCCGCCGGCCTTCTGGTAGTTGCGGGTGCAGCGCTGCATCTCGGCGATAGGCATCACGCCTTCGCTGGCCTTCTGCAGCACCGCCTCGTTGATGTCGGTGGCGTACATGCGGTAGCGCCCGGCCATTCCTTCCTCGTTCAACAGGATCGCCATCGAATAGGCCTCCTCGCCCGTGGCGCAGCCGGCATGCCAGATCTTGACGAAGGGATAGGTCTTGAGGAAGGGCACCACTTGCTCGCGCACGGCGCGGAAGAAGGCCGGGTCGCGGAACATTTCGGTGACATTGACGGTGATGCCGCGCAGCAGCGACTCGAACACGCTGCGGCTGCGCAACAGTTGTGCCTGGGCCTGCGAGAAAGTCTCGAAGCCGGATTCGGCCAGCCAGTGGGTCAACCGGCGCTTGATCGAGGCATCGGCGTAATCGCGGAAGTCATAGCCGTAAATCCGCTGCACCCCTTCCAGCAGGAGGTGGATTTCCACGTCTTCGACGTCGTCGGTTTTCATCCAAAAAATCTCAGTTCAATCCGCAGATGACGCAGATTACGCAGATCGAACAACGAAGTGGCCAGTGCCATTGACTCACCCGGAAGGTGGTAGCTCCTGACCGACGAATTTGCCAAGTGAGGCCCTGATCCATCTGCGTCAATCTGCGAAATCTGCGGACAAAATTCTGTTTGTAGGTTCATACGTGCTGGAAGATCCAGACGCGGATCAGCGACAGCAGCTTATCCACCTCGATCGGTTTGGCGATGTAGTCGCTCGCCCCGGCGGCCATGCACTTGTCCTGGTCGCCGCGCAGGGCCTTGGCGGTCATGGCGATGATCGGGATATTCACCAGCCGGGGATTCCTGCGGATTTCGCGCATGGCGGCGTAGCCATCCATCTCCGGCATCATGATGTCCATCAGGATGATGCCGATGTCGTCGTGTTGCTCAAGCCGGGCGAGTGCCTCCTTGCCGTTCTCGGCCTCGATCACCACCATGTTCTTCTCCGCCAGGACGCTGGAGAGGGAGAATATGTTGCGCATGTCGTCATCCACCAGCAGCACCTTCCTGCCTTCCAGCATGGCTTCCTTGTCGATCGCGGTGCGGATCATGCGCTGCTTGTTCGGGTGCAGGTTGCTCTCGACCAGGTGGAGGAACAGGGTGACTTCGTTGAGCAGGCGCTCCGGACTCTTGGCGCCCTTGATGATGATGCTCTCGGCGTAGCGCCGCAGCCTGCGCTCGTCCTCGTGGCTCAGGTCGCGGCCGGAGTGGATGATCACCGGGATGCGCCGCACGCCTTCCATGTTCTGGATGTATTCGAGCAGATCGAAGCCGGACATGTCGGAAAGACCCAGGTCGAGCACCAGGCAATCGAAGGGCTGGGACGCGAGCAGGCGGATGGCCTCCGCGCCGGTCGTCGCCACCGTGATATCGACGCCGCCTTCCTCGAGCAGCGCGACCATGCTCATGGCCTCGTCCGCGTTGTCCTCGACGATCAGCAGCTTGCGCACCGACTTGGCCAGCGAACCCTCGATCGACTGCAGCACATCGTTGATCTGTTCCATGCTGACGGGCTTGGTGGCGAAGCCGATGGCGCCCATGGCCATGGCCTTCTGCCGGTCCTCCATGCAGGTGATGAAGTGCACCGGGATATGCCGCGTGCGCGGGTGGTCCTTGAGGCTGCGCATCACTCCCCAGCCGTCGATGTGGGGCAGCATCACATCGAGAATGATGGCGCTCGGCACGCAGCGTTCGGCCATGGCGATGCCCGATTCCCCATCGGCCGCTATCAGGGCGGAAAAGCCGCGCTCCTTGACCATGCCCTGCAGGATTCTGGCGAAGTTGAGATCGTCCTCGATGATCAGGATGGTTTTTTCGCCCAAGGCCAGGTTGTCGCGATCGTCCGGCAAGGGTGCCACGAAGGACAGATCCTGCTCGCCGGCGGGGAACGGCGCTGGTGCTGCGGGCCGCAGCGCACGGGGCGGCGGGCGCAAGGCAGGAGCGGACGCGGTCCGAGCCGCTACGGCCTGCTGACCTGTCGCTGCCGAGAGCGGCATGTACAGCGTAAACACGCTGCCCCGGCCTTCTTCGCTGTGCATGCGGATTTCGCCATGCATCTTGTGCGCAAGCTGGAGCGAGATGGAAAGGCCCAGCCCGGTGCCCCCGTACTTGCGGCTGACGGAACCGTCTCCCTGCTGGAAAGCCTCGAAAACCAGTTGCTGCTTCGCCGCGGGAATGCCGATCCCGGTATCGCTGACGATAAAGGCCAGCGCCGGCGCCGGCAGCGGGTTTTCCTGCGCCGCCGGCGTGGCGATGCGCAGGCTGACCTCTCCCTGCTCGGTGAACTTCAGGGCGTTCGAAAGCAGGTTCTTGAGTATCTGCTGCACCCGCTGCTCGTCGCCGTGGAACAGCGCCGGGATGCCGGCATCGGCCTCGACGCGGAACGCGAGTTTCTTCTGTTCCGCCAGGGGTTCGAAAGTGGCGCGCATCGAATCGCGAAGATCCGCCACCGGCAGCGCGGCGAAAGTGAACTGCATCTGCCCGGCTTCGACCTTGGACAGGTCGAGGATGTCGTTGATCAGATTGAGCAGGTCGGTGCCGGCGGAGTTGATGGTGGCGGCGAATTCGACCTGTTTCTCGCTCAGGTTGCCTTCCTTGTTCTGCTTCAGCAGGCTGGAAAGAATCATCAGGCTATTGAGCGGGGTGCGCAGCTCGTGCGACATGTTGGCCAGGAATTCCGACTTGTAGGTGCTGACCCGCTCCAGTTCCGCCAGCTTCTCCTGCAGGATATGGCTGGCCGCCTCGATCTCCTGATTCTTGAGGCGGATCTTTTCCCGCTGCTGCTCCAGCATCTGTGCCCGTTCCTCAAGCTCCTCGTTGCTCTGCTGCAGCTCTTCCTGCTGCACCCGCAGCTCCTCGGCCTGTTGTTCGGTCTGTTCGAGGAGTTCGGCGGTCTTCTGGTGCGCGATATTGGCGTCGATGGCGATGGCAATGGTTTCCCGCGCCAACTCGACGAACTGCAGCTCGATGTCGCTGAACTCGCGGAAGCTGCCGATCTCGATCATGCCGACCAGGCGGTTGCCGTGCAGCAAGGGAATGGCGGCGACGACTTTCGGCACCGCCGTGCCGAGCGCTGAGCCGATCGTCATATAGCCGGGCGGGACGTCGGCCAGGCAGACGATCTTCTGTTCCCGCGCCGCCTGCCCGATCACCCCTTCGCCCAAACCGATTTGTTCGCCCGGCTTCATATCCTTGGCCAGGGCATAGGTCGCCGTGAGGGAAAGCTTCACCGCGCGTTCGTCGAACAGGTAGAGGGCGCCCACGCCGGCCCTGAGGTAGGTCACCATGAAGCCGAGCACCTTGTCCGCGATCTCGGCCGTGCCCTGTTCTTCCCGAATCAGCAAGGTCAGTTCGTTGCGCCCGGTCTTCAGCCAGTCGCGCGCCAGCTCGCTGTCATGCGCCAGGCGCAAGGACTGGGTCATTTCCAGAAAGGCTTCGTCGAGCGCGCATTGCACCTCGCTGAGATGAGATGCCGCCCTCATCAGCGCGCCCAGTTCGTCCCTGGGCAGGCTGTCGAGATCGACTTGCAGCGGTTGCGAGACGACGATTTCGCGGCTCAAGTCTCCCGCTCCGACGGCTTGCGCGGCGAGCACCTTGTCGGCGCTGTCGGCGATCAGGCCATGCACGGCGCCGACTGCGCGTTGCAGCGACTGCCTGACGCTGCGGGTAATCAGAAAAGCCATGACAACACCGCCGCCGAAGATCATGGCCAGCATGATGACGATGGTCGCCATTGCCTTGCCGCGCTCGGCCGTCGCCGCCAGATCGAGCTCGGCGGCTTTCGCGGCGGAGATGGCGGCGATGTCGCCGATTTCCTGCAGCACGACATCCGCCAGGCGGGCGTCGCGACTCTCGTTCAGTGCCGCTGCCTCGGCGCGGCGCCCGCTTTGCGCCAGTGCCAGGGTCTCGCCGCGGGCGGCGTGCCAGTCGGCCAAGGCCTTGTCGATCTGTCCGATCTCGGCCGGGCTGCCGAAGAAGCGCTCGCGCACCGTCGCCATATTTTTGTCGATGCGGGTCGCGGTCGCTGCGAGCTTATGCTGCAACGGGTCGGTCGCGCCGGGATCGGTCTTGTGTACCAGATCCCGCGCCAGATCGCGCATGGCGAGGACATCCGATCGCGCGGCCAGCGCGGCGCTGGTTATGGCAAACGGCTGACGCAGGATGTCGGCGCTGATCCCGGAAAGTTGAGTGACGCTCTGGGCTCCGAGGATGCCCAGCACCAGGGCACCGACCAGCATCGCCGAGAAGCCCATGGCCAGCCGGGTGACGATTTGCATCCGATTCAACATTGCCTGATTCCCATCCGCCAGTGACGTTGGTCAAAATCCAGGGCGCATCGAACGTAGCGACAATGCACCGCAAAGGTGGGAAACCAGCACCTGGCGCAGTCCCGGACACTTCTGCGGGTCAGGACGGGCGGGGCGGTGGTTCCCTTGTTTCTCCTGGGAATGGGCAAACTTGATGCGTTCTAATTATTGTGATCCGACGGGGCGAATGATAGCGCCGAATTTCGCGGCAGTCATTGACTGCGGTCATCATTCATCATGATTGGCCATGAAGTTCAGCCGACCAACCATACCCCGGCGCAGATGCGATCGCCACCGGGCCCTGGACCCTGCCGAGGCAGGGGTCGCCGTGCCGCCAGCGCCGACTTTCAGCGGATCGGGCTAGCGGCCCTCTCCGGTTTCGTTCGAATTCAATTGAGCCGGCGCGAGTACCGTGTTGCGACTGATTCCGTCACGTTGTGAACGCGAACGCCTTTTCGCGGAGCAGCAGAATGCACGCACGCACCGCGTCCGCATCGTAGTATTTCCCCGCATTCGCACTTATCTCCTCCAGCGCCCGCTCGATGCCAAGCGACGGCCGGTAAGGCCGGTGGGAGGCCATCGCTTCGACCACGTCGGCGACCGCCATGATGCGGGCTTCGAGCAGGATTTCGTTTGTCTGCAATCCGCGCGGATAGCCGGAGCCGTCGAGCCGCTCGTGATGCTGGAACACGATCTGCGCGATCGGCCAGGGGAAGTCCACGTCCTTCAGAATGTCGTAGCCTGCTTCGGGATGCGTCTTGATCATTTCGAATTCGATACGGCTCAGCTTCCCCGGCTTGCTCAGGATTTCCGCAGGGATCTGGATTTTCCCCAGGTCGTGAACCAAGCCGGCCAGGCGGATGCCATGCACTTGGTCTTCCGTCAGCCCCATTTCTCGCGCAATGGCCGCAGCGAGTTCGGCGACGCGGATCTGATGTCCCGCGGTGTATGGGTCGCGCATCTCCACGGTGCCGGCAATGACCTGGATGGTGGCCTCCATGCTGCGCTGCAGCCGCTCCGCGCTCTGTTCGTGCGCGCCGCGCGCTCGCAGCGTGACGATGCCGAACGCCATGTCGGCCGCAAGTTCGCCGAGCAGCGCGATTTCCGCTGCGTCGAAGGCATCGGTGTCCGCGGCATAGATGCTCAGCGCGCCAATGGTCTCGGAATCCGACAGCAAGGGTGCGACCATCACCGAGCCGTAGCCGAGCCGGGCGGCGTTGGCGCGCCACGGCTCGAAGCGTGGATCGGTGTTCACGTCCTGCACCACCTGAATCTGGCCGCAGCGGATGGCGAGCCCCAGCGGGCCGTTGCCGAGTTCGTCATCGGCCCAGCTGATGTGGGTATGCTCCATATAGCCCGGTTCGTACCCGCTTTGCGCCACCGGCCTGACCGTCTTCGCCGGATCATGCTCGGCGTAGCCGACCCAGGCCAGGCGATATCCGCCCGACTCGACGATGATTTGGCATATTTCGTTCAGCAATTGAGGCTCGTCGGTGGCGTGGATCAGCGCCATATTGCAGGCGCTGGTGGCCTTGAGCGCTCGGTTCACCTTGTGCAATGCGCGCTCTGCCCGTTTCTTCTCGGTGATGTCGCTGATTATGCCGCGGTAGGACACGACGGATCCCCCTTTGTCCCTCACTGCGGTCAGCGCGCAACGCGTGACCATCGCCTCGCCAGTCTTCTTCTTGACCTCCACCTCGTATTCCGCGGTTCCCTGTGCATCGACCATCGCCAATATCCGTTTTCGATCCGGCGGATGCGCATACACGTCCCGCTCCAGATCTAGGCGCTGGATTTCTTCCTTGGTGTCGTAGCCGAACATCGCGACACCCTTCTTGTTCATGTCGAGGATTCGTCCTTCAGGGGAAGTGACGAACAGGCCGTCAAAGGATTCTTCGAAGATGGTGCGGTACTTCTCTTCGCTCATCCTCAGCGTATCCTCGGCCCGCTTGTGCTCGGTGATGTCCTCGGATATGCCGAGCAGGTATTGCGGTTCTCCCTCCTTGTCCGCGATCGGGATCTTCTTGGTATGCAGGAAGCGTTCACCTTGAACCCTGGTCTTGATCGCTTCTTCGGGGATATCGACGAGTCCTTTCCCGGCGAGCACTTCGCGGTCTCTCGCCGTGAAAGAATCGGCTTCCTCCTTCGGGAAGAAGTCATAATCGTTTTTCCCGAGCAGTTCCTCCCGCGGGTATCCCAGAAGCCGCTCGCCGGCACTGTTGAATCTCACGAATCGCAGCGCTTGTGCGTCCTTCACAAAAATCATGTCCGGGATATTCTCGACAATGGCGTCGAGGAATTCCTCGCTCTGTCGCAGATCGCGCTGCATCAGCAAGCTGCTCAGGGCGTCGGCCAGACGCCTGCTGATTTCCTGAAAGAGGCGCTTTTCCTCCGGCTGCCATGTCCGGGCATGAGAGCACTGGTGCATGCCGAACTGCCAGGGTTTTCCTTGTTTTGGGTAGGTGGACACGCTCAACTGGGACTGTACCCCGAATTGCTCCGTTAGCCATTCGGGGTACAAATAGTCGGACCCTGGACCCCAGGAAACCGCGCTGTCCGCGCCCCTCTGGATTCTGAACATTCTCTGGACCTCCGGATCCATCGGTATCAGCAACCCCTGCACACTGGCACCCGGATATTCCGGTTTGGTGCGTTCCATCGGCACCGTCCAGGAAGAAGCGTCCGGGTCGCACGGATAGAGCAGCCACGCCCGGTCGCAATCGAAGATCTCAAGCATCGCGTCAAGAACATCGCTCATCATTTTCTCGAGGTTGTTCGTTCCCTGTATGGCCCGGTTGATCTGGTCCATGCTTTCCATGAAGCGGAGATGGGCGAGGTGGTCCTCCTCGGCCCGCTTGCGCTCGGTGATGTCGCGATTGCTCGCCCGTCTCCCAAGGTATTCCCCATTGTCACCAAGGACCTGCCGGCATGCGTGTGCGATCCAGCGCACTTCGCCATGGCGGGTGACGATCCGGAAGTCCAGTTCTTCGACGTCCGGACCCGTGGGAATGCCGTGTATCGAATTCAAGTGCGCCTGAACGCGTTCCCTGTCGTCCGGATGCACGATCTTTGCCCGCAATCCCGGATCCTGCAGGAACTCCTGAGCCTGATAGCCGGAAATGCGCTCGCAAGATGGAGAAACGTAGGCAAGAGACCCGTCGGGGAGGGCCCACTCTTCCCAGTCATAAGTAAAATTTGCCACGGTGCGATACCGCTCTTCGCTGTGCTTGAGGGTCATCTCCGCCTGTTTTTTCCCGGTGATGTCCGTCAGCACGCCCTGGTAGTACCTGGCGTCGCCGTTGGCGTCGCGCTCGATGGTCGTGCGGTCATCGACCCAGCGCACGGCGCCGTCCCTGGTCACGACGCGGTATTCCTGCGCAAACCGTTCGGAGCCGCCGGCGGTATAGCGCGCCACTTCGGCCGCCACCCGCTCCAGGTCCTCCGGGTAGACCATGCGTGCAAACGGCACGGCGCCCGTGAGCAGTTCCTCCGCGGTGAATCCAAACTGGCGCACGTTGCTCGACACATACTCGACCGGCCAGCCTTCGGCGGCCCGCCAGCGGAACAGTACGGCCGGACTGTTCTCGATCACGGCGTTGGCGAGACGCAGCTTTTCTTCCGCAGTCCTATGCTCGGTGATGTCGCGAAACGAGCTTACGACGCCATCGGGCGTCGTTTGTCCCGGCTTGGTCAAAGCCTCGGTGTTGATGGAAATCCAGGTCAGCGCCCCGTCGGGTTTGTGCACGCCCATCACTACGTCGGACTGCGGCACCCCGGTGTTGAGCGTCACCATCGACGGATGCTCTTGACCCGGGAAGGCCGAACCGTCCTCGTGGATCGCGCGCCAGCGGGGGTCGATCGGCAGTCCGCCCGTGAACTGTGCGGATGTGAGCCCGAGCAGGCGTTCCGCCCTCTCGTTGAACATCACGATCGCCCCATTCGCATCCTGCAGCACCACGCCTTCGGCCATCGCCGCCAGCAGCGAACGGTGCCGTTCCTCGCTGGCGCGCAGATGTTCTTCCGATTTCTTGCGCTCGCCGATGTCGCGGACAATTCCGATGGCGCACCATTTATCCTTGAGCTTCACCGCCGAGATGCTCAACTCGATCGGAAACTCCGTGCCGTCCTTTCTCAGGGCCGCCAGCTCCAGCGGCTTGCCGATTGCAGCACCTTCCCCTGACGACCTGAAATGCTCGAACCCGATCCGATGAGCCTCATGGAAGCGCTCGGGAGCGAGCAAATCGTGCAGGTTCATTCCAAGCGCTTCCGCGCTCGAATAGCCGAACATCCTTTCCGCCGCAGCATTCCAAAGGCTGATATTGCCGTCGTTGTCCAGCATCAGAATGGCGTCCGGCGCAGACGACGCAATCATCCTGAGCGTCGCCTCGCTTTCGCGCAGCGCTTCTTCGGCGCGCCTGCGTTCGCTGATGTCGCGAGCAATGTATTGACTGAAGCTGCGCCCCTCGATTTCTATCGTTCGCGCGCTCACCTCCACCGGATAGGTCGAACCGTCCTTGCGCCTGGTCACGGTCTCGAACACCCGGCCCGCCGGCGCCGAGCCACCGGCAGTCCGCTCGTATTTCGCCACGTCGTCCGCGGCCAGCAAATCCCGTGCGTTCATGCGCAGGAACTCCTCGCGCGAATAGCCTGACTCCGATAGTGCGCGATCGTTTGTTTCGACGAAGTTGCCGTGCTCATCGGCAAGCGTGATGGAGTCGTTGGCGAATTTCGCGAGATAGTCGAAGTGTCCGACCAGCGCCTGGCGCTCCGCCTTGGCGTCGGCTTCTCGCGCCCTGTAATGCGCCCGTTGCGCTCGCCACCAGAACAGCACCGCCGCGCCGGCGCCGAAAAACGCCAGCGCCCCGATCACGGCAAACGTCAACGCAAGTTCGCGCACAGGAGCATGGGCTTCCGCGGCGTCGATCTTCGCCACCAGATGCCATGGGGAATCGGGAATCCTGCGCAGCGCGGCAACGACGGGCACGCCGTCATAATCCACCCCCTCCACTTCCCCTTCCTTCCCTTGCACCGCCATCGCGGCGGGCAGATCGTGCCGGTTCAGGGGCAATTTCAGGCCGAGTGGCGCATCCTTCCGGCCTCGCGGCGTGGTCAGGAAGGCGACCTGATCACCCTCCCGCCGCACCAGCAGGGCTTCAGCGCTGGCGCTGAACACCGGCCATTCCTGAATCTGCGGGTAGATGAATGCGGGCGCATTGGTCCGGATCATGAGTACAGCGGCCGTGCCGACGGTCTCCCTGCCGGCAGCAAGCAGCGGGACGTACAGATCGACCACGATGGCGGATTCGCCTTCGGATTTCACGACTTCAAAATCCGACTGAGAAATCTGGCTGCTGCGGAAAGCCTCCGCGGCACGCGCCCTGTCCTTCGCGGAGACCTCGGCATGGGGGCCAATCGCCAGCTTCGGCTCCCCGTGCCGATCGAACAGGACGAGGCCATCATAAGTGTGGGCGGTGATCAGTTCGGAGAAATATTGTTCGATCCGGTCCCTCGTCGCGTCAGGGCGCGCGCCCGATTCGAGCCAGCGCGCCACCGAGTCGCCAAGGAATTGATTGCGGCCGACGGCATAGCCGTCCCGCCACTGTTCCCTGAGCCAGGCGTTGACGCCTTGAACCTTGCGGTCGGCGATACGCCCCAATCGCTGCTTCGCCTCATGTTTCAGCGGTTCCTGCTGTATTTCGAACGCGACGAAGCCGCTTATTGCAATGGCCAGCGCAAGCACCGCGAGCAACACGCCCGGGAACGCGGTGAGGCGCGATTTCGGCGCGTTTTCCGGTGGCGCGGATCGTGTCACATTCATTGCCATCCTCATAATCCCTTTGCGGTCGCCAGACGATCAGGGCGGGGAAGCGCTTCCCTGCACCGTTTCATTTCTTGAACAAGGGAAAGTACTCCTTATCCGCCTTGAACAAGTGCTGCGCAACCACGGTAGTCGCCAGGAAATCGACCAGATCGCCCAATGTGGTCTTGCCAGCCTCGACGGCCGCCTTGAGCTCGCCTGCGCGCGCGAGCAATCCGGCATGGGCGCGCCGGTGCGGCTCGAGCTGTTCGTAACCATGCCGGGCGAGCAGGGCCTCCTCGTGGGCGAAGTGCTGCACGATGTGCGCCAGGAGCTTTTGCAGCGCCGCGCCGAAGACCTCGGGAGCCGACTCCGACTTGAACGAGGCATCGAGCAGCGCGTTCGCCAGTTCGAACAGTTCGCGGTGCTCGCGATCGATGGCGGGTTCGCCGCATTCGTAGGCTTCCTGCCATACCAGGCGAATCACCGACGGCCCGCTTTCCCCTGCCCAGATGTCGGAACTGCCGTGCTCGTCGACGCAGGTGCGGTTGCGCCCGCCGTTTTTGGCCCGATACAGCGCCTGATCCACCCGCCCGAACCAGATTTCCGCGCTCTCGGTTGCAATGTGCTCCGCGACGCCCAGGCTGATGGTCACCCTGCCGACGCCGGCAAAGCCATGCTGCGCCACCTTGCCGCGCAACTTCTCCGCCAGCGTCGTCCCGGCACGGTAGCCGGTGGACGAGGCGAGCACCACGAACTCCTCACCGCCCCAGCGAAACAGGGTATCGACCGATCGAATCGCGCCGCCGATCACCTTGACCAGCTCGCACAGCACGGAGTCGCCGGTCTGATGGCCGTAAGTATCATTGACGAGTTTGAAATGATCGATATCGAAAAGGACCAGCGAGACCGGCTGCCTGGACCGGATGCTGCGGTCCAGCTCCGCCGCCACCACGCGGTCGAGATGATGGCGGTTCCAGGCCCCGGTCAGGCGGTCGGTGGAACTGATCCGTTCGAGCTCGGTGATTTGTCCGTGCAACTGATCCAGTTCCCGCAGCAAGCCGGGATCGGTCGCGTCGTCGAGGATCAGCATCGGAGTGCCCTGAACGCTAAGCACCTGAGCCTTGATCTCGACCTCGCCTTGTCCCAGGTTCGGCACCCGGACCGTATGCCAGCCGGGCACGGGGTTGCGCATCAGATCCTGAAGCGGCGCCGAGGCCAGCGTCTCGGGAGCGTAATTTCGTCCGAAGCGATCGTTCAGAACCAGGGCGCCGCCTGCATCATCGAGCAGCGCGATCGGCAGGGGGAAGCGCTGGATCAGATCGTGCACGGTGGAATCGGCCAGCCAGGCCAGATCATTCATGGACGTGTTCATGCTGCAACTCCCCGGTCAGGAACAGACGCACATTTTCCGCTGGATGCGCCAGGGGCGGTATTGATCCCAGTCAAATGATTCTGGCAGTCGGGAACTCTCCGGTCGAATAGTGACGAACGCGGGCCGCGCCCGCGCGCAAGGATCAAGACAGCTTGGCTGTCCGGATTCATGCTGTCACACCTTGAGCGCGAGGGCCTTCTCCCGGCCGAGGCACGCCCTGCGAGCAGCGGGACGGCGCATCGCTGCAGTGCATCGGCCCGTTCAATTTATCTATTTGCCGGCGTGGTGGCGCGCGACTAAGCTCCCCGGTCTTGTCTGAAGGCCTGTCCAAAGGGGACCGCATGCAATCCGGACCGCGTGAAATCGCCACTCCCTTTCGTCCGATTCCGCTCGACCGAGTTCTTCAACAGCACCGAGAACCTCAACGACCTGGTGCACAACAACGGCCTGCTGCTGAATCCCGAAGGCCTGCTGCTCTATCGCAAGGCGCTCGGCCACAGCAACGAGTTCGACGCCTCGATTATCTACAACACTTCGCAGACCATCCTCGATCCGCTCGGCCGCCCGGTGCGCCGCACCCAGGTGCCCGACGCCGTGAAGAACGTCTGGAACCGCATGAACCAGGTCATCATCGAGTTCATGCTGGAACGCTACCCGGACCCATCGCGCCATCTGGTGCTGGCCGGCGAGGCCAGCCTAGACGCCACCTGGCCATTGACGTCGCCGGGCGTGCCGAGCATCCGCATGCTGCACAACCACTTCATCGTCTTCGACCAGGAAGAATTGCGTGCCGCGCCGCTGGCCGACGCCGACAACCCGAACCTCACCGATGGCGGCCAGCACTCGCTGTTCCAGGCCCACATGCGCGATGTGTACCGTGCCTTCTTCGCCGGACTCGACCTGCAGATCCTCCGGCCCTGTGAGGACGGCGCCTGCCGCCTGGCCCTGACCGGCTACCCGCAGGGGCTGCCGAGCTGGGAGATACAGGGCGCTGATGGTGGATTGGCCGCACTCAAGGAAGTGCGTTTCTGGAAGGAATACGACGCCATCCTCAAGGGCTTCATCGATTTCTACCGGACCTTTTTCACGCAGGTTTCGACGCGCAACGCGCCGCTGCCGCGCGACATCCATTTTCCCGAACTGGTCGAGGCCAAGCTCCAGTTCGACAACGATTTTCTGAAGACGGCGAAGATGGTGCGCGACCGCTGCATCAAGGATGCCAAGTACGCCAACGCCATTCGCTGGCAGCCGGCCTTCAAGCAACTTATCTACCGCAACGACGTAGGCAGGCTGATCGTCACCATCAGCCAGAACTCCATCGGCAACGCCATCACCGAAATGCTCGGCGTCGTGGTCAAACGCGCGCCGGATGCCGAGGCCTATGGCCGGGCCGAACCGGAGCTGATCGCCCGGCTGCTGGAGGTGAGGCGGCGGCTGGTGGAGGCCGATTTGGGCGAGGCGATCGCCACCCCGTACTGGGGGACGGTGTAGCCGCCGTTACCTGCCCGCGTCCCACCAGGGGATACCGTCCCTTCGGGACATAAAGCGGAGTCCCAGGTATGCAAAGCGCGCCAGCGCCGACTTTCCCGGCATCGTCATCCGCTGCGGGCTCCCAGCTTGAATCGCAGGACTTCGCAGGTTTGTGCTTTAAAATGCGCCGCACGACCGGGTTTCCGGTGACCTGATATCCCGGTAAGCCCCTGAACCCAATGCTATCCCCGACTCCAGACGCCATGAGCCGCGATGAAAAGCGTGCCGGCGCCGCATTGGCTTCGATCTTCGGCCTGCGCATGCTCGGGCTGTTCCTGATCCTGCCGGTGTTCGCGATCCATGCCCAGTCGATTCCCGGCGGCGACGACATGACCCTGGTCGGCATCGCGCTCGGGGCTTACGGGCTGACCCAGGCGATGTTCCAGATCCCCTTCGGCATGGCCTCCGATGCCTTCGGCCGCAAACGGGTCATCATTTTCGGCTTGCTGCTGTTCGCCGCCGGATCGGCGCTCGCGGCCCTGGCGACGGATATCTGGTGGACCATCGGCGGCCGCGTGCTGCAGGGCGCCGGGGCGATTTCGGCCGCCGTCACCGCGCTGGCCGCCGATCTGACGCGCGAGCAGCATCGCACCAAGGTGATGGCGCTGATCGGTTCCTCGATCGGACTGGTGTTCGCCCTGTCGCTGGTCGCCGCGCCCGCGCTTTACGCCGCGATCGGCATGAGCGGTATTTTCTGGATGACGGCCATCCTGGCGGTCGCTGCCATCGGCCTCGTGACCCACGTCGTACCGCCGGCTCCGCCGCTGCCGGCCGGACCCAAGCCGCCGTTTCGCGATGTGCTGCTCGACACCCAGCTGCTGCGCCTCAACTTCGGCATCTTCACCCTGCACATGGTGCAGATGGCGATGTTCGTCGTCGTCCCCGGCCTGCTGCTTAGCTACGGCGACCTGCCGCTGGCCTCGCACTGGAAGGTCTATCTGCCGGCGGTGCTGGCATCCTTCGTCCTGATGGTGCCGGCGATCGTCTTCGCCGAGAAGCGCAACAAGGTACGGCCGGTGTTCGTCTTCGCCATCGGCCTGCTGCTCGTCACCATGCTGGTGATGTGGCTTGGCAGCGCGAATTTCGTCGTGATCGCGGGCGGCCTGCTGAGTTTCTTCGTCGCCTTCAACATTCTCGAAGCCATGCTGCCCTCGCTGATCTCGCGCATCGCGCCGCCGCGCGCCAAGGGCGCGGCGCTGGGCGTCTACAACACCACCCAGGCGCTCGGCCTGTTCGTCGGCGGGGCCTTGGGCGGCTGGCTGGTGAAGAACTTCGATGCCGGCGCCGTGTTCGTCTTCGATGCGGCGATGGTCGCACTGTGGCTGCTTGCGGCGGCTACCATGACGGCTTTGCCCCTGCGCCGGCCAATTGCGACAGCGCCATCCGCGCATGGCATACTTGAAACAAAAACCTGAGGAGGAATTCACATGGCGTCAGTCAACAAGGTCATCATCGTCGGCAATCTGGGCCGCGATCCGGAAGTGCGCTACACGCCCAATGGCGATTCGATCACCAATGTCACCATCGCCACCACCGACACATGGAAGGACAAGGCGACCGGTGAAAAGAAGGAAGCCACGGAATGGCACCGCGTGGTGTTTTTCGGCAAGCTGGCCGAGATCGCCGGGCAGTACCTGAAGAAGGGGCGTCAGGTCTACGTCGAAGGCGCCTTGCGCACCCGCAAATGGACCGACAAGGAAGGCCAGGAGCGCTACACGACCGAGATCGTCGCCAACGAAATGAAAATGCTCGGCTCCCGCGAGGGCATGAGTGACGCGCCGCCGCGCGAAAGTGCCGGCGGCGCGGCTGCGGGTAGTGGCGCCGGCAATCGCCCGGCAGCAGCGGCGCCGCAGCCGGCCGGCGGCAACTTCAACGACTTCGAGGACGACATTCCGTTCTGACCCGAGGGTCAGCGGAACAAGAACTCAGGGGCTTGTTGCTTTGGCCTCTGAACGCGGCAAAGCCCTTGCATCGCGGACCAGTTGTCCGCAATCGCTGTCTTGTCCCGGGCCGGCGTCGATCAGGGGAATCAGCGTCAGCAGCGGATTGACCAGGCCGAGCGCAAGTGCGCCGAGCGCACGCGCGGCGACGCGCCCTTTGTCGACTTCGACCACCGGCCGGGCAAAGCTGCCGCGAACGTAGATCGGGCTGCGCAGGGCCAGCGGGCTGGTGTATTTGGTTTTCTGGTTGAGCGTCAGATCCAGTTTCTCATCTCCCAGATCGATGCTCCCGGTACCGATGATGGTGGTGACCTCGGTGTCGAAGATCAGCGCGTTGGCCTGCATGTTGCCTTGCTTGACATCGAAGCCGGCCACCGCGCAACGCAACTTTACGAGCTTGTCGCCGGCCATTTTCAGTTCGAGTATTTCCCAGAGGTGGAGGCCGGCTTTTTCCATCATCAGCTTGCTGATCATGCCACCGGCGACGACGAGCTCCACCTTGCCGCTGGAACGCGCCAGCATTTGCCGTACCGAGTTGCCCTTCCCCGTCAGATCGAAGTTGCCGTTGACCTGGCCGATGCTGGTTTTGCCCAGTTCCGAGGTCGGAAACAGCCTGGACAGCAGAATTTTTCTCGCCTTTACCTTGGCGTGGGCCTGAATCGGGTCGCTGCGTCCATCCAGGGAAATCACGGCATTGAGCTGACCGCCGGCGACGCCGAAATCGAGCGGATCGAGCGTCAGCACGGAATCGCGCAGGCTCAAATGGGCCACCAGATCTTCCAGCGGCAATTCCTTTGCGTGGCGGAAGGTCTTGGCCTTCAGCGTTACCTCGGCGTCGACGCTGTCCCATCGGTCGGTCTTGAACGGCATGTCGGGCAGCACGCGCGCCAGCACTGGCGTCGGTGCAGCGGTAGGTGTAGCCGCTGGCGCCGCCTGCTTGGCCGCTTCCACGCTGCCGGGTCGCGCGCCGATCAGCGGGCCAAGATCGGCGATATCGAGGACTTTGGAAGCCAGATCCCCTTTCATGGCCGGGCGTTTGCCGCCGGTGTCCACCTGGAGCGTGCCGGCGATGTCACTGCCGCCGATGCGGCCCGAGAATTTCTCGTAGCGCCACGTATATGCTTGGTGCAGCAGGTGCCCCTCGGTCGCGTAAGCGCGGGTTTCGGGAAACGCGATACCGAGCAGGGGGAAGAGCTTCGCAAGACTGTCGCCGCGAACGGCGACCCGCATGTCCACCGCGGAAAATTTCAGCAGGCTGGTAATGGTGCCGTCGGCCTTGACTGCGGTATGACCCACGGTGAACTCGGTTTGCAATGGATAGGGCGTGGCTTCGTCGCGCAAGCCAAGCACCGGCCCGCCATTGCCATGGGCCTTGAGCGGCATGCCCTTGTATTGCCCCTGAGCAGTGAAGCTGACCCCGGCTGCGGCCGGCGGCGCGCCTGAGGTCGAGAGCTCGGCACGGATACGGGTCTTCTGCCCGGTATCGTCGTAACCGAGCCGGCCCCGGTCCAGCGTCAGGCGGTCGATGCGGATGCGCGCTCCTTCGTCCTGCTGGTTCAGGTCCAGCAGCCAGTTCCGGCGGCCGTCGCCGGCCTGCTCCAGGAAGACGATGGGACGTTCGAGGCGCACTTCGGGCAGGACGATGTTGCGCAACAGCAGCTGCGGCAGGTGGATCGAGACTTCCACCGCATCGGCCACGACCATCTGCTTTTCCATGGCCCAGACCGGATTCGCGAAGCTCACGGCATCGGCGCGAATGCGCGGCAATGGCCAGCCGAACTTCACCGTCAGGTCGCCGTTGATGGCCAGGACGCGACCGGTCTGCTCCGTCGTCATGCGCTCGATCGGTCCGCGCAACCAGTTCCAGCCGAAGATCGCGATCAAAAGCGCCGCCAGCACGACAGGCGCGAGCAGAACTCCGGCTATCCATTTGAGCGAACGAGGCAGTGTCATGGCGGTCTGGGAAGCGAAGCGGAAAACTTGCCGATGTCGCGAGCGGGGGAAGTTCCAGCGATTGTCCGTTGCCGACAGCCATCACTCGGTGCGACAGCGCACATACGCCGGGAAATTTCTGTCACGGCCCCTGGCCTCCATCAGTGGCATGCAGAGAGCCAATGCTTTCGAGGCGCATGAAATCGTCTGTCTATAATGTTCTCCAACTGAGCCAGCCTGAGCGAACATGCCCGAAAAACTGAAACTTCTCTCCTGGCGCGACATCGTGTTCGTCGCGCTGCCTTCCTTGCTGCTGGTCATCGGCGCGTTCTGGCTGGCGGCGCAGTTCATCAAGCCGGCGCCGCCCGAGCAGTTGATCGTCAGCACCGGCGGCGAAGGCGGCGCCTACCAGCGCTTCGCCGCGCGCTACAAGGATGTGCTGGCGCGCTACGGCATCACGCTGATGGAGAAGCCCTCGGCCGGTTCGATGGAGAACCTGCAGCGCTTGCGCGACCCGGAGGTTGCGGTCGATGCCGCCTTCATTCAGGGCGGCACGGCGCGTCCGGGCGAAAAGGACGAACTGGTTTCCCTGGGCGACTTTTATTACGAACCGTTGTGGATTTTCTGCCGCGAAGCGGCTCTGCGTTGCGGCGACAAGATTCTCGATCTCAAGGGCAAGCGCGTGGCGGTCGGCGGCGCAGGCAGCGGCACGCAGCATCTGGCCATGGAACTGCTGGCGGCCAACGGCATCGATGCGAAGAACACGAAGCTGACCGAGGTCGGTGGCCTGGGTGTGGTCGAGCGCCTGCAGAAGAACGAAATCGATGCAGTGTTCGTCGTCGGGCCGACCCAGTCCGGGCTGGTATGGACGCTGCTCTATACGCCGGGCGTGCATCTCATGAGCCTCGCGCATGCCGAGGCCTACACGCGACGATTTCCCTATCTGGCAAGGCTGGTGCTGCCGCGCGGGGCCATCGATCTGACGCAGGACATTCCGCCGCACGACACCCAGCTTGTGGCGCCGATGACGACCCTTCTGGTGCGCGAAGACACGCATCCGGCCCTGATCGGTCTGCTGATGCAGGTGGCAAGCGAAGTCCATGGCGAGCCGGGCGTGTTCCAGAAGCCCGGTGAATTTCCGCGTGCCGGGCACAGCGAATTTCCGCAGTCGAAGGAAGCCGAGCGCTACTACAAATCCGGCAAGCCTTTCCTGCAGCGCTATATGCCGTTCTGGGCGGCCACCCTGATCGACCGCATGGTGGTGATGCTGGTGCCGCTGCTCGCCGTGCTGTTCCCGCTATTCAAGTTCGCGCCGCAGATCTATGGCTGGCGGGTGCGCTCGCGCATCTACCGGCGCTACGGCGAACTGAAGTTTCTCGAAAATGAAATCAACGAAAATCCGGGCCTGCACACCCGTGCCGAGTGGATCGAGAAGCTCGATCGCATCGAGGCGGACGCCAGCCGCATTCGCACGCCGCTGACCTTTTCCGACATTCTCTATACCCTGCGCGGGCATATCGACCTGGTCCGCGACATGATCCTCAGGCGAACTACGGCTTGAATCGCCGTTCCGCCAGCGCCGACTTCCCGGGCGGCTTTCAGAGCCGGCGAATCTTCTCCATCAGTGCCGTGGTCGAGCGCTCGTGAATGAAGGGGATCGAGTGCACCGTACCGCCCCAGGCGATCACTTCGCTGTGGCCAACGATCTTTTCCACCGGCCAGTCGCCACCCTTGACCAGCACGTCGGGCCGGCAATCGAGGATGCGCTGGAGCGGCGTGTCCTCATCGAACCAGGTCACCAGCGAAACGCATTCAAGCGAGGCCAGCAGTGCCATGCGGTCGGCCAGCGGATTGACCGGGCGGTCGTCGCCCTTGCCCAGGCGCCTGACCGAAGCATCCGAGTTGGCGGCGACGATCAGGGATGCGCCGAGGCTGCGGGCCTGCGCCAGGTAGGTGACATGGCCGCGGTGCAGGATGTCGAAGCAGCCGTTGGTGAATACCAGAGGTCGCGGCAGCAGGGCGATGCGTTCGGCCAGATCGGCAGGCGCGGCGACCTTGGCCTCGAAGGCGGGCGGTCCCGCGTGAGCAAGCCCCATGCGCGGCGTTCCTACTTGGCAGGTGCCGACTTGGCGGCCGGTGTCGGAGTCGTTGTGTTGTCCATTGCGCGGGCCTGCTCCGGGCTGATGATTTCGAAGACGCGCACCACCTTCTGCACGCCGCCGGTGGTGCGGGCGATCTCCACCGCGGCATTGGCCTCGGCCTGGGTCACCAAGCCGAGGAGGAAGACCACCCCTGCCTCGGTCACCACCTTGACGTGGTTGGCTGAGAACTTGCCGGCATCGACAAAGCGCGCCTTGACCTTCGACGTGATGTAGGAATCATTACTGCGTCCGCCGAAGCTGGACGGCCCGGCGATGGCCAGTTCGTTGCTTATCGATTTGACGTTGGGCACGCCGGCAGCGATCTTTTCGACGTCGGCCTTGATCGCCTCGGTCGGCACTTCGCCGGTCAGCAGCACCATGCGGTTGTAGCTGATCACATTGACATGCACCTTGTCGCCATATTTCTCGCCGATGCGGTTGAGGGCGCGGATTTCCATGCCTTCGTCGGAGGCATAGGTTTCCGGATTGCGGCGGTCCGTCAGCAGCAATGCGCCGGCACCGACGCCGACGGCGGCAGCGCCGAAACAGCCGGCCAGAACGGGGGCGCAGAGGGCCAGGACTGCGAAGTTGCGCACTTTTGCGCCAATAGCATTTCGGATGTTCATTGAGTTTCTCCCAGTATCAAGGCGTCAATGCCGTCGCACAGGCAGTGGATGGCAAGCAGATGTACTTCCTGAATTCGTGCGGTGCGTTCGGCCGGCACGCACAGGTGGATGTCGTCGGGCCCAAGCAGCGCGGCGATCTTGCCGCCGTTTTTGCCGGTGAGCGCCACGACCACTACGCCGCGGGCATGGGCGGCGTGGATGGCCTCGATCACATTGGGCGAATTGCCCGAGGTCGAGATGGCCAGCAGCACGTCGCCGGATTTGCCCAGCGCCTGTACCTGCTTGGCGAAGACATCCTCGTAGCGGTAGTCGTTGGCGATCGAGGTCAGGGTCGAGGTATCGGTGGTCAGCGCAATCGCCGCCAGCGGCGGGCGTTCCTTCTCGAAGCGGTTGAGCAGTTCGGCGGCGAAGTGCTGCGAATCGGCGGCCGAGCCGCCGTTGCCGCAGGCCATCACCTTGCCGCCGGCCGCGAGGCTGTGGACCATGCGCCGCGAGGCGGCTTCGATCGGGGTGGCCATGGCGGCCAGCGACGCAAGCTTGGTCGCGGCGCTGTCCTTGAATTGTTGCTGAATGCGGTCGGCGAGTGACATGGATCGGGTCTTTGCTTCGTGGATGGATGCAACCGGCTGAGGATAGCCGGCCTTAACAGCCGGCTGAGGCCGGAATAGGGCGCCTAGAGTACAACAAATACTTCGATCAGCACCCGCTGCCAGGGGTTCCGGTGCTGGCGCAATTTGGCGATGCGCGCATCCACGGCGTCGCCGCTGTCGATGGCGGTGGCGACGGCTCGATTTTCGGCGCGCGGCAGGTAGCCGAGCTTCTGTCCGCGCCACTCGATGCGCACCGCGTTGGCGTCGTGCGGGTTGTCGGCTTCGCGCACCAGCGTCAGGCGGTCGCCTTGGCGCATGTCCTGCCACAGGGCCTCGCCCGCATAGTAGCGAAAGCCGGCCAGGGGCGAGCTCTGTACCAGGATGCGGACGTCGCCGGCCAACGCCGACAGGCTGATGGCGAGACCGAGGGCGAGCCCCAGGAGCAATTTAGTCAGCGCTGAACGCATTGCGCAGCCATTCAATCTTGTCGGGGTCGAGGCTGTCGAACAGCATGCAGTCGAAGCGGCAAGGTGTTTCGCCATGGCGCAGCAGCCAGTGCCGTGCGGCGAGAATCAGGCGGGCCTGTTTGGCTGCGGTAATGCTGGCCGCCGCACCGCCGAAGTCGCTGCGGCTGCGCATGCGCACTTCGACGAACACCGTGGTCTTGGCATCGCGGCAGACCAGGTCGATTTCGCCGCCCTTCGCCCGGAAGTTGCGTTCGATCACGGCGAGTCCCTTGCGTTGCAGATAATCCGCCGCTAATTGCTCGGCCGCCGCACCTTTGGCTTGCCTGGTGCTCATCGGATGGCTGGGCGCTCTAGAATGACGGACATGGAAAATGCATTGTATGTCGTCGCCACGCCGATCGGGAATCTCGGCGACATCACGCTGCGTGCGCTGGAAACCCTGCGCAGCGTCGATCTGGTCGCCTGCGAGGACACCCGTCACGTGCGCCACCTGCTCGATCATCACGGCATCAAGGTGCCCACTCTCGCCTTGCACCAGCACAACGAGAACGAGGCCGCGGAAAAGCTGATCCGGCTGCTGGGCGAGGGCAGGTGCGTCGCGCTGGTGTCGGATGCCGGCACGCCGGGCGTCTCCGATCCCGGCGCACGTACGGTTGCGGCGGTACGCGCGGCAGGCTTCCGGGTCATTCCGTTGCCGGGGCCGAGCGCGGCGATTGCGGCGATGTCGGCCAGCGGCCTGGTGGACCAGCGCTTCCTGTTCGTCGGCTTCCTGCCCGCAAAAGTCGGCGCTCGCAAGACGGCGATCGCGGAACTCGCGCCCGTCGATGCGGCACTGGTGTTCTACGAAGCGCCGCACCGGGTGATGGAAACGGTTGTCGACCTGGTCGAACTGCTGGAGCCGCAACGCGAAATCGTCATCGCCCGCGAGCTGACCAAGATGTTCGAGCAGATCGAACGCATGCCGCTGGCGGCCGCGCCGGCGTGGCTGGCGGCCGATGCCAATCACCAGCGCGGCGAGTTCGTGCTGGTGGTTTCGGCGCCACCGCCGCGCGAAGGTATGGATGCCGAGACCGAGCGCGTGCTGGCAGCGCTTCTGAGTGAGTTGCCGGTCAAGCAGGCGGCCAAGCTGGCGGCGGAAATCACCGGCCAGCCGAAGAACGCCTTGTATGCGCGGGCGCTGCAGCTCAAGGACGCCTGAGCACGGCCCCCGTATAATTCCTGCCATGCAGACTCTTACCCTTACCCGCCCCGACGACTGGCATTTGCATCTGCGCGACGGCGAGGCGCTCGCCGCTGTTCTGCCCGACACCGCGCGGCGCTTTGCGCGCGCCATCGTGATGCCCAATTTGAAGCCGCCGGTGACCACCGTGGCGCTGGCTGCGGCCTACCGCGAACGCATCCTGGCCGCGCTGCCGGCGGGGATGAATTTCACACCGCTGATGACGCTGTATCTCACCAACAACATGCCGGCGGCCGAGATCGATGCCGTCAAGGCCAGCGGTTTCGTGCACGCGATCAAGCTCTATCCGGCCGGCGCGACCACCAATTCCGATGCCGGGGTCAGCGACCTCAAGAAATGTGCTGCGACCTTGGCGCGCATGGAAAAGCTCGGCGTGCCGCTGCTGGTGCATGGCGAAGTCACCGATCCGGCCGTGGATGTCTTCGATCGCGAGGCGGTATTCATCGACCGCGTGCTGATACCGCTGCTGCGCGATTACCCGGCGCTGAAAGTGGTGCTCGAACACGTCACGACCCGCAACGGCATCGAATTCGTCAAGGACAGCGGCGCGAATGTGGCGGGCACGCTGACGGCACATCATCTGCTGCTCAATCGCAATGCGATGTTCGCCGGCGGCATTCGTCCGCACCATTACTGCCTGCCGGTGCTGAAGCGCGAGAGCCATCGGCAGTCGCTTCTTGCCGCGGCGGTTTCGGGCAATCCGAAATTCTTCCTCGGCACCGATTCCGCGCCGCATGCGCAAAGTGCCAAGGAGGCGGCCTGCGGCTGCGCCGGTTGCTACACCGCGCATGCCGGCATCGAGTTGTACGTCGAAGCCTTCGAGGCGGCCGGCGCGCGGGACAAGCTGGAAGCCTTCGCCAGTTTTCATGGCGCCGACTACTACGGCCTGCCGCGCAATACGGAAAAGATCACCCTGCGGCGAGACGCGGTGACCGTTCCTGCGAGCCTCGACTACCTTGCCGGTGAAAGGCTCGTGCCTTTGCGTGCCGGCGAGTCTGTCGCCTGGCGTCTGGCCTGATCCCCTCCGTCGGGCCGTGACTCAGGCCGTAGAGGAATTCCATCCGCTGTCGGCCTTTCTGCGCCCCTGGCTTTCCGCAGGCACACCCGAAATATCCCGACTGAATGCCATTGCCCGTGAATGCGGGCTGGTCACGGGCAATGGAGCGGCCTTGCGCTTTGTCGCGCCGCCTGCCGGTGCCGAGGGCTACGAAGAGCGGGCCTTTCTCACAGGCGAAATCGCGACGCGACCCGACAATCGGCATGACCTGTTCAATGCGCTGATCTGGCTCGCCTTTCCGCTGACCAAGGCGACGCTCAACCGGCGCCATGTGGCTGCGTTGCGCGAGGCAAGGGCGCATGCCAGCACAGCACGCGGTCCCTTGCGCGACGCCTTGACCCAGTTCGACGAATGCGGCGTGGTGGTGGCCGGGTCCTGCCCCGAACTGTGGTCGGCCTTGTGCGCGCATCGCTGGCGCGAGGTTTTTGTGGCGCGGCGCGAAGAGTTGCTGTGCACCACGCGCTTCCTCGTCTTCGGCCATGCGAGTCATGATGCCCTTGCCGCGCCCTTCGTCGGATTGTGCGGCAAGGCCCTGTTCGTCGAGGTCGATGACGCATGGCTGCAGCTTCCGGACGGGGCGGCGCTGGCCGCCCTCGATGCGCGCCTGGCCGTGCTGTTCGACACCTGCAGTTTCTCGCCGCGCGATTGGCAGCCCTTGCCCCTGCTCGGCATTCCCGGCGCAACGGCGGACAACGTGCGGGCGGACTACTACGACGACAGGCGCCAGTTCCGCCCGGCGCGTACAATGCGCTCGGGAAGTTCGCCAGGCAACCGCTGATCACGAAAGTGGTTGGAGGAAAGTCCGGGCCCCATAGAGCGGAATGCCGGCTAACGGCCGGGCGCTATAAGTCGAAAGACCCAAGGCGACAGACAGTGCAACAGAAAGATACCGCCTAAGCCCGACTTTGACGCCGCAAGGCGGCAAAGTCCTTTTCTGAAGAGCAGCTCGCTGCGATGAAGGAAAGCAAGGGCCGGTAAGGGTGAAATGGTGGAGTAAGAGCCCACCGCGGACGTGGTAACACGGACGGCATGGCAAACCTCATTCGGGGCAAGGCCAAATAGGGGAGTATTGGCGTGGCTCGCGTCGCTCCCGGGTAGGCTGCTAGAGGCCGTCGGCAACGGCGGTCCCAGAGGAATGGTTGCCCACGACAGAACCCGGCTTATCGGCGGACTTCCCACCCGTCTTGCAGGGTATGCTGCGCGCTCCCGGCCAGCATACCTAACGCTCATGGCACCGAGTACCAGCCACGGAAGATGGGACACGCGAAAGGCAAATTGAAGGCCCGCCCCTCCCGTCCCCTCACGGGGAGGCTACTGATTTGCTCGCTTCGCTCGGCTATCACCCGTCGCTCCGAACGAGTTGTTTCACGCTAAGAGGCAAGCCTTGTCACTCGACGTCATGGCAATCGTGTTGTTTGGTGCCGCACTGCATGCGGCATGGAATGCGCTTGTCCGTGCGTCCTCCAGTAAATTCCACGATACCGTCCTGATCGTTCTCGGTGCGGGAATCTGGACAGCGTTGCTGTTGCCGCTGCTTCCCGTGCCGGCCGTCGAGAGCTGGCCGTATCTGGCGGCATCCGTAGTGATACACGTTGCCTATTTCGTCCTCGTCGCGGTGTCCTACCGAAGCGGAGAGCTGAGTTTCGTGTACCCGCTGATGCGAGGCTCCGCGCCTGCGCTGACCGCGGTTTTCGGGGTGCTGCTGATCAATGAATCGCCGTCGCCGGGCGGATGGGCAGGCGTTCTTCTTATTTCCTGCGGCGTGCTTGTCCTCGCCGGCGACTCCTTGCGTACCGGGACATTTCGCCCCGCCCCGGCCCTGTTCGCCCTGATCAACGCCGGTGTCATCGTTGTCTACACGCTGGTGGATGGCCAGGGGGCGCGACTTTCCGGGCATGCATTCAGCTACACGGGCTGGATGTTCCTGTTGACCGCCCCGCTGTTGCTGGCCATTGCGGCGGCAGGGCAGGGTCGGGCAGTTCTGCAGCGTATCCGGCTGGGCTGGCGCATGGGCTTGCTCGGGGGCGCCTGCACCCTGGCATCTTATGCACTGGCGCTTTGGGCCATGACACGCGCGCCGATCGCGCTGGTCGCGGCACTGCGGGAGACGTCGGTGGTTTTTGCGGCGATCATTGCGGCCACTTTGCTCAAGGAGCCGATCAGCCGAATCAGGTACGTATCGATCGTTGCCGTATGCGCGGGGGCCATCGCGATAAAAGTCTTTTAACCGGCCGCGCTGCCCCGGTCGAGATCGAGAGCCAGCTTGATGCCAAAGCGCCCGGCGGCGCCGCGCAGATGGTCGAGCGCGCAACGACGCGCGGCTTCCGCATCGCCCAGGGAGATGGCTGCAAACAGGGCGCGGTGTTCGCGCTGGGCTTCCTGGGGGTGGGCAAGCTCGCGATGTGTCCCATGCCAGGACAGCTTGCGCGAATCGGAAAAGTGCCGGCCGAGGAATTCGACCAGCCGGCTGACGTAGGCATTGTGCGTGGCCACGGCCATCGCTATATGGAAATTGTCGTCCGCTTCGGTCCCGTCGACGCCGCCTGCCATCGCGTCATCCATCTCCTGCAGGTGCTGTGCCATGGCCTTGAGATCTTTCTTGCTGCGGCGTTGAGCCGCGAGTTCGGCCACGGCGCCCTCGACCATGACGCGCAGTTCAAAGATGTCGCGCAGCTCGTCCAAGTCCGAGCCGACGCCCTTCCAGAAGCGCAGGTTGATGGTTTTCGGTGCCTCGACGACGAACGCGCCAGAACCCTGGCGGGTTTCGATCAGGCCATCCGCCTTGAGGCGGGCGATTGCTTCACGCACCACGGCGCGGCTGACCCCGAAAGCCTCACCCAGTGCTTTTTCCGTTGGCAGGCGATCGCCTGGCTTCAGTTCGCCGCGCGCGACACGGCGTTGCAAATCCCCCCACACCTCTTCAGAAAGGCGCAACGGCCGCGCGATGCGGCTCAACTCGCTGCTCAGTTCCGTGCCGGTTTCGGCCGCTTGGGGATGAGTGACTGACATGGATGCCTTTTTAGTTGTTGTCCTATTGTCAGACAAATTCTCTTTCTGGTAAAGTGGTCCCGTCTTTCGAGTGCTCAATAACATCCGTAACCAAAACCGCAGGTCGCCACTGCAATTGCCAAGGCGGCCGCAAACTCACATTTGTTCTCAGGAGGAGACTATGTCCGACACCAAGCAACCCGAGCAGAAACCGTCCCGCCGCAAGTTCCTCGCTGCTGCCGCCACCGGCACTGTGGGTGCCGTCGCCGCGGGTTTCCCGATGATCGCCAAGGCGCAAGCCGGACCGATCAGCATGCGCTGGCAGAGCACCTGGCCGGCCAAGGACATCTTTCACGAATACGCGCTTGATTTCGCCAAGAAGGTCAATGACATGACCGGTGGCGACCTCAAGATCGAGGTTCTGCCGGCTGGTGCGGTGGTTCCTGCCTTCGGTCTGCTGGAAGCGGTGTCGAAGGGCACTCTCGACGGCGGTCACGGCGTCCTTGGCTACCACTACGGCAAGCAGAACGCACTTGCCCTGTGGAACTCCGGTCCGGCATTCGGCATGGACGCCAACATGCTGCTGTCGTGGCACAAGTATGGCGGCGGCGCGGAGCTGCTGGCCAAGCTTTACGCGTCCATCGGCATCACCACGGTGCAGTCCTTCCTCTACGGTCCGATGGCGACGCAGCCGCTGGGCTGGTTCAAGAAGCCGATTACCAAGGCAGCGGATTTCAAGGGCCTCAAGTTCCGCACCAACGGCTTGGCGATCGATCTGTTTACGGCGATGGGCGCCGCGGTGAATGCGCTGCCCGGCGGCGAGATCGTGCCGGCCATGGACCGCGGCCTGCTCGATGGAGCCGAGTTCAACAACGCCTCATCCGACCGCCTGCTCGGTTTCCCCGACGTGTCCAAGGTATGCATGCTGCAGAGCTACCACCAGAGCGCCGAGACCTTCGAGATCATGTTCAACAAGCCGAAGTACGACGCGCTGCCGGCAAAAATGAAGGCCATCATCTCCGGCGCCGTCGAAGCCGCGTCCGCCGACATGTCCTGGAAAGCCATTGATCGTTATTCCAAGGACTACATCGAGCTCCAGACCAAGGACAAGGTCAAGTTCTACAAGACTCCGGACTCGTTGCTGCAGGAGCAACTCACCTTGTGGGATGCGATCGTCGCCAAGAAGTCGGCAGAAAATCCGCTGTTCAAGGAAATCGTCGCATCGCAAAGATCGTTCGCCGAGCGCGCGGTGAAATGGGACCAGGACGTCATCATCAGCCGGCGCATGGCCATGAACCATTTCTTCGGAGCCAAGAAGGCCGCCCCAAAGAAGAAGGCTTGAGAAGTTTTCGCACCGATCATCAGCCATCCGGGCATAGTCCGGATGGTTGATTTTTTTGAGCAGGCCAAAATATGCAGAAGCTATTTCTTTTCGTCGACAAGGTAAGCACCAAGGTCGGGCACGCCTTTTCCTGGCTCATCCTGGTGCTGACTCTCATGATCACCTGGGAAGTGTTCTCGCGGTATGTTCTCGATCATCCGCATCCCTGGGCCTTCGATGCCATGATCATGATGTACGGCACCATGTTCATGATGGCGGGCGCCTACACCCTGTCCAAGAACGGCCACGTGCGCGGCGACGTGCTCTACGGCTTTTTTCCGCCCCGCCTGCAGGCCGGGCTCGATCTCGCCCTCTACATCCTGTTTTTCATCCCCGGCGTTGTTGCGCTCGCCTGGGCCGGTTACACCTATGCTGCGGAGTCATGGGCCATCAAGGAAATTTCGAACATCACTTCCGATGGCCCGCCGGTCTATCCGTTCAAGACCATCATCCCGCTGGCGGGCGCCATGCTGCTGATACAAGGCATCGTGGAGATCATGCGCTGCATCGTTTGCCTGCAAACGGGCGAGTGGCCCTCGCGTGAGGAGGATGTGGAGGAAGTCGACGTCGACAAGTTGAAGGAAATGGTGCATGTCAAGGATTCGGACATCGCCGAGCTCGATGCGATCGTTATTGCCCAGGAAGGGGCCGAGAAGTGAAAAAAGAAATCTGGTTTGGCCTCGCAATCCTGGCCGCAGTCGTCATCGCCGTGTTCGTCCTGATGCCGGCGCCCTCGCAGATGACCAACGGCCATCTGGGGCTCCTGATGCTGGCATTGATCGTCGTCGCCATCATGCTGGGGTTCCCCACCGCGTTCACCCTGATGGGCATGGGCATGATGTTCGCCTGGTTTGCCTTCCGCAGCCGGGCACCGGATCTCGCGGTACAGCAGACGCTCGACCTGATGGTGCAACGGGCTTACTCGGTGATGTCCAACGACGTGCTGATCTCGATCCCGCTGTTCGTCTTCATGGGCTACCTGGTCGAACGTGCCAACCTGATCGAAAAGTTGTTCAAGAGCCTGCACCTGGCCATGGCCAGAGTGCCGGGATCGCTGGCCGTGGCGACCGTGGTCACCTGCGCGGTGTTCGCCACCGCCACCGGTATCGTCGGCGCCGTGGTGACCCTGATGGGTCTGCTGGCCCTGCCGGCCATGCTCAAGGCCGGTTACCACGTCAGGCTTGCGGCCGGCGCGATCACCGCCGGCGGCTGCCTGGGGATCCTGATTCCGCCCTCTGTATTGCTGATCGTGTATGGCGCCACGGCCGGCGTATCGGTAGTGAAACTGTACGCGGGCGCCTTTTTCCCCGGCATCATGCTGGCGACACTGTATGTCGGCTACATCGTCATCGTGGCAAAGCTGAAACCCAGCCTGGCGCCGCCGCTGTCCGAGGAAGACCAGATTGTAGTGCTGCCGAAATATGCCGAAGATATCAGCCGGACTTTCAGCAGCAACGTCATAAAGGGCCTGATCGTTGCGATCAAGGGCAATCTCAATCCCGATGCGCCGCGGCGCGTTCTGGCGAAGCAGTTGTTCATAGCCCTGTTGCCGGCGCTGGTGTTCACTGCGGCAATGGGCTGGACCTATCGCCTGGTTACCACGCCTCCCCCGGCAGTCTCGGCCGACGTTGTCGAAATGGGTACCGGGTTTGCCGGCGAGGAAGCCACGTCCGAGGGTGGCGACTTGAAGGAGCCGGAGGAGGAGGGCGGGCTCAAGGAACCCCCCGCCGAAGGGCTCAAGGAACCACCGGCAACTGAGGCGGAAAAGACGCCAGCGCCGGCGGCAGCCCCGGCGAAACCAGCTGAGGCGCCTGCGGTCATGGCAGCAGATGCTGCGCCGGCCGACGCACCCGCAGAGCGCCTGCCCGCTCCTTTGGGCTACTGGATCACGTTCGGCATTGGCATCGCGTCTCTGGTGGCTTTCTATGCCATTTTCACCTTCGCCCGACTGGAAATCTTCAAGATGCTGCTGGGGTCTTTTTTCCCCCTGGCGATGCTGATTCTGGCGGTACTGGGCACCATCGTCTTCGGGCTGGCGACGCCGACCGAGGCGGCCGCGATGGGCTCGATGGGCGGCTTGCTGCTGGCGGCGGCCTACGGGCGGCTCAACATCGGCGTGGTCCGGGAATCGGTGTTCCTCACCGCCAAGACCAGCGCCATGGTGTGCTGGCTGTTCGTCGGTTCGTCGATCTTTTCGGCGGCGTTCGCCCTGCTCGGCGGGCAGGAAGTCATCAACCAGTGGGTGTTGTCGCTGGACATGACGCCGACGCAGTTCATGGTCCTGGCCCAAGTCATCATCTTTCTCCTGGGATGGCCGCTGGAGTGGACCGAGATCATCGTCATCTTCATGCCGATCTTCATTCCGCTGCTGCCGCACTTCAACATCGATCCCTTGTTCTTCGGCCTGCTGGTTGCGCTCAACCTGCAGACGGCCTTCCTTTCGCCGCCGGTGGCGATGGCGGCCTTCTACCTGAAGGGCGTCTCGCCGCCGCATGTGACGCTGAACCAGATCTTCCTCGGGATGATGCCGTTCATGGTCATCCAGGTGATAGCGCTGATCCTGCTCTATCAGTTTCCGGGCATCGGCATGTGGCTGCCGGAGGTACTGTACAAGTGAGGCGGCTAGTAGGACGGCAAGCGGGGTCACTGCGGCGTGATTGAGTTCGGAACGCCAGCCTTCTGGCTGGCCCTGCTGCAGATCATCGGCGCCGACATCGTGCTGTCGGGCGACAATGCGGTGGTCATCGCGCTGGCGACGCGCTCGCTGCCGCCGCACCAGCAGAGGCGGGCCATCTTCTGGGGCACCTTCGCCGCGGTGGCGATGCGCGTATCCCTGACCGTGGTCGCCGTGACGCTGCTCAAGCTGCCGGCGCTCAAGCTGATCGGCTCTGTGCTGCTGCTGTGGATCGCCGTGCAGTTGCTGTTGCCCGAGGAGGAGAGCTCGGGCGAGGGCATGGCAATCGGCAGCATGGGCGCGGCCATCCGCACCATCCTGATTGCCGATGTGGTGATGAGCGTGGACAACATCATCGCCATTGCCGCCGTCGCCAAGGGGAGTCTGCTGCTGCTTGTCTTCGGCCTCGCACTGAGCATTCCCCTGGTCGTCTTCACCAGTACCTTCCTGCTCAAGATCATGGAGCGCTATCCGATCATCATTACCCTTGGCGCGGCCCTGCTCGGCTACGTTGCGGGCGAGATGGCGGTGGCCGATCCGCTGGTGGCCGGATGGATCCATGCGAATGCGGCCTGGCTGCATACCGTGCTGCCGGCAGCGGGAGCGTTATTCGTCGTCGGCGTCGGCAAACTGCTTGCGGCACGTGCCGAAGTCAGGGAGGAGCGGCCGCTGGTCGAAATCGAAGGCGCACCCGGAGAATCCACCGTGGGGGATACAACCATGCATAAACTGCTGCTGCCCGTCGATGGCTCCGATGCATCGCTGCGCGCTGTCGATCGATTGCTGACCATGCGCGGCTGG
The DNA here is from genome assembly GCA_006218025.1 of Rhodocyclaceae bacterium. Lineage (GTDB taxonomy): Bacteria > Pseudomonadota > Gammaproteobacteria > Burkholderiales > Rhodocyclaceae > Sulfuritalea. The sequence goes on along the minus strand of VBWA01000030.1, from coordinate 16,923 downwards.
TACAAAGACGAGCCGGAGATCCATCTGCTCAATGTCCAGCATGTCTTGCACAAGGATGTGTCGCAGTTCGTTTCGGCCGAGGACATCAAGGGCTATTACCACGATGAAGGACTCAAGGAACTGGCGGAGGCGCGCGCGCGACTCGATAGCGCCGGCGTGCCATGCCAGCACCACGTCGTGATCGGCGAGCTGGCGGCCGAGACCATTGCGCATTTTGCGCGTGAGCACGGCATCGGCCAGATACTGATGTGCACCCACGGCCGGTCCGCGGTCGCCGATCTGGTCCTCGGTTCGGTCGCCAGGGGTGTGCTGCAGCACACCGACGTGCCGGTGACGCTGGTAAGGTAGCGATGGACTCCCGGCGTTGGCCGGCCGAACGGGAATGAACAAAGTGAAGACACCATGAAACCCAGGGTATTGGTCAGCCGCGAGGTATTTCCGGAGGTGCTCGCGCGTCTGGCAGAGCATTTCGAGGTCGACGACAACCAGGCCGATGTCATCCTCGGTGTCGAGGGCCTCAAGGCGCGACTGGCCGACAAAGCCGGGGCGCTGACGGCGGCCACCGATCCGGTGACGGCCGAGGTCATCGCCGCCGCGCCTGCGCTGAAGGCGGTGTGCAACTTTGCCGTCGGCTACAACAACATCGATCTGGCCGCCTGCACCCGAGCCGGCGTGATGGCGACCAACACGCCCGGCGTGCTCGACGACACCACGGCCGACCTGACCTGGGCGTTGCTGATGGCGACGGCGCGGCGGTTGCCGGCTGCCGAACGCTGGTTGCGCAAAGGCGAGTGGAAAGGCTGGCAGTTCATCCAGTGGCTGGGCACGGACGTACATCACGCCACGCTCGGCATCCTCGGCATGGGGCGCATCGGGCAGACGGTGGCGCGGCGTGCGCTGGGCTTCGACATGAAAGTGATCTATCACAAGCGCACCCCGCTGCCCGCAGAGCGCGAAGCCGAATGCCGCGCGACTTGGGTGGACAAGGAGACGCTGTTGCGCGAATCCGATTTCCTGGTGTTGCTGCTGCCGTATTCGCCCGAAAGCCATCACACCATCGGCGCCGCCGAGCTGGCGCTGATGAAACCCACGGCGCACCTGATCAACGTGGCGCGCGGCGGCATCGTCGATGACGAAGCGCTGATATCGGCGTTGCGCCAGCGCCGACTTGCGGGTGCCGGTCTCGATGTATTCGAGGGCGAACCGAAGTTCAATCCCGGATTCCTCGAACTCGACAACGTCGCGCTGACGCCGCACATCGGCTCCAGTTCACGCGCCACGCGCATGGCGATGGCGATGACCGCGGCCGACAACCTGATCGCCGCCCTTTCCGGCCAGCGGCCGCCCAACCTGCTCAATCCCGAAGTCCTGACATGAACCCCGCTGCCACCCGGCCGGCCGTGATGCTCGGCCTCGGCGTGGCGATTGCCGCCTACCTGCTGTCCTTCTTCCACCGCGTGGCGCCGGCGGCGATTTCGGGAGATCTCCAGGTCAGCTTCGCCATCGGTGGCGCGCAACTCGGGACGCTGGCGGCGACCTACTTCTACGTCTATACGCTGATGCAAATCCCCACCGGGGTTCTCGCCGATACCCTGGGGCCGCGTCGCATCCTGTTCTGGGGCGGCCTGGTGGCGGGCGTCGGGGCGATCCTGTTCGGCCTTGCGCCAAGCTTCGAACTCGCCTTTGTCGGGCGCACGCTGGTCGGTCTCGGCGTTTCCGTGACCTTCATCGCCATGCTGAAACTGCTGGCGATCGGGTTTGACGAACGCCGCTTCGCCACCCTGACCGGCCTGTGCATGCTGATCGGCAATCTCGGTTCGATCCTCGCCGGCGCGCCGCTGGCCTGGGCGACCCAGGCTGCCGGCTGGCGCCAGGTCTTCGTCGTGGTCGGATTGTTGTCCTTCGCATTGGCCTTCGCCAGTCGTGCCTGGGTGATCGAAACCCCGGCGGGCAAGGTCGATCGCACGGCCTGGCTTTCCGGCCTCGTCTCGGTGCTGAAGAACCGCGCCACCTGGCCCGGCTTTTTTGCCAATGCCGGACTTTCCGGTGCTTTCTTCACCTTCGCCGGACTCTGGGCCGTGCCCTACCTGACCCAGATGCACGCCATGTCGCGCGGCGTCGCATCCAATCATGTGAGCATTTACTTCCTCGGCTTTGCCATCGGCTCGGCCCTGTGGGGCCGCGTTTCGGACGCATTGGGGCGGCGCAAATCGGTGGCGCTGGCAGTTTCCGGCCTGCATGTGCTCGGCTGGTGCGTCTGGTTGTGGTGGGCGACCTGGCGCGCTGACGGCGCCCTGCCGCTGGTGGCGACCTATGGGCTATGCGCCATGATGGGTCTGGCCACGGCAGGCTTCACGCTATCCTGGGCCAGTGCCAAGGAAGTCAATCCGCCGCAGCTCTCGGGCATGGCCACCAGCGTGGTGAACGTCGGCATCTTTCTCGGCCCGGCGATCCTGCAACCGACGGTTGGCTGGCTCATGGAGCGCACCTGGGATGGCAGAATGGAGGCCGGGGTGCGCATCTATTCCGCCGGCGACTGGCGCAACGGCCTGATGCTATTGACGGCGGCAGCCGTTGCCGGCTGGATCGCGACGCTGTTCGTCCGGGAAACCGGTTGCCGCAATGTCTGGAAGATGGAGAAAAAGTGAGGGGAATACTTCTGTTCGGCCACGGTGCGCGCAACCCCGAATGGGCGCAGCCTTTTCATCGCATCCGCGATGCCATCCTTGCGCGCGAACCGGGAGTGCTGGTCGAGCCGGGCTTTCTCGAACTGATGCGACCGACATTCGACGAGGGTGTGGATTGCCTGGTGCACCAAGGCGCGACGGAAATCGTCGTGGTGCCGATCTTCATGGCGGCCGGCAGCCATGTCAAGAAGGACCTGCCGCAGATGGCGGCCAACGCGATGGATCGCCATGCCGGACTGGTGATCGCCCTTGCGGCTCCGGTGGGCGAAGCGGAATCGGTGCTGGTGGCGATGGCAGACTATGCGCTGAAGGCGCAGCCCGGCGAGTAGTTCGCCGCGAGTACTGCAAATAAAACGGGGGCCAGAAGGCCCCCGTTTTATTTGCAGCAGGTGGAACGACTCAATACACGTCGTACTGGGTGTTATGCACGTTGAACTTGCCGGTCGGCGTGATCAGTTTGGGATCCTTGATCACTGCCTTCAGCTTGCGCGTCTTGTCGTCGACGATGACCAGTGCGGAGATCTTGTCCTTGGCGCTCCAGACCGAGAACCAGACTTCATCGCCGGCCTTGTTGTACTCGGGCTGAACGATGCGCCGCGCGCCGTCGTCCTTGATGCCGGCCCAGTCACCGATCGGCAGCACTTCAAAGCCCTTGTCGAGGTTGTTGATGTCGAACACGGCAATCGATTGGCTGACCTTGGCTTCCGGATTGAGCGGCGTATCGACCCACAGGTTCTTCGACTTCGGATGAGTCTTGATGAACAGCGAGCCGCCGCCCTGGGCGTTGATGGACTGCACCACACGCCACGCCTGATCCTTGTGCTTCTTCGGATCGGTGCCGATCAGGCTGATCGTCTCGTCGCCGAGATGGCTGGTGGCCCAGACCGGACCGAACTTCGGATGGACGAAGTTGGCGCCGCGACCCGGATGCGGAATCTTGCCCACATCGATCAACGCGGTCAGTTTGTCCTCCTTGGTGTCGACCACGCCGATCTTGTTCGAGGCGTTGGCTGCGACCATGAAGTAGCGACCGGTGGAATCGAAACCGCCGTCATGCAGGAAGCGGGCGGCGTTGATGCTGGTGATCTTGAGGTTGTTCAGGTCCTTGTAGTTGACCACCAGGATCTTGCCGGTTTCCTTGGCGTTGACGATGAACTCCGGGTTGTAGTGCGAGCCGACGATCGCGGCAACGCGCGGTTCCGGATGGTATTCCTGCGTATCGACGGTCATGCCGCGGGTCGATTCGATCTTTAGCGGCTTCAGCGTGTCGCCTTCCATGATCACGAACTGAGGCGGCCAGTAGGTGCCGGCGATCGCGTACCTGTCCTCGTAACCCTTGTACTTCGAGGTTTCCACCGAGCGTGCTTCGAGGCCGACCTTGATTTCGGCGACGTTGGTCGGCTCCGGCATCCACAAGTCGATCAGGTTGATGCGGGCATCGCGACCGATCACGTAGAGATAGCGGCCCGATTTCGACATGCGCGAGATGTGCACCGCATAGCCCGTTTTGAGGATCTTGATGATCTTCTTGCTGTCGCCGTCGATCAGGGCGATCTCGCCTGCGTCACGCAGGGTGACGGAGAACAGGTTCGCGAGGTCCAGATTATTCATCTTTTTGGTCGGGCGCTGGCTCGGCGGCACCATGACCTTTTGCGAAGCCAGCATTTCCTTCATGCCCCATTCGGGCGGCGTCGGCGGTTCCTGCTGAACGTAGCGCGCCATCAGGTCGACTTCAGGGTCGGTCAGTTCGCCCGAAGTACCCCAGTTGGGCATGCCCGCAGGCGAACCATATTTGATGAAGACCTTGAGGTATTCAGTGCCGGACGCCAGGGTCTTGTCCGTAGTCAGCGGTTTACCGGTGGCGCCCTTGCGCAGCACGCCGTGACAGCCGGCGCAGCGCTGGAAATAGATTTCCTTGGCCTTTTCGAACTCCGCCTTGGTCATGGTGGGGGCCTTGGGATTGACGTTCTGGTGCATTTCCACCTTGCCCATCGGCGAATCGCCGGCCTGGTACTTCATTTCGGCCTCCGTCACGCCCGGCTTGGCGCGATCCTGGGCGCCGACATTGGCGACGCCCAGCGGCAGCATCAGTGCAACGACAAGCCCGGCCCTGCGCCAGCCTGCATGTTTGATTATTTCCATAACTCCCCCTAGATTTGTTTATATGTAAATAAACTATTTTTTTGAGACGGCGGAGGGTGCTCGACAATCGGCTTGGTGTCCTTGATTGGAATCAATTCGGACTTTCGTTCTTGATGCCTCCCAGCGCAATGTTCGGACGCGACGGTCGAGGTAAAAATCGTTTCGTATCAATGAATGTGTGCCGAGACTTGGCGTGGCGTAGGATTCCATGCACGGCGCAGAGATTTGCGAGCGCTACTTGATTTTTTTGAATATAAGCATATACTGATATTGATGATGAAACCTATCCGTCTCCTCCCCAAGGGCTCTCTCCTCCTTTTGACCGCCCTTGGTTTTCTGCTCGCCGGCTTTCTGCCGGCGAGCAGTTCTTCTTTTGCTGCCGAAGCGGCGCCGACCAGCGTCGTGGTGCAATTGCGCGAAGTCGATCTCGGCTTTCCGGTCGAGGCCACGGTCGAAGCGGTGCGTCAGGCTACGGTGGCGGCGCAGATCGCCGGTCGCGTGCTCGAAGTTCGCGTCGATGCCGGACAGCGCGTGAAGCAGGGTGAGCTCCTGATGCGCCTCGATGCGCGCGAGGCTGCCGGCTCGGATGCCAGCGCCCGGGCCAGCTTGGCGCAGGCCAGCGCAGCCTATGAGCGCACAAAGAATCTTCATGCCCAGAAGTTTGTCAGCCAGGCCGCGCTCGATCAGGCGGCTGCCGCGTGGAAGGCGGCACAAGGTGCGGCCGCCGCCTCGGGGGCCGGCGTGTCCCATGGCACGGTGACGGCACCGATCACCGGCATCGTGGCGCAACGACATGTCGAACTGGGCGAGATGGCCGCGCTGGGCAGGCCGCTGGTCACCGTGTTCGACCCGAAGGGGCTGCGCGTGATCGCCAGCCTGCCCCAATACAAACTCGCTGAACTGAAGAAGACTGGCCGCGCCCGGATCGAGTTTCCTGAAACCGGCACGTGGGTCGATGCGTTGCGTGTGGAAATACTGCCCACGGTCGATGCGCGCAGCCATACCGCGACGGCGCGTCTTTACCTGCCGGACAACATCGAAGGCGTGGTGCCCGGCATGTCCGCCCGTGCCCACTTTGCGGTCGGCCAGGCGCAGAGGTTGACCGTGCCACCCGCGGCAGTCTTGCGCCGCGGCGAGGTGACCGCCGTGTATGTGCTGGACGACAGGGGCGGCGCCCGCCTGCGTCAGGTGCGCGTGGGCGAGGCCGTGTCCGGCGGCCAACTCGAAGTGCTGGCCGGCATCAATTCCGGCGAGCGGGTGAGTCTGGTGCCGCTGAAAACCGGGATCGACCTGAAGACGCCGGCTGCGCGCTGATCCTGATCAATTTCAGTCATGGCTGCAATTGCTGGAGTAATGACCGTTACGGCCTTGTGGTCTGATACTCTCCTGTTCACTTATAACCGAATTCAGGAGGAGACATCATGGCCCACATCGTAATTCTCGGCGCCGGCATCGGCGGCATGCCCGCAGCCTATGAAATGCGTGAAATGCTGCGTCCCGGCGACAAGCTGACGGTGATATCGAACAATCCGATGCACCACTTCACGCCGTCGAATCCCTGGGTCGCGGTCGACTGGCGCAAGCGCGACGCGATCGAAGTGGAAATCGCTCCGCTGCTGGCGAAGAAGGGCATCGACTTCATTCCCGTCGGCGCCAAGCGGGTGCATCCGGACAGGAACCAGGTCGAACTCGACGATGGCCGCAGCATCGACTACGACTTTCTGGTCATCGCCACCGGCCCCAAGCTGGCTTTCGAGGAAGTCGAAGGGCTGGGGCCGAAGGGACACACCCATTCGATTTGCCACGTCGATCATGCGGTCGAGGCGGAGAAAGCCTGGCAGGAATTCGTCAAGGACCCCGGCCACGTTGTCGTGGGCGCGGTGCAGATGGCCTCCTGCTACGGCCCGGCCTACGAGTTCGCCATGATCATGGATACCGACCTCCGCCGGCGCAAGATTCGCGACAAGGTGCCGATGACCTTCGTTACCGCCGAACCCTACATCGGGCACCTCGGCCTGGGCGGCGTAGGCGATTCCAAGGGTCTGATGGAGTCGGTCATGCGCGAGCGCCACATCAAGTGGATTTGCAACGCCAAGACCACCAAGGTCGAGGCCGGCAAGATGTACGTCACCGAACACAATGATGACGGCACGCCGAAAAAGGAGCATGTGCTCGAGTTCAAATACTCGATGATGCTGCCGGCCTTCAAGGGCATCGACGCCGTCATCGGCATCGAGGGCCTGACCAATCCGCGCGGCTTCATCCTGATCGATGCCTTTCAGCGCAACCCGAAGTTCCAGAACATCTACTCGGCCGGAGTCTGCGTCGCCATTCCGCCGGTGGAGGCAACACCCGTGCCGACCGGCGCGCCGAAGACGGGCTACATGATCGAGTCGATGGTCAGCGCCACCGTTCACAACATTCGTGAAGCGCTGGACGGCAAGGAGCCGACGCACAAGGCCACGTGGAACGCGGTTTGTCTGGCCGATTTCGGCGATAACGGCGCGGCCTTCGTCGCTCTGCCGCAGATTCCGCCGCGCAATGTGAGCTGGTTCTCCCAGGGCAAATGGGTCCATCTGGCCAAGATCGCCTTCGAAAAGTTCTACATGCGCAAGATCAAGAAGGGCACCAGCGAGCATGTTTTCGAAAAGTTGGTGCTCAATTCATTGGGCATCATGAAACTGAAGGACAAGTAGGCAGACAGTCGACACAAGGACTTTGGGAAACGCAGAGCAAGGACACGGAGAGGCCGACAGAAACGGACAATGGCTCCTTTGAACTTCCCCTGCGTCCTTGTGCCGGCGATTTTTGGCGGTAGTTTCAATTCGAGGTGACAGTGGGAATATCAGGCCGTATCGCGGAGTACTTTCTCAGGAATTCCCTGACGCCCTTGATCGCGCTGATCGCGCTGTTGCTGGGCGTGGGTGCGACGCTGATCACGCCACGCGAGGAAGAGCCGCAGATCAACGTCACCATGGCCAACGTCTTCGTCCCCTTCCCGGGGGCGTCGGCAAGGGATGTCGAGGCGCTGGTGGCGCGGCCCGCCGAGCAGGTGCTGTCGCGCATCGCCGGCATCGAGCACGTGTATTCGGTTTCGCGTCCGGGCATGGCGGTGATCACCGTGCAGTACCAGGTCGGCGAAGACCCGATCCAGGCGCTGGTGCGTCTCTACGATACTATTCAGGCCACCCGCGACTGGGCCTCGCCCAACCTCGGCGTGCTCGATCCCGTCATCAAACCCAAGGGCATCGACGATGTGCCCATAGTGACGTTGACATTTCATAGCGCCGATCCGGCCAAGTCGGCCTTCGAAATGCAGCAGGTGGCGCGCGCCACCGAGGTCGATCTAAAGCGCATCCCCGGCACGCGCGACGTCACGACCATCGGCGGCCCCGGTCACGTGATTCGCGTGGCCATGGACGCCGACCGCATGAACGCGCACGGCATCACAGCTCAGGACCTCAAGGCCGCCTTGCAGGTGTCGAACGCCTCACAGCCGGGCGGAAGCCTGGTTGCCGGCAACCGTGAAGTGCTGGTGCAAACCGGGACCTATATAGAGTCAGCCGCCGACGTAAAGCGTTTGGTCGTGGGTGTCTATGAGCGCAAGCCGGTGTATCTGGCCGATGTGGCGCAAGTGGTCGATGGCGCGGACCAGCCGCTGCGCTATGTCTGGCATGGCGATCGCAAGGGCGAGTTTCCGGCAGTAACGCTGTCGATATCGAAGAAGCCCGGCGTAAATGCCGCCGATGTGGCCGAAGCGGTGATCGCTCGCGCCGAAGCGCTCAAGGGGACGGTGATTCCCGAAGGCGTCGAATTCACCGTGACGCGCAACTACGGCGCGACCGCGACCGACAAGGCGCAGAAGCTCATCGGCAAACTGGTTTTTGCCACGGCCTTCGTCGTGCTGCTGGTGTTGTTTGCACTGGGCAAGCGCGAGGCCGTGATCGTGGGCGCTGCGGTGACGCTGACCCTGGCGGCAACGCTGTTCGCCTCCTGGGCCTATGGCTTTACCCTGAATCGCGTGTCCTTGTTCGCCCTGATCTTCTCCATCGGTATCCTGGTCGATGACGCCATCGTGGTGGTGGAGAACATCCATCGCTGGCACCTGCTGCAACCCGACAAGCCGCTGTGGCAGATCATCCCCCCCGCCGTCGATGAAGTGGGCGGTCCGACCATCCTGGCCACCTTCACCGTGATTGCGGCATTGCTGCCGATGGCCTTCGTCACCGGTCTGATGGGGCCCTACATGAGCCCGATCCCGATCAATGCGTCGATGGGCATGTTCATTTCGCTGGCGATTGCCTTTGTCATCACCCCATGGCTGGCGCTCAAGATGATGAAGCCGGCCGGCCACGCCGCCGGTGGAAGCCACGCCGATCCGCTGACGGGCAAGCTCGACCACTTCTTCCGCCGCATCATGACGCCGCTGCTCGAGCCGCGCACCGGAAAGTCGGCGCGGCGCAAGCTGTGGATCGGCATCCTGGTGGCAATTCTCGCCTCGGTCAGCCTCGGCTTCTTCAAGCTGGTGGTGCTGAAAATGCTGCCCTTCGACAACAAGAGCGAATTCCAGATCGTGCTCGACATGCCGGTCGGTACGCCGCTCGAAGAAACAGCAAAAGTGTTGCGGGAGATATCGGCCGAGATCGCGCAGGTCGAGGAAGTCGCCGACTACCAGGCCTATGCCGGTACCGCCAGCCCGATCAATTTCAATGGCCTGGTGCGCCAGTACTACCTGCGCAGCGCGCCGGAAATGGGCGACATCCAGGTCAATTTGGTGGACAAGAAGCATCGCGATCGCCAAAGCCATGAGATCGCCGTTTCGGTGCGCGACCGAGTGGTGGCTGTGGCAAAGAAACATGGCGGCAATGTCAAGGTGGTCGAAGTGCCGCCGGGGCCGCCGGTGATGTCGCCGATCGTCGCCGAGATCTACGGCCCCGACTATGCCGGTCAGATCGCCGTGGCGAAGCAGGTGCGCGCCGCCTTCGAGAGCACGGCGGATATCATCGGAATTGACGATACCATCGATGAGGATGCCGAAAAGCTCGTGCTGCGCGTGGCCCAGGCCAAGGCCGCCCTGCTGGGCGTGGTGCAGAAGGACATCGTCGAGGTAGTGCGCATGGGGTTGTCCGGCGAAGACGTGACACCGGTCCATGACGGCGACGCGAAGTACGAAATCCCGGTGCGCATCGTTTTGCCCGCCGAGCGCCAGAACAGCATCGACCAGTTGCTGAAGCTCAAGGTGCGTGCCCGTGACGGCCAGCTGGTGCCGGTCTCCGAAGTGGTGGAGATCAAGCGCACGCTGCGCGAGAAGGTGATCTACCACAAGGATCTGCTGCCGGTCGTCTATGTCACCGCGGACATGGGCGGCAAGCTCGATTCGCCGCTCTACGGCATGTTCGACATCCGCAACAAGCTGGCCGGCATTGCCCTGCCGCAAGGCGGCACGCTGGGCGAATACTTCTTCAAACAGCCGAAAGACCCTTACGCCCAGTACTCGCTGAAGTGGGATGGCGAATGGCAGGTGACCTTCGAGACCTTCCGCGACATGGGCGCGGCCTACGCGGTCGGCCTGATCCTGATCTATCTGCTGGTGGTGGCGCAGTTCAAGAGTTATCTGGTGCCGCTGATCATCATGGCCCCGATACCGCTGACCATCATCGGCGTCATGCCGGGCCACGCGCTGTTCGGCGCGCAATACACGGCGACCTCGATGATCGGCATGATCGCGCTGGCCGGCATCATCGTGCGCAATTCGATCCTGCTGGTCGATTTCATCAACGAGCAGGTGGCGGAAGGCATGGACTTCGCCGAAGCCGTGATCCAGGCTGCCGCGATCCGCGCCAAGCCGATCGTGCTGACCGGGCTGGCGGCCATGCTCGGCGCCCTGTTCATCGTCGATGATCCGATCTTCGCCGGCCTTGCGCTGTCGCTGATCTTCGGCATTTTTGTGTCCACCGTGCTGACGCTGGTGGTGATCCCGGTGCTGTATTACGCCGCAATGAAGAATCGTATCAAGCAGGCATAACCCCCCTTTCTTACTCAGGAGTATTTCGCATGACCGTCAATCAATTCGTTCGCATCATCGCCGGCTTTTTCATCATGACCTCGCTCGTTCTCGCCCACGTCATGGGCCAGGTCGATATGAGCAAACTTTCCTGGCTGTGGTTCACCGCCTTCGTCGGCGCCAACCTGTTCCAGAGCGGCTTCACCAAGTTCTGCCCGCTGGACATGATCCTGAAGAAGCTGGGCGTCAAGGAATCCACCGGCAACAGCTGCTGCGCCTGAACCTGCAGGGACGGCGGATCGCCGTCCCGCCAGCGCCGACTTGTGAGGCGGTAGCCGGGGCGCGGCAGGCAGTCAGCTTTCGGTCGAGTTCTCGATCAACTGCCTTGCTGCCACTTCAAGAGCCGTCAGGTCACGCTCGACGATATTCCAGACGAGAGAAAGGTCGACGCCAAGGTACTGGTGCGCCAGGATGTTTCGTGCGCCGGCAATCCTGGTCCAGGGAACTTCGGGCCGCTGGCCAGCCAGATATTCCGGACCGAGGTCTCGAACGATCTGCCCGACGATTTCGAGGTTCCGTATCACAGCGTCCTGGGTCTTGCGGTCGCTGAGGAACTGTTCGTGTCCATCCGCCGTGTAATCGCGGATGCGCTGCAAACAGTCGGCGAGATGCCGCAGTAAAACCAGCCGGTCCTTCATAGCGGAAAGGCTTCGGCCAATACTCGTTCGCGCAGGTAAGTGCTGAGCGAACCCTCGGTTACAACATCGGCACGCCGACCGAGCAGTGATTCGATATCGAGTTGGAGTCCGACCAGATCGTAGAGCGAGCGGTCTGGTTCGAACTCGACCAGGAGATCGATGTCGCTCTCGTCTGTATCGCTCCCACGAGCGACCGAGCCAAACACGCGCACGTTGCGCGCGCCGTGGCGAGCGGCGGTGTCGAGGATTTCTTTCCTCTTGCTGTGCAGGGTATCGAGGGTTCCCATTGTTGGTTCGGTCATAGCCAAGATAGTTTGCGGAGTTTATCCCGATCGAGGCTCAGGCGAACAGCTGGGCGAGTTCCGCCCCCGGCGAGGGCGCGCGCATGAAGGCTTCGCCGACGAGGAAGGCATGCACGCCACTGGCGCGCATCCGTGCCACGTCGGCCGGGGTGAGAATTCCCGACTCGGTCACCACGATGCGCCCGGGTGGAATGCGGCCGAGTTGCGAAAGGGTGGTGTCGAGGCTCACCTCGAAGGTACGCAGGTTACGGTTGTTGATGCCGATCAGCGGCGTCGTCAACTGCAGCGCGACATCCAGTTCGGCGGCGTCGTGGCACTCGACCAGCACCGCCATGCCGAGGCCGTGGGCGATGGCCTCCATTTCCTGCATCTGCGGCAGCGAAAGCGCGGCGACGATCAACAGGATCGCGTCCGCGCCCATCGCGCGCGCTTCGTACACCTGGTAGGGATCGACCAAAAAATCCTTGCGCAGCACCGGTAGCGAACAGGCTCCACGGGCTTCGCGCAGGTAGGACTCGGAGCCTTGAAAAAATTGGCGATCGGTCAGGACCGAGAGGCAGGTCGCGCCGTGCGTCTCGTAATCGACCGCAATCTCGGCCGGGCGAAAATCCGCGCGGATCACGCCCTTCGACGGGCTGGCCTTCTTGATTTCGGCGATGATCGCCGTGTCACCAGCGCCAGCGCGGTGCGTCCCTGCGGGAACTTTTGCCCGGATGGCAGCAAGGAAATCGCGCGCGGTCGGCTGAGCTTCGGCCTCCGCCCTCACGGCCGCCAGCGGCTTGCTTGCCGACGCTGTCGCGACTTCCTCGCGTTTGACGGCGAGAATCTTCTTGAGGATGTCGGACATCAGGCGAACTTGCGGGTGAAGTTGATGAAGTCGTCGAGCTTCTTGCGCGCCGCGCCGCTGGCGATGACTTCGCGCGCCCTGGCGATGCCCTCGCCGATCGAGTCGACCAGGTTGGCGGTGTAGAGCGCGGCACCGGCGTTCAGCGTGACGATCTCGCGCGGGGTGCCGGGCTTGTTCTCCAGCGCCTCGATCAGCATCGCCTTGGATTCGGCGGCGTCGGCGACGCGCAGGCCGCGGTTGGACATCATGGCCAGGCCGTAGTCCTCGGGATGGATTTCATATTCGGTGATCTTGCCGTCCTTCAGTTCGCCGACCAGGGTTGCGGCACCGAGCGAGATCTCGTCCATGCCGTCCTTGCCCCAGACCACCATGACGTGGTCGGCGCCGAGCTGCTTCATGACGCGCACCTGGATGCCAACCAGGTCGGGATGGAAGACGCCCATCAGGGTGTTCGGCGCACCGGCCGGGTTGGTCAGCGGCCCGAGGATGTTGAATATCGTGCGTACGCCCATTTCGCGGCGCACCGGCGCGACGTTCTTCATCGCCGGGTGGTGGTTGGGCGCGAACATGAAGCCGCAGCCGATCGCCTCGATGCATGCGCCGACCTGCTCGGGCTTGAGCATGATGTTGGCGCCGAGGGATTCCAGCACGTCGGCCGATCCGGACTTAGAGGACACGCTGCGGTTGCCGTGCTTGGCCACCGTGGCTCCGGCGGCTGCCGCGACAAACATCGACGCGGTGGAGATGTTGAAGGTGTGCGCTCCGTCGCCGCCGGTGCCGACGATATCGACGAAATGGGGATTGTGCGGCGTGTCGACCTTGGTCGACAGCTCGCGCATGACCATCGCCGCAGCAGAGATTTCGCCGATGGTCTCCTTCTTGACGCGCAGACCGGTGAGGATCGCAGCGACCATCAGCGGCGAGATTTCGCCCTTCATGATCTGCCGCATCAGGTGCAGCATCTCGTCGTGGAAGATTTCGCGGTGTTCGATGGTGCGCTGGAGCGCTTCCTGGGGGGTGATCATTTCGTGCCTTTCAAGAAATTGCCGAGCAGCTCATGGCCGCATTCGGTCAGGATCGATTCGGGATGGAACTGCACGCCTTCCACGTTGAACTCGCGATGGCGCACGCCCATGATCTCGCCGTCCTCGGTCCATGCCGTGACTTCGAGGCAGGCCGGCAGCGTCTCGCGCCGGATCGCCAGCGAGTGGTAGCGGGTCACGGTCAGCGGATTCGGCAGGCCGGCGAAGACGCCCTTGCCCTCATGAATTACCGGCGAGGTCTTGCCGTGCATCAGCTGCTTGGCGTGCACGATCTCGCCGCCGAAGGCCGCGCCGATGCACTGGTGGCCGAGGCAGACGCCGAGCAGCGGAATCCTGCCGGCGAATTCCTTGATCGCGGCGACCGAGATGCCGGCCTGTGCGGGAGAGCACGGCCCGGGCGAGACCACGATGCGGGCCGGATTCATCGCAGCGATTTCCTTCAGGGTGATCGCGTCGTTGCGAAAGACTTTCACGTCCTCGCCGAGTTCGCCGAAGTACTGCACCAGGTTGTAGGTGAAGCTGTCGTAGTTGTCGATCATCAGCAGCATGGCAGCCTCCCGTTTATTCGAAACGCGTATCGAGGCCGGCTTCGGCCATCTCGGCGGCGCGCAACTGCGCCCGTGCCTTGTTCAGCGTTTCCTGCCATTCCGAATCGGGGTCGGAATCGGCGACGATGCCGGCGCCGGCCTGGACGTGGATGCGACCGTCCTTGATGACGGCGGTGCGGATCGCGATGGCCAGGTCCATGTCGCCGTTGAAGCCGAGGTAGCCGACGCTGCCGGCGTAGATGCCGCGCTTCGAAGGTTCCAGTTCGTCAATGATCTCCATGGCCCGCACCTTCGGCGCACCGGACACCGTGCCGGCAGGGAAGGTGGCCTTGAGCACGCCGGGCGCGCCTTCGTCGTCCTTGAGCTCGGCCTCGACGTTGGACACGATGTGCATCACATGCGAGTAGCGTTCGATGATGAACTGGTCGGTGACCTTGACCGTGCCGGTCTTGGCGACACGGCCGATGTCGTTGCGGCCGAGGTCGAGCAGCATCAGGTGCTCGGCGCGCTCCTTCGGATCGGTCAGCAGGTCGGCCGCCAGCGCCTCGTCTTCGGCGGGCGTGGCGCCGCGTTTGCGCGTGCCGGCGATAGGCCGCACCGTGACGCGCTTTTGCCCGTCCTGATGTTCGAGACGCACCAGGATCTCGGGCGAGGCGCCGACGACGTGAAAATCCTCGAAGTTGAAATAGAACATGTAGGGCGAGGGGTTCAGCGTGCGCAGCGCGCGGTAGAGCGCCAGCGGGCTGGCCGCATAGGGCTTGCTCATGCGCTGCGACAGCACCACTTGCATGATGTCGCCATCGACGATGTATTGCTTGGCGCGGCGCACCGCGGCCTTGAAGGCCTCCTCGCCGAACTCCGAAACGGCGGGCGCGGAGGCGGCCCGCACTTCCGGCGGAATCTCCGCCGGTGCGCGCAGCTTCGCCAGCAACTCCTTGAGCCGGGCCTGGGCCTGTTTCCAGGCGCCGGGGAAGCCCGGTTCGGCATACACCACCAGGGTCAGCTTGCCCGAGAGGTTATCGACGATGGCGATTTCCTCGGAGAGCAGCAGCAGGATGTCGGGCACGCCCAGCGGGTCGGGCGTCTTGCTTCGCGCCAGCCTGGTTTCGATGTAGCGAACCGTGTCGTAACCGAAGGCGCCGACGAGGCCGCCGCAGAAGCGCGGCAGGCCCGGCAGGTCGGGCACCTTGAAGCGCGCCATGAACTCGCTGATGTAGCTCAGCGGGTTGGTGTGGTCGCGCCGCTCGGCGACGCGGTTGCCGGTGAGCAGCATGATCGCGCCGTCGACCACGGCAATCCGCGTACTGGCGGCCAGGCCGATGAAGGAATAGCGGCCGAAGCGCTCGCCGCCCTGCACCGATTCGAGCAGGTAGGAGTAGGGATCGTTGGCCAGCTTGAGGTAGATCGACAGCGGAGTGTCGAGGTCGGCGAAGGTTTCGAGCGTCACCGGAATGCGGTTATAGCCCTCGGCGGCGAGCCGGTTGAAATCGGATTCAGTCATGGGGAAACTCCACAAATACGGGTACTGCAAGGACAGATGCGCGGGTTTGTCAGCTCCGGCGCGATGGAAATCGGCGCTCGATGGCGCGGGCGTTCAGGCCCGCCAGGGCCAGGCCTCCGCCCCGAGGGCGTGTTTCCTTGTCATTTGCAGGTTGCGGTGGAGCATGTGCTTAGGCGATCCTTCGAAAGTCGGCGCTGGCGATACGGCGTGCCGCCTCCACCAGCGACGTGACTATAGCATCGCAGTCGATTCCTTGCACATCCTCGCCTTCGTTGTAGCCGTAGGGCACGATGAACACCGGGCAGCCGGCGGCGCGTGCCGCGACCGCGTCGTGATGCGAGTCGCCGATGTGCAGGTTCTCCGCCGGCGACGTTCCCATGCGCTCGCAGGCATGCAGCAGCTGCGCCGGATGCGGCTTCTTGTGCGGCAGGCTGTCGCCCGAGACGGCGAACTCGAACCAGGAGGCAAGCTGCGTGGCGACCAGCAGCGGTTCGGTGAACGCGGCCGCCTTGTTGGTGATCACGGCCATCGGCAGGCCTGCCTCGCGCAGGGCGCGCAGGCCTTCCAGGACGCCGGGGAAAAGTCTCGAGCGGCGGCCGTTTTCGATGGCGTAATGGCGGCGGAACACGACCTGTGCCTGTTCGACCGCATCGGCATCGAGATCCGGCAGGCAGCGCTCGACCAGTTTCGGAATGCCGCGGCCGATGAATCCGGCGATGGTGTCGATGTCGTATTCCGGCCGCCCCAACTCGCGCAGCATGGCGTTGGCGGCGGCGGCGAGGTCGGGAACGGTGTCGAGCAGGGTGCCATCGAGATCGATGGTGACGGAGCGGATCGGGTTCATCAATGGAACGATAGCATGGGGTGCGAACGGTGGCGGCAAGGTGGCTGGATGGCGCTATAGCGCGGTTTTATGTCCCCGCGGGACGTGGGGACGGTATCCCAGTGATATTGGTGCTCGCAGCATGGCTTTTTTTGGATGTCCATCCGGCCTTCCTCTGATTCCAAGGGGCTTGCGAAGTCGCATACGGGATTCGGTCGGGTATTCGGCCACTGAGGCTCTTCACTTCAAATGAGCAGAACGTCCGCACCCGGCCTATTCTGTTGAAAAACTCCTTGACATGCCATATGCATTACTGGTATGATTATGG
>VBWA01000093.1 GCA_006218025.1 Rhodocyclaceae bacterium | reverse complement strand
TACATGGACGCCCACTCTTTGCCAAGCTTTCACTCGGTGATGCCAGAAGGTAAAGATTGCAGCCATACATCCGGACTTTATGATGAGGCTTTTTGCCCCTGTCCCTGATGGAATACGCTGACCGGCTCCTCTATCACCCTAGCGCGCTTGATGCGCCGTGGGCACGGCGGGTTTTGCCGGTCACGGTCTGACCTGTCTTGCCATCACTTCATGATTGCCTGTGCAACCGGTGGAGTTATCCTCCTAAACGCTTACTGCAACTACGCTCACTTCTTTGATCGTCCCGATTATGCGGTCGCCTTGGCGGCTGCATAATCGGGATGGTACGTGCGCTGGTGCGCCAGCAGCGCCCAGATGGTTCGGGCATTCTTGTTGGCCAGCGCGACCGCCGCTACGTTTTTGTTTCGTCTCACCGTTACCTTATGGAGCCAACTGGCTTCATCGGCCTTGCTCTCGACATAACGGATGACGGATCGTGCTCCGTGGATCAGCAGCGTACGCATATAGGTGTCGCCGCGTTTGCTGATTCCGAGCAGGGTCTGCTTACCACCGCTTGAGTGCTGGCGCGGGACCAGCCCTAGCCATGCCGCCAGCTGACGTCCGTTACTAAATTCGCTGGCATTGCCGACGGTGGCGACGATGGCGCTAGCTGTGAGTGGACCAACACCGGGGATGGCCTCCAGTCGCACGCTCGCTTCGTTTTCACGATGCCATTGGTGTATCTCTTTCTCCAGATCACCCACCTGTTGGTCCAGTGCCTTCAGATGTTCCACTAGCCGTTCGAGCAGCGGGCGCATGGCCATGGGTAATCCGTTCTCGCCATCTTCCAATATCTCTGGCATCTGCTTGATGAGCGTACGGATGCCTGGGTTGAGCACGATCCCAAATTCGGACAGCAGCCCCCGTATCTGATTTGCCTGCGCGGTCCTGGCCTTTACAAATCCGCTACGGGCGCGATGGACTGACAGGATCGCCTGTTGCTCCTCCGTCTTGATGGGGACGAACCTCATATTGGGACGGCTCACCGCTTCGCAGATCGCTTCCGCATCCGCCATGTCGTTCTTGTTTGTCTTGACGTAGGGCTTGACGAACTGTGGCGCCATCAGCTTTACCGCATGACCATAGCTACGTAATTTTCTTGCCCAATAGTGGGCACCGCCACAGGCCTCCATCCCAATCAGGCAGGGCGCAAGCTTCACAAAATATTCCGCCATCTGCGAGCGCTTCAGTGACTTGCGAAGAACCGCTTTGCCATGCTTATCCACGCCGTGGATCTGGAATACACTCTTTGCCAGGTCGATACCAATTGTCGTAATCTTCATCGCGGACGCCCCTTTCTTTGGTGGTTTATATGCAATCCACACTTTGGCACCTAGATGCCGTT
>VBWA01000029.1 GCA_006218025.1 Rhodocyclaceae bacterium | reverse complement strand
CGCTGCATGCACTGCATCAACGTCATGACCGGCGCGCTGGCCCCCGGCAAGGACAAGGGTGCATCGATCCTGATCGGCGGCAAGAGCCACCTCAAGATCGGCAGCCTGATGGGCACCATGGTGGTTCCCTTCATAAAGCTGGAGACGGACGAGGATTACGAGAAACTGGTCGAACTGGCCAAGACCACCATCGACTTCTTCGCCGAGAACGCACTGGAGCATGAGCGTACCGGCGAAATGATCGAGCGCATCGGCCTGGTCAACTTCCTCGAAGGCATCGGCCTTGACATCGACGCCAACATGGTCACCCAGCCGCGCATGAATCCCTACGTCCGCACCGACGGCTGGGACGACGAAGTGGCCAGGATCAACGCCAAGAAAGCCGCCGCCTAAGCCGAAGCCGCGCCCGACGGGTTCGAACCCGCCGGGCCTGGTTGCGAATATATACCCCTGATTCCAATACCGACATTTCCGGAGACAAACATGGCTCAAGCTCAGCGTCGAGCAGTCGAGTGTGGCGTACCTGATCCCGCCCCCTTCATGCATCCCACCTTGCTCAAGAACAAGGGCAACTGGAAGTATCACGACCGTCCGCGTCCCGGCGTCCTGCACCACGTTGCCCACTCCGGCGACCAGGTGTGGTCCGTGCGCGCCGGCACCCAGCGTCAAATGGACACCTACACCATCCGCACACTGTGCGACATCGGCGACAAATTCGGCGAAGGCTTCGTCCGCTTCACTATCCGTTCCAACATCGAGTACATCGTCGCCGACCAGAAGAAAGTCGATCCGCTGATCGCCGAACTCGAAAAGAACGGCTTCCCCGTCGGCGGCACCGGCAACTCCATGTCGATGGTCGCCCACACCCAGGGCTGGCTGCATTGCGACATCCCCGGTACCGACGCCTCCGGCGTGGTCAAGTCGATGATGGACGAGCTCTACCACGAGTTCAAGAACGAAGAAATGCCCAACCGCCTGCACCTGTCGACCTCCTGCTGCGAGATCAACTGCGGCGGCCAGGCCGACATCGCCGTGATCATCCAGCACACCAAGCCGCCGAAGATCAACCACGACCTGGTCGCCAATGTCTGCGAGCGTCCCACCGTGGTCGCCCGCTGCCCGGTCGCGGCGATCCGCCCGGCCATGGTCAATGGCAAGCCGACGCTGGAAGTCGATGAGAAGAAATGCATGTGCTGCGGCGCCTGCTACCCCCCCTGCCCGCCGATGCAGATCAACGACCCGGAGAACTCCAAGCTGGCAATCTGGGTTGGAGGCAAGAATGCCAATGCGCGCGGCAAGCCGCAGATCATGAAAATGGTCGCTTCCGGTCTGCCCAACAATGCACCGCGCTGGCCCGAGGTCAACAAGGTCGTGGGCGACATCATCAAGGCCTACAAGGCCGATGCCCGTCCCTGGGAACGCATGGCCGACTGGATCGACCGCATCGGCTGGCCGCGTTTCTTCGAGAAGACCGGCCTGCCCTTCACCAAGTATCTGATCGACGACTGGCGTGGTTCGCGCACCACTCTCAACGCCTCGGCCCACATCCGCTTCTGAGCGTATTTCAGGAAAACCAGCTCATGCTAATTGCAGTTACCATCAACGAAGGGCCCTACCAGCATCAGGCGAGCGATTCGGCTTACCTGTTCTGCAAGGCCGCGCTGGAGAAGGGCCACGAGATTCGTCGCGTCTTCTTCTACAACGACGGCGTGAACAACGCGTCGTCCCTGACCGAGCCGCCACTGGATGACCGCAACATCGTCTCCCGCTGGTCCAAGCTCGCGGAAGAACACAAGCTCGACCTCGTGGTCTGCGTTGCCGCCGCGCTGCGCCGCGGCATCCGCGACGAGAATCTGGCTGCCGGCTTTCGCATCTCGGGACTCGGCCAGTTGGTCGAAGCCGGCATCGAGGCCGACCGCCTCGTGACGTTTGGAGACTGACATGAGCGAAGGCACAGTCAAGAAGTTCATGTTCGTCAATCGCAAGGCACCCTACGGCACCGTCTATGCTCTCGAAGCGCTGGAAGTGGTGCTTATCACGGCGGCGTTCGACCAGGACGTCAGCCTCGTCTTCATGGACGACGGCGTGTTCCAGCTGAAGAAGGGGCAGCAGACCAAGGGCATCGAGAACAAGAATTTTTCGCCGACCTACCGGGCGCTGGACGGCTACGACATCGAGAAACTGTATGTCGAAGAAGAAGCGCTGGCCGCGCGCGGCCTGACCGAAGAAGACCTGTTGGTCGATGTCACGGTGATGTCGCGTGCCGAACTGGGCAAGCTGATGGACGAGATGGACGTCGTCCTCAGCTTCTAAGGAAGGAAAGGGAAAATTCATGCTGCACATCGTCAATAAGTCACCGGCCGAACGCAACACGCTGGAGTCCTGTCTGCGGGTTGCCGCGCCCGGCGGCGCCATCCTGCTGATCGAGGATGCGGTCTATGCCGCCACCCGCGGCAATGCGGCGGAAGCTCAACTGCGCGACGCGCTGTCGCGCTTCAAGGTCTATGCCCTCGCACCCGATCTCGACGCGCGCGGCATGGGCGACCGTATCATGGAAGGCGTCGCCACCGTGGATTACGGCGGCTTCGTCGACCTCGTCACCGAACACAAGAACTGCCAATCGTGGCTGTAAGCACAACCTTTCAATTCCCCCGCATATCAACAAGGAGACACTCATGTCCAGCATCGAAGTCAACGGCAAGTCCTACGAAACCGACGAAGAGGGCTATCTGGTCAACCTCGCCGAATGGAACGAAGAGGTCGGCAACTACCTCGCCCAAACGGAAAGCGTCGAACTGACCGATTCGCACTGGGAAGTCATCAACTTCCTGCGCGACTACTACAACGAGTTCCAGATCGCCCCGGCCGTGCGCGTGCTGACCAAGGCCATCGGCAAGAAGCTCGGCCCGGAAAAAGGCACCAGCCAGTACCTCTACGACCTGTTCCCCTACGGTCCCGCCAAGCAGGCCTGCAAGATCGCCGGCCTGCCCAAGCCGACCGGCTGCGTCTGATCGCGATCGCAATCAGGCCGGCGGATTTCCGGAATGTCTGAGTCGCAATAGAAAGCGTCCATGAGCCTCTTGTTCGCAATCCTGTTCTACGCCGCCACGCTGATTCTGGCGGGCGGCGTCGCGTACCGGATCTACGACTATGCGCGCACTCCGGCGCCGCTGAAGATCCCCACCACGCCGGCTCCGACCACGACCGGCGGCGTGGCGTTTCGCATGTTCCGCGAAGTGGTGTTTTTCGAAAGCCTGTTCAAGTCGAACCTGTGGATCTGGGCGCTCGGCTGGCTGTTCCATGTCGGCCTCGCGCTGGTGTTGCTGCGCCATCTGCGCTACTTCACCGAACCGGTGAATTTCATCATCGCCTTCATCCAGCCCTTCGGCATGTACGCCGGCTTCGCCATGGCCGCCGGCCTCGCCGGACTCTGGGCGCGGCGCTTTCTGGTCGAGCGCATCCGCTACATCTCGACTCCCTCCGATCACCTGATGCTGGCCCTGCTGCTCGGCATCGCCGTCACCGGCTTGCTGATGAAATTCGTCATGCACACCGACATCGTCGCCGTCAAAACCTTTTTCCTCGGCCTGATGGTGTTCGAGATCAACCCGCTGCCCGCGCACCCCGGCCTCTACCTGCACCTGGGCATGGTCGTGCTGCTGATGATCATCTTCCCCGTCAGCAAGCTGCTGCATGCCCCCGGCGTGTTCTTCTCGCCGACCCGCAACCAGGTCGACAATCCGCGCGAGACGCGCCATCTGGCGCCTTGGGCGGCCAAATTCGAGGCGAAGAACTGATCATGGCCGACGAAAACACACCCGTCGCCGTAGCGCCAGCGCCGACTCCTGCGGCGGCCAACGCGCCCGCCAAGCCGACCGTCAAGGTCAAGATCGAGGCTCCGGCCTTCCGCGAGTATCCGACCATCCCCGCCTTGCGCGCGGATGCGATGATCGACCCCGACCCCTATGCTGCCACCGCCGCGCACAACGAGGCCATGGGCTTCCCCGGCACGCTGGTCGATGGCTGGGAGCAGAAGGCCGTCGCCAAGATGGGCGAACTGCTCGGCAAGTACCGCTCGCTCAAGGTGTACATGGATGCCTGCGTGCATTGCGGCGCCTGCACCGACAAGTGCCACTATTTCATCGGCACCGGCAATCCGAAGAACATGCCGGTGGCGCGCCAGGACCTGATGCGCTCGGTGTATCGCCGCTATTACACCCTGCCCGGCAAGCTCTTCCCCAAGCTGGTCGGCGCCCGCGACATGACCAAGGACGTGCTCGACGACTGGTTCCGCTACTACAACCAGTGTTCCGAGTGCCGTCGCTGCTCGGTGTTCTGCCCCTACGGCATCGACACCGCTGAAGTCACCATGGCTGCCAAGGAAATCATGCACAGCATCGGTGTCGGTCACAAGTATGTGAACGAGATCATCGGCAAGGTGCACAAGATCGGCAACAACCTCGGCCTGCCCGGCCCGGCGCTGGAAAACACGCTGGAAGGCCTGGAAGAGGACGTCCTTGAAGACACCGGCGCAGCGGTCAAGTACCCGCTCGACGTCAAGGGCGCCGAAGTGCTGCTGGTCACGCCCTCGGCCGACTTCTTCGCCGAGCCGCATGTCGATAGCCTGATCGGCTACGGCAAGGTCTTCCACGCCGCGGGCATTTCCTGGACGCTGTCCTCCAAGGCCTCGGAAGCCGGCAACTTCGGCATGTTCATCGGCAACTACGAACAGATGCAGAAGATCGCCATGCGCGTGCGCGAAGCCGCGCTGGAACTCGGCGTCAAGCGCATCGTGGTCGGCGAATGCGGCCACGCCTGGCGCGTCGCCTATGCCTTCTGGAACACCCTGACCGGCATCGGCGCCGGCGCCAACGACCCGTTTGCGATCCAGCTGCAGAAGCAGCTCGACCCGAACTACAAGCAGCCCTCGCACATCTGCGAAGTGACCTGGGACCTGATCCAGGCCGGCCGACTCAAGTTCAACAAGGAAGCCAACGACCACCGCATCGTCACCTTCCACGATTCCTGCAACGTCGCCCGCGGCTCGCGCATGGGCGATTACGCCGGCGGCCAGTTCGAGATTCCGCGCAATATCATCAAGGCGGTCGCCAACCACTACGTGGAGATGTCGCCCGACACGACACACGAAAGAACCTTCTGCTGCGGCGGTGGCGGCGGCCTGTTGACCGACGAACTGCTCGACCTCCGGGTCAAGGGCGCCCTGCCGCGCATGGAAGCGCTGAACCGGATCGTCCAGCACGACGGCGTCAATTTCATGGCCACCATCTGCGCGATCTGCAAGGCCCAATTCACCAAGGTGCTGCCCTACTACGGCTTCAAGATGAGCATGGTCGGCGGCGTGCACCAACTGGTCAGTACCGCGATCGTGCTCGACAACGAGCAATGACGAACAAGACTTCAATGGAGACCCTTCATGTCCGCCACGCCTGAAACCCACACCGAAAAGCTGACCTTCCGCCGCTACAAGGAAGGCGACACCAAGGTCAAACGCTGGCAGCAGCAGATCTTCCAGGCCAGCTATTCCTACAAGTGCCCGACCTATGTGCAGTCGACCCCGCCCTGCCAGGGTTCCTGCCCGTCCGGCGAGGACATCCGCGGCTACCTGAACATCGTGCGCGGCATCGAAAAGCCGCCCGCGGGTGTCATGGGCGCCGACGGCAAGCAGATGAGCTGGCAGGAATATGCCTGGCGCCGCCTGACCGAAGCCAATCCGCTGCCCTCCGTGATGGGCCGCGTCTGCCCCGCGCCCTGTGAAACCGGTTGCAACCGCAATGAAGTCGAAGACCACGTCGGCATCAACTCGGTCGAACATTACCTCGGCGACTGGGCGATCCAGAACAATCTGAAGTTCAAGGCGCCGGAAAAGAAGACCGGCAAGAAGGTCGCCATCATCGGCGGCGGCCCGGCCGGCCTTTCGGCCGCCTACCAGCTGGCGATGAAGGGCCACAGCTGCACGATTTTCGACGAGCATGAATTCCTCGGCGGCATGATGCGCTACGGCATCCCCGGCTACCGCACGCCGCGCGACACGCTCGACGCCGAAATTCAGCGCATCCTCGATATGGGCGTTGAAGTGCATCTCAAGACCCGCATCGGCACCGATGTGACGATGGAACAGTTGCGCGCAAGCTATGACGCGATCTTCCTCGGGCTCGGCGCCCAGTCCGGCCGCGCCCTGCCGCTGCCCGGCGATCCGGCAGACCATACCGCGCCGAACGTGGTTACCGCCACATCCTTCCTGCGCGCCTTCAATGACGGCCGCCTGAAGACCGTCGGCAAGCGCGTGGTGGTGGTCGGCGGCGGCGACACCTCGATGGACGTCGCCACTGTGGCGCGCCGCCTCGGCCATATCGACAAGGTCAATCCGACGGATTTCGAAAGCGCCATCGCCGGCCACCTGGCCCAGGACGTCGCCGACATTTCCCTGCGCCAGGGCGCTGAAGTCACCCTGACCTCCGTCTATATGACCGCCAGCAAGTCCGAAATCGAGCATGCCCAGGCCGAAGGCATCGCCATCATGGGCGGCTGGATGCCGGTCGCCGTGGTCAAGGGCGCCGACGGGCGTGCCACTGCGCTGCGCGTCATGCAGTGCGAAGCCAAGATGATCTCGGGCCGTCTCGACATCAAGAAGATCGAAGGCACCGAAAAGGAACTGCCGGCCGACCTGATCGTCTCCGCCATCGGCCAGGCCGTCGATTTCACCGGCATCGAGGAGTTCAACTCGGGCAAGGGCATGGTTGCCGCCGACAAGAACTACCAGGTGACCGGCAAGCCCGGCGTGTTCGCCGGCGGCGACGTACTCCGTCCCCATCTGCTGACCACCGCCGTCGGCCATGGCGCCATCGCCGCGGAAGGCATCGACCAGTTCCTGGCCGGCATCGAACCCGGCCGCCGGCCGAAGATCGACGTGCATTCCTTCGACCTGATGCGCAAGTATGTCGAGAAGGGCGTGCAGCTAGGCGCCATCGACGGCCCCTTGCGCGGCACCGACCAGAGCAAGGAAGTGGTGCACAACTACGAGAACCGTTCCGACCGCTATGTGATTCCGCACGATCAGCTGTTCCTCGGCCACTTCCAATACACGGACCGCAACAAGCGCCACATCACGCATCTGAACAAGGATTCGGCGCTGGGCAACTTCGAAGAGCGCCTCGACCCGCTGACCGAAGCGCAGGTCATTGCCGAAGCCAAGCGCTGCATGAGCTGCGGCCAGTGTTTCGAGTGCGACAACTGCGTCGTGTATTGCCCGCAGACCGCCGTGTACAAGGTCAAGAAGACCGAGACCATGACCGGCCGCTACGTCGCCACCGACTACGACAAGTGCATCGGCTGCCACATCTGTGCCGACGTCTGCCCGACGGGCTACATCCAGATGGGCCTCGGCGAGTAAGCACTCCATGAAGCTGCTGCGCATCCTCGTCACGATCTTTGCCACGCTGGTCGCCGTGTCGCCAGCGCCGACTCTTGCCGGCGAAGGCGATCGCACTCCCAAGCCGGTGATCGAGATCGCCAATCCGGGCAAGTGCGTGGCGCCGCCCGAGGAAATGCGTCGCAACCACATGGAAATGCTCAAGCACCAGCGCGACCGCAGCCTGCGCCAGGGCATCCGCGGCGAGCCAGCCTCGCTCAATGCCTGCATCGAGTGCCATGCCAGCAAGAAGACCGGCTCCGTGCTCGGCAAGGGTGATTTCTGCGAAAGTTGCCATTCCTATGCGGCCGTCAAACTCGACTGCTGGGATTGCCACCAGCCCAAGGCCGGCTTCAAGGCGACGGGAGTGAAACCATGACCGCCCCCCAAACCCCCGACAGCAATCCGCGTCGCGCCTTTATCGCCGCGGCCGGCGCCGGCGTGGCCGGTCTCGGCTTCACGGTGATCGCCCCCGGCCTGCACCTGATGGCCGTCGGCGAGGCCAACGCCGCCGAGGCGCGCAAGGCCGGCACCGCCGCCTCGCCCGCCGTGCGCTGGGGCCTGCTGATCGACGCCAACAAGTGCGCGCCTGGCTGCACCAAGTGCATCGACGCCTGCCACACCGAAAATGGCGTCAGCGAGAAGCTGCCCGATCCGCGCCAGAATTCGCAATGGATCCGCAAGATCGAACTGGTCGATAAGCGCAACGGCCGCGTCACGCAGCTGCCGATGATGTGCCAGCACTGCGCCGAGCCGCCCTGCGTCGATGTCTGCCCCACCGGCGCCTCGATGAAGCGCGCCGACGGCATCGTGCTGGTCGACCGCCACACCTGTATCGGCTGCCGCTACTGCATGATGGCCTGCCCCTACAAGGCACGCTCCTTCGTCCATGCGCCGCTGACCCAGCAGAACCCGGAAGTTCCGCGCGGCCAGGGCTGCGTCGAAAGCTGCACGCTCTGCGTGCATCGCGTCGACAAGGGCCAGCAACCGGCCTGCGTCGAATCCTGCCCCGAAGGCGCCATGGTGTTCGGCGACCTCAACGACCCCGCCAGCGACATCGCCAAGCGCATCGCCAGCGTGCCGACCACCCAGGTTCGTGCCGATCTTCGCCTGAACCAAGGCGTGCGCTACCAGGGACTCTGATCATGTTCACACCCCATCCCCGCCACGAAGAAGCCCTCTTCTACCTGCTGGCCGCAATCGGCGGCGTGGTCTCGGCGATCGGCCTCGCCGCAGCCCTCTACATGGAGCATTCCGGCCACGTCGTGACCGGAATGAACAACCAGATCGTCTGGGGCCTGCCCCACGTCTTCGCGATTTTCCTGATCATCGCAGCCTCGGGCGTGCTCAACGTCGCCTCGATGGGATCGGTCTTCGGCCGGGTGCTCTACAAGTCGCGCGCGCCGCTGTCCGGCCTGCTCGGAATTGCGATGCTGAGCGGCGGCCTCGCCATCATCATGCTCGACCTCGGCCGCGCCGACCGGCTGATGGTGGCCGCGACGCACTTCAACCCGACCTCGGTCTTCGGCTGGAACGTGATTCTCTATCCGGTGTTCTACGGCCTCGTCGGCGTCTATCTGTGGACCATGATGGAACGGCGCATGAACCCCTACGCGAAGGCGGCCGGCCTGGCGACCTTCGTCTGGCGCGTTGTGCTGACCAGCGGCACCGGTTCCATCTTCGCCTTCCTGGTCGCCCGCCAGGCCTACGGCACGGCGCTGCTGGCGCCGATGTTCATCATCATGTCCTTCGCCTGGGGCCTCGCTGTATTCATCATCGTGCAAGCGACCATGTATGCATGGAACGGCATGACCCTGCCGCCGCTGATCCTGCAGCGCCTGAAGAACCTGCTGGCCACCTTCGTTGCCGCCACGCTCTACTGCACGGCGATCCTCCATCTGGTCAATGCCTATTTCGCCAAGAATATCGCCTTCGAAACCTTCATCCTGTTCAACAGCGAATTCACCGGCGCCTTCTGGATTGGCCAGGTGCTGATCGGCAGCCTGCTGCCGCTGGCACTGCTGTTCCATCCGGCCACCCGCGCGCGCGCGACCTGGGTCAATGTCGCGGCCCTGCTGGTAATCGTCGGCGCCTACTTCCAGCTCCACGTCTTCATCATCGGCGGCCAGGCCTTCCCGCTCGACATCTTCCCCGGTTACGACGTCAAGAGCAGTTTCATGGATGGCGCGGTCGACCATTACACGGCCAGCCTGCCGGAAATCCTGCTGGCAGTCGGTGGTTTGGGCATCGCCTTCACCATGACCATCATCGGCGTGCGCGTGCTGCATTTCCTGCCGCAGGACGACCTCGCCGAGATCGAAGCGGCCGGCAGCATCACGGATTGAATCCGCCGCCCGGCCGGGGTGCCATGCATCGTTTCCTGATCTCAGCCGCGCACAAATCCTCGGGCAAGACCACCGTCAGCATCGGCCTCGCGGCCGCCCTCAGTTCGGACAAGTACGGCCAGCCCCGGCGCACGGTACAGCCCTTCAAGAAGGGCCCTGACTACATCGATCCGCTGTGGCTCTCGGTCGCCGCCGGCCGGCCCTGCTACAACCTGGATTTCTTCCTCTCGCCCGATGCCGAATTGCAGGCCGAGTTCGCCCGCCACGGCCATGACGCCGAGGTCTGCCTGGTCGAGGGCAACAAGGGCCTCTACGACGGGCTGGACCTCCACGGCTCGAACAGCAATGCCGCGCTGGCCCGCCTGCTCGATCTGCCGGTGATCCTGGTGCTCGACGCACGCGGCATGACGCGCGGCATCGCACCGCTGATCCTCGGCCATCAGGCCTTCGACCGCGACATCCGCATCGCAGGCGTGATCCTCAACCGCCTCGGCGGACGCCGCCACGAGGCCAAGCTGCGCGCGGTGATCGAACATTACACCGACGTCCCGGTGATCGGCGCCGTGCAGGAAGATGCCGAACTGGCGCTGGTCGAACGCCATCTGGGCTTGATGCCGGCGAATGAAACCGCGGAGGCGGAGCGGCACGTTGCCGCCATCGGCGAGCGCATCGCCGCGCAGGTCGACCTCGATCGCCTGCTGGCCATCAGCCGTACCGACGTCCCTCTTGCGCCGCCGCCCCCGCAATGGCGCAGCGTGGAGGCGCCGGTGCGCATCGCCGTCGCCCGCGACGCCGCCTTCGGCTTCTACTACGCCGACGACCTCGACGCGCTGACTGCCGCCGGCGCGCAAACCGTATTCTTCGATACCCTGCACGATGCGCAGCTGCCACCCTGCGACGGCCTGCTGATCGGCGGCGGCTTTCCCGAGTGCTTTCTCGACGAACTGGAAACCAATACCCCCCTGCGTGCCGACATCCGGCGCGCCATCGAGGCCGGGCTGCCCACCTATGCCGAATGCGGCGGCCTGATGTATCTCGCGCGCAGCATCGAATGGAAGGGCAAGGCCGCTGCCATGGTCGGCGTGATTCCCGGTGACATCCGCATGCACGCCAAGCCCGTCGGTCGCGGCTACGTCATCCTCGAACCGAACGCGAACCATCCGTGGCGCGCGGCCGAAACAGGCGCCGGTTCCGGCCCTGCGCCAGACCTTGCGTCCAATTCCGCCGCTGAATCTCCCGAGTTGCACGCCCACGAATTTCACTACTCGAGCCTGAACGGCCTGCCCGCCGACACCCGCTATGCCTATGCGGTCCGCCGCGGGCACGGCATCGACGGCGAGCACGACGGCGTCGTGTTGCACCGGCTGCTCGCCTCCTACACCCACCTGCGCGCCACCAGCCGCTGCGACTGGCCGGCGAAATTCGTCCAGCACGTGCGCGCCTGCCAGATTGCCGATCACAAGGAAGCTGCCCCATGTTTACCCTGACCCCGAGTGCCGCCGAGCAGATCGCCCGCGCCGCCACAGAACAGCCCGACCACCAGCGCATGCTGCGCGTGGCCGCCAAACTCGACGAGAACGACGGCGAACTGGTCTATGGCATGGGCTTCGACGAGGAACGCGAAGACGATCTGGTCCTCGACGCGCATGGCATCGCGATCCTGATCTCGCCGCTCAGCCAGCCCCTGCTGGAGAACACCACTCTGGATTTCAGCGAAGTGCAGCCCGGCGAATTCCAGTTCATCTTTCGCAGCGGCTGCACCGCGCCGCCGGCCGCGAAGAGCTGCGGAGGCTGCGGCGGAGGTTGTTCCTGATGGACACAAGCAAAACCGGCATAAACGACACCCCCTCCCATCCGCTGCGCGGCCCACGGCTGGCTTTGCACTGCCAGCCGGCTGCGGCGGCGCACCGCGTGCGGTGCGAAACCCCGCCTCGCCCCCCTCCCGGGGGAGGTGACCAATTTGCTCGCTGCGCTCGAATATCATGAGCTCTGTCGGGTATATTTCGCGTCCATGAAAACTACTCCTGCCCAACCCGGCTGGGTCTACCTGGTTGGCGCCGGCCCCGGCGACCCCGAATTGCTGACCCTCAAGGCCGCGCGCCTGATCGGCGAGGCCGATGTGCTGGTCTACGACAATCTCGTGTCGCAGCCCGTGCTCGATCTCGCGCGCCCCGACGCCGAGCGCATCTATGCCGGCAAGGAACGCGGCCACCACTCGCTGCCCCAGGAACAGATCAACCAGTTGCTGGTACGCCTGGCCAAGACCGGCAAGCGCGTGGTGCGACTCAAGGGCGGCGACCCCTATATCTTCGGCCGCGGCGGTGAGGAAGTCGAAACCCTTCACGCCGACGGCATCAACTTCGAGGTCGTGCCGGGCATCACCGCGGCCGCCGGCGTCGCCTCGTATGCAGGCATCCCGCTGACGCACCGCAACCACGCCCAGGCCTGCGTTTTCGTCACCGGCTATCTCAAGGACGGCAGCATGAACCTCGACTGGCCCGGGCTCGCCCGCCGGCGTCAGACCGTAGTCATCTACATGGGCCTGTCGGGCCTGCCGCACCTGTGCGCCAAGCTCATGGAACACGGCCTGCCCGCCGACTGGCCGGCCGCCATCGTGCAGCACGGCACGCAGCCC
The DNA here is from genome assembly GCA_006218025.1 of Rhodocyclaceae bacterium. Classification (GTDB taxonomy): domain Bacteria; phylum Pseudomonadota; class Gammaproteobacteria; order Burkholderiales; family Rhodocyclaceae; genus Sulfuritalea. Next base: position 124,028 of record VBWA01000029.1, on the reverse strand, counting down.
AGCCAGCGCACCGTCACCGGCACGCTGACCACCCTGCCGGCCCTGGCCGAGAGCACCAAGCTGCGCGCGCCGACCCTGATCATCGTCGGCGAAGTCGTGACGCTGCGCGACAAGCTGCGCTGGTTCGCAGAAGCCGGCGACTGAAGAGTCGGCGCTGGCGGTACGGCGACGAAAGCCGCCCGGGAAGTCAGCCGCTTTGGCCAATGGTCAATAGACGGAAGTTCCCGCTTCCCAACCGCTACCGCTGCTCTGCTTATGCCGCGAAAAATCCGCCCGCGGATGTGAAGTTCTTTCTCAGCGCCTCCGCCACCGCGCGATGCGTGATCTGCCCGGCGCAGACATTGAGGCCTGCCGCGAGGCCAGGATCGTCGCGCAGCGCCTGCTTCCAGCCCTTGCCGGCCAGCGCGCGCAGGTAGGGCAAGGTGGCGTTGCCCAGCGCCAGGGTCGAGGTCAGCGGCACGGCACCGGGCATGTTGGCGACGCAATAGTGCAGCACGCCCTCCTCGACGAATACCGGATCGGCATGCGTGGTCGGATGCGAGGTCTCGCAGCAGCCGCCCTGGTCGATGGCCACATCGACAATCACCGCGCCGCGCTGCATCGTCTTCAGCAAGGCGCGATCGATCAGCTTCGGCGCAGGGCCGCCCGGCTGCAGAACGGCGCCGATCACCAGGTCGGCCCGACGCACGGATTCTTCGATGGCCGTCATACCCGCGATCAGCGTGCGAATGCGTCCGTGATATTCCCGGTCCAGCGCATCGAGGCGCTTCGGCGTGCGGCCGATGACCGTCACCTCGGCGCCGAGCCCCACCGCCATGCGCACCGCATGGGCAGCGACGGTGCCGGTTCCGAGCACGGTGACCCGCCCCGGCGCGACGCCGGGAACGCCGCCGAGCAGAATGCCGCGTCCGCCGTGGGTTTTTTCGAGAAAGTGCGCGCCGACCTGCACGGCCATGCGTCCGGCCACCGCCGACATCGGCGCCAGCAGCGGCAGCTGACCGTCGCGGTCGGTCACGGTTTCGTAGGCGATGGCGACGCAGCCGGCGCGCTGCAGGGCTTCGGCCTGGCGCAAATCCGGAGCCAGATGCAGATAGGTGAACAGCACCTGATCCTGCCGCAGGAAGCCGAACTCGGCCGCTTGCGGTTCCTTCACCTTGACCACCAGTTCGGCGGCCCAGGCCTCCGCTGCGCTGGCTACGACGCGCGCGCCGGCCGCCGCGTAGTCGGCATCACTGAAGCCGATCGGGGCTCCGGCACCCGTTTGCACCACGACATCGTGACCGGCGGCGCAGAGATCCTGCACCGAAGCAGGAACCAGCCCGACGCGGAACTCGCCGGATTTGATTTCGGCGGGAATACCGATGCGCACTTTCGTCTCCTCGGGGTTCTGCGAAATTCGAGCAAGTATGCACCCGCCCGGCGTTACAGGCGCTGAACCGTCCGTTCGAAGGAGAAGATGGTCCTCGCCAACGTTTTCCACCGCCGCGCGTCCGCGCCACGCCCGGGGCATGGCACGGCAGCAGCCGGCTTCGAAATGCGTCAGGCGGCAGTCTTCGCTTGCGCGGCCGCGATCTTCTGTTGCTCGAAGAGGTGAACGATGGCCTCCGCCACCTGCTCCGAGGCATCGGGGTAGGCGCCTTCCTCCAGCATGTGCAGGGCCTTCGCCTTATCCCCCTGCTGGGCGACTGCCAGCACTTCGCCGGCGCAACGATGGAAGCTGGCGTGGCGCGACCTGACGACCGCGAACACCGGAGACTGGCCGAAGCGCTCGCCGCCGATGCCATTGATCCAGTGACCGAGAGTGCATTGATCGTCGCGGGATACGATTTCGACCTTGAGATCCTCCTTGCTATCGCCATTGATGTAGGCCTGCAGGCGCCCCTTCCATCTGATGTGGGAATCGATCGCCTCCGTGCCTTCCGAGGCGATGACGAACATCCGGGCCAGCAGCATCTTGACGCGCTCCGAGGCCTTCACGTAGTCGCCGCTGTGCAGCAACTTGAGGGCAGCAGCCTTGTCGCCTGCCTGTGCCGCCGCGAGAACACCGCCGGCAGACCGATGGAAAAGCGCGTGATGCGCCTTCATGTCGAAGAAGGTTTCGGAAAACCCGAACTTCTCACCGCCCTTGTCGTAGATCCACTTGCCGAGTGGACACTGATCGTCACGGCAAACCACCTCGACCTTCAGTTCCTCCGTGCTGGTGCCGTTGATGTAGCCCTCGAGGCGGACCTTCCATTTCATGTGGGCGTCAACTGCCGTCTTGAAATTCAGACCGGCCAGTTCGCTGCTCAGGTCTGCACCTCCCCCTGCCGCCGGCGATGCTGCCGATACCGGCGCGCTGCTTTCTTCCCCACGAACGATGCTTTTGAACCAGTCCAGAATTCCCATGCTAGCTCCTCCCTGACTCGTTGGTCGGTATGAGATCCGACAGACTTTGGTTTGTGCTGCCAACGGCAGATTGATTGTCCAAGAAAACCAGGCGGTCCGACATTTGAAGATCGCATGCCGCAAGCAATGGTATTGATGGCCCTCCAATATTCGCAACAGGCCCTAATACAGCACTTCGCTCCAGCGTCCGCTGGAGACCAGTTCCTTGTGCACGGCCGCCCAGTTTCGGGACGAACCGGCGAGCTTGAGCATCGCCTGATCGATCGTATCAAGCATGCTTCCGGTGCCGGCAATGAACACCCGCGTGCCCGGCCGCGTGAGCATTTCCCAGACTTCCGCGGCGTTCTGCTCGATAGCCTGCTCCAGCGACACCGGCGCGTCCAGGGCGGGACGCGGGCTGACGGCCTGGAAGGCCTTGAAGGTCGGTTGGTCGAAATAGTGGGCGAGGTCGTTGTTTTCGTCGTTCATGTAGAGCATTTCCAGCGGGCTCTTCGCGCCGTAGAACAGCCGCACCCTGCCCTTCCAGCCGCCGATCTTTTCGTAGATGCGGCGGATCAGGGTGCGGAAGGGTGCAATGCCGGTGCCCATGCCCAGCATCAGGATGTCGGCGGTCTTGTCTTCGGGAATCACGAACGGATAGCCGACCGGCCCGGCGAAGTCGATGGTGGCGTCAGGGTGCAAGTCGCACAGGTAGTTCGAGGCGATGCCCTTGTATTCCTCGCCGTTGAAATCGTCGATGTAGGAACAGCGCCTCACGCAGATGGCAAACTCGGTGGCGTCGCTGCGCCGCTCGAGATCCATGATCGAGTAGAGACGGGCGTGATGGGGATTGCCGAACTGCCCGGGCGCGAGGACGCGGATGCAATTGCCGAGCGCGCCGTCGAAGGACAGATCGGTGGTACGGAACACCAGATGGCGAACTTCCTCGTGCGACGCTGGCGGCGTGATGCGGCGCGATTCCATCAGCACGGCGGAATAGCTCCTGGACGGAGGAGGTGCAGGCGGCTTCGATATCGGCATGGCATTGACTCCGGAATAATTTGATCAATTGCGAGGCACGGCAGATCTTGCTGGATCGGCAGTGCAGGACGTGTCGCTGCAGCCGCTGCCGGCGGTGCAGCAACCGCACTTGCTGGTGTCGCGGAACGGCCCGAGCTGCGGATTCCGTGCAGCGAAGCCGCGGTACAGTCGCTCGATGGCTATGCCGGCGAGCATGATGATGAAAATCAGGCCGACGGTTATCAGATAGGTAGCCATCACCCGCCCAGCCCGGCAAAGCCCATGAAGGACAGCGACAGGATTCCCGCCAGCATCAGCGACAGGGCCGTGCCCTGCGCCAGGTCGGGGACGTTGGAAAGCTGCAGGCGCTCGCGCACGCTGGCCATCAGCACCAGCGCGAGGGTGAATCCCGCGCCGCCGCCGACGCTGAAAGTGACCGACTGGACGAAGTCGTATTCGCGCGCCGTCTGGAACAGCGCGACGCCGAGCACGGCGCAGTTGGTGGTGATCAGCGGCAGGTAGATGCCGAGCGCGCGGAACAACTTCGGGCTGTATTTCTTCAGCACCATTTCGACCAGCTGCACCGATGACGCGATGATCACGATGTAGGAAATCAGGCGCAGGAATTCGAGGTGGAAAGCAGACAGCAGCAGGTTCAGGCCATAGGCGCAGAGCGAGGCCACCAGCATCACGAACGTAGTCGCCACGCCCATCGGGAAAGCCGTGTCGAGCTTGCCCGAGACGCCGAGGAAGGGGCACAGGCCGAGGAACATCGCCAGCACGAAATTGTTGGCAAGCAGCGCATTGACGAAAATCTGGAAGGCCGACTCATGCATTTTGCGCAGCCTCCGCAAGTTTGTCTGTTTGCTTGCGCAGCTTCCGGCGTTCGAGCCAGGAGAAGAACAGCAGCCAGGCGCCGAGTACGAAGAAACCACCGGGCGGCAGCACCATGATCACCCAGGGCTGGAAGCCGGCGCCGAACAGGGCGAGGCCGAACAAGGTACCGGCGCCGAGGATCTCGCGCACCACGCCCAGCGCCAGCAGGCCGATGGTGAAGCCGATGCCCATCCCGGCGGCATTGATCATGGCCGGCAGCGGCGAATTCTTCGAGGCATGCGCTTCCGCACGGCCGAGGATGATGCAATTCACCACGATGAGCTGGATGAAGGCGCCCAGCGCGTCATAGAGCGTCAGGCTGATGGCCTGGATCGCATAGTCGACCACGGTGACGAAGGTCGCGATGATCACGATGTACACCGCAATGCGCACCTCCTTGGGCGTAAAGTGGCGCATCAGCGAGACCAGCGCGCAGGAGCAGACGAGCACGAAGGTGGTGGCCACGCCCATCGACAGGGCGTTGACGCCGGAGACCGTCACCGCCAGGGTCGGGCACATCCCCAGGACCATGACGAACACCGGGTTCTGGCGCCAGACGCCCTCCATGAATTCATCCCAGGTGGTTGCCGTCGTCGGATTCATGATTTGCCCGCCAGTTTTTCGAGGTTGGGAACCAGGCGCGGCAGCAGCGCCTGCGCCGAATCGTTGATCGCCTTTCCGACAGCGCGCGAAGTGATCGTCGCGCCGGCGATCGCATCGATCTGCCACGGATTGGTCTTGGCCCCGTGCTTCACCGCCCTGACCTCGTTGGCCAGCGCGGCGAGGTCGCCCTTCAGCTTGACGTCGAGCGCATTGAAGTTGGCGAGGAAGTCCTTGTCCGTGAGTATCTTGTCGCCGATGCCCGGCGTTTCGCGCATGGAGACGACGCCGATTCCGATCACGCACTGGCAGTCGGGCGAATAGCCGAACATGATGCGCACGGTGTCGGCGTAACCCTTGGCTCCGCCCTCGGCAGCGATGCCGGCGAGCTTGCCGCGTTCGTCGTAGGCGGCGAAAAACTTCACTGCGCCCGGCGCAATCGCCGTGTCGCCAGCGCCGACTCTTGGCTCGATGCCGCCGGCAGGAAGCGCGGCGTATTCTGCAATCGACTTCGCCGCCGGGATCACCTTGAACACCGCGCGCTCGGTGGCGATACGCTTGTTGGCGGCGACCGCGTCATAGGTACCCTGATAGGCACCGACGATGATCAGGCCGCAGATGGACGAAACGAGGCCCAGCGTGCGGATCATCGCTGCGGTCGGCGACGCTGGCGGCGCGGGCGGCGTGGCGCCAACCGCGGCGATCGGAATGATCTTCTGCGCAGAGGGTTTCTCGGGCGTGCTCATTTTTTGGGCTTTTTTGGCAGGAAGCGCTTCTTCGGCGTTACCGCGCCGGCTTCCTCGCGCGAGATATAACCCGGATTCAGCGGATAGGTGGCGCGCTTGCGACGATTGAGCACACCGCGGCCGAAGGGCACCGGCTGGGTGACTCTCTCGATCATGGGCGATGCCGCGTTGGCGATCAGGATGGCATACATGACGCCTTCCGGCAGGCCGCTGTAGTAGCGGATGACCACCGTCAGCAGGCCTATCAGCGCGCCATAGACCCACATGCCCTTGGGCGTCACCGGCGAGGTCGCCATGTCGGTCGCCATGTACACCGCGCCGAGAATCAGTCCTCCCGAAAACAGCATGAAGAAGGGATTCGGGTAACGCACCGGATCGAAGGCGAACAGCAGCCAGGCGGTCAGCGCCGCGCTGCCGAGGATGGCGAGCGGAATCCGCCAGTCCATGAAACGGCGCAGCGCAAGGTAGGCGCCGCACAGCAGGATCAGCAGCGGCGAGGGGCCGACCGCCATGTGGCCGGAGAGCGAGGTCAGCAATTCGTCGGCATTGGCCACCACGCCGTCGAACTTCCACTTCGCCAGCGGCGTCGCACCGGCCAGGGCATCGAGGCTTTTCGCCTTGAGCCACGCCGCGGAATCGGCCGGAATCATCAGCGGCAGGGCCAGCGAAGAGGGAATGAACTCGGTGAAGCGCCCCGCCAGGAAGGACGGCGTATAGGTGGCGATGGCGGTCGGGAATGCCGCCTGGACGAAGGCGCGGCCGACCAGCGCCGGGTTGAAGACATTGAAGCCGATGCCGCCGAACAGGGCCTTGCCGAGAGCGATCGCGACCAGGCCGGCGACCGCGCCCATCCACAGCGGAAAGCCCGGCGGCAAAGTCAGCGCCAGCAGCAGGCCGGTGATCACCGCGGAAAAATCGGATATGCGGCCGGACTGCGTTCCGGTGCGAACGAAGAAGCGTTCGGTCAGCAGGCAGGAAGCGGTGACGACGACGATGGAGGTCAGCGCCGAAATGCCGTACTGCAGAACATAGAAGGCGCAGATCGGCAGCAGCGAATACACCACATGCCGCATGATGGTCTCGACGCTCTTCGGCCCCTGGACGTGCGGCGCGGAACGGATCTCGATGAGTGGCTGGGTCATGCCGCCTTCTCCCGCAATATCTGCTTGGCGACGCGGAACTGCTGCACCAGCGGTATGCCGGATGGGCAGACATAGGTGCAGCAGCCGCACTCAAAGCAGTCGCCGAGGAAATACTGTTCGCCCATCAGGTCGTATTCGCGCTTGGCGGCCAGCATGCCCAGGGTCGACGGGTTGAGGCCCATCGGACAGGACTCGACGCATTCGCCGCACTTGATGCAGGGATAGGTCTGGTGTGTTTCGCGTGCCTGCATGTCTTCGCGACGGAATACCAGCACACCGGAGACGCCCTTGGTGATCGGCACGTCGAGCGAGGCGATGGCCTGGCCCATCATGGGCCCGCCGAGAATCACCTGCCGCGCGTCCATCGCGTCGACCGCCGGCGCACCGGCGTAGTCGAGCACGAAGCCCAGCGGCGTGCCGAGCGGAACCCGGTAGTCGCCCGGCCGCGCCACGCCCGGCCCGGTAACGGTCACCACGCGTTCGGTGAGGCCCTGCCCCGCCGGCAGCAGCTTGCCCAGCGCCGCAAGCGTGCCGACGTTGCTGACCACCATGCCCAGCGCGATCGGCAGGCCGCCGGCCGGCATCTCGGTACCAAACAGCGCCATGATCAGCATCTTCTCGGCGCCCTGCGGATACTTGGTCGGCACCGCTTCGACATGGATCTCGCCTTCGGCGAAGCTGCCGTCCGCGATGGCGCGCGTGATGGCCTGGCGCAGGGTCATTACCGCATCCGGCTTGTTGTCCTCGACGCCGATGATGGCGCGCACCGCGCCGGTCGCGCGCATGGCGTAGCGGATGCCGGCCAGAAGATCGCCGGCCTGCTCGACCATGACGCGGTGGTCGCAGGTGAGATAGGGTTCGCACTCGCAGCCGTTCACCACCAGCGTATGCACCCTGGCCTGTTTCGGCACGGAGAGTTTGGCGTGCGTCGGAAAGGCCGCGCCGCCGAGGCCCACCATGCCGCTGTCCCAGATCGCCTGCAGGATGTCGCCGCCGGTAGCCTGCGACAGGTCGCGCGGCACGCCCCAGAGATCCTCCTGCGTCGCACCGGGATGGGCGCGTATGACGATGGATTCGATCCAGGTGCCGCGCATGCCCGGCCGCAGGCCGATGAACTCGACCACGCCGGACAGCGGCGCATGATGCGGCACCGAAAGCCAGTCGTCGCTCTTGGCAATCGGCTGGCCGCGCACCACGTCCTGGCCGACCTTGACGATTGGCCGCGGCGCCTTGCCGATGTGCTGCGACAGCGGCACCGTCACCCGTGGCGGAAACGGCAGGCGGCGGATCTTGCGATCCGCCGTCAGCTTGCAGGACGGCGGATGCACGCCGCGCTGAAAGGCCTCGCCGCGAAAGTAGGAAAGCAGCTTCATGCCGCCTCCGCCGGGCCGCCCCAAGAAGGCGGCGAGCCAGCAACCCGGAAGGCGCACAGCGTCTGAACCGTGGTCACCCCCGCCCTCGGGGCGGGGGATGGGGGGTGGGCATATCTCATTTCAGTTGAACTTCGCCGCGCGCGTCATGAGTTTTTCGATTCCGGGCTCGCTCATGTTCCAGGGCGTGCCGGGATGGATGCAGCCCGCCGTGCACTTCTCGGCCGCCTTGACGATGTCGGCGAACTTGGCCCCCTTCGGATTGATGACGACGGCGAGCTTCTGGTCGTTGTAGGCAAAGGCCTTCGGCGCCAGCGTGGTGCACTCGTCGCAGGCCGTGCATTCGGGCGTCTCGATCCAGACCGGCTCGTAACCGCTGCCGTCGTCGCCTGCGGCCGCCGTAGCGCCAGCGCCGACTATTGATGAGCCCGTATCGACCATTCCGGCGAGCCCGAGGCTGGCGGAAATCTTCGCCAGCAGTTCGGCGCGCACGCGCTCGGTAACTTCCGTGGCATCGGCCGGCTGTACGTCGAGGCCGGCGAGGCTGCGCAGCTGGCGCCAGAAATGCAGCCTCTCCTCGCTGGAACGCACGAGGTCCTCGGTCACCAGCAGGCGCATCAGGCGATTCTTCTTGTCCACCGCCCAGATATAGGGGAAATGCCCTTCGCGCTCGTCCTTGTCGAGTTGCAGGAAGTCCGCCAGCGGGACCATGTCGTCGTTCCAGGTCTCCGGCGGCGCCTTCCTGAACTGCTTGAGGAAGCGCGCCTCGGTGGCGGCGAAATCGGCGAAGGTCATCGGCAGCGTCATGCTCTGCTCGGCGCCATTGTCATCGAGATACTTGAGGCTGTAGGTCGGCCAGTCGTCGTCGAGCGACGGGTTGCCTTCGAGGCTGACGCATTCGCGGAAGGTGGTGCCGGCATCGGGATCGAAGCGGAACAGCGGGTAGGCGCGGCCCTCCACCGCCAGCTTGCTCTGATCCACGCTGCGGTCGTCGCCGACGCCGTGCTCGGGCGGACAGACGGCGTAGATGTTGAACAGCGCGGGGCGGCGGCTGTTGAGGCCGTCGATGTAGCTCTCGATCAGGTGATTGACGTGGGCGATGGTGCCGGACATGACATAGGAGGTGCGATGCGCCATGCCGATCAGCGAGATTTCCTTGCGCGTTTCCTGCTTGCCGCGCGATGCGCTGCCGAAGGGCGCCATGTCGGACACCTGGCCGATGAAGCCCGAGGTGCAGGCCTGGCCTCCGGTATTGGAATACACCTGCGTATCGACCACCAGCACCTATGCCCATCGCCACCGAGGGCGAATCCTGGAACAGGTGCGAGGTCCAGGGGAAGGGATAGGGGTGGAAAGGATAAGTCGAGCCCCACACCGAGGTGCAGCCGGTGGAATTGATGATGCCCATCTCGGCGCGGCCGCGGCCGGTGGGCCCTTCGACGTAACGCCACTTCAGATCCTTGAGCTTTTCCAGAAGCTGCGCGGTGTTCTTCACCCAGGCCGGGTCGAGCAGTTGCGAGGGCTTGTCGGCGTTGAGCTTGTTGGCCAGGTTCGACAGCGTCAGGTCGTGCAGGCCCGTCGAGTCGACCGCGCGCACCACGGCGCCGGTGTCGGTCAGGTCCACCGCCGAGGCCAGCTTGACGCGCATGTGCTGCTCCAGCCGCAGGATCAGGTCGTCGAGCTTTTCGACAAAGGCCGCAACGCGCGGCTGCACCAGCGCCGTCACGGTCGAGGTAAACAGGTGGATGGCGGTCTTCTCGCCGCAGCCGAGGCAGGCGCCGTCTCCGCAGTTCATCGAGTTGTAGTTGTGCTTGTCGAGCAGCAGGGTTTCCAGCGCGCCGATCTTCTCGTCGAGGCTGTCGATGCGGCTGTATTCCTTCGGCGTGGTCGGCAGTTCCAGCCAGGTGTTCCAGTCGCGGCGCAGTCGCTCCACCGAGTCTTCGGTCTGCGTCACCATCTTCAGTGCGTTGTCCTCGCAGACCGTGACGCACAGCGCGCAGCCCTTGCAGGTGTAGGGATTGACGGTGATGGAGAACAGCCCGCCACTGCCCTTGGCCTTCTTTTCCTTCTGCGACCAGTACGGTTTGGTCGCGGCGAACTGGAAGCCGCCGAGCTGGATCTGCAACTGGGTGAACTCCGCGGCCAGCGAAGCGCGCTCGCCTTCCGGCGTTTCGCCGAGCACCTGGTCCATGGCGATATCGATCAGCGGGCGCACGAAGCCGCCGTCCTTGTCGACCAGGGCGCGCAGCTTCTTCTCGACGGCGCGCACGGCGCGACGCAGGTGCCGGGTCGGCGTGCCGGAGGTCTCGATGCGGGTGACCGCGGTGTTGAAGACATCGCCGATCGAGCTGACCAGGCCCGGAATCGCCGAATCCGGGCATTGCGTGTAGCAGTTGCCGCAGGCCGTGCAGTTCTCGGCGATCCACTCCGGATGCTCGAAGCGGATGCCCGTCATGTCGCGGAAGACGCCGGTCGCGGCCGGCAGCAGCGAGGCACCGATGAAGGGATCGACCAGGTTGTCGTTGCCCTTCCCGGTCAGATAGAAATTGCCGGTCTGTTCCCAGAAGCGGTGGATGTCGGCCACCTTGTCCAGCCTGGCGCCATCGCCGACGGGCAACTGGCGCAGCATGACCGGCAGCCCGGCATCTTTCTTGACGAAGTTCTTGCGCGTGACGCCCACCTGCTTGTCGGCGATCTCGGTCAGCTCGGTGTAGCCACGCCGCACCACGCGCAGGTTGTCGGCCACCACGCGCGCGCCCTTGCCGCCGAACTTCGATTGCAGCTGCGCTTCGATCGCGGTGAACAGCGCATCCTCGGTGAGGCCCGCATTGGCCATGGTCGGGCTGGCGGCAAAGAATGCACCCTGGAAGGCGATGCCCTGCATGCGCAATTGCAGTTCGGCCGCGCCGGCCTCCTCGCGGGCGATCTGGAAGGCGTCGAGGTAGAACACGCGAATCTCGTTGTCGACGATGAATTTCTGTGCCCAGAGCGGGAAGCTGGCCCAGGTCTCCTTGCCGAGGTTCGACTGGATGATGAGGAAGCCGCCCTTCTTCAGGCCGGACAGCGGATTGCTGTGGCCGAACACCGCCGGGTCGGGCGAGAGCACGACATCGACATAGACGTATTCGCAGTTGATGCGGATCGGTTCCGGCGCCGCGGACAGGTAGTAGGTGGTCGGCTGGCCCTTCTTCTCCGAGCCGTATTTCGGATTGGCCTTGATGTCCCAGCCGAGCAGTTCGAACAGCGTCATCGCCAGGTTCTTGCCGGTGGTGATCGCACCCCAGCCGCCCACCGAGTGCATGCGCACGGTGATGGCGCCCTTCGGCAGCAGGTTGGGATTCTCCGAGCCGCGTACGCCCATTTCGCGGATGCGCGGGTACTTGTCGGCGATGTCCTGCTGATGCACCTCGTCCTTCGGATTGATCGGATCGCGCGCGAAATCGATCGACAGGTAGAAGAACTTGCGCTGATCTCCTTCCGGCAGCATGTTCTCCACCGTACCGATCAGCGCCTCGGGTTGCAAGTCGCGGCTGCCCAGGCCGTAGCAGCCCGAATACAGGCGCGGCATGTCGCCCGCGCCGTAGCTGGCGTAGCCCGGGTACGGCTTCTCACCGCTCGTTTTCCCAAGCGGCCCCGCCATGCCGTTCTCCACGCACTTCATCAGCGTCGCGCGCACTTCGCGGATCAGCGGCAGGTCTTCGGCCAGAGGCTGGTCGGTGCGTTCCAGCACCGCGACGCCCTTTTTGCCGCGCAGCAATTGGCCCAGCAGGTCGCCCGGGAACGGACGGAACATGGTCAGATTGACCACGCCGACCTTGAGCTTGCGCGTTTCGCGCAGGTAGTCGGCCACCGCTTCGGCCTGGACGATCATGCTGCCCATGCCGACGATCAGGTAGTCGGCATCCTCGGCCTTGAAGGCCGCGACGCGCTGGTAGCGGCGGCCGGTCAGCCCCGCGTATTCCTCCATGCAGAGATCGGTAAGGGCCTCGATGTGATCGAAGAAATACGGACGCTGGCCGGCGGTGGCCTGCATGTAGGCGTCCTGGTTCTGCACCGAACCCGACAGCAGCGGCGTATCGACGTCCCAGATCGCCGGCACGCGGCGACGCCTGGGGCCGTAGAGCATTTCCTGCGCCGGCGTCGGCGTGTCGATGATGTCGTCGGGCTTGCCGAGGTATTCGGCGACCAGTTCGCGCTCCGGCAGCAGCGCCGATTCGATCAGGTGCGTGGTGAGGAAGCCGTCCTGGCCGATGATGGCCGGCGTCAGCGACAACTCGGCGACCTTGCGCCCGATCAGGTTGAGGTCGGCCGCCTCGGTGGCGCTCTTGGCCATGACCTGGATGAAGCCGGTGTCATCGACGCAGTGGTAGTCGTCGTGCCCGGCATGCACGTTGAGCGAGGCCTTGGTGATGGCGCGGCAGCCCATGTTGAGCACGTAGGGCAGGCGTTTGCCGACGGCGGCGTAGAGCGATTCGTGCATGAAGGCGACGCCCTGACCCGACGAGAAGTTCACGGCGCGCAGACCCGTCATCGACATGCCGGCCGTGACCCCGGCGGCGGCGTGCTCGGATTCGGGCTCGATGAAAATCAGCGGCTTGTCGGAAATGTTCAAATGGCCGGCGGCGACTTCCTCGGCCCAGTATTCGCCCATCTGCGTCGACGGCGTGATCGGGTAGGCGCCGGCGGCATCCGATGCCTCGCGCTCGACGTGGATGACGGCGGTATTGCCGTCGACCGCATCGCGGATGCCGGGGTATTTCACCGACTTCGCCTGCTGGCCGGTGTTTCCCGCTTCGAGCAGCGATGAAGAGAATATTTTCTTGATGATCGACGTAGGCATGGTGTTTCCTCGAATTCGAATTCAGGGGTGCTCAGTGGCGCTCAGTGGCGTTTAGTGACGCAGAGGCAAAGGGTCATTGCGCAGGATTCTCTTGGCGGCTGCTCCCTTCGCCGCCCGGTCGGGAGTGTCGAACCAGACGATGGCCCCGGTCGGACAGCGCTCTATCGGTGCCCGCGTGGCGCGGTCGTTCCAGACGTAATTGATCACCGCCAGATTGCCGGCCAGCTGCATCAGCTTCAGCGGCGAATCGGCAACGCACTTGCCGCAGGCGGTGCAGGCCACCGCGCAGGAAGCCTCGGCGGTGTCGCCATCAGCCTGGTTCTTGCACGCAATCCACAGCCGGTGGCTCACCGGCTCCAGGCTGAACAGGCCCTTGGGGCAGACCTCGACGCAGTCGTTGCAGGCCGTGCACTTTTCGCTGTCCACTTGCGGCAGGCCGTGGGCATCCATGGCGATGGCATCGAAGGTGCAGACATTGGCGCAATCGGCCAAGCCCAGGCAGCCCCACGCGCACTCCTTGCCGCCGCCGGATACCACCGCCGCTGCGCGGCAGGTCTTCAGTCCTTCATAGCGGGCGCGCAGATACGCCACATGCTGGCCGCCACCGCAGGCCAGCCGCGCCACTTTTTTCTCCACCGTGCCGGCGGCAACGCCGAGCAGGTTCGCAATGCCCTGACGCTGCTCCAGCGAACTGACCGTGCATTGCGCGGGAACGATGTCGCCATGGACGACCTTCTCCGCAAAGTCGCGACACCCGGCCTGGCCGCAGGCGCCGCAATTCGACTTGGGCAGCAGCTCCTCGACCTCGCCGATGCGCGGGTCCTCGAAGACATAAAGCTTCTTGTTGGCGAAGGCGAGCATCAGCGCCAGGACCACTCCCAGTCCGGCCATGAATGCCCCCGATACCGCCAGATTCGACAACGACTCCACTCCCGTCGGCTCCCTCGCCAGTGCGTTCCGTTAATTCTTTAGGTCTGAAATAACAACCACTAATGTTTCATGGTTATGCTGCCGCACGCACACAATGCCCCCAAGCGCGGCGACCCGCGTTGACGTGGAACAAGGGATGAACTTGCAGTGCAGCAACGCCAGTTTGGATCCAGCCGTTCGCATCCTCGGGGGCGCGAACGGCGGATCCCATCACGGCGCAGTCGGGAGTTGCTCCCGAGCTACAGACGAAGTCGGCGCTTTGGCGCCGACCCAGGGAAACATGCAAGGCGGGGTTTTGCTTCGCATGTTTGTGACGAGTCAACTATAAGACATGTAACCCGCCCGACGTAGTGGATAATTTTATTTAGACATTCGCCTAGTTCATTGGGAGGGAGCGTGCTAAACCGCGGGCCGGCCCCGCGCCACGATCCAGTCCAGCAGTTCCGCCACCACCGCCTCGCGATCCAGATCGTTGAATGTCTCGTGGCGGCTGCCAAGCCAGAGGCGCAGCGTGCGATCCGGCCCGCCCCACAGATCGAAGATCTCGCGGCTGCCGGCCGGATCGGTCAACCGGTCGGCATCGCCATGAAACAGGTACACCGGCAGGCTGAGCCCCGCTGCGGCCGCCCGATTGGCCGCCATCGCCTGCAACAGTTCCGCTCCGGTGCGAGCCGGCGGCGCCTGCAGGCTCACCAGCGGATCGGCGACATAGGCCGCCACCGCCGCCGCGTCGCGGCTGATGGTCGCCGGGTCGATGCGCGTGCCGCGCAAGTGCGGCAGCCAGCGCGACAGCAGTGGCGCCAGCGCCACCAGCAGGCGCGGCACATCGCCGCCGATCTTCAGCGCCGCGGACGACAGGATCAGTCCCGCCACAGGCCGCCGTCGTTGCGCCAGCCAGCGCAGGGCAATCGCGCCGCCCATGCTGTGTCCCATCAGGAACACCGGGCGTCCGGCGGCAAGCTCTTGCGCTTTCGCCAGCAGCGCATCCACGTCCAGCAGGTAGTCGTCGAAGCGCTCGACCCAGGAGCGCTCACCCGGCGAGCGTCCGTGGCCGCGCAAGTCGACCGACACGACGCCCAGGCCGCGCTGATTGGCCTGCTCGGCAAGAGCCGCGTAGCGCCCCGAATGCTCGGCGATGCCATGCACCACGGCCACCACCGCATGAACCGTCGGCGGCATCCATGCCTGGCCCGACAGGCTCACGCCGTCGGCGGTGCGCAAATCAAAGGAAAGGATTTCGCCGCTCATATAGGACGGTGCCTACCTGCGATCCCGGACCACGAAAGGCTCCACCAGCGCCTCCTGCACCGAGTCGTCCCGGTTCAGCGACTTGTCGAAGTTGGCGTTCCAGACATCGGCATTGGCCAGATCGGCGCCCTGCATGTCGGCCTTGAAAAATACCGCCTGGCGCAAGACCGCGCCCGCCAGCCGTGTCGCCCTGAGCTTGGCATTGGTGAAATCGACCTGCTCCATCGACGCGCCGGTCAGGTCGGCGCTGGACAGATCGGTGCCGATCAGCCGCGCCCCGCTGAACACGGCGCGGAACGCGTAGCAGTTGCGTATCGAGCCGCCGGAAAGATCGATTCCCTCCATCAGGATGTCCTTCAGGTAAGCGCCCGAAAAATCGGCCCGCAGCGCTTTCGTGTTGATCAGGTTGGCGCCGAACAGGTTGGCGCCGGAAAGCTTCGCGTCGCTCAGATCGCCGTCGTCGAAGGTCGCATGAAACAGATCGGCGTCGCGCAGATCCGCGCCGACCAGCCTGGCCCCGGTGAAGTTGGCCCACTTGGCGTTGCTGCGGCGCAAATCCGCGCCGGACAAATCGCTCTTGCGGAAATCGGTGCTTTCCATCTTGGCGCCCGCCAGCCGCACACCGCGCAAGTCCTTTCCCGCCAGTTTCTTGCGCGAGAAATCGCACTGCGAAAGATCCGTCGCGGCCATCGGCGCGGCGCAGTTGCCCGCCGGCAGATCCGCTGCAGTCGCATCGAGAGCGATGGAGAACGGCAGCAGCAGCGCAATCATCGTGCGTGATTTATTCATGTTGTCCCCTCCCCTTGCAGACAATGACCGGTCATTCTATGCCTTCCGGGATTCCGCACGTGCTGCGATGCGGGAACGCCCATCGAGGCCGGCTAAGGCTCGACGAGCCTGCGATAGACCGCGAGATCAGCCGCCGAAAAGCAGCAGAAGATCACTTCGTTGATGGTCGCCAGTCCAGGCAGCGCAGCGCGCACCGCCTCCACCGCGACGCCCGCAGCGAGTTCCACCGGATAGCCATAGATGCCGGTGCCGATGGCGGGAAAGGCGATCGAGCGGGCGCCCGCGCCCGCGGCAGCCAGCAGCGCGTGGCGATAGCAGGCCGCGAGTTGTTCCGCCTCGCCCTGCGCGCCGCCTTGCCAGACCGGGCCCACCGTATGCACCACGAATTTTGCCGGCAGCCGGTAGCCGGCAGTGAGCTTCGCCTCCCCCACCCGGCAACCGCCCAGCGTGCGGCATTCCGCGAGCAGTTCGGGCCCCGCGGCACGATGGATCGCGCCATCCACGCCGCCGCCACCGAGCAGCGAGGAATTGGCGGCATTGACAATGGCATCAACCTTCAGGCGCGTGATGTCGTCCTGCAAGGCACGCAGCAGCGGTGCAGCCGAAGCTTCAGCGGGCGGGGGCATGCTCACTCCTCGATCGCTCCGCGGGCAATCTCGAAGCAGGCGTCGACATGCGAATTCCCCAGATACATCATCGCCGCCACGCTGAGCGCAACCGCGGCAGCCTGTCCGGCGACGGGTACGTATTTCAGCACCTGCTTCGTCGCCATGCGCGCACCGACCTTTTTCAGTGCGGCCACGACGAGCTTTTGAGTAATGGCGCGGCCCGCCAGATCGGAGCCGACCTTCTTCAGCATCGCGTAGATCGCCACCTTGTGCCGCGTATCGAGCTCTTCGATTAGCTCGGGCGTCAGCCCGAACTTCCGGTTGATCGCCGGGATCAACTGCAGCAGCATGCCCACGTCACCCGCGATGTCGACGCCCGGGATCGGAATCAGGGACATGCCGCCCGAAGTTGCCGCACGCCGTCTGACCATCTTCCTGCACGACGCGCGAACCTTCTCCAGTTCCTCTATCGACGCCGGCAACACCTCGAGCCTGCTCACCTTGAAATGCCCGTCACCGCTTCTGCCCGGGAAAGCGTGGATGCGCGTCGCCGATGTCCATCCACGACGCCTTGGAGCCCACGTAGATATGAAATAGATTGCTGCAGACGAAGGGCGTATCCACGTTACCGAGGCGCAGGCGCTTCTTCTCCGGCAGATCGTCCCGCGCGCTGTAGATCGGGCTGCCGCAGTTGCCGCAAAAGACCCGGGCCTTGCCCGGCGAGGCGCGGTATTCCCTGAGCAGTTCGCTGCCCGAGATGAGCCGGAACCGGGCGGAATCGATCGGGCTCACCGCGGCAAACGCCGAGCCCTGCGCCTTGCGGCACTGCGAACAATGGCAGATCGAAATCTCGTCGATATCGCCGTCATACTCGTAGCGGACACCGCCGCACAGGCAGCTTCCTTCAATCACTTGTTGCTCCTTTCAGGGAACGCCGGTTCGGCAGCGGCCCAGCCAGGCAGGTGAAAGTCGGCGCTGGCGGTACGGCGAGGAAAGGTTCATTTTGAGAGGCCGAACGTCTGACATAACCGTCCTGAGCGAAGCGAAGGTCCGTGTTGATGGATGGGTTGGGCCTCTGCTCACTCATAATGCGTCCACATGCGTAGGACACGAACCGTTTTCTCTTTGTTAAAGACCTCATACACAATGCGGTGCTGGATATTGATGCGGCGAGAATATGCACCAGCAAGATCACCGACCAACTTTTCGAAGGGCGGTGGATTTTGAAATGGATTGTCGGCAAGAACCGCGAGCAGTTCTTGTGCCTTTGATTTAAGACCACTTGCAGCAAGCTTCTTTGCGTCCTTCATTGCTTGCTTGGCATAAACAATTTCCCAACTCACCACTTAAGGCCCTTCGAACTTTTTGCGAGGGGCTCAGCCATACCAGCCTTGATGGACTCGCGCATGCCAGGCACGGCCAACAGGTATAGGGTTTCTTGAATTGCGCTCCAATCTTCCGCAGAGAGCAGAACGGCGCTGCTGCGTTTGCCGGAAATTATGATCGGCTCGTGTGACTCCACTGTTTGGTCAATGAGCCGGTACAGATTGGCGCGAGCTTCGCTGGCGGTAAGGGTGTTCATTTCGTGCTCCTTCAAAGAAGCTTAATGGTACGCCATTACGTACGCTTGTCAAGCCGCGATGCGAGCGCTTCAAGAGGCCCTCCGTTCCAGGTCAGGGGCGCGGCGCGGCCTTATCGCGCAGCGCCCCTGGACCGCAGGGTTGGGCGTCGGCGCCGAAACGAACATTCAACTGCCAGACGTAACGCGGCGTTTTGTCGCGGGGCGACTTGATTTCTTGGTGGCGCGCGGCTCGGCCAGGCGGCCCGTGACGTACTTGTGAAGAACGCTGGCGATGAGCGTTTGATACGGCACACCTTCTTCAAGTGCCTTAACTTGAATGTCGCTCAAATCGCCAGAGGACAGGCGGATGTTGACCCGGCGATCCTTTATAGCCGTAGCGCGCGCTGCTGCCTTGAATTTCGCTAGCTCGGCCTTCGTGGCAACGGACTTCAGTTGGCCTTTCTCAAAGGCGGTGAGGACTTCATGTTCGTAGGCATCAATTTTCGGCATCTGTTTCACCTTGATTCAAATAGTCCCTCGTTGCCTTGCGGCTCGGGATTACGGTCTTGAGAAAGAAATAGTCTTCCTCTTCTACAAACGGCACTTGACCTGACTGGTTTTATCGGACCAATTCAATCTAGAGATTCGTGGCCCCGGAGTATTGATATTCCATTTGGTTCACGGCACGATGCGTCCATGAATGAACTTCTTCTACGCTTCGTTGGGCCGGATCGATGAGAACGCGCACTGTCGAAGAGCAACTCGCTGCACTTACGGCCTCTATCGGCTTTGCGCCTCACATTCACGGGTGGCTTCTGACGGGTGGAGCAATCGGCGTGATTGCGGCCGTTGTCTTCTGGCACCCGGTACCGTTAATGATCGCTGCTTTTCTAGGCATCGTTGGATTTTCCGAGCAACGGGCCGGCCCCAATATCGTGGCGGCAATAACCGCATACGATTCCGGCACCCCAACCTGCGGAGAAGTCTCGATCGCTATCACATGCTGGGATACCGACAATCACTACCATGCCACGGTGCGCGAACAGGGACATTCTGACTGGCAATATGAATTTATTCCCCAGGGTTGGCAGCCGGCTACCTGCAGTTACCCGGCAAGAATTTGGCGAACCGGTGCTGAGGGTATGCCCATCCTGGCGGTTGTTGAAGAAGGCATCCTGGTTCCTCGGTACGCACCGGAGAAGCTATACGATGCATCAAGTCGGGCGAGCACATGAAAACAACCAAAGCAACCAAAGGGGGCGACATCAATCGCCGTCCTCTCAGCGCCGACTCCTGCAGAGGTGGTGAGTAGCCATGCGACTGAATTGACATGATGTAATCGTTCGATTACACCCTGCTTATGTTTTCAGTCAAGCGGACAGACGAATTCAACGCATGGTTGCACGGCCTCAAGGATGGCATGACGCATACAGCCTGCTGGACCGGTTGCGTAAGGCCGCACTGGGTAATCTGGGTGACGTGAAGCCGGTGGGTGTAGGCGTGTTCGAAATGCGGGAACATTTCGGCCCGGGCTGGCGCATGTACTACGCGCAGCGCGGCGTGACGCTGATTGTGATGCTGGGCGGCGGCGACAAATCGAAACAGGCCGCCGACATTGCCCATGCCGTGAAACTGGCGGCGACCATCGAGGAGTGATCCATGACCAAGAAAATCAGCATTGCCGATCTGCCCGATTTTGATTTCTCCGAACATCTCGATAGCGATCAGGCGATGGCCGAGTACCTGACCGTGATTCTTGAAGAAAACGATCCTGCCTTACTGGCGGCGGCGCTGGGCGACATCGCGCGCGCCCGTGGCATGAGCGAGATTGCCAAGGCATCCGGCATCACCCGCGAGGCGCTGTACAAGGCCTTGCGCCCAGATGCACAGCCGCGTTTCGATTGCATCAATCGCGTCTGCGCGGCGCTTGGCGTCAAACTGGTGGCGCAGGTGGCACGATGAATCAGGCCGTGAGACTCTCCACCGCCGCCCTGCCGGCCGCATAGCGCATGGCTTCCGGCGCCTTGCACCTCGGGCGTCTCAGTAATGAAACCGCAACTGAGCGATCATCAGCGCATCATTCTCGACGCGATAGACCATGCGATGCTCATCGGTTATCCGGCGCGACCAGAATCCTGAAAGTGCATGCTTCAACGGTTCCGGTTTGCCGACGCCGGTGAAGGACTCGCGCTGTGTCTCGCGAATCAACTTGTTGATTCGCTCCACCATGCGCTTGTCCTGCTTCTGCCAATACAGGTAATCTTCCCATGCCTCGTCGGCGAAAACCAGCTTCACTTGGCCAGCTTCCGCTCGACACCCTTGCCGGCGTTCAGTTGTGCAGCGGCCGACAGAAGACGCCTGGCATTCGCCGGCGTGCGTAGGAGGTAGGCGGTTTCTTCCAACGCCTTGTAGTCTTCGAGCGAGAGCATCACGACGGACTGTTCTCCGTTGCGAGTGATGATCAGCGCTTCATGGTCGTCGCAAACGCGGTCCATTGCGCTGGCGAGGTTTGCACGAACAGTAGTGTAGGTAATTGCATCCATGGCGGGGCTCCTGATATGTACGCGTTACTGTACATCTACAGCGGCCGCTTGTCCACTGTCACGACGCAGACGTCCAACCCATCTGAGCTGGAGGGGCCAGCATCAATTTGCTGCCGTTCGCCGTCCCGCCGGCGCCGACTCCTGCAACCCGAATCTCAGGCCGTGAGACTCTCCACCGCCGCCTTGCCCGCCGCATAACGCGCGGCATCCTGCTGCCAGCGGTCGGTTGGCGATAGCCGCGCCAGCCGCGCCGAACGCACCGGATCGGCTGCCGGCTTCCAGTTGTCCAGTACCTGGGCTACCGCATCCGGGTCATTGCAGATCAGCAACATGTCGCAGCCCGCGGCCCAGGCAGCATCTACGCGGTGGACCATGTCGCCGGCGAAGCTGGCCCCTTCCATCGACAGGTCGTCGCTGAAGATGACGCCGTCGAAGGCGAATTCCTTGCGCAGCTTTTCCAGCCAGACCGGCGAGAAACCGGCGGGGCGGCTGTCGACCTGCGGGTAGATCACATGCGCCGGCATCACGCCGTCGAGTCTGAGGCGGCGGTAGGGTTCGAGGTCGGGCGCCATCTCGGCCAGGCTGCGTTCGTCGACCGGGATCGCGAGGTGCGAGTCGGCCGCGACCCAGCCGTGGCCGGGGAAGTGCTTGCCGCAGCAACCCATGCCGGCCGCCCGCAAGCCGTCGATCAGGGCGCCTGCCAGTTCGGTCACCGCCACCGGATCGCGGTGGAAGGCTCGATCGCCGATGACGCCGCTGGGGCCCCAGTCGAGATCGAGCACCGGGGTGAAGGAAAGATCGACGCCGCAGGCGCGCAGTTCGGCGGCCAACAGGTAACCGACGTCGGCAGCCGCTGCGCGCGCGGCGGCCGCATCGCGATCCCACAATTTGCCGAGGCTGCGCATCGGCGGGACATGGGTGAAGCCCTCGCGGCAGCGCTGCACGCGCCCGCCTTCGTGGTCGATGGCGATCGGCAGTGCCGGCGAACGCAGGGCATGAATCGCCGCGCACAACGCAGCAAGTTGCTGCGTCTCGCGGTAGTTGCGCTTGAACAGGATCACGCCGCCGACCAGCGGATGCGCCAGGCGTTCGCGGTCGAGGTCGGAGAGTTCAAGTCCGGCGACGTCGATCATCAGCGGGCCGAGCGGCAGGGTTTTCATGGCTTCTCCAGAATGACGAAGGCGACGGCGTAATCCTGCTCGTCGCTGATGGAAAGGTGGGCGGTCAGCCAGCGTTCGGCAAGATAGGTGGCGAGCGGCGGCGCGAAAACGAAACTCGGCTTGCCGAGCTCATCGTGCTCGACGGCGATGTCGGGCAGCAGCACGGGGGATCGCACGCCGGTGCCCAGCGCCTTGCCCAGCGCCTCCTTGGCGGCGAAGCGCTTGGCGAGGAAGCGCGCCGGATCGAGGCTGCTGCGGCAGGCCTCGCGCTCGTCGGGCGCCAGCATCTTCTCCAGCCCGCGCTCGCCGTGGCGCTGCCAGTAGTCGGCCATGCGCTTCACGGCAACGATGTCGGTACCGATGCCAAAGATCATTGGCACTGCGCTTCGCGCATGAGGCGCTTCATTTCCGCCACGGCTTCGCGCATGCCGACGAATATCGCGCGGCTGACGATGGCGTGGCCGATGTGCAGCTCGCGGATTCCGGGCAGGGCCGCCACCGGCTGCACGTTGAAGTAGTTCAGCGCGTGGCCGGCATTGAAGCGCATGCCGGCGTCGCGAATCGCCCTGCCGGCGATGCGAATCTTGTCCAGTTCGGCAACCACCGGCGGGCTTTCGGCGTCGCGGCCGTGGGCGTAGAAGGCATGCGCGTAGGGCCCGGTGTGGATTTCGCAGACGCGCACGCCGATGCGGGCGGCAGCTTCCACCTGCGGCAGTTCGGCGTCGATGAAGGCGCTGGTGACGATGCCCTCGTGGGAGAGCCGCGCCACTACCTCGCGCAGGCGCGCTTCCTGCCCGGCGACGTCGAGCCCGCCCTCCGTGGTGATCTCGTGCCGGCCCTCGGGCACCAGCATGGCCATCTCGGGCTTGATCTGGCAGGCAATGCCGACCATCTCCTCGGTGGCTGCCATTTCGAGATTGAGCTTGATGTGGGTCAGCTCGCGCAGGCGCCGCACGTCGCGGTCCTGGATGTGGCGACGGTCTTCGCGCAAATGCACGGTGATGCCGTCGGCGCCGCCCAGGTGCGCTTCGACGGCCGCCCAGACCGGATCGGGTTCGTGGATCTTGCGCGCTTCGCGCACCGTCGCTACGTGGTCAATGTTGACGCCGAGTTCGATCATAGTTCCTGTAACTCCATGAAAACCCGCCGCGATTGCAGCGGTTTGCCGCCCAAGTGATGGGCGATCAACTGCCGCATCAGGTGTCTGCTCTCAACCCGCGTGCGCGGATTGGCATAATCGTCTGCCGCCATGTCGAGCAGGGTCTGACCGCATACTACCGCCGTGTCGCCATCGCCGACTCTTCTTGCCACCGGGCCGCGTTCGATCAGGTAGGTGTATTCGCCCTCCGCCACGACCGGCTGGCCGCTGTCCATGTCGACATCGAGCGTCAAGCCGTAGCCGAGTTCCTTCAGCAGGGTTTTCTCAAAGCGGCGCAGCTCCGGTGCGTCGGCGCCGCCCGCGGCCAGCGCGCGCAAGGCTGAGGCATAGGCGTCGAACAGCGCGCTGTGGGCGTCCTCGCGCGGCAGCATTTTCAGCAACAGTTCGTTGAGGTAGTAACCGAGCAGCAGGCAGCGCCCGCCCAGCAGCGGCATGCCGCCCAGCCATTCGGCGCGGGCCAGAGTCTTGACCTCGCCGCCGCCGAACCAGCCCAGCTCCAGCGGCTGAAAGGACATCAACATTCCGCGCATGGCCGAGCGCGGCCGCCTGGCACCGCGCGCCAGCAGCGGCACGCGGCCATGATCGCGGGTGAACACGTCGACCACGAGGCTGGTCTCGCTGTAGGGATGCAGGTGCAGGACGTAGGCCGCCTGCCCGTCGACGCGCTTGCTCACGGTCAGCAGACCCTAGTCGTATCCCAAACTCTTCAACGCCCGCTCGTCGTCGGCCCAGCCGCCCTTGACCTTGACCCAGGTCTCGAGCCAGACCTTGCCGCCGAACAGGGTTTCCATTTCCTTGCGTGCGTCGGTCGAGATGCGCTTCATCCGTTCGCCGCCCTTGCCGATGACGATGGCCCGGTGCCCCGCCCGGTCGACGATCACCGCCGCGTGGATGCGGCGCAGATCGCCTTCCTGTTCGAACTTCTCGATTTCGACGGCGATGCCGTAGGGCAGTTCCTCGCCCAGGTTGCGGAACAGCTTTTCGCGCAGGATCTCGGAGGCCATGAATCGCTCGGAACGATCGGTAATGTCGTCGGCATCGAACACCGGCGGCGCCTCGGGCAGGTAGCGGGCGACGGTGGCCAGCAATTCCTTGGTGCCGAGGCCTTTCTCGGCAGACACCGGGATCAGGTCGGCGAACTCGTGCAGCGCGGAAACCTTGGCGATGAAGGGCAGCAGCTCGGCCTTGTCGGCCATCCGGTCGATCTTGTTGATCACCAGCACCACCGGCGTGCCGGCCGGCAGCATGCGCAGGATTTCACTTTCGCCATTGCCCCAGTTGCCGGCTTCGACCACCAGCAGGATCACATCGACATCGGCGAAGGTCGAGGTCACGCTGCGGTTCATCAGGCGATTGAGCGCATTCTTGTGCGTCATCTGAAAGCCCGGCGTATCGACGAAAATGAACTGGGCATCGTCGGTGGTCAGCACGCCGTGAATGCGATGCCGGGTGGTCTGCGCCTTCTTCGAGGTGATGCTGACCTTGGCGCCGACCAGACGATTGGTCAGGGTCGATTTGCCGACATTGGGGCGGCCGATGACCGCAAGGTAACCGGTGCGAAATACTGGATTCATGGCTTGATCTCTGCTATGGCCCGCTGCGCGGCCAGCTGTTCGGCAATGCGCCGGCTGGCGCCGGTGCCCGTGCTGCGGATGCCCAGTTCCTCGATGACGCATTCGACTTCGAACTGCTGGGCGTGCGCCTCTCCGTGCGTAGCGAGCATGGCATAGCGCGGCAGGGGCAGATGTCGTCCCTGCAGGACTTCCTGCAGCGCGGTTTTCGGGTCCTTGCCGGGGTCGGTGGGATCGATGCGGTTCATGGCCGGCTCATACAATCGCTCGATGACGGAACGCGCCGCATCGAAACCGGCGTCGACATAAATCGCGCCGAAAATCGCCTCCAGCGCATCGGCAAGAATCGAAGGACGCCGGCTGCCGCCGCTCTTCAGCTCGCCTTCGCCGAGGTGGAGCAAGTCGCCGAGCGCCAGGCCGCGGGCGATGTCGGCCAGGGCTTCCTGCCTGACCAGGCTGGCGCGCAAGCGGGAAAGCTCACCCTCCTTGAGACCGGCAAAACGCCGGTAGAGATATCCGGCGATGGCGCAATTGAGCACCGAGTCGCCGAGGAACTCAAGACGTTCGTTGTGGGGAGAACCGAAACTGCGATGGGTGAGCGCCTGGCACAGCAACTCCGGCCGGCCGAAGCCGTGCCCGAGCGCAGCCTCGAGACGCTGCGGCTTCATTGTTTGGCGCTGCTGGCCTCGAAATCGAATACCAGGCTGGCGTTGCCGAACAAGGGCACCTTTTTCACATAGGCAAACGAGATCACCAGTTCGCCGCCGTCCTTGGTGATTTCCAGATCCTGAGGACTGACGCTCTTGACATCGTCCATGTCGGCACGCCTGCCATAGGCATCACGCACCTGCTTCACCGAAGCTTCCTTGAGGCTGCTGTCGGCAGCGGTCCCCTTGATCGCCTTGACGGCATTGCCGTACTCGATCCAGGGCGGTACTGCCTTCATCCCGAACAGTGCTACCACGGCTAAAGCCGCGCTGCCGACCAAGAGTGTGTTCAGGCTGAGACCACGCTGAAGTTTCATGCTACCCCCTAGCGAAACGAGCCGATCCGTTTCAGATCGCTGAAATTGAACCAGATGAAGAACGCTTTGCCGACCAGGTTTTCGTCAGGAACGAAGCCCCAGAAACGGCTGTCCTGCGAATTGTCGCGATTGTCGCCCATCATGAAATAGTGCCCGGGCGGCACCTCGCAACTGACTCCTTCGCTATTGTAGTGACAATTGTCCGAGTGCGGAAAGCGGACAATTTGCTGAACGAAGGGAGGTGCGTCGGGTTCGACCAGGATGTGGTGTTCGACGCTGCCCAGGGTTTCAACGAAGCGCGGCGTATAGAACAGCCGGTCGCGATCGAGATAGTCGTCGGTCTTCTTCTGCGCCACTTCCTGGCCGTTGATGGTCAGCTTCTTGTTGCGATAGACGATCTTGTCGCCCGGCAGGCCGACCACGCGCTTGATGTAGTCGAGCGTCGGGTCCGGCGGATAGCGGAACACCACGACGTCGCCGCGCTGCGGCGAATTGAGTTCGACGATTTTCTTGTTGAGCACCGGCAGGCGCACCCCGTAGGTGTACTTGTTCACCAGGATGAAATCGCCTACCAGCAGGGTCGGGATCATCGAGCCCGAAGGAATCTTGAACGGCTCCACGAGGAAGGAGCGCAGCAGAAATACCGCGAGGATGACGGGGAAAAAGCTGCCGCCGTATTCGACCCACCACGGGTCCTTGGCGTCGGCCGGGCGCTTCTTCCTGGCGTAGAAATAATCGAAGCACCAGACGATGCCGGTGGCGACGACGAGTGTGAAAAGAAT
Organism: Rhodocyclaceae bacterium; assembly: GCA_006218025.1. Taxonomy (GTDB): domain Bacteria; phylum Pseudomonadota; class Gammaproteobacteria; order Burkholderiales; family Rhodocyclaceae; genus Sulfuritalea. The sequence continues at coordinate 97,692 of VBWA01000029.1, read as the reverse complement.
CAGGGCAAAGTTCATTTGTCACCCACCCGCAGTACCGCGAGAAAGGCTTCCTGCGGAATTTCCACGCTGCCGACGCCAGCACGTCCTTGCGCATGGCCTTGACGTTCTCGCGGGCGACGATGGTCGAGCCGATCGCCGCCTGGATGGCGACGTCGTACATCTGGCGGGGAATCAGCTCGCGCATCTTGGCTGCCAGTTCGCGGCCACGATACGGCGCGTTGGCCCGATGCACGATCAGCGACAGGGCGTCCACCTTGTCGCCGTTGATCAGAACGTCGAGCTTGCACACGTCGGCTGCGCGGTATTCCTTGAATTCGTAGTCGAGCGAAGCGTAGCCGCGCGAAACGGACTTCAGCTTGTCGAAGAAATCCATCACCACTTCGGCCATCGGCATGTCGTAAGTGAGCTGGACCTGGCGGCCGTGATAGGCCATGTTCACCTGCGAGCCGCGCTTGCTCTCGCACAGCGTGATGACGGCACCGAGATATTCCTGCGGCACGAATATCTTGGTGGTGATGATGGGCTCGCGGATTTCCTCCATCTTCTGGACTTCCGGCAGCTTGGCCGGATTCTCCACCTGGATGGTGGTGCCGTCGCGCATCAGGACTTCGTACACCACGGTCGGCGCGGTGGTGATCAGATCCTGGTCGAATTCGCGCTCCAGACGCTCCTGCACGATTTCCATGTGCAGCAGTCCGAGGAAGCCGCAGCGGAAGCCGAAGCCGAGCGCCTGCGACACTTCCGGCTCGTAGTGCAGCGAGGCATCGTTGAGCTTGAGTTTCTCCAGCGAGTCGCGCAATGAATCGTACTGGTTGGATTCGATCGGATAGAGGCCGGCGAAGACCTGCGACTTGATTTCCTTGAAGCCGGGCAGCGCCTGGGCGGCGCGCCGGTCGGCCGTGGTCACCGTGTCGCCCACCTTGGCTGCGTCGAGTTCCTTGATGCCGGAGATGATGAAGCCGACCTCGCCTGCGCGCAATTCGCTGCGCGTCACCGACTTGGGCGTGAATACGCCGACCTGTTCAACCAGGTGCTGAGAGCCTTCCGCCATCAGCAGGATCTTGTCCTTGGCGCGCACGGTGCCGTCCACCACGCGCACCAGCATCACCACGCCGACATAGTTGTCGAACCATGAATCGATGATCAGCGCCTTCAGCGGCGCCGCCGGATCGCCCTTGGGCGGCGGGATGCGGGCGATGACGGCCTCGATTACGTCATCGACACCGAGGCCGGTCTTGGCCGAGCACAGGATTGCCTCGGTGGCGTCGATGCCGATCACGTCCTCGATTTCCTGGCGCGCGTTGTCCGGGTCGGCAGCGGGCAGATCGATCTTGTTCAGCACCGGCACCACGTCGACGCCCAGTTCGATCGCCGTGTAGCAGTTCGCCACGGTCTGCGCCTCGACGCCCTGCGAGGCATCGACCACCAGCAACGCGCCTTCGCAGGCGGACAGCGAGCGACTGACTTCGTAGGAGAAGTCCACGTGTCCCGGGGTGTCGATCAGGTTCAGGTTGTAGATTTTTCCGTCGCGCGCCGTATAGCTCAGCGCTGCCGTCTGCGCCTTGATGGTGATGCCGCGCTCGCGTTCGATGTCCATCGAGTCGAGGACTTGCGCCTCCATTTCGCGGTCGGACAAACCGCCGCAACGATGGATGATGCGATCGGCCAGGGTGGATTTACCGTGGTCGATATGGGCGATGATGGAAAAATTGCGGATGTGATCCATGGGGGCAATAAAAAAAGGCGCTCATTCAAGCCGTTGAGCACCTTGGAGGCATTAAAGCAAGGGGCGGATTTTAGCCTAAAGCACCCAAATACTCACGCACTTTCGCGGCATCGAGGAAGTGGTGGCAGAGTTCGTGGCCCTCGCCATCGACCAAGACCGGCACCAGTTCGTTGTATTTCGCTTCCAGCACCGGATCGACATCGACATCCAGCACCACGATGTCGAAATGCGGCACGCCGGGCTCGCCGCGCAGGGTTTCCAGCGCAGCGAGCATGTCGTGGCAGAGGTGGCAGTATTCGCGGCTGAACAGCGTCAGCGGCACTGCCGGCCCTCCCGCCTGCCGGCTATTTTTCAGACACGCCCTTGATGGTGACGAAAGTCTGGGCATCGCCCCGCTTCACCAGCAGGGTAATCGTGGCGCCCTTGTCGACCCCCTGCAGCAGGTCGTTGAACTGCGACACCGACTTGATCTCGGTCTGGCTGCCCTTGAGGATCACCGACAGGATGATGTCGCCGGAGCGCAGTTCGGTGCGCGTGCCGCCATTCCTGACTTCCTCGACGATCAGTCCGTGCTGGATGCCCAGCGTCCGCTTCTGCTCCGCCGTCGGCACGGTCAACACCAGCCCGAGCCGATTGGCTGCCGCCGGCTCGCCTGGCTTGCCACCGCGGCTGGCAGTGCGCGCGCCAGCTTCATCATCGGGTATCTCGCCGACGGTCACGCTCACCTCGCGGCTCGCGCCCTTGCGCCAAAGCTGGACGACGGATTTGGTGCCCGGCCGGGTTGCGGCGACCATGCGCGGCAAGTCGCCGGATTCAGCCACGTTCTTGCCGTCGAACTTGAGAATGATGTCGCCCACTTCAATCCCGGCCTTGTCAGCCGCCGTCCCCTTCTCCACCGATGCCACCAGCGCACCCTGCGGCTTGCCAAGACCGAAGGACTCCGCCAGATCCTTGCTGACTTCCTGGATGCCGATACCGAGGCGTCCACGACTGACCTTACCCTTTGCCCGCAACTGGCTCTGGATTTCCATTGCCAGATCGATCGGGATCGCAAAGGACAGACCCATGGAGCCACCGGAACGCGAATAGATCTGCGAGTTGATGCCGATCACCTCGCCTTTCATATTGAACAGCGGTCCGCCGGAGTTGCCCGGATTGATCGCCACATCGGTCTGGATGAAGGGGACGTAATTCTCGTGGGCCAGCGAACGTCCCTTGGCACTGACGATGCCGGCCGTAACCGTATTCTCGAAACCGAAAGGCGAGCCGATCGCCACGACCCATTCGCCGACCTTGAGCCTCGCCGAATCGCCGAGTTTCGCCACCGGCAGATTGCTGGCCTCGATCTTGATCAGCGCGACGTCGGTGCGCTTGTCGGCACCCAGCACCTTGGCCTTGAACTCGCGCTTGTCGGTCAGCTTGACCAGTACCTCGTCCGCACCATCGACCACATGGGCATTGGTCAGAATGTGACCGTCGGCGCTGACGATGAAACCTGATCCCAACGAGCGATTCTTGAACTCCTGTGGCGCGCCCGGAACACCCGGTATCTGTCCGGGAAAAAAGCGGCGGAGGAACTCCTGCATCGCTTCATCCCCGTCGAACTGAAACGGGTGGGCGCCACGGCGTCCCTTGATGATCTGGGTGGTGCTGATATTGACGACCGTCGCACCCTGCTTTTCGACCAGTTCGGTGAAGTCAGGCAGATCGGCAGCCTGCGCCTGAAGCGAAAGCAGTGAGGAAAAGGCCACTACGAGAGACACGAGAAGTTTCTTCATGATTTTTCCTTGAAACGTACTTCCTTGGTTTGAACTTGCAACGAAAATAGATTGGCGTCGTGCCGCACACGGACTTCCTTGCGGCGCAGCAGGACCAGGCCGCAGCCAAGGCCCGCCAGGGTTCCCGCCACAGCTCCGGGATCTCCCGCCGACGACTGCCCGATGGCGGCACCCGCAATGGCCAGCAAAACAGGCAGCCCATAGGAGGCCAGTGAAGCGCTCCAGAGCGTGCCATCCGCCACGACCAGGCTGACGCGGTCACCGACCCTGGCGCCAATCACGTTATCCAGCCGGTACCGGCGCGGCCCTGCGCTCAAGCCGAGCAGCCCGGTCTGGCAGGCGTCCTGTGTCTGACAACTGCCGCAGGCAGGAGCCCGCCCAGCGACTTCAACCAGGACCTCATTGCCCGAAGCTTCCACCACCACGGCATCGCACTGACTCATTTGCGCCTCGGCTCGATGCCGTCGCCGAGTCGCTTGACCGCAAGGGCCGGCACCTCGCCCATGACCACCAGGCGGTGCTCGCCCACCTGACGCCGATACACATTGACCGGGCCGACGTTCGATACGGCCTCCGCTTCGCCGCCCGCGCCGCCGGGCTCGATGAACACCGAGATCGATGCCAGCCCGTCGGAAAACACCACATGCAGGCTCTCGGGGTTTCCGGGCGCCGTCTGTCGCCTCATCGTCGCCACTCTTCGGAATCCGGGCAGCAGGGTACGGAAGTTCCAGCCCATGTCTTCCGGCTTCACCTCGGTCGCGCGCACCTGCTGAACCCGCACCCGCTCGCTGTCGAAGCGCGGCTTCAGTGCCCCCTGTTCGAGGGGGCCGCCAATTGTGATTTGGGTGAAGGCAAACGACTCCAGCGTTTCTCCGCGTTCGCCGAGCAGGTTGGCCTTCAACAGCAGGCCGCTGGCAGCATCCATCCAGAACTCATGGCCATAGCGCAATGTATCGCGCGGCTCCAGAAGCACGGCCCGACTCCTCATGCCTGCGACCCGCCCCTGTCCACCGCTGCGAATTGCATAGTGTTCGGGCAGACTGCCCAAACCGGCAGGCAGCAACGACGGGAATCCGCGCTGGCTTGCACGGTTCTCTATGATTACCAGCTTTTCTTCCGGAAAAAAGCATTTCACTTCGCTGCCGGCACGCAGCACCTCGCGCGGGCTGCCGTCGAGGGCCTCGATTCGCTCCACTTCGATGCCCTCGGACAGCGAATGTGCAATACGTGAGGTATCGACCTTGCCGCCGCTGCGATAGACAAAGGTGCCGCTGTAGGTCAGTTGCCGGGAACCGAGTGCGATGCGCTGCAACAGGGCCAAGCCATCCTCCGCCACGGCCGACGAAGCGACCAGCATGGGCGCCAGCAGTACGGCAAGCATCACCAGCCACCAGCGACGAGCAATGGCCATCAGCGACCCTCACCCGATGCGGCAACAGTGCGGATGTTGCGCGCACCACCGACCATGGCGCCACCCGGCGCGTAAGCCTGATGCGCCACCAGATACTCCTGCAGGCGCGGCGTCGACTGCGACTGCGCCACCGCCAGCCCCTGCTTCGCGCTCGCCAGCCCTGTTGCCACCGCCGGCACCCCGTCGCCAGCCGGTGCCAAGGCCAACCAGGCAACCACGGCAACGCCTGCCGCCGATGCCGCCAACGCCAATGCCGGTCTCCGCCAATCGGGCATGCGCCCCGCCTTCGGCGCCATTACCGTGGGCTCCAGATCAATCGCCGACATCACTCGTGCCGTGACATCGATATCGAGTTCGCTTTCGCCGCGCAAGGCAGCGCCGATCACCTGGCAATCGCACCATTGGCTGCGCAACTCCCCGTCGCGACGCAGCGCACGCAGCGTCTCCGCGATCTCGTGGTCCTCGAGCTCGCCGTCCATCAATGCCGAAATCCGTGTCTTCATGTCGTCACCATCTCTTATCCGGGGCCGCATCGAGCAAGGGCCTCAATTTCACCGAAATTGCATCGCGGGCGCGGAAGATCCGCGAGCGCACGGTACCAATCGGACAATCCATCACTTGCGCAATTTCCTCATACGACAGACCCTCGATTTCGCGCAGGGTAATCGCGGTGCGCAACTCCTCGGGCAGCGCTTCCATCGCGGCATTGACCGTCTGCCCGATCTGCTTCGTCATCAGCAGGCGCTCGGGAGTATCGTGGTCGCGCAGCAGGTCGGCATCGTCATAATTCTCTGCCTCTTCGCTGTCGACCCCGGTTGTCGCCGAAGCGCGCCGGCCATGGGTCATCAGCCAGTTTTTCGCGGTGTTGACGCCGATCCGGTACAGCCAGGTATAAAACGCGCTGTCGTTGCGAAACCCCGGCAAGGCCCGATAGGCCCGAATGAAACTGTCCTGAACAATATCCTCCACCTCGGCTGAATCACGCACCATGCGCGAAATCAGACGTGCGAGCTTGCGCTGATACTTGGCGACCAGGAGGCCGAAGGCCTGCTTGTCGCCCGCCTGCACCCGCTCGACCAGTATCCGGTCCGCTTCGCGATCTCCCATGGGCTTTGCTGTTTGTTCTCGCCAGATGAAAAAATTCGCGGCTTCTAGTTCACCGCAAGCGAGTATAACAAGCCTCTCCGCCCACTTACCTCACTGTTCCGGCTGCCCTAACGCCAGCCGCTGCCCACAGTGACCGGAGCTCTTCGAAATAGTTCCACACTCCCGGCAGTGATATAGTCCCGCCCCATGAATCCAGCCGCAGTCCAGCATTTCGACGTCCTCATCATCGGCAGTGGCCTGGCGGGTCAGTCCCTCGCACTGCGACTCGCCGACAGCCGCCGGGTCGCCCTGGTCACCAAGAGGACGCTGGCAGACTCCGCCTCTGCCTGGGCGCAGGGCGGAATCGCCGCCGTGCTCGACCCCGCAGACAGCGTCGAGGCTCACGTCAACGATACGTTTACGGCCGGCGCCGGCCTGTGCGACCCCGACGCTACCCGCTTTGTGGTCGAACACGGTCGTGAAGCCATAGAGTGGCTGATCGCACGCGGAGTTCCATTCACCGCCGACAACACCCCGCTGGGTTTTCATTTGACGCGCGAGGGCGGCCACGGCCAGCGCCGCATCATCCATGCCGCCGACGCGACAGGTAGCGCCGTGCAGCAGACCCTGACCGAGCAGGTGAAGAATCACCCCAACATCACGGTTCTGGAACGGCATATTGCAGTCGATCTGATCACGGCGGCCAAGCTCGGTCTGCCCCGCAATCGCTGCCTCGGCGCCTATGTGCTGGACATCGCCCACGATCGCGTGCTGACGCTGGGCGCAAGTCATACGGCATTGGCCACGGGGGGGGCCGGCAAGGTCTATGTCTACACCACGAATCCGGACACCGCCACCGGCGACGGCGTGGCCATGGCGTGGCGTGCGGGTTGCCGCGTGGCGAACATGGAGTTCATCCAGTTCCATCCGACCTGCCTGTATCACCCGCACGCCAAATCCTTCCTCATTTCCGAGGCACTGCGCGGCGAGGGCGGCCTGCTGCGCCTGCCCGACGGCACGCGCTTCATGCCCAACCACGACAGCCGCGCCGAACTCGCGCCACGCGACATCGTCGCCCGTGCGATCGACTTCGAGATGAAGCGTCACGGCATCGACTGCGTGTTCCTCGACATGACGCACAAGACGCCCGAGTTCCTCAAGAAGCACTTTCCGACCATCCTCGCCCGCTGCCTGGAACTGGGCATCGACATCACCCGCGAGCCGATTCCGGTGGTGCCCGCCGCGCATTACGCCTGCGGCGGCGTTGTCACCGATCTGGCGGCGCGCACCGATCTGAACGGGCTCTATGCGATCGGCGAAACCACCTTTACCGGCCTGCACGGCGCCAATCGCCTGGCATCGAATTCGCTGCTCGAATGCGTGGTGTTTTCCGCCGCCGCCGCAAAGGACATTCTTGCCGCGTCGATGGAACCCCTGCCGCACCTGCCGCAATGGGACGCAAGCCGGGTGCGCGACGCCGACGAGGAGATCGTCATTTCCCACAACTGGGCCGAGCTGCGTCGCTTCATGTGGGATTACGTCGGGATCGTGCGCACCAATAAACGGCTGGAGCGCGCCCTGCACCGCATCCATCTGCTGCAGAAGGAAATCGACGAGTACTACGCCAACTACCGCGTCGGCAACGACCTCATCGAATTGCGCAATCTGGTGCTGACCGCCCATCTGATCGTGAAGAGCGCGCAGCGCCGTCACGAAAGCCGCGGCCTTCATTTCAGCCGCGATTACCCGGAAACCTTGCCGCGTGCACTGGAAACCGTGCTGCACCCGCCCGAGATCTGATCCAGCCGGTTCAGACCGGGTTGGCGGCAGTCGACCGCCAGCGCAGCCAGAGCCGCAACTGGCGGTAATCTTCCGCAGCAAGACTGTCCGCCAGCAGGGTCAGCGAGCGCAAACGGCCCTGCTGCCGATACAGCAGCACCACCAGGAAGGACAGCACGAAGGTATGCGGATGCACGACGACTTCGGTCGCCGTGCCGTCAGCACCGACTGTTTCAAGCCGGCCGTCGCCGCGCAAAACCAGCGAGGCAACCGGCGACACCGCACGCAGGCGCGCCAGCGAAGCCCCGATCAATAGCAGGAGAACCGCCGCCAGCCATGACGGAACGGTGGCCGCCAGAACTGCGCCCGCGGCCACGACATGAGCGGTCAACTGGATCAGTAGCAACCGGCGCGACGGCCGGATAGAAACCGAAAGGGGGGCGACCGGCTTCATCGCCCCGAGCGCTTATATGCGACGGAAGACCAATGAGCCGTTGGTACCGCCAAAGCCGAAGTTATTCTTCAGCGCCACATCGATCTTCATCGGCCGGGCCGTGTTCGCGCAGTAATCCAGATCGCACTCCGGATCCTGGTTGAAGATGTTGATGGTCGGCGGCGATATCTGGTGATGCACGGCGAGCACCGTGACCACCGACTCGAGACCGCCGGCACCGCCCAGCAGGTGGCCGGTCATCGACTTGGTCGAATTCACCACCAGTTTCTTCGCCGCATCGACGCCGAAAGCCAGCTTGATGGCCTCGGTTTCGTTCTTGTCGCCCAACGGCGTCGACGTGCCGTGAGCATTGACGTACTGCACTTCGTCGGGATTGACGCCGGCGTTCTTCAGCGCGTTGACCATGCTGCGCCTTGGTCCGTCTGTGTCCGGTGCGGTCATGTGATAGGCATCGCCGCTCATGCCGAAACCGGCCAGCTCGGCGTAGATTTTCGCGCCGCGCGCCCTGGCGTGTTCGTATTCCTCCAGCACCATCACGCCGGAGCCCTCGCCGAGGACGAAGCCGTCGCGATCCCTGTCCCAGGGACGACTCGCCGTCGCCGGATCGTCGTTTCGCGTCGACAAGGCTTTGGCCGAGCCGAAGCCGCCGACCGCCAGCGGCGTGGTCGTCGCCTCGGCACCGCCGCAGACCATGACATCGGCATCGCCGTACTCGATCATGCGCGCACTGATTCCGATTGCATGCAGGCCGGTCGTGCAGGCCGTGACTACCGCAATATTCGGCCCCTTCAGGCCCAGCATGATCGAGAGGTTGCCCGAGATCATGTTGATGATGGTGCCGGGAATGAAGAAAGGCGAAATCTTGCGCGGACCGCCGCCAAGAAAATCGTTGTGCGTTTCCTCGATCATCGGCAACCCGCCGATGCCCGATCCAATGTTGACCCCGATGCGATAGGCGTTTTCCGCGTTGACCTCGATCCCGGAATCGCGGAAAGCCTGGATGCCGGCCGCCATGCCGAAATGGATGAAGGTATCCATCCGGCGCGCTTCCTTGGCCGACAAATAGGCCGAGACATCGAAGTTCTTCACCTCGCCCGCAATGCGCGCCGAAAAAGCCGATGCATCAAAGCGGGTGATGGGTCCGACACCGCTCTTGCCGGCAATCAGGTTGTCCCAGGCTTCTGGAACGCTATTGCCAACCGGCGAGACAAGGCCCAGACCGGTGACGACCACACGGCGTCGCGACACGATGAACTCCGAAAGAAAGGATTGAAACGGGGATGAAGATTACTTCTTGATGTTGGCGTTGACGTAGTCGATCGCCTGCTGCACGGTGGTGATCTTCTCCGCGTCTTCGTCGGGAATCTCGCACTCGAACTCCTCCTCCAGCGCCATCACCAGCTCCACGGTGTCGAGCGAGTCGGCACCGAGATCGTCCACGAAGTTGGATTCGTTCTTGATGTCAGCTTCATTGACGCCCAGTTGCTCGGCGACGATCTTCTTGACGCGTTGTTCGATGTTCTCCATCTTGAAACTCCTTCCCTGATTGATCGGGTGGTAAAAACCTGCTTATTTTAACAAAAACGCCGGACACCCTCGCGGCTTTGATATCCGGTCAAGCCATATACATGCCGCCATTGACATTCAGCGTGCTGCCCGTGATGTATCCGGCTCGCTTCGATGCAAGAAACGCCACGGTCGCCGCGATCTCGTCCGGCTGTCCCAGGCGTCCCAGCGGAATCCTGCCCAGCAGGGCGTCGCGTTGCGCGTCCGGCAGCGCCCTTGTCATGTCGGTGTCGATGAAGCCGGGCGCCACGCAGTTGACGGTGATGTTGCGGCTGCCGAGTTCCTGCGCCAAGGCGCGGCTCATACCGGCCACACCCGCCTTGGCGGCAGCGTAGTTGGCCTGGCCCGGATTGCCGGCTTCACCAACCACCGAGGTGATGTTGATGATGCGTCCGAAGCGCGCCTTCATCATGCCGCGCATGACCAGTCTGGACAGGCGGAACACGGCCTTGAGATTGGTCTCGATGACGAGATCCCATTCATCGTCCTTCATGCGCATGGCGAGATTGTCGCGGGTAATGCCGGCGTTGTTCACCAGTACCGAAACCGGCCCGAATTTCTTTTCGATCTCGCCGATCAGTGCCTCGCAGGCCGCCGCTTCGGTGACATTCGCGGTGGCGCCCCAGCCGGTGACGCCGGCCTTGTCGAGCGCCTTCTGAATCTCCGCAGCACCTGCATCCGAGGTCGCGGTGCCGATCACGATGGCACCCTGGGCGCCCAGTTCCAGAGCGATGGCGCGACCGAGGCCACGCGAAGCGCCCGTCACCAAGGCAATCTGTCCTTTCAAATCCGCCATCTCAATTTCCCTCTACGACCGTCAGCGCTGCGTCCATCGCAGCCAGATCATTCATGGCGCCGCCGCTGAGACTTTCGACGCAGCGCTTGACCAGCCCGGACAAAACCTTGCCCGGACCGCATTCGAAAACGTGGGTCACTCCTGCGGCCTGCATCGCCTGCATGGTCTCGACCCAACGCACCGGCGAGGCTGCCTGGCGCACCAGCGCATCCCTGATCGCGGCCGGATCGGAAAGCTGAGCCGCATCGACGTTGTTGATCACCGGAATGCGCGGTGCGGCCAGATCCACCTCGGCCAGCCGCGCCTTCAGCGCTTCGGCCGCGGGCTGCATCAGCGAGCAATGGAAAGGCGCCGAAACCGGCAGAATCAGGGCGCGCTTGGCTCCTTTCGCCTTGACCAATTCGGCGGCACGCTCGACCGCCGCCTTGTGCCCGGCAATCACAGTCTGCTTCGGCTCGTTGAAATTCACCGCCTGCACCACCTGTCCCTGCGCCGCCTCGACACAGGCTTCGATCACCGCCGCGGCGTCGAGCCCCAGCACCGCCGCCATGGCGCCCTCGCCGGCCGGCACCGCAGCCTGCATCGCCTTGGCGCGCAGCTCCACCAACGGTACCGCATCCTTCAGTTGCAGCACGCCGGCCGCGACCAGCGCCGAATACTCGCCGAGGCTGTGCCCAGCCACCAAGGCCGGCTGCTCGCCGCCCTTTTCCAGCCACAAACGATAGACGGCAATGCCGGCGGTAAGCATCAGCGGTTGGGTATTGACGGTCTGGTTCAGCGCCTCTGCCGGACCTTCGCTGACCAGTTGCCACAAGTCGCGGCCGAGCACAGCGGAGGCCTCGTCGAAGGTGGTGCGGATCACCGCGGCATCGCCATAGGCGGCCATCATGCCCAGCGACTGCGAGCCTTGACCGGGAAAAACGAGCGCGAACTTCATTCAGTTTCTCCGCGAGTTTTCAGTGAAGGCTCATGCCCGCGACAGCGGGCGTTATGCCGGAGCTAAACACAAGTGCAAATTTCATGTCAGTTTTCTCGACTTCAGAACTTGAGCAGGGTCGCGCCCCAGGTGAATCCACCGCCGACGCCCTCCAGCAGCAAGTGCTGGCCGCGCTTGATTCGACCAGCGCGTACCGACTCATCGAGTGCCAGCGGAATCGATGCCGCGGACGTATTGCCGTGCTGCCCCACCGTAACAATGCAATTTTCCGGTGCTATGTGGAGCCGCTTCGCCGTCGCCTGCATGATGCGCACGTTTGCCTGATGCGGAATCAGCCAGTCCACTTGCGCGGCCGTCATGCCTGCCGCATCCAGCACTTCGTTGGCGACATCGGCGAGGACCTTGACCGCAAACTTGAACACGGCCTGCCCGTCCATGCGCAGGAAGGGATCGCCGGTGACGACGCCGCCGCAAACCTGGCCCGGCACCGAGAGAATGCCGTGATGGCTGCCGTCGGCATGGAAGGCGCTGGCCAGCAGACCCGGTTCCTTCGAGGCTTCCAGCACTACGGCACCGGCGCCATCGCCGAACAACACGCAGGTGCCGCGATCCTTCCAGTCGAGGATGCGCGAAAACACCTCGGCACCGACGACCAATGCACACTTGTGCGAACCGGAGGAAATGAACTTGTCCGCGATCGTCAGCGCGTAGATGAAGCCGCTGCAGACGGCCTGCACGTCGAAGGCCGGCGCGCCGTTGGTATTGCCCAGCTTGTTTTGCAGCAGGGCCGCAGCGCTGGGGAACACGTAATCGGGCGTCGAGGTGGCGACGATGATCAGATCGACGTCGGCAGCCGTGCGTCCGGCCGCCTGCAGCGCACGCCGGCTGGCTTCCAGCGCCAGATCGCTGCTGGTGACGCCGGGCCCCGCCAAATGCCGGCTGCGGATGCCGGTGCGCTCGACGATCCAATCATCGGAGGAATCGAGCCCGTGCGCAGCGATCAGGGCCGCATTGCTGACCGGTTCGCCGGGCAGATAGCTGCCGGTGCCGCTGATTCGGGTGTGGATCATTCTTCGGTCTCCATCAGTCGCAGAGAGTCGGCGTCGGTTCGCCTTGCGTACCTGGGATTCCGCTTCGCGGGCAGGTAACGGCAGCCATGCGCGCGGCGATGGTCTCCGGCAGGCGTTGGCGTGCCTCCTCGGCAGCCTTCTCCAGCGCGTAGCGGAACGCCAATTGGTCGGCCGAACCGTGACTCTTGACCACGATGCCTCTCAGGCCCAGCAGGCTCGCTCCGTTGTAGCGCCTGGGATCGAAGCGCCGGCGAAAGGATTTCAGGACGGGCATCGCCATCAGGGCTGCCAGTTTGGTGAAGATGCTGCGCGAAAACTCTTCCTTGAGCGCGCCGCTGATCATGTGGGCAAGGCCTTCGGACGCTTTCAAGGTCACGTTGCCGACGAATCCGTCGCACACGACCACATCGGCCGTGCCCTTGAAGATGTCATTGCCTTCGACGTTGCCGATGAAATTGAGATCGGTGGCACGCAGCAGTTCGGCAGCGCGCTTGACCGCCTCGTTGCCCTTGATTTCTTCCTCGCCGATGTTCAGCAGGGCCACCGTCGGCCGCTCCTTGTGTTCCAGCGCGGAAACCAGCAGCGAGCCCATGATGCCGAACTGCAGCAAGTGCTCGGGGCTGCAATCGACATTGGCGCCGAGATCCAGGACATAGGTGCTGCCGCGTTCCGACGGCAGCACGGAACAGATGGCCGGGCGGTCGATGCCCGGCAGGGTCTTCAGCACAAAGCGCGATACTGCCATCAGGGCGCCGGTGTTGCCGGCCGATACGGCGGCGTTGGCCACGCCTTCCTTGACCAGATCGACGGCGACGCGCATCGAGGAATCTTTCTTGCCGCGCAGCGCACTGGCCACTGCCTCGTCCATCTCGACCATTTCCGAGGCATGGCGGATCGACAAACGGCTGCCGAATTCGGCCAGCGCGCGCTCCGCCTGCGGACGCAAGACCTCCTCGCGGCCGACCAGAATGGCGGCGCAATCGGTGTCATGACGCAGAAATTCAAAGACGGCAGGCAGCGTTACCGACGGACCGTGGTCGCCGCCCATGCAATCCACCGCGAGGGTGATCGCCATCGCTCTGTGATCTTCCGGGGCTCTTTATGCAAAAACGGCCGGATGCGCAACACGCATCCGGCCGGATTCGACAAAGTGAATTATTCGCCCTTGGCCTTTACGACCTTCTTGCCGCGATACACGCCGGACGGCGAGATATGGTGACGCAGATGGACCTCGCCCGTGGTCGGCTCGACGGCCAGCGGCGGGTTGGTCAGAAAATCATGCGCACGATGCATGCCGCGCTTGGAGGGGGATTTCTTGTTCTGTTGCACTGCCATTTCGCTACTCCTTGTTTCAATGCTTCTTCAAATCGGCCAGCGCCGCAAACGGCGATGCCCCATGTCCACTTGCGCTCGCCAACGGCGATTCGCACTCCTCATGCCGCGGCGCGATGGGTAGCGCCAGCAACACTTCATCCTCGACCAGCGACTGCACCATCAGATCCGCTTCGGCGGTGATGGCATCGACGCTGTCATCCTCCAGATCGTCGTCCGGCCAATCCTCGCCCGGCGCCATCAACTGCAACCGGCTTCTGATCGCCAGCGGAAACTTCACGCCGCCAAGACAACGCTGGCAACACAGCACCGGCTCACCTGCTATATCCAGCTGTAACCATGACTTTCCCTGCTCGTCCCGCCATCCCTCCAGCCGAACCGACAAGAAACCGTCCGTTGTGCTCAGCAAGTCTGCCAAACGAGGCAATTCATCCAGGCCGACGCTACGCTCCAGCACCCCGCCGCTACGCGCGAACTCAAGACAATCTATGACTGTTCCGGCAATTGAATCGGACACGGACAGGCGCTCGCGCAGCAAACGACGGATGTTATCATGCCTAACCCCCTCTTTTCAAGCCTGAAACATGCCTCGCCTTGTCGTTCTTGCCTCGACCTCGCCCTATCGCCGCGAACTTCTGGCCCGCCTGCAGATACCCTTCGAAACCGCCGCGCCGGAAGCGGACGAGTCGGCCCTGCCCGGCGAAGCGCCCGCTAGCACGGCCCTGCGCCTCGCCGAAGCCAAAGCTCGTGCCGTTGCCGGGCGCTATCCCGACGCGCTGATCATCGGCTCGGATCAGGTTGCGGCCCACGGCAACGGGCGCTTCGGCAAGCCGGAGAGGCGCGAGAATGCCATCGCCCAGTTGCGCCAGATGCGCGGAAAAGAGGTGGTCTTCCATACCGGACTGTGCCTGCTCAACAGCGCCACGAACCGGGTGCAACTGAGCTGCGTCGACACGCATGTCGGCTTTCGCGACCTTGCCGATGCCGAAATCGAGGCCTACCTGGACAAGGAAGACGCCCTCAACTGTGCCGGCAGCGCGAAATCCGAGGGTTTGGGCATTTCCCTGCTCTCCTACCTGCGCGGCGACGACCCCAACGCGCTGGTGGGCCTGCCGCTGATCGCCCTGTGCGGTATGTTGCGCGCCGAGGGCCTCCACCTGCCATGACCGGCCTCATGAAACACAAATTCGTCTAGCCGATGTCCGGCACGCTCTGGCTGCTGCCCGTCGCCCTCGGCGACACACCCTGGCAGAACCATTTGCCGACGGCAACCCGCGATGCTGCCTGCCGATTGACCCGCTTCGTCGTCGAAAACGCAAAGACGGCGCGCGCCGAACTCAAGCGCATCGGCCATCCCGTGCCTTTGCGCGAACTGGCGATCGAGCAGTTGCCCGAGTCGCCCACGACTGCCGACATCGAGCGCCTGATCGCGCCGCTGCGCGAGGGCCACGATATCGGCCTGATGTCCGAAGCCGGCTGCCCGGCGGTGGCCGATCCCGGCGCCCTGCTGGTGCGTCGCGCCCACGAACTGGGCCTCGCCGTCAGGCCGCTGGTCGGCCCTTCCTCGCTGCTGTTGGCGCTGATGGCCTCGGGGCTCGACGGCCAGCGCTTTGCCTTTCACGGCTATCTGCCGGCGCGCGAACCGGAACGCAGCCTTCGCATCGCGGAACTTGAAAGCGAATCCGTCCGGCTCAAGCAGACCCAGATATTCATCGAAACGCCTTACCGTAACCACGCCTTGTACAACGCCCTGCTGCTGGCCTGCCGGCCGAAAACGCGGCTTTGCCTGGCGGTCGACCTGACATTGGCGAGCGAGCAGATCGCCACGCGCCGCGTCGCCGACTGGAAAGCGGCGCCAGCGCCCGATCTGGACAAGCGCCCTACCGTGTTTCTGCTGCTGGCCGACTGACATGTCGTCCGAGGTCAGGCTTCATCAGATTCTCGACTGGGATTCGCCGCAGCAAAATGCCAGGCTGCGCCGGGAACTGGCCGCCGGACTGCTGCAAGCGAAGGCCTCGATCGCACCGAAGTTCTTCTACGACAGGCTCGGCTCGCGCCTGTTCGAAGCGATTACCGAGTTGCCGGAGTACTACCCGACCCGCACCGAGGCGGCCATTTTCAGCGAGCATCTGCCGGCCATCCGGCAGGCGCTGGGCCAGGGCTTCACGCTCATCGATCTCGGCTGCGGCAGTTGCGGCAAGGCCGGCAGGCTTTTCCATGCAGGAGTCCTTCCCTCGCGTTATGTCGCGGTCGATATCTCGGTCGATTTCATGCGCGATTCACTGCAGCAACTGAAACGCGAGCTGCCGGCAATCGAGATGATCGGCATCGGCATCGACTTCACGCATGAGTTCGAACTGCCCGATGATCTTCCGCTGAAACGGCGGGTGTTTTTCTATCCCGGCTCCAGCATCGGCAACTTCAGCCCGCCGGATGCCGGCCGCTTCCTGCGAGGACTGGCCGATCGAATGGATGCCTCGGGCGGCCTGTTGATTGGCGTCGATCTGATCAAGGCGAGTGCGCTGCTCGATGCAGCCTACGACGACGCCCTCGGCGTCACCGCGGCTTTCAACCGCAACCTGTTGCGACATGTCAATGTCCGGATCGACGCCGACTTCGACCTCCGCGACTGGCAGCACGTGGCTTTCTACAACGCCACGGACGCCCGCATTGAAATGCATCTGGAAGCCCGTCGCGCGCTCACCGTGAACTGGCCGGATGCCGCGGGCCGCAGCCTGAGGCAATTCGTCGCCGGCGAGCGTATCCACACCGAAAATTCGTACAAGTATTCGCCCGAAGGATTCACGGCCCTGCTGGCGTCGGCGGGATTTTCCGATATCCGGATGTGGACCGACCCCCGCGGCTGGTTTGCGCTGTTCTTCGCCCGCCGGGCCGAATAGCGGGCTCAGGCCCCTACGTTCACCTGGGCCGGCCCGTCCTCCAGACGTCCGATCACGGCAGCCGCCTCGAAGCCTTCGGCGCGAAACACTTCCAGCACCTCATCGACGGACTCGGGCTGGCAGGCCACCAGCAGGCCGCCGCTGGTTTGCGGATCGGTCAGCAGGGCGCGCTGCGTGGTCGTAATCGTCGCTTCGAGCGCGACATCCGCCCCATAGGCCATCCAGTTGCGCGCCGAGGCGCCGGTTATGTAGCCTGCCGTTGCCAGCCGCTCGACGTCGGCCAGCAAGGGAATCTTGCCCATGTCGAGAAATCCCGACAGCTTTGCGCCGCGACACACCTCCAGCAGATGGCCGAGCAGGCCGAAGCCGGTGATATCGGTCAGGGCATGTACGCCGGCAAAATGCGCGAGGCGCCTGCCCGGTGTGTTCAGCTTGGTCGTGCTGGCAATCATGGCGTCATAGCCGGCCGCGTCCAGCGCGCCCTTCTTCAGCGCTGCCGACAGCACTCCGACGCCCAGTGGCTTGCCCAGGATCAGCACGTCGCCGGGCCGCGCACCGGCGTTGGTCTTCACCTTGTCGGGATGCACCAGGCCCATCACCACCAGTCCATAGATCGGCTCTACCGAATCGATGGTGTGGCCGCCGGCAATCGGAATGCCGGCCGCAGCGCAGACGCTTTCGCCGCCCTCGAGTATCTTGCCGATGACTTCCAGCGGCAGTTTGTCGATCGGCATGCCGACCAGGGCCAGCGCCATGATCGGCGTACCCCCCATGGCATACACGTCGCTGATTGCATTCGTGGCGGCAATCCGGCCGAAGTCGTAGGGATCATCGACGATGGGCATGAAGAAGTCGGTCGTGGCGATCAGGGCCTGTTCGTCGTTGAGGCGGTACACGGCGGCGTCATCCGCCGTTTCAATACCGACGATCAGTTCTTTCGGCACCGGCCAGCCGCGCGCACCGCGCAGAATCTCGGATAGCAGGCCTGGAGCGACTTTGCAGCCGCAGCCGCCGCCGTGACTGAAGCTGGTTAGCCGGATCGGGGGAGTGGAATGCTGGGGAGAATTCATTTTTATGATTGCCTTGTCGTTTCAAGAAGACTGCAAACGGCCGCACATTCGCGTGCCGGGGAGAACAAGGATACCCGCTCGACGCAGCGCCGGGAAAGCGCAGCGTAATAGTCGGGATCGCGCATCGCTGCCTGGATCAGTTCCGCCAGGCGCGCCGCATCGCCGACCGGAAACCAGCCCGGATAGTCCGCACCGAGCATGCCCCGGTTGCCGGGAATGTCGCTGCCCAGCACCGGAACGCCGCTGGTTACGGCCTCGATCAATACATTGGCGCCGCCCTCCATCAACGAGGGCAGCAGCAACAAGTGGCAGCGTTTGATCAGCTGGCGCGTGGCCGCCTGCGGCAGGGCGCCCAAAGGGTGATATCGCGCATCGCCTGCCGCTTCGGCGCGGACTTCCGCCGCGAGTCCCGGATCGAGATCACCGCCAACGTGGAACAGGCGTACCGGCAGGTCGGCGGGCAGACTTCTCAGGGCGCGCACTGCGGTCAAGGGATCTTTTTCGGATCGCAGATGCCCCACCAGCGCCAGGTCGAAATGGCGACGACTGCGGCGCCCCAGCCGCAGCAAACGAGCCGACTGGTAGATGGTCAATGTCTTCGCCGCGTACTCCGGTGGCAAAGCCTTGATGCCCTCGTCCTGCAAGACGACAAGGTGGCTGGCCAGCGCCAGCGAACGTTTTGCATCCTGATCGCCGGCGATATCGCGGTAGAGATCCGTGCCGGTCAAGACGACGATTAGTGGACGATCCGGATATCGCTCGGCAAAGGCCGCGATCGACGACGCCGAACGACGGGCATGGAGGGCAATCAGAAAGTCGGCGCTGGCGCCACGCCACTCGCTGTCGATGCTGACCCGCGCATGCGGAGTCAGGCAGCGCGCCCAGCGCCTTGCCGTATGCCAGTTGCCGTTATTGGCACTGGCGAGCGCCGGGCTGATAATGACGACGGAGGGAGGAGATGTGATGGACACGCCGGATCTGAGAACCGCGGACAAAACGCTGCTCGCACACGCGATGCAGGATGCGCGCAATTATACGATCAGCCTTCTGGACGAGTTTGCGGCCTGGCCGGACGGGGTCGGCGTCGAAGGCGTCCGTTCGCCTAACCCGTTGCATCCGCCCTGCCTTGCCATCATCAATCCGCCTCTGTGGGAACTCGGTCATGTGGCCTGGTTCACCGAATACTGGTGCCAGCGCTACCGGGGAGCAGCGGCGGCGCCCCGCGCCGCATGTCTGCCTGATGCCGACCGCTGGTACGACTCGCGCCATGTGCCGCATGACAGCCGCTGGCGGCTCGACCTGCCGGACTGGGCGGGGACCCGGCACTATCTTCAGGACACGCTGGCCTCGGCGCTCGATGCCTTGCGGGCTTTGCCGGAGAAGGATCACGCGCTTTATTTCCATCGGCTTGCGCTGTTCCATGAGGACATGCACGGCGAGGCCTTCCACTACACCCGGCAGACGCTGGCATGGCCGGCTGCGGATGGATTGAGCGACCTCGCGCCCGCCGGCGACATCGAACTGGCCGGCGGCGAATTCCTGATGGGCAGTCCGCCGACCGGCAAAGGCTTCGTCTTCGACAACGAGAAGTGGGCACATCCGCAACGCGTCGCAAGCTTCGCGATTTCGGCGACTCCGGTGAGGAATTCGGACTATCTCGCGTTCGTCGAAGCGGATGGCTATCGGCAGCCACAATGGTGGTCTGAAAGCGGCCAAGCCTGGCTCGCCGCCAGCGGCCAAACCATGCCGCGCTACTGGCGCAGGAAAGATGGCGCCTGGCAGCAGCGGCGCTTCGCCGACTGGGTCGACCTCGCGCCGGCCGATGCAGTGATTCACCTCACGGCACATGAAGCCGAAGCCTGGTGCCGTTGGTCCGGCCGCCGCCTGCCGAGCGAAGCGGAATGGGAATATGCGGCGCTCCATGCCAGCGATTTCGACTGGGGCAACCATGTCTGGGAATGGACAGCCAGCGCATTTGCGCCCTATCCGGGCTTCAGCCCCGACCCCTACGCCGAATACGCGGAGCCGTTTTTCCACACCCACCGCAGCGTGCGCGGCGGCTCGTTCGCCACGCGCAGCCGCATGCGCAATCCCCGCTACCGCAACTACTACGAACCGCAGCGCGATGACATATTCGTCGGCTTCCGCAGTTGTCCGGCCGGCTAGGTTTTCAAATGCGCTGCAGGACGAACAGGGCCACAAATCCGCAGCCGATGGTGAGCAGGGTGTTGCGCCAGATGGCGGCGACGAGGATGGCAACCAGCCCGGCCCACAGCCGGTGATTGCCGCCGCCGAGAATGATCTCGCCCTGCACCAGCAACAGCTCGGGCGCCACGATCGCGGTCAGCGCGGCAATCGGCACGAAGGGCAGCAGTCGCCTGAACCACGGCGGCGGCTGATAGTGTCCTTCCGCTGCAATGAAGGAATAGCGGATGCCGAAGGTGATCGCGCCGCATGCCAGCATCAGCCACCAGAGATTCATTTCGCCTTCCTTGTCAGTGCAGCGCCGACGACCAGGCCGGCCAGCGCGGCCAGGAACAGGCCGACCTTGTAGGGCATGGCTGCCAATGAAACCGCGACCGCACCCGCCGTCACCGCCGCCGCAAACAGCGCGCGACTATTGATCATCGGCACCACGATGGCGATGAAAGTCAGCGGCAGCGCGAAATCCAGCCCGAGATTCGAGGGCAGTTGGGTGCCGACCAGCACTCCCGCCAGCGTGGCCAGTTGCCAGCCGGCCCACAGACCGAAGCCGGAACCGAACAGAATCCAGTGCGCCTGCGCGGCCTGTGACGAATTCGGCTTGACGGCCATCAGATGCGGGATCGCTGCCGCATAGGCCTCGTCGGTCAGCAGGTAGGCCAGCAGGATTTTCCAGCGCCGCGGCAGATTCGCCAGCATGGGCGCGACCGAAGCGCTGTAGAGCGCATGGCGCAGATTCACCAGACCCACCGCACCCGCGGTGAGCAGTAGCGGAGCACCGGCGCCGACCAGTTGCGCCAGCAGGAACTGTGCGGAGCCGGCGAAGACGATCGACGACATCGCCATCGCCGCCAGCGGCGGGATGCCGCTTTGCAGTGCCACCACGCCGTAGATCACGCCGAACGGCGCCACGCCCAGCAGCAGCGGCATGACCGCGCGCAATCCGAGCGCAAACGACGCGGCGGGCGTCACGGGCTGCCGCCGGGCCGCCCCAAGGCAGCCCCTCCAGAACTCTTCGAGCGCAGCGAGCCGCAATCACCCCATTTCCTGGAAAAGGGGTTGGGGGATATGTCGTTCACCTTTTCGCCGGCAGATTGACCAGGACGATACCGCCCACCACCATCGCAGCGGCGATGAAGAAATGCAGGCTCGGCTGGTCGTGCATCAGCAGCATGCCGAACCAGACGCCGAACAGGGGCGTCAGGAAGGAGAACACCAGCAGGCGACCGGCGAGGTAGCGCGTCAGCAGCCAGAACCAGGCCAGGTAGCTGACGAAGGCGACGATCACGACCTGGTAGGCCATGGCCCAGAGAGTCGGCGCTGACAGCACGCCGACGCCGCGCTCGCCGACCAGCCAGGAAAGCGGAAACATCACGGCGGCCGACACCACCAGCTGATACAGCAGGACCTTGGTCGCCGTGACCCGGGCCAGCGCGGTGGCGCGGATCAGCACCGTCGTCGCCGCCCAGAACAGCGCCGCCAGCACACCGAAGGCGTCGCCCAGCAGGCTGCCGCCGACCGCCTTGTCGACAAAGGCCAGTACCAGCCCGGCGAATGCCAGCAGCACGCCTGCCGCCTGGCGCCATCCCATGCGTTCGCCGGGAACGAAGAAATGCAGGCCGAGTACCGTGAAGCACGGCGCGGTGTAGAGGAATACGACCATGCGCGACACGGTCGTGCGCTCGACGCCGACGAAGATGAAGACGAATTCGAGGCCGAACAACAAGCCGGCAAGCAGGCCGGGGCGCAGCGACCGATCCGCAGCAAACAAGGCGATGCCTCGCCAGCGCGCCCACACATACACCAGCACCGCGCCGAGACCGGAGCGCAGGCCGGCCTGCAGGATCGGACTGATCTCCGCCACGGCGAACTTCATCGCCACCTGCTGGAAGCCCCAGATGGCACACAGCAGAACCATCAGGCCGAAGGCGGCGGGGCCGGGGGCGATGCGGACATTCATGCAGTTAGGGAGATCAGCGGCGGCAGGCTCGCGCCGCCGTTCATCACAACAGGAACTGCCCCAGCCACCAAGCCACGGCCGCAATCAGGGCGCTGGCTGGAATCGTCAGGACCCAGGCCCAGACGATGCTGCCGGCCACACCCCAGCGCACGTTGCTGGGGCCCTTTGAGGTGCCGACGCCGACGATGGCGCCGGTGATCGTGTGCGTGGTGGACACCGGGATGCCCAGCATAGTGGCCATGAAAAGAGTAATCGCGCCGCCGGTCTCGGCGCAGAAGCCGCCTACCGGGCGCAGCTTGGTGATGCGCTGTCCCATGGTCTTGACGATACGCCAGCCACCAAACATCGTGCCGAGGCCCATCGCCGTGTAACAGGAAAACACCACCCACATCGGTACCGATTCGCCGGTCTTCATGATGCCGGCGGCGAGCAGCAGCATCCAGATGATGCCGATGGTTTTCTGCGCGTCGTTGCCGCCGTGGCCGAGGCTGTAGAAGGCCGCCGATACCAGTTGCAGGCGACGGAAACTCTTGTCCACCTTGCGTGGCGTACTTCGATTGCACACCCAGGACACCACCACCATCAGCGTGCCGCCGAGGATGAAGCCGAGCAGCGGAGCAATCAGGATGAAGGCGACCACTTTGCCGATGCCGGCCCAGACCAGGGAGCCGGTTCCGGCCTTGGCCATCGCCGCCCCGGCCAACCCGCCGATCAGGGCGTGGGACGAACTCGACGGAATGCCGTAGTACCAGGTGATGACGTTCCAGGCGATGGCGCCGATCAGGGCGCCGAACACGACATAGTGGTCGACGATAGCCGGATCGATGGTGCCCTTGCCTATGGTGCTTGCCACCTTGAGCTGGAACACGGCAATCGCCACGACGTTGAAAAAGGCCGCCCAGGCCACCGCATGCTGCGGTTTCAGGACGCCGGTGGAAACAATGGTGGCGATCGAATTTGCCGCGTCGTGAAAGCCGTTCATGAAATCGAAGGCGAGTGCCAGCAGCACCAGCACCACGATCACCGTCAGACTCATTTCGACCGCTTGCATGACGGTCGCTCAGGAATTCTCGAGGATGATGCCCTCGATGATGTTGGCCACGTCCTCGGCTCTATCGGTCACCGACTCCAGCAGCTCGTAGATGCCCTTCATCTTGATCAACTGGCGTACGTCCGCCTCTTCGCGAAACAGCTTGGTGATTCCGGTGCGCATGGCGCGGTCGGCATCCGACTCGAGCTGGTCGATTTCACGGCACAACTTGAGCATGGCCGGCGCGTTGTCCATCTTGTGCAGCAGGATCACGGCCGATTTCACGCGCTCGCAGCTGGAGGCGACGATGTCCGAGAGCTGTCGGGCTTCGGGCGTCAGCTGGCGTATGTCGTAGAGATACATCGCCTCGGCGAAATCCTGGATCAGGTCGAGGATATCGTCCATGCGCATGATCAACTGGTGAATCTCGTCGCGATCCAGCGGCGTGTTGAACGAGGTATGCAGCAGCGCGATGGTCTCGTGGGTGATCTTGTCGGCAGCGGTCTCGATTTCATCGATGGCCTGGACGTGCTGCGCCAGCATGTCGGGACCCTTGCCCAGATCCCCGACCAGGGCCGCCAGTTGCCGGCCGCCCTTGACGATGAGGTCAGCGTGGG
Source organism: Rhodocyclaceae bacterium (assembly GCA_006218025.1). Classification (GTDB taxonomy): domain Bacteria; phylum Pseudomonadota; class Gammaproteobacteria; order Burkholderiales; family Rhodocyclaceae; genus Sulfuritalea. Next base: position 73,978 of record VBWA01000029.1, on the reverse strand, counting down.
CATTGAACAAGTCGAAGAACTTGGCCTCTTTCGGCATCAGTTTGGAGAACATCGGGCACCACCGCTGGCAAAAAAACACGGGGATTTTATCAGCTTCCGGCGGCCAACCCCGCTTCCGGCCAGCTGGTAGAATTCCTTCTCGCCGCTTCTGCCGGCATATTCTTTCGGCCTCATCCTCCCATGAAACGCAACCGCCTTCCGCGCCGCGCCCGCCAGACGCCGGACTCCGAACTTTTGACCCGCCTGGCCACACGGCTGAGCCAGTCGTCGAACCGGATCGAGGATGCCTTCTGGGAAGCCCGGCTTGCAGCCCACATCGACCGTTTGCTGGCCGACAACGCCGAGGAAACCCTGATCGCCGTGCTCGACCAGTTGTACAACGGCGGCTCGCGCGCCTATGACGAACTGGCCGACATGATCGAGTCCTGCGCCGAAACCCGCCACGCCGAAGCCGGCGGCATGGATGCGCTGATGATCGCCGTGCCGCTGCTGGCCTGGTCGCGCTTCCAGATTCCGTCGGGCAGCATCCCCCAGGCGCAAATGGATGCCGTGCGGGTTCATCTGCAGGCCCATGTCCTGGCGGCCGACGCCAGGCTCGGCCTCGCCGACATGCTCTACAGCCCCGACCAGTTGCCGCAAAACTACGTCGACACCGCGGCTTTGGCCGAAAAACTGGCCAAAGCCGCCGTCCATGGCCGCAACCTGAAAATCGACCCGACGCAACTGTCCGAAACCATGAATTTCCTCTCCGATACCCGCTACCTGGTGGGTGTCGTCGCTGCGCCGCGCGGGGCGGCGCTGTTCCGCTGGCAGGAAGACGATGGCGATCCTGCCGAGTCCTTCCGCCAATGGGCACTGCAGGGCGGCGATGCGCTGCGCCCGCTGCTGCCCGCCTGCGCCATCGAGTTCCTGCCGGTGCTGGCCTACCATGCCGCAGTCCGCGACGCCGACCGCGCCTCGCGCCCCTGGTCGCTGCGATCTGCCGTGGCCTTCCTGCAAACCGTCCTGAATCAGCCGGCCGCCGAACTGCGCGCCGTGGTGGCGCCCTTCCACGATCGCCAGCTTGAGGAATACCGCATCGGCTTCACCCAGCGCGGCAGCAGCGACGTGGTGCATGGCGTGGTCTGGCCGCTGCTCGAACACGAGGACGAAAACAACGATACCCCGGCGCAGATAGAAGCGGCGCTGCGCGAAGCCGGTGTTACCACCGTGCTGCTGCTCGACCAGCGCTTCCCGCTGGAGTTCTGCGACGACTGCGGCGCCCCGCTCTATCCGAATCCAGAAGGCGAACCGGTGCACGCCGAACTGCCCGAAGATCAGGCAGAGGCCACTCCCCGACATTTGCATTAAACCTAAAAACCTCAGTTCAATCCGCAGATGACGCAGATGTCGCAGATAAAACATCTGCGTTAATCGGCGAAATCTGCGGATTAGGTGCTCTTGCAGGTTAAATAGTCGGCGCTGGTGACACGCCGATTATTGAAACCGGTAAGGCGTCGCCTCAAGGCCCGGATCGCGGCCCGCCGCCAGATCGGCCAGCAGCCGCGCCGAACCGCAGGCCAAAGTCCAGCCCAGCGTGCCGTGGCCGGTGTTGAGCCACAAGCCGGCCAGGCCGGCAGCGGCCATGTCGCCGATCAGCGGCACATTGCCCGGCGTGGCCGGCCGCAGCCCCGCCCAGTAATCGACCTGACTCACCGCCGCGAGCGCAGGAAAAATCTCGCGAGTGCGATTCAATAATGCCGCGCAGCGGGCCGAGTTGAGCGAGGTGTCGTAGCCATTGAACTCGGCCGTGCCGGCAACGCGCAGGGTCTGCCCAAGCCGCGAAATAACGATCTTGTGCCCGTCGTCGGTGAGGCTCACCGATGGCGCCACCACTCCGTCGGGCAGCGTCAGCGTTGCCGAATAGCCCTTGGCCGGGTACACCGGGAGGCGCAAGCCGAGCGGCCGCAGCTGCAGCGGCGAGTAGCTGCCCAATGCCAGGACCGTCATGTCGGCGCGCAAAGTTTCCCCCGAGGCCAGACGCACGCCGGCCAGCCTGTCGCCATCGCGTAGCAGCGCGGTCACGGTTTCGCCATAACGAAAGCGCACGCCGCGCGCTCCGGCATGCTGCGCCAAAGCCTCGGTGAATCGTCGCGCATCGCCCGATTCGTCGCCGGCGGTATAGGTGCCGCCCACCACCGGGACTCGCGAGCCCGCCAGTGCCGGCTCGATCGCCAGGCACTCGGCCGCCGTCTTCGGCACCCGGTCGCAACCGAATTCACGCATCAGCGCCGCCTGCGGCAGCGCGTGCTCGAATTCACCGGGATCGGTATAGAAATGCAGAATGCCGCGCTCGAGATGATCGTATTCGAGCGCCAGTTCGCGTCGCAGGGATTGCAGGGCGGTTCGGCTGGCCAAGCCCAGACGCACGATGGCGCCGACATTGGCGCGCGCCCTCGCCGCCGTGCATTCGCGCAGGAAACGCAAGCCCCAGGCCCATTGCGCCGGATCGACGCGCAGGCGCCACAACAAGGGGGCATCTTCACGCCCCATCCATTTCAGCGCCTTCCACGGGGCTTGCGGATTGGCCCAAGGCTCGGCATGACTGACCGAGATCTGGCCGCCATTGGCGAAACTGGTCTCCTGCGCCGGCAGCGGCTGCCGGTCGATGACCGTGACCTCGTGGCCATCCGCCGCCAGGTACCAGGCGCTGGTCACGCCGACCACGCCGGCACCGAGCACGGTCACGCGCATCGCCTGCCCCTGAAACTATTTGCGTAAAAGTTGATCCGAGTCGCCATGGCCGCGATTATAGTCAGCGCCCCGGAGGGACTCGTGAGCAACAAACCGAAGATCAGCAAGACCGAAGCCGAGTGGCGCGCGCAGCTGACGCCCATGCAGTATCACGTCGCCCGCGAAAAGGGCACCGAGCGCGCTTTCAGCGGCGAATACTGGGACTGCAAGGATCCCGGCACCTATCGCTGCATCGGTTGCGGCGAGCCCCTGTTCGAATCGGCCGCAAAGTTCGATTCGGGCTGCGGCTGGCCCAGCTTCACGGCGCCTGTCGATGCGCAAGGGATCACCGAGATTGCCGACAACAGCCTGCTCATGCGCCGCACCGAGGTCGTTTGCAGCAACTGCGGCGCTCATCTCGGCCACGTCTTTCCCGACGGACCGGCCCCCACCGGCTTGCGCTACTGCATAAATTCAGCTTCGCTGAATTTAGCTGATGAAGAGCCATCCCCCCACCCCCTTCCCGGGGAAGAGGGCAACTGATTTGCTCGCTGCGCTCGAATAGCTCCACGCTTCCGCGCCTTATAATCCAGCCCATGAAATTCCTATTCGACCTCTTCCCGATCATCCTGTTCTTTGCGGCTTTCAAGGCCTTCGATATCTACATCGCCACCGGCGTGGTGATCGCCGCCACGGCGGCGCAGATCGGCTGGGTCTGGCACCGCCACGGCAAGGTGGACACGATGCTCTGGATCAGCCTCGCGCTGGTGGTGGTTTTCGGCGGCGCGACCCTGCTCCTGCACGACGAGACCTTCATCAAGTGGAAGCCGACCGTGCTCTACTGGCTGTTCGCCACAACCCTGTTCGGTTCCGCGCAGTTCTTCGGCAAGAACCTGATTCGCGCCATGCTCGAAAAAGAAGTGCAGCTGCCCGACTCGCTCTGGAGCCGGCTCAATTTGGCCTGGGTCGGCTTCTTCGCGGTCATGGGCGTGGCCAACCTGTGGGTCGCGTTCAACTTCAGCACCGACACCTGGGTCAGCTTCAAGCTCTTTGGCGGCATGGGGCTGATGATCGCCTTCATCATCCTCCAGGGCATCGTGCTCGCCAAATACATTCCGGAGGAGAAGGATGCCTCCCCCCAGGCGAACGCCCCTGCGGAGAAACCATAGTGCTCTATGCCATCGTCGGCGAGGACGTGCCGAACAGTCTTGAGAATCGCCTCGCCAGCCGCCCCGCCCACCTCGCCCGCCTGATCGAACTGGAAGCCGCCGGACGCATGGTTCTGGGCGGCCCCCTGCCCGCGATCGACAGTCCCGATCCCGGACCTGCAGGCTTTGCCGGCAGCCTGATCGTCGCCGAGTTCGACTCACTGGCCGCGGCGCAGGCCTGGGCCGAGGCCGACCCCTATGTCGCCGCCGGAGTTTATGCCCGCGTCACGGTGCGCCCCTTCAAGCAGGTATTCCCCCGGTCATGAGCGTGATCGACGCCATGCGCGCCAGCCTTGCCGCGCTCGACCCCGTCACCATCGAAATCATCGACGACTCGGCCAAGCATGCCGGCCACGCCGGCGCCAGGAGCGGCGGCGGCCATTTCCGGCTGGCCATTGTCGCGGCGCGCTTCGCCGGTTGCAGGACAATGGAAAGGCATCGCTTGGTGTATGATGCCTTGGGCCCGCTGATGAAGAGGGAAATTCACGCACTCAGCATCGACGCAAAAACCCCCGACGAAAAATGACAAACCCGCAAAACACAATTCAGGAACCACGAATGAACCGCACTCTCCTCAATGCCATCCTGCTTGCCTTCGCCGTATCGGTGAGCGCAGCTCCCGCTTTCGCCCAGAAGAAGGAATCGGCGACCTTCGCCACCGTCAATGGAAAGGCCATCCCCAAGGTCCGCGCCGATGCACTGATCGCCGGTCAGGCGGCCCAGGGCACGCCTGATTCGCCGGAACTGCGCAAAGCCGTGACCGAAGAACTCGTGCGCCGCGAAATCCTGACGCAGGAAGCCCTCAAGAAGGGTTTCGACAAGAAGCCCGAGGTTCAAGGCCAGATCGATCTCGCCCGCCAGGGCGTGCTGATCGGCGCCTACCTCAACGACTACGTGAAAACCCATCCGGTCACCGAGGACCAGGTCAAGAAGGAATACGACGACATCAAGGCCAAGCTCGGCAACAAGGAATACAAGGCCCGCCATATCCTGGTCGAGAAGGAAGACGACGCCAAGGCCATCATCGCCAAGCTGAAGAAGGGCGAAAAGATCGAAGATCTGGCCAAGGAGTCGAAGGACCCCGGCTCCAAGGATCGCGGTGGTGATCTCGGCTGGGCCAATCCTGCTTCTTTCGTGCCGCCCTTCTCGGCCGCGATGACCAAGCTGGAAAAAGGCAAGTTCACCGAAACCCCGGTGAAGAGCGACTTCGGCTGGCACGTCATCCAGCTCGAGGACACCCGCGAACTCAAGCTGCCGGGCATCGACGAGGCCAAGGCCCAGATCGGCCAGCAACTGACGCAGCGCATGGTGCAAAAGCACATCGACGACCTGCGCGCCAAGGCGAAAGTCGAGTAAGTCGTAAGGACCGCATCAATGGAAACGGGAGCCGAGGCTCCCGTTTCTGTTTGTGCCGCCGTGTCGCCAGCGCAGTGCGTCCCTTTGGGAACTCTTATCCCAGCCAGCGCCGCGCGTTGCGGAACATTTCAAACCACGGTGCATCGTCCCCCAGACCAGTCGGTTGCCACGACATCTGCAGGCTGCGGAAGGTCCGCTCGGGATGCGGCATCATGATGGTAAAGCGCCCGTCGGCGGTGGTCACGCCGGCCAGACCCTCGGGCGAGCCATTGGGATTGAACGGGTAGGAACTCGCCACCGCGCCGCGATTGTCGATGTAGCGCATGGCTACCCGCGCCTTGCCGCTCTGGCTGGCGGAGAATTCGGCGCGGCCTTCGCCGTGGCTGACCACCACCGGCAGCTTCGAGCCGGCCATGCCGGCGAGAAATATCGAAGGTGAGGAAGGAATCTCCACCATCACCACACGCGCCTCGAACTGCTCGCTGCGGTTGCGCTGGAAGCTCGGCCAATCCAGCGCGCCGGGGATGATCGGAGCGAGGTGCGCCATCATCTGGCAGCCGTTGCAGACGCCCAGCGCAAAGCTGTCAGCGCGAAGGAAGAAGGCGGTGAATTCGTCGCGCAGGCGGTCGTTGAACAGCACCGACTTGGCCCAGCCCTGCCCCGCGCCCAGCACGTCGCCGTACGAAAAGCCGCCGCAGGCGGCGAGTCCCTTGAAGTCGGCCAGATGAATGCGTCCTGCTTGCAGGTCCGACATGTGTACGTCGTAGGGCGCGAAGCCGGCCCGCTCGAAGGCGGCCGCCATTTCGACATGTCCGTTGACGCCCTGCTCGCGCAGGATGGCTATTTTTGGCCGCGCACCGGTCGCAATGAAGGGCGCGGCCGGATCGAAACTCATCTGCGCCGACAAGCCCGGATTGCCGGCATCGAGCAAGGCGTCGAACTCTTCCTGCGCGCAGACCGGATCGTCGCGCAGCCGCGCGATCTGGAAGCTGACTTCGCTCCAGGTGCGCTGCAATTCGCTGCGACCTGCAGCGAACACCGGTTTGGCATTGCGCCAGACACGTACTTCGTCAGCAGTATTGGTGGTGCCGATCGAATGGCTGCAAGCGCCGAGACCGGCGTCGCGCAAGGCCTGCATCACGGCCGTGCGGTCTTCGCGCCGAATCTGCAGTACCGCCCCGAGTTCCTCGTTGAACAGCGCCGTGATGATCCGGTCGCGCAGGCGGCCGGCGATCTGTGGAAAGCGCTCGCTCCCGTCGACATCGTTCATCAGCGGGTCGTAACAGAGCCCGTCGAGATTGAGCGAAACGCCGACATGCGAGGCGAAGCTCATCTCGCAGACGGTGGCGAACAGGCCGCCGTCCGAGCGATCGTGATAGGCGAGAATTCTGCCCTCGCGATTGAGCTTCTGGATCGCGCCGAAAAAACTTTTCAGCAAAGCCGCATCCACATCCGGCACGGTATCGCCCAATTGACCCAACTGAGCGCTGTACACCTGCGCCAACGCCGAACCGCCGAGCCGGTTGCGGCCCTGGCCGAGATCGATCAGCACGAGTTCGGTTTCGCCCACCTCGGCGTCCGGCCGCAGTTGCGGCGTCAGCGTGCGGCGCACGTCATCCACCGCGGCAAAGGCCGTGACGATCAGCGACAGCGGCGCGGTCACCTGCTTCGCCACACCCTGTTCTTCCCATTTTGTCCGCATCGACAGCGAATCCTTGCCGACCGGAATCGAAACGCAGAGTGCCGGACAAAAGTCGATGCCGACCGCCTTGACCGTATCGAACAGCGCAGCATCCTCGTGGCCGTGACCGGCGGCCGCCATCCAGTTGGCGGAGAGTTTGATCCTGCCGATATCGCCGACATCGGCTGCCGCCAGATTGGTAAGCGCCTCGCCGACCGCCATGCGGCCCGAAGCGGCTGCGTCGAGCAAGGCCAGCGGCGTGCGCTCGCCCATCGCGAAGCATTCGCCGAGAAACGTGTCGTAGCCCATCGCGGTGACGGCCACATCGGCCACCGGGACCTGCCAGGGGCCGACCATCTGGTCGCGCGCCGTGAAGCCGCCGACGCTGCGATCGCCGATCGTGATCAGGAAATTCTTCGACGCCACCGCCGGCAGGCGCAGCACGCGTAGCGCCGCCTCCTTCAGGTCGATGTCGGCGATGTTCAGCGGCGGCATCGAAACCTGTTGGCGTTGCGCGTCGCGATGCAGCTTCGGCGCCTTGCCGAGCAGGACTTCCATCGGCATATCGACCGGCTTGTTGCCGAAATGATCGTCCTTCACCGTGAGTTGGCCATCATCGGTGGCGACACCGAGCACCGCGAAAGGACAGCGCTCGCGTTCGCACAGGGCGCGGAACTCGTCCAGGCGCTCGGGCGCGATGGCCAGCACGTAGCGCTCCTGTGCTTCGTTGCTCCAGATTTCGCGCGGACTCATGCCCGGCTCTTCGCTGGGGATCGCGCGCAGGTCGAAGGCCGCGCCGCGACCCGCATCATGAGCGAGTTCCGGCATGGCAGCGGTCGATGACTTCCTGGGCGCGGCGCTGGATCTCCGGGTTGCCGCGCTGCACCGAGGCGAAATCGAGGTCGGCGGTATTCGAGCCGGTCGCCATCGACGATGCGGCGCCGCCGCCGAGGCCGATCAGCATGCCGGGACCACCCAGCTGGATCAGCAGGCTGCCCGCAGGGAATTGAATCTTGAACGAGTGCTCGGCGGCGATGTTGCCCATGCCGCCGGCAATCATGATGGGCTTGTGATAGCCGCGCATCTCGCCGTTGAAATTCTGCTCGAAGCTGCGGAAGTAGCCCGCCAGATTGGGCCGGCCGAATTCGTTGTTGAAGGCGGCGGCACCGATCGGACCTTCGATCATGATGTCGAGCGCCGAGGCGATGCGCTCGGGCTTGCCGTAGGCCGATTCCCACGGCTGCGCGTAGCCGGGAATGCGCAGATCGGACACCGAAAATCCGCAGAGGCCGGCCTTGGGCTTTGACCCGCGCCCGGTCGCCCCTTCGTCGCGAATCTCGCCGCCCGATCCGGTCGCCGCGCCGGGAAAGGGCGAAATCGCCGTCGGATGATTATGCGTCTCTACCTTGGCCAGGATGTGCGTGGTCTGTTCGCTGTAGGCATAGCCGCGATCGGCGCGCGGATAGAAGCGGCGGATCGATGCGCCCTCGATCACGGCGGCATTGTCCGAATAGGCCACCACGGTGCCCTCGGGATGCGCCTTGTGCGTCTCGCGGATCATGCCGAACAGCGACAAGGGCTGCGGCTCGCCATCCACCGTCCAGGTCGCGTTGAAAATCTTGTGCCGGCAATGCTCGGAATTGGCCTGGGCGAACATCATGAGTTCGACGTCGGTCGGATTGCGACCCAGCTTGCCGAAGTTCTCCACCAGGTAATCGATCTCGTCGGCGGAAAGCGCAAGGCCCAATTCTGTGTTGGCCTTCACCAGCGCATCGCGCCCACGGTCCACGCTCGTGAGGGGCTGTGGCGCGACATGGTGGAACAGGGCCCTGGCCGCATCGATGGAATCGAGCACCGACTCGGTCATGCGGTCGTGGAGGCGTGTCGCCAGCGCCGACTTTTCCTTCGCCCCCGTCACATGGAAAGCAGCATGGTAGGCAACTGCGCGCTCGATCCGTTTCACCGCCGCAAACCCGCAATTCTTCGCGATGTCGGTGGCCTTGGAACTCCAGGGCGAAATCGTGCCCAGGCGTGGCGTGACCAGCAGCAGGTCGCCGGCGGGTGCGGTCGGCAGTATCGTCGGGACGCCCAGCAGGTCCTTCAGGCGGGCCGTTTCATCTGCGTTCAACGGGGCATCGAGCTCGATGAAATACCAGTGCTCGGCAGCCAGTGCGGCGCCGGGAACTGTCTCGCCGACAGACTTTTGCAGACGCGCGAGGCGGGACGCCGAAAACGCAGCAGAGCCGCGCAGGGCAAGGAATTCAGCCATGATGGACGGACCGGGGGCGAGTGAGTGCGGGATGGAAATGCAAGGCACGAAATTATACCCTCACCGCGCTGCGGGCCTCGGCGCCGAATTGCATTCGACGGCCAAGCCTGAGAAACTGCGGGAAGACAGTAATCCTTTGGACGCACGATTCCCATGAACACATTTTCGCTTGATGCTGGTGTCGCCGACTTTCAGGAAAAAGTCATCGATGCCTCGCGCCTGGCTCCGGTACTGGTCGACTTCTGGGCGGAGTGGTGCGCGCCCTGCCGCACGCTCAAGCCCGTGCTGGAAAAGCTCGCCGCCGAATACGGCGGGCGCTTCATCCTCGCCAAGGTCGATTCGGATCAGCACCAGGAACTCGCCGCACGCTACGGCGTGCGCGGCATTCCCAACGTCAAGGCTTTCGTCGATGGGGAAATGGTCGATGAATTCACCGGCGCCCTGCCCGAAGCGCAGATCCGCGCCTTCATCGACAGCCTGCTGCCGTCTCCCGCCGAGCCGCTGCGCATCGCCGCGCTGGAAGCGCGCGCCCGGGGCGAAGCCGAGGTCGCCGCCTCGCTGCTGGCCGATGCGCTGCAACTCGACCCGGCCAACGAGACCGTGCAACTCGATCTCGCCGAAATCCGCATCGACATGGGCGACATGGAAGCCGCGCAGGCCATCCTCGATACGCTCGAGCATCAGGCCAAGGACATCTCCCGCGTGCGCACCCTGCAAGCCCGGCTCAAGCTGGTGAATGCCGGCACGGGCGCCGACCCGGCGGCGCTCAAGGCCAGCATCGATGCCAACGCGAACGATCTCGATGCCCGCCTGCAACTGGCCAACACGCAGGCGCTGGCGCATGACTACCGCACGGCGCTGGAGCAACTGCTCGAAATCGTGCGCCGCGATCGCAAGTGGCAGGACGAAGCCGCACGCAAGACCATGCTCGACTTGTTCACCCTGCTCGGTGGCGACCCGCAACACGAGGACCTGGTGCGCGAATTCCGCATCCAGCTGGCGCGCACGCTGAACTAGGCCGTCGTCAAGACTTGTCTTTGCGCGCCTCTACCAGTAAGGTGCGCGCCCTGTCCTCTGACAATTTCAAAGAAACCCATGCCGCCCTCGATTCAGTCGCGCATCGCCCAACGCATTGCCGAAGAACTCGGCGTCCGCCCGCAACAGGTTGCCGCCGCCGTGCAACTGCTCGACGAGGGCGCCACCGTGCCCTTCATCTCGCGCTACCGCAAGGAAGTGACTGACAACCTCGACGACACGCAGTTGCGCAATCTCGAAGAGCGGCTGAACTACCTGCGCGAGCTGGAAGATCGCCGCGCCGTGATCCTTTCCTCGATAGCGGAACAGGGCAAGCTGACGCCCGAACTGCAGGCCGCGATCGACGCGGCGGAAACCAAGCAGAGCCTCGAAGACCTCTACCTGCCCTACAAGCAGAAGCGCCGCACCAAGGCGCAGATCGCCCGCGAGGCCGGCCTCGAACCGCTGGCCGACGCGCTGTTCGCCGATCCGACCCTGACGCCGGAAGTCGAAGCGGCCAAGTACGTAAACCCGCAGCAGGAGCCTGCGGAGCGGCACGTTCCCGACATCAAGGCCGCGCTCGATGGCGCGCGCCAGATCCTGATGGAGCGCTTCAGCGAGGACGCCGCGCTGCTGGCGAAGCTGCGCAGCTATCTAGGCGACTACGCCCTGCTCGTCTCCACCGTGGTCGCGGGCAAGGAAGCAGCAGGCGCGAAGTTCCGCGACTGGTTCGACTTCCGCGAAGCCATCAAGACGGTGCCCTCGCACCGCGCCCTGGCGCTGCTGCGCGGACGCAACGAGGACATCCTGCGTCTGGCCCTGAAGGCCGATCAGGAGCTGCGCGACCCGCCTGAATCATCGCCTTGCGTCGGCATGGTCTCCAGCCATTTCGCGATTCGCGACGAGGGCCGTGCGGCGGACAAGTGGCTGCAGGAAACCGCGCGCTGGGCCTGGCTGGTGAAGCTCTCGCTGCATCTCGAATCGGAACTGATGAACCAGTTGCGCGAGCGCGCCGAGGAGGAAGCCATCCGCGTCTTCGCGCGCAACCTGCACGACCTGCTGCTGGCGGCGCCCGCCGGGCTACACACGGTGATCGGGCTCGACCCCGGGATCCGCACCGGCGTCAAAGTGGCGGTGGTCGATGTCACCGGCAAGGTGGTCGATACCACGACGATTTACCCGCACGAGCCGCGGCGCGACTGGGAAGGTTCGCTTGCCGTGCTGCGCCAACTGGCGCAGAAGCACGGCGCCGGCCTGATCAGCATCGGCAACGGCACGGCCAGCCGCGAAACCGACAAGCTCGCCGCCGAACTGATGCGCCGTCATCCGGAACTCAAGCTGACCCGCATCGTGGTGTCGGAAGCCGGCGCCTCGGTGTATTCGGCGTCCGAACTCGCGGCGAAGGAGTTCCCCGATCTCGACGTGTCCTTGCGCGGAGCGGTGTCCATCGCGCGCCGCCTGCAGGACCCGCTGGCCGAGCTGGTGAAGATCGACCCCAAGGCCATCGGTGTCGGCCAGTACCAGCACGACGTCAACCAGTCGCGCCTGGCGCGCTCGCTCGATGCCGTGGTGGAGGACTGCGTGAACTCGGTTGGCGTCGATGTGAATACCGCGAGCGCGGCGCTGCTCAAGCGCATCTCCGGACTCAACGCGACGCTGGCCGGCAACATCGTCAGTTATCGCGACGCCCACGGCGCCTTCAAGTCACGTGCCGAGCTGAAGGAGGTGCCGCGGCTCGGCGACAAGGCCTTCGAACAGGCGGCGGGATTCCTGCGCGTCAGCGCCAGCGAGAATCTGCTGGATGCCTCGGCGGTGCACCCGGAGGCCTATCCGGTGGTCGAACGCATTCTCAGGGACATCAGGCGGGGCGTCAGGGAACTCGTCGGCGATGCCGCCACCCTGCGCACGCTCGATGCCCGCAAGTACACCGACGAGCGCTTCGGCCTGCCGACCGTGCAGGACATCCTGAAAGAGCTGGAAAAACCCGGCCGCGACCCGCGCCCCGAATTCAAGGCGGCTACCTTCAAGGAAGGCGTCGAAGAACTCAAGGATATCCAGCCCGGCATGCTGCTGGAAGGCGTCGTGACCAACGTCACCAACTTCGGCGCCTTCGTCGATATCGGCGTGCATCAGGACGGCCTGGTGCATGTCTCCGCACTGGCCAATCGCTTCGTCAAGGACCCGCACGAGGTGGTCAGGGCCGGCGACGTGGTGAAGGTCAAGGTGATCGAAGTCGACGCCGCACGCAAGCGCATTGCGCTGACCATGCGCCTCGCCGACGATGTGCCGCCAAAGGCAGCGTCATCGAAGGCACCGGCAAGAGTCGGCGCTAGTGATACGGCGAATCGCGGCGGCAGCGCCGGCAAGCCGGCGCCCGAAAAGCGCGAGCCGGCCAGTGCCGGCGCCATGGCGGCCGCATTCGCCAAGCTCAGGCGCTGAACGAACGGCAGCGGATCACTCTGCCGCCTCGCCCGGCACCTTGCGGAATCAGCCCTTGACGCGTGCGACCAGAGCCTTCGCATACTGATCGGTAGTGGCGCTGCCGCCGATATCGCCGGTGCGGATCTTGTCCTTGTTGAGGACGTCGTCGATGGCCTGCCGCAGTCGATCGCCGAGATCCTTGCGCTTGACGTAGTCGAGCATCATGGCGGCCGCCATCAAGAGCGCGGTGGGATTGGCGATGCCCTTGCCCGCGATGTCCGGCGCCGAGCCATGCACCGCTTCGAAAATCGCCGCCTGCTCACCGATGTTGGCGCCCGGCGTCATGCCGAGACCGCCGACCAGGCCGGCGATTTCGTCGGAGAGGATGTCGCCGAACAGGTTGGTGGTGACCAGCACGTCGAACTGCCAGGGGTTCATCACCAGCTTCATGGCACAGGCGTCGATGATCACTTCCTCGAACTCGAACTTGCCCTGATACTGGTCCCGGTACATCTGCTGCGCGGTTTCGAGGAAGATGCCGGTCAGCGCCTTCATGATGTTGGCCTTATGCACCACGGTGACCTTCTTGCGGCCGTTGGCGATCGCGTAGTCGAAGGCGAACTTGAGGATGTTGCGGCAGCCCTGACGCGTATTGATGCCGGTGGCCATGCCCACGGCGTGGGGGTCGCCGTCGATCGGAACGTAATGCTCGTAACCCATGTACAGGCCTTCGATGTTCTCGCGGCACAGCACCAGGTCGATGTTCTCGAAGCGGCCGCCCGGGATCAGCGACTTGCCCGGCCGCAGATTGGCGTAGAGCTTGAACTTCTCGCGCAGGCGCACGTTGGACGAGCGGTAGCCGCCGCCCGACGGAGTTTCCAGCGGGCCCTTGAGCGCCAGCCGGGTGCGCTCGATGGAATCGATCGTGACCTGCGGCAGCGGGTCGCCAAAGGCCGTGACGCCTGCCAGGCCGGCAACCTGGGTGTCCCACTGGAAGGGCGCGCCGAGGGCATCCAGGACCGCCAGCGTCGCGGCGGTGATTTCGGGGCCGATGCCGTCTCCCGGGATCAGGGTGGCAGGGATAAGGGTCGCGCTCATAAGGGTCTCCGCAGTTTCGGCAAGGAACATCGATGGTCTTCGCGCCGTACCAGGGTCCCGACCGGCAATGCATCGGTGAATCCGGGCGCGCGCTCTGAAGCATGGCACGGGTGACTGAATAGCCGCTTACAGCCCTCCCGTGGCGGGGCCGGATTATACGCAATCCCTATTCGCCCATACCGAATATCTATCCGGATGGCCGCCCGGATCGCTCAGGCGCCCGCAGCCAGTCCCTTGCGCAGGAGTTCAGCGACCAGCTCATTTACGCCCATCCGCCGTGATTCGGCCAGGGCGCGGATTTCCCCGACCAGCTGCGCGTCGAGCTTTACCGCAAAGGGCATCAGGCCCTTCGCCTGGTCCAGCTTGCGTTGCTCCTTGCGGTCGAGCGCGGCTTCCCCGGCGAATCGCTCCGGCGTCCCGGCGTGTTTCATGCGCTCGGTGAGCTTGACGGCCATGTTCTTTGCGAGATCGGTTCTTTTCATTGGGAGGACTCAGGTGAATGGCGGGAGGTCATCGCCGCCGCGGGAAGAAAGAAACCTGCCTTGGGTCGGACGGGAATCGACGGGTGCGGATGATTCTTCGGGCGCAGATGGACTTGTCGGCTGGCCGGATTGTAGCGAATCCTCTCTGGCCTGGCGCCTCGGTGTGGTTCGGGATCAGATCGACGGGATTGCAGCATGGGCGGATATCCAGTCCGCGAATGCCGGGGCTGCCATCGGACGCGAGATGAAATAGCCCTGGCCGATATCGCAGCCTGCCGCCGCAAGCCACTTGAGATCTGCCTCGACTTCTATGCCTTCGGCAACGACGGTCAGGCCCAGCGCGTGGCCCAGCGCAATCGTCGAGCGAACGATGGCCGCATCCTTGGGCGATGCGGCCAGGGAGCCGATGAAGCTCTGGTCGATCTTGAGTTCATGCACCGGCAGCGACTTGAGGTAGGACAGCGAAGCCTGCCCCGCACCATAATCGTCGATCGAGAGCTTGAGCCCGATTGCGGCGAGTTCGGCCAGATGGGACAAGGCAAGCGCGGGGTCCTCCATCAGTGCACTTTCCGTGATTTCCAGACACAAGGCTGCCGCCGGCAACTCGTGCGCAGCGAGCAGCTTGCGCATCAGCCCGACGAGCTCGGGATTGAGCAGATCGCGCGCCGAGAGGTTGGCCGAAAGGACCACCGCCATGCCACGCTGGCGCCATGCGGCGGCCTGCGCCGCAACTTCCTCCAGCAGCCAGGGAGTGATTTCGCGAATGAAGCCTGTCTGCTCGGCAAACGGGATGAAACGGGCGGGCGGCATCATGCCGCGCTCGGGGTGTTGCCAGCGCACAAGGGCCTCGGCACCGACGACGCGGCCGGAGGCCAGGGCGAGCTTTGGCTGATAGTGAAGGACGAACTCGCGCCGCTCGAGTGCATGGCGCATTTCGCCGATCAACGACAGTTGTTCCGGAGGCGGGCCGTCGCCGACGTCCCCGGCCAGCGCATAGCCGCACTGGCGACGCTTGGCCGAGTACATCGCCAACTCCGCCCGTCGCAACAGGGCATCCATATCCCGACCGTCCGCGGGACGGAAGGCGATACCGAGACTGCCGCTGACGTCGAGCCGCTGGCCGTCGAGCTCGATCGGCTCGCGCAAGGCCGCCAGCACGCTTGCTGCAAACTTGCGCGCCCACTCCTGATCGGGGCTTTCGACGACGAACGCAAACTCGTCGCCCCATAGCCGCGCCAGCATGCCGCGCGGCGGGAGCAGTCCGGCGAGGCGGACACCGACCTGTTGCAACAGGCGGTCGCCAATGGGGTGGCCGAGGGCGTCGTTGATCGGCGCGAAGCGATCGAGGCCGAGAACGGTGACTATCGCTGCGGCCGCAGGGTCGAGTCCGGCCAGGTATTCCGTCAGCCGGATGCGATTCGGCAACCCGGTGAGCGTGTCTTCGTACGCCAGTCGTATTATTTTCTGCTCGCGCGCCGCAATGCCGGTACGCATGTTTTCGAAACCCGCCGCAAGCTGGCCGATCTCGTCCGGCGCCTCCACCGCCACGGCCTGGCTATAGTCACCGGCCTCGATGCGTCGCGCGGCCCGCGCCAGGGTATTGAGAGGGCCGGCAATGCGCCGCGCCAGACCGAAGCTGCCGACCACGAACAGCGCAATGCCGGCACCGGCGATGATTTCCAGGATGCGTTCCAGTTCGCGGAATGCCGCCTCGCTGTGCTCCAGCGAATGCAACAACACCACGCGCGCCTGGGGACCGAAAGGCAAGGCCACGGCGTGGTAGTTGCGACCCTCGAGCACGAGTTGCCGGGGCTGCTCGCCCAGCGCAGTCAATTGCAGAATTTTCAGCGCGCTGCGCAGCGTCGGCGCCAGCGAACTGGCCTGGATGGCGCCATCGCCGGTGATGACGCTGACATCGAGCCCGCTGGCTCGCGAAAATTCGAGTGCCCAGGCATCCTCCACCGGAAAGCCCATCACCACCCATGCAATGCGAACCGGCGCCATGATCGGCACGATGACAATCTGGTAGAGCAAGGCGTCATCCATCAACGCGACGCCGCCGCTGCGGCCGCTCTGTTGCGCGGCGCGCAGCAAGTCGCCGAACGGAAAGGCTCGTGCCGCCTCGCCGAGGGGCTGGGTATCGACGATCACCTTTCCGTCCAGCGAAACCACCATCATGACGCGGGCGCCGATGCGGGAGCCGTGGTTGCGCAATACCGAACGCACGGTGGCGCGATCCTGCGTGGCGATGGCTTCGCGGAAACCGAAATCCCCCGTCAGCACGCTGGCCGCGAGTTCGAGCTGGCGCTGGTCCCTGTCGATCAGATTGCTGAAATTGCGCGCCCCGGCCTCAAGCTGGCGCTGCGACTCCGCCAGGATGATGGCTTCGCCGCTGCGCGCCACGATCAGCAGCATCAACAGCACGACGAACACCAGCAGACCGACGAAAACGACGGCGATGCGCCTTTCAAGAGTTCGGAACAGGGTCATCGCTCAAGAATCTATCCGGCAGAAACGGACATCAATAGCCGCCGGCGTCCAGCGGCGGCTTGGGCACGATGAGGCGAGGCGTCAGGTCGACCGTGAACTCGATGCGGCGCACAGCGGCACCGAGACTCAGGTCCCTGTCTGGCGTGGCCACCTTCTGCCGCGGATGCCAAAGACGCAGGCGATAGGTGCCCGCCGGCACACCGTCTATTCGCGCAAGGCCGTCGGCACCGGTTTTCGCGAACCAGGGCGTATCGACCACGAGGACATGGGCGGCCATCCAGTCGTGGATGTTGCAACCGAGCACGACTTCCCCGGTCTTGTCGAAGACCACGGGATTGACCGACTTGCCGGCGTAGAGCTTGATCTCGAAGACCTTTGCCGGCGAGAAGGAGTAGATGTGGTGCTTGACCGGATCGTGGTTGGGGAATTCGATCGACGTTCCCTTCCGCACGATGCTCAGGTATGGGATGAATTCCCGGTCACGCTGCTCGATGGTTGCGCGCGCACGCACGGGTGGCGGTGTTCTGCCTGTCGGCTCGAGAATGATCGCAGCATCCTTGACGGGCGCGCCCGCCGACGTTCTGACGGCAGCGGTCAGGCTCGCCGCACCCGCAGCGCCGGCCCAAGCCAGCAGCAGCGCAAGCAGTACCGGAGGCGAAGTCAGTCGCCGACTTTGATGGCCGGCGCGATCTGCCATATTTCGGTAGTCAACACGCCATCGCGATAGACCAGCACATGCCATGCCTTGACCGGCGTCTTGCCGCCATATTCGGCCTCGGCTTCGAGCGATACGCCTTTCGGGTTGGCACGAGCGGAAAGCTTTCCGGCACGCACCGGACGCGGCTGCCCGTCATTGCCGACAACGAACTTGGTCCACATCTGGCGAATCTCGACCTTGCCGCGGTAGCGGCCATCGAGCGGCCCGCCCACCCAATCCAGATAGGCATCGTCCGCGTAGTCGGCCATCAGCGCATCGACATTGCCCGCGGCAATCGCCTGCAGGTGAGCCGCGGCCTTCCTTTCGTCAAGCGGCCCGGCCAACGCCGCCGCAGACATCGCACAGCACAACAGCATCAGGATACGTTTCACCACGAACCTCCTTGCGCAGCCCCGACCGGGCCTCAAATTGTTTATTGCGGGACGATGGCATTCTTGACCACGCCCGGCGCGGCGTCAACCGTCGCAAGCCCGGCGCTACCGGCGAATAGCCTTACTGCGCCGCCCTCAGGGCCGGCAGCGCCGACTGGCGCAGCATCGAGGACGCGCCGAGCCAGCCGG
Organism: Rhodocyclaceae bacterium; assembly: GCA_006218025.1. GTDB lineage: Bacteria > Pseudomonadota > Gammaproteobacteria > Burkholderiales > Rhodocyclaceae > Sulfuritalea. The sequence goes on along the minus strand of VBWA01000029.1, from coordinate 55,969 downwards.
CTACAACCACCAGCACGGTGCCGGCCAGCAGACCGATGAGCCACAGTTGCGGCTGCGGCAGGTAGTCGAGGCGGAAGGCAAAGCGCGCCAGACCCCAGCCGATGAGGCTGGCGGCGATGCCGGCGAGCAGGCCGGCAAGCGCGCCGAGCGCGGCGAACTCGGCGAGCAGCGCAGCGGACAACTGCCGGCTGCGGGCGCCCAGGGCGCGCAGCACGGCCAGTTCGTGGCGGCGTTCGTCGCTGCTGGCTTGCAGCGCCGCGTAGAGCACCGCCAGCCCGGCCAGCACGGCGAAGCCGAACACCAGTTGCACGGCGCGGGCGACCTGGTCGATCGTCGCATGCAGCTGCTTGACCAAAGCCGCGACATCGATCACGGTGAGGTTGGGAAAGGCGCGCACCAGTTCGGGAATGGCGCCGGCCTTATCGGCCGGCAGATGAAAGCTGGTGATGTAGCTGACCGGAAAATTGTCGAGCACGCCGGGCGGCGACATGACGAAAAAATTGACGCGCATCGAATCCCAGTCGAGCTTCCTGAGACTGGTGATCACCGCCTCGACCCGGTTGCCGGCGATGTCGTAGAGCAGGCGATCGCCCAGTTTCAGATTCAGCGTCTCGGCCAGACCCTGTTCCACCGAGAACTCCGCCGCCTGCGTGGCGCCATGCCAGCGCCCGCCACTGACCGTGTTGCCGGCGGGAAGCCGGGCCGACCACGACAGATTGAATTCCCGATCGACGAGGCGTTGGGCGCGATCGTCGGCATAGGTCTCCGGTCCGACCCGCTGGGCATTGACCTGCACCAGACGGCCGCGCACCATCGGCTCCAGTTCCGGCGTCGGCAGCCCGCGCGCCTTGAAGAAGTCGGCGATGGCGACACGCTGATCGGGCTGGATGTTGATCGCGAATCGATTCGGCGCATCGGCCGGAACGCGGGCCAGCCAGCTGTCGAGCAGATCGCCGCGCGCCACCGTAAGCAGCAGCAAGGCGGTGAGGCCCAGGGCCAGCGCCACCGCCTGCACCATGGTTGCCGCCAGGCGCCGACGCAGATTGACCAGTCCATGACGCCAGCCATAGCCCCTGCCCGACGGACGCAGCCGTCCCAGCGCGGCCAGCAGCAGGCGCGCCATCAGGGCGAAGAAGCCGAGCGCGATGAGGAATCCTGCCAGCACGATCAGTCCCAGGCGCAGTTCCCCCGCCATCCACAGCATCAGTGCGGCCAGCACCAGTGCGCCCAGAAGGTAGGCGCCGATCGAAGCGGGTTCCGACCCGCTCCACTCGCGGCGCAGCACGCGTATGGTCGGCACGCGCTTCAAACGCAGCAGGGGCGGCAGGGCGAAGCCGATGATCAGCGTCAGCCCCACCAGCAAGCCGTGCAGCCAGGGCAGCAGCGAAGGTGCGGGCAGCTTCGTCACCATCAGGCCCGCCAGCAGTTGCTGCAGGGCGCCCTGCACGGCAAAGCCGGCAAGGCAGCCAGCCAGCGTTGCAGCCAAACCGAACAGCATGAATTCGCCGCCGTGAATCAGCAGCAGTTGCGGACCCGAGGCGCCCATGCAGCGCATCACCGCGCAGCCGTCGAGATGGCGCCGCATGTAGCGCTCGGCCGCCAGCGCCACGGCCACCGCGGCAAGAATCACGGCCAGCAGCGCGGCCAGGCGCAGAAAGCGTTGCGCCCGCTCGGTCACGTTGCGAATCTCGGGCCGCGCGTTGTCGAGGCTTTCGATCTTTTCGCCGCGCCCGAGTTGCGATTTCGCCCAGGCCTCATAGGCCGTCACTGCGGCAGCCTCGCCGGCCAGGTGCAGGCGATAGCTGATCCGGCTGCCGCTCTGGATCAGGCCGGTCGCCGGCAGATCGGCCAGATTGATCATCAGGCGCGGCGCCAGCGCGAACACGTTCATGCCGCGATCGGGTTCCAGCGTCAGCACCGGGCCGCTGACCACCGCGATCTTGCCGAGCGCGAGCGAGGTGCCCGGAGCGAGACTCAAGGTCGTCGCCAGGCGTTCGTCGGGCCAGGCTTCACCGGCCTTCGGTACGCGCCCGGTGGCGCCATTCATTTCGACGTCGGGCGCATTGAGCACCGGAGCCGTGCGCAAGGCTCCGCGCAAGGGATAGTCCGCCGACACGGCCTTGATTTCGGCGAGCATGGTGGCGTCGCCCAAACTCACCATGCTCGGGAAGGTGGCGCTCTCGGCCTGGCGCAGGCCGCGCGCCGCGGCTTCCCGGCGAAAACCATCGGCCCAGGGATGATCGGCGGTCAGCAGCAGATCGCCGCCGAGCAACTGGTGCGATTCGAGCTTCAGCGCCTGCTCGACGCGGTCGGTCAGAAAGCCGACGCTGGTCAGCGCGGCGACGGCCAGCAGCAGCGCAATGCCGAGCACCGTCAGTTCGCCGGCGCGCCAGTCGCGGGCGAGCATGCGCAAGGCGAGACGCAGCGATGACATTGGATTTACCACGCCCGCATCTGCTCGATAGCCTGCTCGACGCGATCGAGCGCGATGACCTCGATGCCCTTGATGGCCTGCCGCGGCGCATTCGCCTTGGGCACGATGGCATGGGTGAAGCCGAGTTTGGCGGCTTCCTTGAGGCGTTCCTGGCCGCGCGGTGCAGGGCGGATTTCGCCGGCGAGGCCGACCTCGCCGAAGACCACCAGCTTGCCCGGCAGCGGCTTGTTGCGCAGCGAGGAAACGATGGCCAGCAACACGGCCAGATCGGCCGCCGGCTCGGCGATCTTGACACCGCCGACCGCATTGACGAACACGTCCTGGTCGCCGCAGACGATGCCGGCATGACGATGCAATACCGCCAGCAGCATCGCCAGTCGATTCTGTTCGAGCCCCACCGTCAACCGGCGCGGACTCGGCGCCTGCGAGCTGTCGACCAGCGCCTGGATTTCCACCAGCAAAGGCCGCGTGCCTTCCTGGGTGCACAGCACGCAGGAACCTGCCACGTCGAGCGAGTGCTGCGAGAGGAACAGCGCCGACGGGTTGGCGACGCCGCGCAGGCCCTTGTCGGTCATGGCGAACACGCCGAGTTCATTGACCGCGCCAAAACGGTTCTTCACCGCACGCACCAGCCGAAAGCTCGAATGCGTGTCGCCTTCGAAGTAGAGCACGGTGTCGACCATGTGCTCGAGTACCCGCGGACCGGCCAGGCTGCCTTCCTTGGTGACATGGCCGACGAGGATCACGCAGGTGCCGCTCTGCTTGGCGAAGCGCGTCAGCTGCGCCGCGCACTCGCGCACCTGCGCCACCGATCCCGGCGCCGATTGCAGGGCGTCCGACCATACCGTCTGGATCGAGTCGATCACCGCCACCGCCGGGCGCAGACTGACCAGCGTCGCAAGGATCTTTTCCAGATTGATCTCGGCCAGCAACTGCATGCGGCCGACATCGAGCTGCAAACGCCTCGCGCGCAAAGCCACCTGCTCGCCCGATTCCTCACCGGAAACATAGAGCACGTTCTCGCTGGCCTGGGCCAGGCGTGCCAGGGCTTGCAACAGCAGCGTCGACTTGCCGATGCCGGGATCGCCGCCGATCAACACCACGCCGCCGGCCACCAGTCCGCCGCCCAGCACGCGGTCGAACTCCTCGACTCCGGTGGGCTGGCGCGGCTCTTCACGCGGACGAATCTCCGCCAGCGTCTGCACGCCGCTGGCGCCGCCCAGCGCGGCAAAGTTGCGCCCGGCCGGCTGCGCCGTTTCGATCACCGCCTCGACCAGGGTGTTCCACTGTCCGCAGCCGGGACATTGGCCCTGCCACTTGGGCGAACTGGCGCCGCACTCGGTGCAGCTGTACTGCGTCTTTGCCTTGGCCATCGGATCAGTCGACTTCGATTACCGGCACACGCGCGGCGAGGCCGCAGAACAATTCATAGGCCACGGTGCCGGCTGCTGTGGCCACATCGTCGGCGGGCAGGTACATGGCGCCCTCGCCGCCCCACAAGGTCACCGTATCGCCAACGCCGACTGCTGACGACAGCCCGCTCAGATCGACGCAGATCTTGTCCATCGAAACGCGGCCCAGAGTATGCGTACGCTGCCCGGCAACCTGCACCGGCGTGCCGGTCGGTGCATGACGCGGATAGCCGTCGCCATAGCCGCAGGCCACCACGCCGATGCGCATGGCCCGATCGGCAACGAAACTGCTGCCGTAGCCCACCGTGTCGCCGGGACCGAGTTCGCGCACGGCGATCAATTCGCTTTCGAGCGTCATCACGGGCCGCAGATCGAGTTCGGCGGCGCTTTGCATGGCCGGAAACGGCGATGCACCGTAGAGCATGATGCCGGGGCGCACCCAGTCTCCCCGGGCCTCCGGGAAGCGCAGCAAGGCGGCGGAATTGGCCATCGACACGGGCAGCTCGCGGCTGCCCGCCATGACCCGAAACCGCTGGAGTTGCTGCTCGATGCCACGCGCTTCGTCGGCATCGGCGAAATGCGTCATCAGCGTGACGGAGCCGACACAATTTGCGGCAGCGAGCCTGGCCAGTGCCTCGATGAACTCATCGGCATTGAAGCCGAGGCGGTTCATGCCGGTATTGAGCTTCAGATAGACCGGCAGGCGGATCGGCAGACAGGCATCGACCAGCGCGTCGACCTGCCACGTCGTATGCAGCACGGGAGTCAGCTCGAGTTCGCCGTACAGCGGCAACTCATCGGGCTGATAAGGGCCTTCCAGCATCAGGATGGGCTGCGAAATTCCCGCATCGCGCAGCGCCATCGCGCCTTCGAGTTCCACCAGCGCAAAGCCGTCGGTGACCTCGTTCAAGGCACGGGCCGCGGGCAACAAGCCGTGGCCGTAGGCGTCGGCCTTGACCACGCTCCAGATCCTGGCGCCGCCGGCATGGCGCCGCACGACATTGTGATTGTGGCGCAGCGCCGACCAGTCCAGCCGCGCGCGTATCGGTCGCGCCATGTTCCGCCCTATGCAGACTTCTTGGTAATCAGGGCACGCAGCCGCGCGGATGCGAATTCGACAAAGGTGGCCACCAGCCGCGAGCGGAATTTCTCTTTCGGATAAACCATCGAGAGCGTGCGGATCAGGCGCGGCTTGAGCGGTATCGCGACAATGTCGCCCAGACGCTGCTCCTTGCTCACCGAGGCACGCGAAGCGATGGCGAAGCCCAGCCCGGTTTCGACCACGCCATTGAGTGCAATCGGGCTGCCGAGTTCCATCACCACGTTCATCTGATCGAGTGGCACCCCCGAACTGCGCAGGTAATTTTCGGTGAACTCGCGCGTTCCGGAACCGGGCTCGCGTGAAACGAACGGATGTCCCAGCAGTTTCTGCGGCGTCAGTTCCTTGTGCCGTGCCAGGGGAAAGCGCGGATGGCAGATCACCACCAGTTCGTCGTCGCAGCAAATCTCGCATTCCAGATTCGACGCATGCGAAAGGGACTCGATGAAGCCGATGTCGATGGTGTGTTCCATGACGCGACTCTCGATCGACTCCGAATTGCCGACGATGAGGCGCGAGCGCACGCCCGGAAAGGTCGACTTGAATTCACCGAGAATCCCCGGCAGCATGAATTCGGCGATCGTGGTCGAAGCGCCGACCATCAATGAGCCACTGATCTCGCCGGTCAATTCCGACAGGCGCACGTCCATTTCCGCGCCCAGGCCGAGAATTCTTTCGGCATAGCCAAGCACCACCTCGCCTGCCGGCGTGAGTGCAATGCGCCCGTGACCGCGATCGAACAAGCGCGTGTTGAAGTGCTCTTCCAGCTGCTTGATCTGAAAAGTCACCGCTGGTTGCGTCATGAACAGCACTTCAGCTGCCTTGGTGAATGACAGCTGCTTGGCAACCGCGTGAAAAACCTGGAGCCGGCGATCGGCCATACCTACCACCTCCGAATTGATGAATTGTTCTATTGTGACTATTCAATCACAAAACACCGGCTATGAGCGCAATTTATGACCATTGCGGCGCCGCAGCATACAAGTGATGCCACCCTTTCGTGATATAAACCGGCAGGCGAAAATATGGTCGGACCACCGGCCTGACCAATGACCAAAGGTTTCTACATCATCATGGCGGCGCAATTTTTTTCCGCGCTCGCCGACAACGCCCTGCTGATCGCCGCCATCGCCATCCTGCGCGACATGCACGCACCGGCGGAATACGAGCCCCTGCTGAAAACCTTCTTCACGGTTTCCTACGTGGCTCTGGCTGCCTTCGTCGGCGCCTTTGCCGATTCCATGCCGAAATGGCGGGTCATGTTCATCAGCAACGGCATCAAGGTCTTTGGCTGCAGCCTGATGTTCTTCGACATGCATCCGCTGGTGGCCTACGCGGTGGTCGGGCTGGGGGCTGCCGCGTACTCGCCCGCCAAGTACGGCATCCTCACCGAATACCTGCCGCACCGGCTGCTGGTCGTTGCCAACGGCTGGATCGAGGGCCTCACGGTCGGCGCAATCATCCTCGGCGTGGTACTCGGCGGTGCGCTGATCCGGCCGGAGATCGCACACAACCTGCTCTCCATGGATTTTCCCGTGATCGAAACCGGGGTCGATACCGTGGCAGAGATGACGCTCGTCATCATCGGCGCGCTCTATCTCGTCGCGGCGCTGTTCAATCTCTACATCCCGGATACCGGCGTCGACCACAAGCCGCTGAAAAAGAACCCGATCTATCTGTTCCATGAATTCAATCACTGCCTGAAGCTGCTCTGGCGCGACAAGCTCGGTCAAATCTCGTTGGCGGTGACCACACTGTTCTGGGGCGCCGGCGCGACGCTTCAGTTCATCGTGCTGGAATGGGCCAAGATCGCCCTGAATCTCGATCTGTCCAAGGCCAGCATGCTGCAGGGCGTGGTCGCCGTCGGCGTGGCCATCGGCGCCATCCTCGCAGCGCGGATGATCACCCTGAAAAAGTCGGTGCGCGTGATCCCGCTCGGCATCGCCATGGGCGTCGGCGTCATCGTCATGATCGGCGTGCGCGACATGTGGCTGGCGACACCGCTGCTGGTCCTGATCGGAATTTTCTCCGGCTTCTTCGTGGTCCCCATGAATGCGCTGCTGCAACATCGCGGCCACATTCTAATGGGCGCGGGGCATTCCATCGCGGTGCAGAACTTCAACGAGAATCTTTCGATCCTGATCATGACCAGCACCTATTCGGTGCTGCTCAAGGCCCAGCTGTCGATCTACTGGATCATCGTTCTATTCGGTCTGTTCGTCGCCGCAACCATGTGGCTGGTCAAGCGTCAGCACGAGCTCAACCAGCGCGAACGCGACGACGTGGCCCACTTGGACGACGCGGCGCACCACTAGCTCCCGGCGTTGCAGCCCTGACTGCCGTTGCGAATCAAATCCTCGCAAATGGCATGGATCGCCGGCCATGAGGTGTGGCACCAGTCCGGCGCGATCAGCGTCGGTTCCCGGGCGGTAGCCGTCACCCGGTGAAAGACGATGTCCGGCGGCGTGCGCCTGATCAGTTCGGCCGCCGTGCCGGCGTAGTCCCCGATCAGCGGCGCCTGCAGTTCGCCGCGCACGTACTGGGCCGCCATGGCGCTCCCCTTGACGATCATCAGCGGATGCAGCTTGATGCCGCCGACACCGAGATCGAGCACGCGGCGATGGGTCTCGCGGCACATCGCGGCCGACTCCCCCGGCAGGCCGAGAATCAAATGCGTGCAAACAGGAACGCCGTAACGATGGGCGCGTGAAACGGCATCCGCATAGGCAGCAAATCCGTGTCCTCGATTGATCCGGCGCAGCGTTTCGTCATGAGCGCTTTGCAGGCCCAGTTCCAGCCACACCTCATAGCCGCGCCGTCGATAACCGGCGAGAAGCTCCAGCACCGTATCGGGCACGCAATCGGGGCGGGTGCCGACGCACAGACCAACGATATCGGACTCGCGGGTCGCCTCGGCATAGAGGCGGTGCAATTCCTCCACCTCCGCATAGGTGCTGGTATAGGCCTGGAAATAGGCGATAAAGCGGCGGGCGCGCTTCAGGTCCGCCCTGCGCGCCGCAAGCTGTTCATGCACCGGGATTTCCGCATCGGCTTCATTGAAGGAGCGAACGCTGCAAAACGTGCAGCCGCCGTGACCCATCGTGCCGTCGCGATTTGGGCAGGTGAATCCGGCATGCAGCGCGAGCTTACGCACGCGCTGGCCGAAGCGGGCCTTCAAATGCCGGCCGAGGGTGTTGACGTAGCGATCCAGATGCACGAAGGGAAACCGTCGTTCTCAGCGCGTATCCGGCTCGAAAAACACCCACTGCGCGCTCGGAAAGCGCTCCTGCATGCGCGCCTCGACGGCATTGATGGCATCGACCATCTGCAATCCGGTCTGGGTTTCCATGTCGCGCATGTGTGCCTTGACCGCTATCACCACCTTGTCGCCCCAGGCAAGCGTGATGACGTTCAGTACCTTTTCGACTTCGGGCTGGGCGGCCACAAAACTCTCGATCTCGGCGCGCAGTTGCGGCGCCGCCGATTCGCCGACGATCAGGCCCTTGACCTCGATCATCACCGCGATCGCGATCACCATCAACACCACGCCGATCGCCAGGGTGCCCAGCGCATCCCACATCGGGTTGCCGGTGACCACGCTGGCGGCGACCGCAACAAAGGCCAGCGCGAGGCCGAGCAGCGCGGCGATATCCTCGCCCGCGACCACCATCAATTCGGACTGGCGGGTCTCGCGGAACCAGGCCAGAAATGGCTGGGGCCCGGCGATCTTGCGAATCTCCTTCAGCGCACCCCACAGCGAGAACGCTTCCAGCACCACGGCACAGGCCAGTACCGCCATGGCGATCAGACCGTGTTGCAGCGGCTGCGGATGCAGCAGACGCTCGATGCCTTCATAGACGGAAAACGCACCACCCATGAAGAACAGCATCAATGCCACGATCATCGACCAGAAGTAGGTGACTCGGTGATGACCGAGCGGAAAGTCGGCGCTGGCGGGACGGCGCGCCTGCTTCAAGCCCAGCAGCAGCAGCAACTGGTTGGCGCAGTCGGCCGTGGAATGAATCGCCTCGGCCAGCATCGAGCCGGAACCGGTCCAGAAGGCCGCGACGTACTTCGCCACCGCAATGCCGAAGTTCGCCCCCAGCGCATAGAAAATCGCCCGCACCGAACCTTCGCTGCCGTGAGACATCAGTCGCCTTTCCTTTCTTGCATCGTCCGCCTCATGAAGCAAAGATCCTCCCACGCCCTGGCCTTGTCCGGCAGGGTGCGCAGCAGGTAGGCCGGATGATAGGTGACGATCAGCGGGATGCCGCGATAGTCGTGCAGCTTGCCGCGTGCGGCAGCGATCTTCACCTCGGCTTGCAGCAGCGTCTGCGCCGCCGGCCGGCCGAGCGCGACGATCAGCTTCGGCTGGATCAATTCGATCTGCCGTTCCAGGTAGGGCTTGCAGGCCGCCGCCTCTTCCGGCGCGGGGGTACGGTTCTCGGGCGGCCGGCACTTGACAGCATTGGCGATATAGACGTCCTCGCCACGCTTGAGGCCGATCGCCGCCAGCATGTTGTCGAGCAGCTTGCCGGCCTGGCCGACGAAGGGTTCGCCGCGCTCATCTTCTTCTGCGCCCGGCCCTTCGCCGACGAACAGCCAATCGGCATTGCGGTCGCCGACGCCGAGCACGGCCTGCTTGCGCGTCTCGCCAAGCCGGCACTGACGGCACGCCGCCACCGTCGCGGCGAGTTCATCCCAGTCCATCCCGGCGGACGGAGCGGGTGAAACGGGCACGACGGGTATGGCCGGCGCGGTCTCCGGCAGCGGCTCGGCAGCGACAGTCGATGCCATCATGGCTTGCTCGACAGGCATTGCCGCGGGCGCAGCGCGCAATTTCCAGACGGGGCCGAGGCCCATCTCGCGCAGAATGTCGTTCCTGCTCATAAGTCGCGTGCCATCACGATGGCGTCCTCGCGGCCTTCATGCGCCGGATAATAATCCGGACGCCGCCCGATTTCGGCAAAGCCATAGCGCCGGTAGAAGTCCTGCCCGGACACATTGCCGGGGCGCACCTCGAGCAGCATGCGCGTTGTGCCCTGTCGCCGGGCCTGGTCGAAAAGGTGGAGCAGCAGCGCCGAGCCGCGGCCACCATGCTGCAATTCCGGCAGCACGCTGATATTCAGCAGGTGCGCTTCGTCCACCACCTGCATCATGACCGCATAGCCGACCATGCGGCCACCCTCCTCCGCCAGCCAGGCGCCATGGCCGGCCGCCAGCGAATCCGCGAAGTTGCCGCGCGTCCAGGGGAAGTCATAGATGCGCGCTTCCGCCGCGGCCACCGCATCGAGCTCCGCCTCCGTCATGAGCGAAAAGTGCAGCACTATTTCGCCCCGCCGCGCGCGATTCGCTCGGCGGTCGTAAAGGCCACCTTGTCGCGCACGTAGATAGGCTGCGCCTGCGCGGGCGACACCGCGTCGCCGCGCGCAAACGCCGGCGCGGCGATGCGCAGCACGGCGGCGGCGGTCGGACACACATCGGCACGCACCCCCGCGAGATCCCGCTTTCCGGCGATCAGCAAATCGCCATAGGCCGCAAAACCGTCGCCCACGCCCCAGACGCCGGCAACAGTCGGCGCCGGCACCACGGCGGGCGGCAGGCAGACGGGGGCCGTAACTTGCTGCACGGCAGCCCCATCGACCAGATAGACCGCGCTATACACCTCATTCATCCGCGCATCGAGGCAGGCCCAGACCTCGCGCTTGCCGGACGCCAGCGCCAGCGCTTCCAGGGTCGACACCGGCATCACGGGAAGGTCGAGGCCCCAGGCCAATCCCTGCGCCACCCCGCAGGCCAGGCGCAGTCCGGTAAAGCCGCCGGGGCCGGCGCCGAAGGCAATGCCGTCGATCTGCGCCAGCGTCAGACCGGCCTCCGCCAGCAACTCGTGCATCCACGGCAGCAGGCGTTCGGAGCCGCCGTTGGGCACTTCCTCGGCGCGCTCGATAGTCGCGCCGTCCTGCCACAGCGCGACCGACGGGCGCCGGGTCGCGGTCTCGAAAGCCAACAGGCGCATTGGAAAATTACGGGAGATGCGAAATCGCCGGCCTGCGCTTATTTGCGACTGCCGAGGATGCCGCGCAGGGTTTCCTGGATGTCGGCCGGAATCAATACCGTCTTGGCATTGTCCGACTTGGCCAAATTGCCGATGGCCTGAATATACTTCTCACCCAGCATATAACGCATCGGGGCATCCTCGCTGCCGATCGCCGCGCCGACACGCCTGATCGCCTCGGCCGATGCATCGGCCAGCGTGATCTGCGCTTCGGCCTGCAGACGGGCGGCCTGCAGTAGCGCCTCGGCATTGAGAATGGTGGATTGCTTGGTTCCTTCCGCCTTGGTCACCATAGCCTTGCGCTCGCGCTCCGCCGAGGCCTGCGCCTCCATGGCCTTTTGCATGGATTCGGACGGATTGATGTCCTGGATCTCGACCGACTTCACCGTCAGGCCCCAGTCGATGGCCTCGTCGGCCACGCCTTCGCGCAGGCGCGCTTTGATCTTGTCCCGGTTGGAAAGCGCTTCGTCGAGCGTCATCTCGCCGATGATCGAACGCAGCGTGGTCATGATCATGTTGCGGATCGCCTCGGAGAAATCCGTGACGCCGTAGACCGCCTTGATCGGATCGGTCACCTTGATGAAGGCAATCGCGTTGGTCAGGATCACCGCGTTGTCCTTGGTGATGACCTCCTGCTCCTGCACATCGAGAATGATGTCCTTGGTCACCAGTTTGTAGCGCACCTGATCGATGTAGGGAATGATGATGTTGAGTCCGGGACGCAGCGTGGTGTGGTACTTGCCCAGCCGCTCGACGATCCATTCCTCACCTTGGGGCACGATGCGAACGCCCTTGGCGATCGTGACGGCGACAAAGACAAATACTGCAACGACAAAAATAGCGAATTCACCCATGACCTGCCCCTTCAGTATTTGCCTACCTTCAAGAGTTGCCCGTCTACCGCCAATACCCTGACCCGCTCCCCGGCCGCAATGGCTTCGTCGGCGAGGCAGGGCCAGACGTCGGAGCCCATGACCGGCTTCTGGAAGCGCACTTCACCGCGCCCCGACTCCACTCCCAGCGGTTCCACCGCCCTGACCAGGACACCGATCTCGCCGAGTACCTCGTTCGCCTGGCCGGATCGCGTCTTGCCGCCATCCTTGCGGAAGACCCGGAACCAGAAAACGGTCATGGCCACCGAAGCCAGGGTCCACAGTACGATCTGTGTGCTGAAAGCGATGCCCGGTGCCGCCAGCATGGCGATACCCACCAGCAGCGCGCCCAGGCCGAACCAGATGATGAAGAAGCTGGGGACGACGAGTTCCAGGAGACCCAAGCCGAGACCGAGAACCATCCAGTGCCACCAAGCAAGTTCCATTGTCTTCGCTTCCTTCTGTTGACTGCCGCGGCCGATTGACGGGCCGCCAGGCGGAATCCGGCCGCAGCGGCCAGCTTACCTCTCAAAAAGAATATTTTATCGCCTTTGCCTTGTACGTCTTTCCCGATTCGCCAGATTATGCGAGCATTCGGGGCCACGCGAAGATTCGAGCGCCAATGGTGCATCGCCGGAACATGACCCGCTGCAGTATTGATACAATTTTCAAAAACCTGTCCTGCGCAAAGAATTGTTTGTCACACGTCGTTAGCATTCGCATAGAATTCAACCCGCTACTACCACCATCACTCCCACGAGGTCACACATGAACAAGTCTGAACTGATCGAAATCACCGCCAAGGAAGCCGACATCAGCAAGGCCGCTGCCGAAAAGGCACTGTCCGCCATGATCGCTGCCATCGTCAAAACCGTGTCGAAGGGTGACACCGTTACCCTGATTGGATTCGGTAGCTTCAAGTCATCGAAGCGCGCCGCGCGCGTTGGCCGCAACCCGCAAACCGGCAAGGAACTCAAGATCGCTGCCACCACCGTGCCGCGCTTCACGGCCGGCGCCACCTTCAAGGCTGCCGTTGCCGGCAAGAAGGCCGCCAAGAAGAAGTAAGAGCCAGCGTTTCGTGTTTCCTTAAGGCCCGCCTTGTGCGGGCCTGTTTCATTTATGTCCCCGGCTTCTGCTGGGGACGGTATCCCCCGGTGGGATATGTCCCCGGCTTCTGCTGGGGACGGTATCCCCCGGTGGGAGCAGGCGCTGACGACTCGCCTCGAACAGGCACACCGCGGCTGCCGCTGCCACGTTGAGCGATTCGGTACCGCTCGCAAGCGGAATGGTGACGCGTACTTTCGCCGCAGCGATAAGGTCCGGCGACAGCCCCGCGCCTTCGTTGCCCACCAGCCAGACGATCGGCCCGGTGAGATCGATGTCATAGAGGCTTGCGCCGTCGCGCGCGACGGTCGCCACCGAAGTCGCCGGGCAGACGGCCAGCGCTGCAACCAGATCGACTTGTTCGCGGATCGTCAGCGAGAAATGTGCTCCCTGCCCTGCGCGCAACACGCGCGGCGACCATGCACCCGCGCAGCCGGGACCCAGCAGCACATCGCGCACGCCGGCAGCGGCCGCAGTACGCAGAATGGCGCCGACATTGCCGGCATCCTGTACCGCGTCGAGCAATACCGCATCGCCCGTAATCCCGCCCGCAGGCGCCGGCGGTATGTCGATCACCGCGGCAACTCCTGTCGGGCTGCCCAGCCCGGAAATCTCGCGGAACAGGCTGTCGCGCAGGATCAGGCAATCGACACCCGCCGCCGCTTGCAGCAGTTCGGCAATCTCCGCATTGCGCTGCCCGCTCTCGCTCACCAGAAGCTGCCTGACGCCGACGCCTCGGTCCAGGCAGGTCTTCACCAGATGAATCCCGTCGAGCCAGGCCCTACCCTGCCGGCGCGGATCGTCGACCACGGCGCGCAGCGCCTTGAAGCTTGGATTGTCGCGCGAGGTGATATGGCGAGGCTCGCTCATGCTTCCGTCTTCCGCACAGCGAGCAACTCCCGCACCGGCGCGAAACTCTTGCGGTGAAATGCAGCGGGCCCGTGCAGCGCCAGCGCGGCGCGGTGCGCCACCGTGTCATAGCCCTTGTGGCGATCCAGCGCATACTGCGGAAATGCCTCATGGATGCGTCGCATCTCGGCATCGCGCGCCGTCTTGGCGAGAATCGAGGCGGCCGAAATTGCTGGCTCCGTTGCATCGCCGCCGATGATGGCGCGCGCCGGCATCGCCAGCGCCGGGCAGCGGTTGCCATCGATCAGCGCCTCGCCTGGTTGCACCACCAGGGCTTCCACCGCGCGGCGCATCGCCAGCAGCGTTGCCTGCAGGATGTTGATGCTGTCGATCTCCTCGACCGATGCCCAGGCAATGCCGAAGGCCAGCGCCTTGTCGCGGATTTCCAGGGCGAGAAAATCGCGCCTGCTTTCGGAGAGTTTTTTCGAGTCAGCCAAGCCTTCGATGGGCCGCGCCGGATCGAGGATCACGGCAGCCGCATAGACCGGTCCGGCAAGCGGACCGCGCCCGGCCTCGTCGACGCCGCAGACCAGACGGATCATCCAAAAAACCTCAGTTCGATCCGCAGATGACGCAGATTACGCAGGGAGAACAACGCAGTGGCCAGCGCCCATGAGTCACCCGGCAGGTGGTGCGATCTGGCCAAGCAAGGCCCTGACCCATCTGCGTCAATCGGCGAAATCTGCGGATCAAACGCGTTCTGCAGAATCATGCCTTCTGCAGGTAGGGCAGCACCGCGTCGGCCGCCTTCTGCGCCGTGTTCTGTCGCAGCTGGCGATGAATGCCGTCGAAGACGCGGGCGATGGCAGCGCGCGCCTGACGGTCGACCAGCAGGTTGCCCAGCGCCTGGGCAAGGTTCTCCGGCGTCGCCTCGTCCTGCAGGAATTCGGGCACGACATAGCGCCCGGCGAGAATATTGGGCAGCCCGACCCAGGGCAGATAGCGCATGCCGCGCATCAGCCGCCATGACCAGGGCGACATTTTGTAGGCAATCACCATGGGCCGGCCCACCAGTGCGGTCTCCAGCGTCGCAGTGCCGCTGGCAACCAGCACGGCATCGCTGGCCGCGACGGCTTCCGCGGCATGGCCGAACATCAGCGTGAAGGGCAACTCGTCGGCCTTCAGCTTCCACAAGGCGGTCTCGAATTGCAGACGCGTCTCGCGTGAAACCAGCGGCACCAGGAACTGCAATTTCGGATAGCGCGCCAGCAGCAGCTTGGCGGTCTCCACAAATGTCTCGGCCATGAAATGCAGCTCGGATTGGCGGCTGCCCGGCAGCAGCGCGATCACCGGCTGATCCTGCGGCACGCCGAGCCGCTCGCGCGCCACGCGCTGATCGATTTCGAGCGGAATCACATCGGCCAGCGGATGGCCGACATAGCTGCACTTGACTGCGGTCCCCTGGTACAGCTCAGGCTCGAAGGGGTAGAGGGCAAGAATGTGGCTTACCGCCTGGACGATCTTGCGCATCCGGCTTCTGCGCCAGGCCCAGATCGACGGACTGACAAAGTGGATGGTCGGGATTCCGCTGTGCTTGAGACGCTTTTCCAGCCAGAGATTGAAATCCGAACCGTCGACGCCGATGAAGACATCGGGCCGGTCTTTCAGCAGGCGGTGCAGCAACTGCCGTCGCATACGGGTGATCGCCCGATAGTGGCGCAGGACTTCGGCATAGCCACGCACCGCCAGCATCTCCGCCGGCCAGAGCGAATCGAAGCCCTCGCGCTGCATTTTCGGTCCGCCGATGCCGTAAAACTGCGCATCGGGCAAATGCTGTTTCAGCGCGGTGATGAGATGCGCGGCAAGCTGGTCGCTGGAGGCTTCGCCGGCGACCATGGCAATCCTTGGAACCTGTCTCATGGAATCAGCGAATGATCCCGCGTCCGGGTGCGGCAAGAAAGCCGGCGAGCAAGGCCAGTTCCGGTACGGTCGCAGACTCTGCCGCAATGCTGTCGCGCGCCTCATCGAGCTTCATGCCGCTCTTGTAGAGCGTCTTGTAAGCGCGCTTCACTGCCGCCACGGCATCGCCCGAGAAGCCGCGTCGCTTGAGGCCCTCGGCATTGATGCTGCGCGGTGCGGCCGGATTGCCGGCGGCCATCACATAGGGCGGCAGATCCTGCAGCAGGATGGTGCCCATCGCGGTGATGCTGTGGGCGCCGATACGGACGAACTGATGCACCACCGTGAAGCCGCCGAGAATGGCCCAGTCGCCAACCTTCACATGACCGGCCAGCTGTGCATTGTTGGCGAAAATGGTCTGGTTGCCGACTTGGCAATCGTGCGCCAGATGCACGTAGGCCATGATCCAGTTGTCATCGCCGAGACGGGTGACGCCGGCATCCTGCGCCGTGCCGCAGTTGAAGGTGCAGAACTCGCGAATGGTGTTGCGGTCGCCGATTTCCAGCCGCGTCGGCTCGCCCGCATACTTCTTGTCCTGCGGCTGTTCGCCGATGGAACAAAACTGGAAAATGCGATTGTCGCGGCCGATCCGCGTATGGCCGGCGACGACGACATGGGGCCCGATCACGGTGTGATCGCCGATCTCGACGTGCTCGCCGACGATCGAATAGGCACCGACGACGACGCCCTTGCCGAGCCTCGCCGCGGGATGGACGACGGCGGTGGAATGGACGCTCATCAGGGCGTGGGACGAACAGCGCAGATCAGGTCGGCTTCGGCGGCAACCTGCCCATCCACCTTCGCTGTCGCCGAAAATTTCCATATGCCGCGCTTGTTTGCGGAAAGCGTGACGTCGATCACCAGTTGATCGCCGGGACCGACCGGCCTCTTGAAGCGCGCATTGTCGATGCCGACGAAATAGTACACCGATTTGTCGTCGGGCCTGCTGCCCATGGTCTTGAAGGAGAGGATCGCCGCCGTCTGCGCCATCGCCTCGACCACCAGAACGCCGGGCATCACCGGATGATGCGGGTAGTGGCCGGGGAAAAACGGTTCGTTCATGCTGACATTCTTCAGCGCGGTAATCCGCTCGCCGGGAACCACTTCCAGCACCCGATCGACCAGCAGGAACGGATAGCGGTGCGGCAGGTAGTCGAGAATCTGGTGGATATCCATGCGGGAATCGATGGCCCCGCCGGCGCCTGTTTCGCTCATGATTTCTTCTCCAGTGCGGCAAGCCGCTGTTCGAGGGCACGGATTTTATCGGCCATCGCATCAAGATGACGCAGCCGCGAGAAATTCTTGAGCCAGTCGCCACGCTCGAGAAAGGGCACCGCACCGCTGTAGGTTCCCGCGTTCCGGATCGATTTCGCCACCAGCGTGCCGGCCGCCACGTCGACGTCGTCGGTGATCTGCAAGTGGCCGAGGATCACCGCACCGCCGCCCACCGTGCAGCGCGCGCCGATCACGGCGCTGCCGGCGATTCCGACACAGCCGGCCATTGCAGTATGGGCGCCGATCCGCACGTTGTGGCCAACCTGAATCTGATTGTCGAGCTTGACGCCGTCGCCAATCACCGTGTCGCCCAATGCGCCGCGGTCAATCGTCGTTCCGGCGCCGATCTCGACATCGTCCCCGATCAGCACGCGCCCCACTTGGGGAATCTTGACCCAGGCGCCGGTCGCTTCGCGCGCGAAGCCGAAGCCGTCGGCACCGATGACCGCCCCGGAATGCACCAGGCAGCGCGCACCGAGGCGACTGCCGCAATAGATCGTTACGTTGGGCGCAAGCCGGCTGCCGGCGCCGATCTCGACCCCCGCGCCGATGCTGCAGTTGGCTGCGATCACCACCTCGGCGCCGACTTTGGCCGCGGGGCCGATCCAGACATTGGGCCCGATGCTGGCGCTGGCGGCCACCTCACCCTCGACTACCGCGCTGGAATGAACGCCGGCTACCGGCACGGGCAATGGATTGAGCCACTGCGCGACTCGCGCGTAATAGAGATAGGGCTGCGGCGTCAGAATCGCGGCGGCCGGTCCGTCCGCTGCGGGCGGCGCCATGATCACGGCTGCGGCCCGGGTTGTCGTCAATTGATGGCGGTACTTCGGGTTGGCAAGGAAGGCCAGATCGCCGGGTCCGGCATTTTCCAGCGTGGCTATTCGCGCAATCGCCGTGTCGCCAGCGCCGACTATTTCTCCGCCGAACCGCGCGACGATCTGGTCGAGCCGCAGTATCACGGCCAAGGCGTCCTATTCCATTTCCAGATCATTTGTGACGCGAAGACAAGCCGCAGACAGTGCACATTGCACGGCAAGGCGAAGTCGACAAAGTCACGGATGATATCGGAATGGAATCACTTGGTGCCGTCGCCCAACGCCTTGATTACCCTTTCGGTGATATCGATGCGCGGATTGGCGTAGACCGCTTCCTGGAAAATGATGTCGTATTTCTCGGCCTCGGCAATCTGCTTGATGATCTTGTTCACGCGCTCGAAAATCGCCGCCATTTCCTCGTTTTGCCGCTGGCTCAGATCCTCGCGGAACTCGCGCTGCTTGCGCTGAAACTCGCGGTTGAGGTCGGCGAACTCGCGCTCCTTGGTGCGGCGGTCGCTCTCGGCCATGGTGACCGCGTTCTTGTCGAGGTTCTCCTGCAGGCCCTGCAACTGCTTGGCAATGCGCTGCAAGTCCTGATCGCGCTTTTCGAAATCCTTTTCGATCTTCTTCTTCGCCCGCGCCGCCTGCGGGGCGTCATTCAGTATCTTCTGGCTATTGACGAAGCCGATTTTGCTGTCAGCGAGAGCGCCGACAGAGAACGACACCAAGGCGATACCTGCAAGTATGTATTTCTTTAGCATGACTTTCTCACTAGTAGACGATCAAAAGACCGAGCCCATCTGAAACTGCAGACGTTGCACCTTGTCTTCGGCTTTCTTGTTGAACGGATTGGCATAGGAGAACTTGAGCGGACCCATCGGCGAATTCCATGACAGCGCAACGCCCCCGCTGAAGCGCAGACTGCCCATACTGAACTTGCTGTCGTAGCCCCAGACATTGCCGGCGTCGATGAAACCGGAAAGGCGCATCGAATTGTCGCGCCCCATGCCAGGAACCGGGAACAGCAGTTCGGCATTGCCGATCAGCCGCTTGTTGCCACCGATTGCCTCGGCCGTGGCCGCATCACGCGGCCCCAGGGAGCCCGAGTCGAAGCCGCGCACCGAGCCGATGCCGCCGGCGTAGAAGTTCTTGAAGAAAGGCAGTTCCTTGTCGCCATACTTCTGGGCCACGCCCACTTCGCCGTTCAGCGCCAGGGTCAGCTTGGGATTCAGAGGGAAGAAATGCTGATGCTGATACGTGGCGCGTACGTAGGTCGCCGTACTGCCCGGCAGCGACACTTCAAGTGTCGCTTTGCGCAAAACCCCCTTGGTAGTCACCAGCAGGCTGTCGCGCTCGTCCTTTTGCCAACCGACGGTGGTCAGCACGGTGTTGCTGCTGGCACCGAAACGGGTGACATAATTCTGATAGCGCAGGGGACTGTTGGCATCGGTCTTGAGCTTGGTGCGATCCACGGAAAGACCAAGGTTGAGATAGTCGTCTTCGCCGATGGGAAGTCCCCAGCGCACGCCGCCGCCCATCGAATCCGAGCCGAAGCTTCCCACCGACAGGCTGCTGGTATCGGTGTTGCGGGTGTAGATGTCAAAACCCTGGCTGACGCCATCGACCGTGAAATACGGATCGGTATGCGACAGGGAATAGACCTTGTTCGATTTGCTGGTGCTGACCTGGACGCCGACATGCTTGCCGCTGCCGAACAGGTTCTGCTGCTGCACCGAGCCGGAAACCGTGAATTTTTCCGCGCTGGAGAAGCCCGCCCCGAGCATGATGTTGCCGGTGGGCTTTTCCTTGACCTTGACCTCCATGTCGACCTGGTCGGTGGTGCCGGCGACCGGCGGCGTTTCCACCGTCACCTCGTCGAAATACCCCAGCCGGTCGACGCGCGTGCGCGACTTGTTGATCTTGTCGCCGTCGTACCAGCCGGATTCGGCCTGACGCAATTCGCGACGCACCACTTCGTCGCGCGTCCGCGTGTTGCCCGTGACATTGATGCGGCGCACATAGACGCGGCGCCCCGGATCGATGAACACGGTGAAGGCCACCTGGCGCTTTTCCTTGTCCAGTTCCGGCGCCGCATTGACGTTGGCAAAGGCATAGCCTTCGTTGCTCAAACGTTCGCTGATGGCCTTGGTGGTATCGGCCATCTTCTCGCGCGAGAACACGTCCCCTGGCTTGACCTTTACCAGCCGGGTCAATTCATCTTCCGGCAGCAGCAACTGACCGGCCAGCTTGACCGAGGAGACTGAGTACTTTTCACCCTCGGTGATGTTGATGGTGATGTAGATGTCCTGCTTGTCCGGCGAGATCGACACCTGGGTCGACTCGATATTGAATTCGAGATAGCCGCGATCGAGGTAATGGGAACGCAGGGTCTCCAGGTCGCCTGACAGCTTCTGCTTCGAGTATTGATCGTTCTTGGTGTACCAAGTCAGCAAGCCCGGCGTACGCAGGACCATCAGGTCAAGCAGGTCGGACTCCTTGACGGCGCCAGCGCCGATGATGTTGATCTGCTTGATCTTGGCGATGTCGCCCTCGGTGACCGCGAAGTTCACGCCAACCCGATTGCGTTCCAGCGGCGTGATGGTGGTCGTCACCTGAACCGCGTAGTGTCCCTGCGCCAGATACTGGCGCTTGAGTTCCTGCTCCGCCCGTTCGACCATGGCGCGGTCGAAAATGCGCGACTCGGCTAGACCGACGTCGCGCAGCGACTTCTTCAGGTCTTCCGGCTTGAAGGCCTTGAGGCCGCTGAATTCGAGCGAGGCGATCGCCGGGCGCTCTTCGAGCACCACCACCAGCACCTGCCCGTCGATTTCCAGGCGCACATCCTTGAAGAAGCCGGTGGCAAACAATGCCTTGATGGCGGCCGCCGCCTTCTCGTCGTTCATGGTGTCGCCCACCTTGACCGGCAGGTAGGAGAACACGGTGCCTGCCTCGGTGCGCTGAATGCCCTCGACCCGAATATCCTTGATTTGAAACGCGTCAAACGCGAAAGCGGAATGGGCCAGCAGGGAGGAGATCAGACCGGCAAGCAGTTTCTTATTCATGTAGTTTGGACGAAAATTAGCCGGAAACAAGACGGTTGATATCGTTGTAGAAGGCAAAAGCCATCAGCAGCCCCAGCAAGGCAAAACCGATCTGTTGGCCGACTTCCAGAGCCCGTTCTGACACCGGGCCACCCTTGAGAAACTCGACGAGATAATACATCAAATGCCCCCCGTCCAGAACAGGCACGGGCAGCAGGTTGAGCACCCCGAGACTGATGCTGATCAGGGCGAGAAAACGCAGGTAATAGCTGAGGCCAAGCCGCGCCGACTGCCCCGCGTAATCGGCGATGGTCACCGGCCCGGAAAGGTTCTTCCACGACAACTCGCCCGTGAGCATGCGGCCCATCATGCGCAGACTGAGGACCGAGGTGTCCCAGGTCTGCGTCAGCGCCCGACTGACGGATTCCAGCGGGCCGTAACTTACCACCGTGGTCATCTCGAAGGCCTCGCCCTGGCCTTCCCTTGCCATCAGGCCCAGGCGCCCGACCTTCTGCCCGCCCTCCTCCGACAGACGCGGACTGGCAGCCAGAGAGATTCGCCGGCCCTCGCGCTCGACGTCGAACTTCAACTGGCGTCCTACCGCGGCACGCGCAATGGCCGCCAATTCGGCCCAGTCCGCAATCGCCTTGCCGTCGATCGACAGCACCCGGTCGCCCTCGCGAAATCCTGCCAGGTCGGCGGGCGAATCAGGCAGCACGCGGCCGACGACGGCCGGCAAGCGTGGCCGGTAAAGCACCAGCCCGAGTGCGCGCAAGGGATCCTTTTCGAGCTCTTCCAGATCGAAGCGATCGCTGGCGATCCGGTAGACACCGATCTCCCGTTGCGGACTGACGACTTCCAGTTGCACGGCCTCCTTGTCGAGCGCCCGCCGCATGACTTCCCAGCGCAGCTGCTGCCATGTGTCGATGGCCTGGCCATTCACCGCGCGCACCGTCACACCTTCACTGATGCCGGCCATTGCGGCCGGAGTGCCGAGGGGCGGCGGTCCGAGGCGCGGCTTGAGTTCGGTCACGCCGTACATGAACAACAGCCAGTACAGCACGATCGCCAACAGAAAATTTGCCGCCGGTCCGGCCGCCACGATGAACGCCCGACGGCCGACGGATTGCCGATTGAAAGCGCGCGGCAATTCCTCCGGCATAACCTCGCCCTCGCGCTCGTCGAGCATCTTGACGTAGCCGCCCAGGGGAAAAGCCGAGATCGCCCACTCGGTACCATCGCGTCCATGGCGGCGCATCCAGATCACCTTGCCGAAGCCGAAGGCGAAGCGCAGTACCTTGACGTTGCAGGCGCGCGCCGCAAGGTAATGGCCCATCTCGTGGACCACCACCAGCACCGCCAGCGCCAGCAGGAAAGCGCTTGCGTACCAGACCAGCGATTGAGGATTCATGCGCGCTTCGCCGCCTGGCGGGCGAGTATCTTCAGCGCTGCCGCCCGCGCCTGACGGTCGGCCTCCAGCACCGCGTCCAGGTCGGGCACCGCAGCCTGGGGCACGACGTCCAGCGTTGCCGCAATGAGTTCGGCGATGCCGAGGAAAGGCAGACGGCGGTCGAGAAATGCCTCCACTGCCACCTCGTTCGCGGCGTTGAGCACCGCCGCCGCGTTACCCTCCGCACGCAAGGCCCGATAGGCCAGGTCCAGGCAGGGAAAGCGCGCCAGATCCGGGCGCTCGAAGTTGAGCTGGCCCACGGCGAACAGGTCGAGCGGGGCGACGCCGGAATCGATCCGCTCGGGCCAGGCCAGGGCGTGGGCGATGGGCGTGCGCATGTCGGGATTGCCCAGCTGGGCCAGCACGGAACCGTCCTCGTAATCGACCAGGGAATGGATCACGCTCTGCGGGTGAATCACCACTTCAATCCGGTCGGCCGGCGCGTTGAACAGCCAGTGCGCCTCGATCACTTCAAGGCCCTTGTTCATCATGGTCGCCGAATCGACCGAAATCTTGCGGCCCATCACCCAGTTCGGATGCGCCACCGCCTGCTCGGGCGTCACAGTGGTCAGCACGTCGAGCGGCGTGGTACGAAACGGCCCGCCCGAGGCGGTCAGCAGGATCCGCCTGACCCCGCCCCGCGCCATGTCGCCCGCATAGTCGTACGGCATCGACTGGAAGATCGCATTGTGTTCGCTGTCGATCGGCAGCAGCGTGGCCCCAGCGCGGCGCGCCTCGGCCATGAACACCGCGCCGGCCATCACCAGCGCTTCCTTGTTGGCCAGCAGCACGCGCTTGCCGGCACGCGCGGCGGCCAGCGTCGGCGGCAGCCCGGCGGCGCCGACGATGGCGGCCATCACGGCATCGACCTCGGGCAAAGCCGCGACCTGCACCAATGCGTCTGCCCCATGCAGCACCTCGGTGCGCAAGCCGGCGTCCCTGAGCAGCAGCGCAAGACGCTGCGCATCCGCCGCGCTGCCCACCACCGCGTAGACGGGACGGACCTGGCGGCACTGCTCGGCAAGAAGCTCGACCTGTCGGTGGCCGCTCAAGGCCACCACCTCGAAGCGGTCCGGATGGCGCGCCACCACGTCAAGCGTGCTGACGCCGATCGAGCCGGTGGCGCCGAGAATGGTCAGTTTCATCGCTGGACGAAATACAAAATCAGCGCCGCCAGGGGCAGGGCCGAGGTCAGCGCGTCGATGCGGTCCAGCACCCCGCCGTGGCCCGGCAGCAGATTGCTGCTGTCCTTGATCCCGGCCTGACGCTTCAATAGCGATTCGAACAAATCGCCCATGACGCTCACCAATGTGAGCAGAACCAGCAGCAGAACGACAAGCGGCAGCGGCAGCGTGTCCTTCAAGGGCGAGAACATCAGCACGATGCCGCCGTAGATCAGCACGCCGACCACCGCTCCGGCCACTCCCTCCCAGGTCTTGCCCGGACTGATGCTCGGCGCGAGCTTGTGCTTGCCGTGTTTACCAAATGTCCGGCCAGCGAAGTAGGCGGAAATATCGGCGACCCAGACCAGCGCCATGGCGGCCAGCATCAGCCAGGTGCTCACTGCGTGCAGGGCGACCATCGCGGCCCAGGTCGGCAGAATCACCAGAGCGCCGAGCAGGTAGCCAAAGAAGTCGTTGCCGGCCAACGTCCATTTGAAGCGGAACCACAGCGGCACGACAAGAATCCAGAACGCCACCGACACGCCGAGCAACACGGGCACGAGTTGCGGCGCCCCCACCGTCAGCTGCCAGCAGAACAGCAGCAGCACGAATCCGTACATCACGCGCGCCGGCTTGTCCTGCTTCATCAGGCCGCCCCACTCCCATGCCGCGAGTGCAGCGATGGCGGCAAACGTAAGCAGCGCCGCCAGCGGCGGCATGGCAAACAGAATCAGCGCGAGGCCAGCTACCAGCAGCAGCGCGGTGACGACCCGGGTCCTAAGCATCTTTGTCCGCGACCGGCGGCGCAGAAGTTCCCGGAGGGACGCACCGCGCTGGCGCTGGCGGTACGGCGAGCGCCGACTTGCCGAGCTGCTCACCGAGTTGCTCACTCGTTCGCCCGAAACGGCGCTCGCGCCGGCGATACGAAACGATCGCGGCATCCAGCGCGGCGTCGTCGAAATCCGGCCACAGGGTATCGGTGAAATGCAGTTCGCTGTATGCCAGCTGCCAGAGCAGGAAGTTGCTGATGCGCTGTTCGCCGCCGGTGCGGATGAACAGGTCGGGCTCCGATGCGTAGGCCATCATCAGATGCGGCGCAAGATCCGTCTCGCCGTAGGAACCGGCTTTTTCAGGATGGGCCAGCGCCAGCTGGTTCATGGCCTGCAGGATGTCCCAGCGGCCGCCGTAGTTCGCGGCGATGGTCAGCGTCAGGCGGAAATTGTTGGCCGTCTTCGCCTCGCCTTCGCGAATCAGCGCCACCAGGCGCGGCTCGAACGCGGAAAGATCACCGACCACCTTGAGGCGCACGCCATTTGCATGCAACTTGCCGATTTCACCCTGCAGGGCGTTGATGAAAAGGTTCATGAGGAAGGACACTTCCTCAGCGGGGCGCCGCCAGTTTTCCGAGGAAAAGGCGAACAGCGTGAGATATTCCACGCCGCGCGCGATGCAGGCCTTGACCATCGCCCGTACGGTCTCGACGCCGCGCTTGTGGCCGGCGACGCGCGGCATGAAGCGCTGCTTGGCCCAGCGCCCGTTGCCGTCCATGATGATGGCAATGTGGCGCGGAACATTGCCCACGTCGGGAATTGCCTGTGTCGAGCTGGTGAATTTTCCTGCCATGACACCCTCTCAGAGCCTTTGATATTACCCGGGCGCGACCTAGTCGCGGCGCTGCACGAACGGTTCAGCCGGACCCGACAACAGCGTTTTGCCTCGAATGCGACCCGGAATCAGATCGCCATCAGGTCCTTCTCTTTTTCGGCCAGCATCCGATCGACTTCGGCGACGTAGCGGTCGGTGAGCCTTTGCATGTCGTCCAGGGCGCGGCGCTCGTCGTCCTCGGAGATTTCCTTCTTCTTCAGCGCTTCCTTCAGATGCGAGATTGCATCGCGGCGCAGATTGCGAATGGCTATCTTGGCGTCCTCGCCCTCGTGCTTGATCACCTTGATCAGATCGCGGCGCCGCTCTTCGGTCAGGGCCGGCATCGGTACGCGAATCACTTCGCCCTGCGACGATGGATTGAGGCCCAGCTCGGAATCGCGAATCGCCTTTTCCACCTTGCCCACCATGGGCTTTTCCCATGGCTGCACGCCGATGGTACGCGCATCGATCAGCGTGACGTTAGCCACCTGGGTGATCGGCACCAGCGAACCGTAGTAGTCCACCTGCACATGGTCGAGGATGCCGGTATGCGCGCGCCCGGTGCGCACCTTGCCGAGGTCTGCCCTCAGCGCCTCGAGGCTCTTTTGCATCTTCTGTTCAGAAGTCTTTTTCAGTTCGGGAATCATGCTGCCACTCCTAAGAGTCTATTTCAGTAGGAATCATATCCCGCGCCGGTGGGCAGCGGGATGCAGTGCAAGGCACGGCTTGCGCCGTGGAACCAGGATCGGCGTCTGCGGCGTTGCAGCGCTTGCCAATGGAACAACCATTGGCCGCGCGCTGCGCCTTGCATCCATCCGATCCTGGTCTCAACGCGGGACATGATTCCTGCTGAAATAGACTCTAATCCTAGACGTGAACCAGGGTGCCCTCGTCCTCTCCCATCACCACGCGCTTCAGCGCGCCGGCCTTGAAGATCGAGAACACGTTGATCGGCAGCTTCTGGTCGCGACACAAGGCAAACGCCGTGGCGTCCATCACTGCCAGGTTGCGGCCGATCGCCTCGTCGAAGCTGATGCGGGCGAAGCGGGCAGCCGACGGGTCCTTCTTCGGATCCGCGGTATAGATGCCATCGACCTTGGTCGCCTTCAGCACGATTTCGGCACCAATCTCCGAGCCGCGCAGGGCGGCGGCCGTGTCGGTGGTGAAGAAGGGGTTGCCGGTGCCGGCACCGAAAATCACCACCTTGCCTTCTTCCAGATAGCGAATGGCCTTGCCGCGAATATAGGGCTCGACCACCTGTTCGATGTTCAGCGCCGACTGCACGCGGGCGTTGATCCCGGCCTGGCGCATCGCATCCGACAGGGCCATCGCATTCATCACCGTGGCCAGCATGCCCATGTAATCCGCCGTAGCACGATCCATGCCGGTGGCCGTGCCGCCAACGCCGCGAAAAATGTTGCCGCCGCCGATGACGACACCGATCTCGACGCCGAGATCGGTGACTTCCTTGATTTCCGCCACGATGGCGCCGAGCATGGCCGGGTTGATGCCGTAGGCATCATCACCCATCAGTGCCTCGCCCGAAAGCTTGAGCAGGATGCGGCGAAATTTCGGAGCGGGCATCGTCTGGCGGACGCTTACTTGTTGCCGGCGGCAGCCGCGGCTTGCGCAGCCACTTCGGCGGCGAAGTCATTCACCTTCTTTTCGATGCCTTCCCCGACGATGAACAGCGTGAAGCCGGCCACCGAAGCGCCCCTGGCCTTCAGCAGCTGCTCGATGGTCTGCTTGCCGTCCTCGGCCTTGACGAATACCTGGCCCAGCAGCGTCACATCCTTGAGGTACTTCTGCACCGTGCCTTCGGCGATCTTCTCCAGCATCGCTTCCGGCTTGCCGGCTTCGCGCGCCTTCTCGATGGCAATGCGACGTTCCATGTCCAGCAACTCGGCCGGCACGCCGGACGAATCCAGCGACTTCGGCTTCGACGCGGCGATGTGCATTGCCAGATCCTTGGCCAGTTGTTCGTCGCCGCCGACCACGTCGACCAGCACGCCGATCTTCGAGCCGCCGTGGATGTAGGACGCCAGCTTGCCCTTCGCCGCAACGCGGACGAAACGGCGGATGCTCATGTTCTCGCCGATCTTGCCCACCAGCGCAGTGCGGGTGGATTCGACCGTGCCCTCGCCCAGCGGCAGGGCCGACAGCGCGGCGACGTCGGCCGGATTCTTTTCCGCCACCAGCCGCGCGCAGTCGGCGGCCAGCTTGAGGAACTCGTCGTTCTTGGCGACGAAGTCGGTTTCGCTGTTGATTTCGAAAATGCTGCCCAGCTTGCCGTCGGCGGCGATGTGGATCGCCACCACGCCCTCCGCCGCGACGCGGGTCGCCGCCTTGCTGGCCTTGTTGCCCAGCTTGACGCGGAGGATTTCCTCGGCTTTCGCTTGCATTCCATCATCGGCGCGTCGGTCTTCTCGCGCAGTTCCTTGACCATGCTTGCGGTAATTTCCGCCATTGCTCTTACTCCAGAATCAGATACTTTCACCACAGAGACACAGAGGCACGGAGAAAAACACAGATCTCTGAACTTCTCTGTGTCTCTGTGCCTCTGTGGTTCAGGCCTTTTATTCAGCCGCGTCGGACACTTCGACGAACTCGTCGTCGCCGGCCAGCTGTTGCACCACCTCGTTGATCGACTGGTTCTTGCCTTCGAGGATGGCATCGGCCACGCCGCGGGCATACAGGCGGATCGCGCCGGAGGAGTCGTCATTGCCCGGGATCACGTAGCTGACGCCTTCGGGGGAGTGGTTGGTATCGACCACGCCGATCACCGGGATGCCGAGCTTGCCGGCTTCGGTAATCGCGATCTTGTGATAGCCGACGTCGATGACGAAAATTGCATCGGGCAGGCCGCCCATGTCCTTGATGCCGCCGATGGACTTCTTCAGCTTGTCCATCTCGCGCTGCAGGGTCAGGGTTTCCTTCTTCGACAGTTTCTCGAAGTTGCCTTCCGACATCGCGGTTTCCAGGTCCTTCAGGCGCTTGACCGACAGCTTCAGGGTCTTGAAGTTGGTCATCATGCCGCCCAGCCAGCGGTCATCGACGAAAGGCATGCCGCAGCGCTGGGCTTCCTCGGCGATGATTTCGCGCGCTTGGCGCTTGGTGCTGACAAAAAGGATGGTGCCCTTCTTGGCCGCCATCTTCTTGACGAACGCGATGGCTTCCTGATACTTGCTCAGGGTCTTTTCGAGGTTGATGATGTGGATCTTGTTGCGATGGCCGAAGATGTACGGGGCCATCTTGGGGTTCCAGAAACGGGTCTGGTGGCCGAAGTGAACTCCTGCCTCCAGCATCTGGCGCATGGTAGTACTCATAGAACTATCTCCGATATGGGTTAAACCTCCGCCTGGCCGTGCTGCTTCGCGCTGATTTCATGCGGGAAGCCACCCTATCGGCGCCGGGCGTGTGGATTTTGACCGGGACCATCCCGGACAAGCCCGCGATTATAGCGGCTTGCGCCGGCAGGCACAAGCCGCGGAAGCTGGACTTGTGGTCCGGCACAAGCCACCCCGGGGCATTTCCGCAAAGGCGCGCCATGCCGCAGCGAAAATCGCGCTAGACTATGCCATTCGACATAGGATGACTGGTGCTGCGCTTGCCCGGCCCTGCCGCAGTTCAAACTTGAGGACGTCCCTTCCATGAGCATGCTTGCCGTGAATCGCCTCACTCCCGACGGCGAGGACGCCGACCGCCAGTTTCGCAGCCACGCGCCGCTCGATCGCTTCGATCCGACGCGGACCAACGTCTCCCCCTCCATCAGGAAAGCCATCACCGAAGTTTCGGCCATCGAAGCCATCGTGCTAACCGTGGATATCCGGCGCTCGTCCTGCGTGCTCAAGGAATCGATCGACATCCCGCAATACGCCAAGATCCTCGACGATTTCGTGGCCGAATTCCGCACCGTCCTGCACTACCACGGCGGCTGGTTCGACAAGTTCACCGGCGATGGCTTCATCTGCTACTGGCTGGTGGAGAACCCGTTTACCGACCACATGGACACCGTGCTCGATTTCTGCTGTTCCGTGATGGACAATTTCCGCACCTATTACTATCCCGCGTTTGTCGCCAACATGCGCAACGAGCCCGAGGGCATCGGGCTGTCCATCGGCGTGGACGCCGGCCCCTGCTACCTGACGCCGATTGTGGGCGATCTGACCATCATCGGCTCGCCGATAGTGGGTGCGGTGCGGATGTGCGACTCCTGCCCGCCCTACCATCTGCTGCTCAACGCCTACCCCGGCAGCCGTCTCATGGAAGGGATGACGGAATTCTGCGGCCGTTTGTCGGAGGACCTTTCCTACCAGGTCGAGCGGAAATCGGTGGCGAGCAAGGAATACCCACAGGGACAACTCGCCTACGCGGTTGAGTTTTTCCGCAAAGGCCAGCGCCTGTTCTTCTGAAGTCGCAGAGGACTTGTGTCGCCGCGCCGGAATCCGGCCTTCGCCGCGCGCCGCAGGCGGCCAGCGGGTAAAATGGGTTTCCCCAATCCAGTCCTGCGTTCATGGCCATTTCCATAAAAACCGCCCAAGACATTGCCGCGATGCGGGTCGTCTGTCGCCTCGCGGGCGAAGTCCTCGACTACATCGAGCCTTTCGTCAAGCCGGGCGTCACCACCGCGGAGCTCGACCGCCTCTGTCATGACTACACGGTCAATGTCCAGGGCTGCATCCCCGCCCCGCTCGACTACGCGCCGCCGGGCTACACGCCCTATCCCAAGTCGATCTGCGCATCGGTCAACCATCAGGTCTGCCATGGGGTCCCCAATGACCGCGCGCTGAAAAAAGGCGATATCGTCAACCTCGACATCACCAACATCAAGGACGGCTGGCACGGCGACACCAGCCGCACCTTCTGCGTCGGCGAGGCGTCGATCCTCGCCAAGCGACTCGTGTCGATGACGCACGAATGCATGTGGGTCGGCATCGCGCAAGTCAGGCCGGGCGTGCATCTCGGCGCGGTAGGCGCGGCGATCCAGAAACATGCCGAAGGCGCGGGTTTTTCCGTGGTGCGCGAGTTCTGCGGCCACGGCATCGGGCGCAACTTCCACGAGGAACCGCAGGTGCTCCACTACGGAAAGGCCACGGACGGCCCCTTGCTGGTGCCGGGCATGGTCTTCACCATCGAGCCGATGATCAATGCCGGCAAGGCGGCGATATCCGAACTCCCGGACGGCTGGACCATCGTTACCAAGGATCGCAGCCTTTCCGCACAATTCGAGCACACCGTCTGCGTTACCGAAACCGGCGTCGAAGTGATGACCCTGTCCGCCGGCGCCCCACCCTGCCCGGCCCACATCCGGATCCATCCCTGAGCGGGCCGCTCAAGGTGGCCGCATGAGCGAACTACGCAATCTGGCGACCGCCGCGCGGGAGCGCCTGAGCACCGGACAGCAGGCACTGACCGCTGCCTGGCGGGAAAAGAGGAATGGCCCGGCCCTGCTTGGCGGGCGCGCGGCCCTGGTGGACAGCGTGCTGCAGGAAGTCTGGACCGCACTGGCCATGCCCGGCAACTGCGCGCTGGCGGCGGTTGGCGGCTACGGGCGCGGCGAACTCTACCCTGCCTCCGACGTCGACCTGCTGATCCTGCTGCCCGACGACGACAGCGCGACCCACGAGTCGTGCGCCGCGCCGCACCTCGAAAAACTCATCGGCCTGCTGTGGGACATCGGCCTCGACATCGGCCACAGCGTGCGCAGCATCAACCAGTGCCTGGATCAGGCCGAATCCGACATCACGGTGAAGACCTCGCTGCTCGAGGCGCGCTACCTTGCCGGGGCGCGTGGGCTCTACGATGATTTCGAGCAGAGCTACAACGCCTCGCTGGAACCCGCAGCCTTCTTCAGGGCCAAGCAGCTGGAGCAGGCCGAGCGCTACGCCAAATTCAACGACACGCCCTACAGCCTCGAACCCAACTGCAAGGAAAGCCCCGGCGGCCGCCGCGACTTGCAGGTGATCCAGTGGGTGGCGCGCGCGGCGGGCATCGGCGATGACTGGAAATCGCTGGCGCAGGCGAAGCTGATCACGACGCCCGAGGTACGGCAGTTCGAACGCACCGACGCGCTGCTGCGCGACCTGCGCATCGAGCTGCATCTGGTCGCCGGCCGCCGCGAGGACAGGCTGCTGTTCGACCACCAGGAGAAGCTCGCCGGCGCCATGGGCATCACGGCGACCGAGACCAAGCGCGCTTCCGAAGTGCTGATGCAACGCTACTACCAGAATGCCAAACTGGTGACCCAGCTCAATGCGCTGGTCATGCAGATCCTGGCCGACCGCCTGCTGCCGGCGCCGTCGGGGCCGCCGATCATCATCGATGCCGACTTCCAGATGGTGCGCGAGCATCTCGACGTGCGCGAGGAAGACGTCTTCCAGCGCCATCCGCGCGCCATTCTCGAATGCTTCCTGCTGCAAATGCAGCGCTCGGAGCTGAAGGGCATGACGCCGCGCACGCTGCGCGCCCTGTGGCGCGCGCAGGGATGCATCGATGCCCAGTTTCGCCGCGATCCCGAAAACCGCGCGCTGTTTCTCAAGCTGTTCCAGCAGCAGCACCTGATCAGTCCGTTGCGGCGCATGAACCAGTACGACATCCTGGGCCGCTATCTGCCGGCCTTTGGCCACATCGTCGGACAGATGCAGCACGACCTGTTCCATGTCTACACCGTCGACCAGCACATCCTGCAGGTGATGCGCAATCTGCGGCGCTTTGCGATGCCCGAGTTCGCCCACGAGTACCCGTTCTGCTCGCGCCTGATGGCCGGCTTCGAGAAGCGCTGGCTGCTGTACATCGCCGCCCTGTTCCACGACATCGCCAAGGGCCGCGGCGGCGACCACTCCCAGCTCGGCAAGAAGGACGCCGCGCGCTTTTGCCGCGACCACGGCATCACCGGCGACGACGCCGATCTGGTGGGCTTCCTCGTCGAACAGCACCTGACCATGTCGCAAGTGGCGCAGAAACAGGATCTGGCCGATCCCGAAGTCATCCTCGCCTTTGCCGGCCGGGTCGGCACCGTGCGCCGCCTCACCGCGCTCTACCTGCTGACGGTGGCCGACATTCGCGGCACCAGCCCGAAAGTGTGGAACGCCTGGAAAGGCAAGCTGCTCGAAGACCTGTTCCGCATGACCGCCGGCGTCCTCAAGGGCACTGCGGTGCTGCAGCTCACCGGCGTCTCCGAACGGCAGGAAGAGGCGCGGCGCATCCTGCGCTACTACGGACTGCGTCCGGACGTCGAACTCGAATTGTGGAGCCAGTTCGATACCGGCTATTTCATGCGCCACGCCGCGGAGGAGATCGCCTGGCACACGCGCACCCTCTACCATCGCCCGTCGAGCCCGGAACCGGTGGTGCGCGCGCGCCTCAACCCGATGGGCGACGGCCTGCAGGTGATGGTCTATGTGCAGGACCAACCCCTGCTGTTCGCCCGCCTCTGCGGCTTCTTCGCGCGCCTGGGCTACAGCATCGTCGATGCCAAGATCCACACCACGCGCCACGGCTATGCGCTGGACAGTTTCGTGATCTTTGCCTTCGGCGCCACCCAGCCCTATCGCGACATGATCGGCCTGATCGAGCACGACATCACCGAACAACTCGAGCAGTTGCCGCCGCTGCCGGCGCCCATCAGCGGACGCCTGTCGCGACAGGTGCGCCATTTCCCGGTGACGCCGGAAGTGGACATTCGCGCCGACGAGCGCGGCAGCCAGTACCTGATGTCGATCAGCGCGGCAGACCGGCCGGGGCTCCTGTACGCCATCGCCCGCGTGCTGGGCCAGCACGGCATCACCCTGCACACTGCGAAGATCGCCACGCTCGGCGAACGCGTCGAGGACGTCTTCCTCATCAGCGGCAAGGAACTGGCGCAGACGGCCACACTGGTCAGGCTGGAACAGGACCTGCTGACCGTGCTGCAGGTTTGACCCTGCCTAGCTGTCCTTGCCGAAGAAACCCGCGACCGAGCGGGTGAGCCAGTCGCCCTTCTGCCTGTCCCCGTTCATGCGGTCGATACCGCCCGTCACATCCGGCACATAGGCCATGTCGTCGCGCTTGATGTGGTGCACCAGCCAGGTACTGAGCATGCTGTGCAGCTGCTGGGCGACATCTTCTCCGGCCTTGTACTTCTCCCGGTACTTCCCCAGGCGCTTGGCGAAGTTCTCGTGGGTGGCCTTGTGCTCCGCTGCGAACTTGTACCCGGCCTGCTCCTGCAGATGTTCCTCGAAGGCAAAGTGCGACAGGCAGTAATCCTCCAGTTCGACCAGCACCAGCCCGACCAGGCTCTTGTCCGACCCGTTGATTGCTTCCTCCAGCCGGTTGATGTAATCGACAATTCGCATGTGCTGATTGTCGATTACCTCGATTCCAGTTTCCAGGTAGCTCGCCCATGCCATCGCCATGCTCTGTCTTCCGGAGAATTGTCGGGATTTCCCCCGCGCCCGTCGCGGACACCGGGAATCTACTTCATGCGCATATATTGCGATAAGGCCGACGGAATAACAACCTTGTAGACAGGAGTTGTTTTCGGCGGCCGCCGCCCGGCGGCAATCAGTCCTGGATTTCCTTGGGCAACTGATATTTCAGGCACTCGCCGAGGCCGGCAATGCTCAGTTCGGAATCGCCCCGGGGCTTCAGCCTGACCGCCAGCGCATCCCCGTCGCCACTGGTCTCCATGCCGGCGATCTTCATGCACTCACCCGAGGGGCAGGCCCATGCGCTTTGCCGGCAGCGGCCCATGGCGGCGACCACCGCCTGGGCCTGATTGCCCAGTTTCTCGAAACGGATCACAACTTCGTCGCCCTGCTTCTCGATGTGATATTTCATGGCACCTCCTCCGCACCCCGGGAGCAAGGATTCTACGCCCGGCGCCGCGACGGCTGAATCCCTAGGCTGAAATTGCGATGCCGTGGTTCGGATCGCTGGTCAATATCTCGAATGCGGCACGGCTTTTGGTTTCCAGAATCTCCGTGCTGCCGGTCCGCTTGTCGCGGAACTGCAGCGTGCACGCCGCGATTTTGCTGTTGAGGCAATGTTTGACGCCGCCCGGCGGGTTGCGATACGCAAGGCCGACGAATGCCTCGCGCGGCGCCGATATCCTTCCCTCGATCGCGACCTCGGCCGTTTCCGACCTGAATTCCCAGTGGAAGTAGCCGAACGAGCCGCGCGCGCGGAGCCCCTGCACCAGCCCGGTGAGCGCGTATTCCCTTTGCCCGTGGCGCAGCACCAGCGGCGTCAGCGGCGGCGTCCACAACGGGCCGATGCGCAACTTCGCCGTCGCGACCTCGAGAAAACTCTCCGGGTGGGTATCGAAACCCGCCACCTGGCCCCATGCGTAGAGATCGGTATGGCGGCTGCCCCAATTGTGGTTCTGGCTCCCCACCCAACCCGTAACGTCGATCGCTTCGCCATTCACCGACAAGCCGCCGCCGAAGCGCGCCAGCGACAAGCTCACCAGGCTTTTCGCCGCGGGGAAGCCGCCCTGGTACAGCTTGAAAGGCAACAGCAGGATGGGCGCGGACTCGCCCTCGAATGCCAGGTTCCACGCCAATGCCTGTCCCCTGCTCGCGACCGCCCCCTGCAGGCGATGCGGACCGAGCGTCGCCGTGCCGACCCGGACCCCGAACCCCGCCGTATCGAACAGGCAGTCGGCCAATGGATATTCCTGTTTGGCGACCACATGCCGGTTGGTCTCGCCATCGAAGAAAACCGCCCAGAGCTCGCCCACCGCATTCCCGGGCAAACCCCGCGGACAGAAAATCGTGTAGCGGATCCAGAACGCCAGAGGCCGGGTCGGATGATTGGCCCGCAGGAAGAAGCTCTCGTAATGCCCCGCCGCCTGACCTTGGAATCGGGCGTGATTGACTTGCTGGTGGAAGGCCTGAATCTCGTTTGGCATGGCAGGGCAACGATTTGCTTGCGCGAGCGCCGGCGAAATCTAGCCCTTGTCGCGATCGGACCGCCGCATCAGCATGGAAACGCCAACGATGATGAGAATGACGGGCCACCACTCCGCGATCAGGGGACCGAGGCTCGGTATCCATCCGAACTTCGACAACAGAAAGTATGTGCCCAGGCCGATCAGGATATAGGCACCGAGATTGGAGCGGGATCGCATGTTTGGTCTCCTTCGCATGTACAACGATTCGGGATGGACTTCGGTCATGTTCGCGCAGCATTGGTCGTTCCAAGAGTCGGCGCTGGCGGGACGGCGATTCATGCTGCCATGGAAATCAATTCGACCCTGAATATCTCTCCCGAACTTTCAACATCTTTTTGCTGGCGAATCGGGTTGGTGGTCGCGGCCGCGTTTGAGCATGGACCAGATGACGCGACTGACGAACGAGGCAGTCAGTCATCCAGCACAGACGGCACCGATTTCGCAATGAAGTCCAAGTGCTGAGTCCAGCCCGTCAAGCATTCCTTATAGCTGCCATGTTCGCACTTGTCCTCGCCACGGCGCTGGAGTGCGAAGACATGAGAAATCTTCGCGTCTGCATAGGCTTCGAAGTCCGTGGCCGAGTCACCGTATGCATACTGGACTTTCCAACCGCGATACTTAAAGCTCTTCAATATCCTCAACTTGAAGTCACGCGCATGCTCATCATCGTAGTCGCTTTGCGATAACTGGATGCTCCCCTCAGGAAAGCCATGCTTGTGCAACCAGCCAGGCACTCCAGACTGAAACCAGCTGAAACGCTTGCTGAGATAGATGATCTTGTAGCCCTTGTCGGCAAAGATACGTACGGCCCTCGCGGCGTCCTCGCGCGCTTCGAAAATGGCAAATACCTGCGGAGTTAGCGTTCCGTCAATATCAAACACGACGGCCTTTGTCTGTCGTGCGGGAGGAACGTTCTGCGCCGGTAGTCGCGCACAACCACTCCCCACGATAGCCAGCAGAACAACTATAAAGGTACGCATGATGTCTCCTTTGAAGAATAGGTACGGCAGGCATAGTGCTGCCGACGCTTTTCGATGAGGGCAATTGCATTTCTGCCATGGAAGCGACGAAGGCGGCAGAGCGCATCTTCCATCGTCATAGCCCAAAACACCGAGCTCGGCAAGCCCATCGGGATTGAAGAATCGCGGATCGATATTGCAGTGCGTTGCCACAAGTACATAAATCGCCTTAGCGCCAGTGCCGACATAGATCAGCGTCACCGAACCTTGATCTCGGTCCACATCCGCGACAGAGTCCGCCGCAGTTTCGGATCGAAGTCCCTCAGCATTTCCAGCCGCTGCAATTCGGCCGGCGGCGGGAAGATGCCCGGGTTGGCGGCGATCTCGGGCAGGATGCGCGGCGTCGCGGCGCCATTGGGATTGCCGGCGCCGATCAGGTTGGAGACGTCGGCGGCGTTTTCGCCGGCGAGCATGAAGTCGATGAACTGGTGCGCCAGGTCCGGCCGGCGGCCGGACTTGTGCAGCACGAAATTATCCACCGCCAGCACCGCGCCTTCCTTCGGCGTGGCGAAGCCGATGGCGAAGGGCCGCTTCGCCGCGGCGGCATCCTGCTGCGCCCGCCACATGTCGTTCGAATAGCCGTGAGCGACCCAGATGGTGCCGATGGCCAGGTCCTTGATGTAGGTGCTGTTGGAAAACGCCGCCCAGTAGGGCTTGGCGCGCAGGATCACCTGCTTGGCCTCCTCCCACCTTGCGGGGTCGTGCTCCTGCACCGAATGGCCGAGATATCGCATCGCCGCCGCCATGAGCTCGCGCTGGCTGTTGAGCACCGTGACGCGGCCCTTGATCTTCTTCAAGTGCTTCGGCTCGAAGATCAGCGCCCAGCTGTCGGTGGGCAGCCCGAGCTCCTGCATCTTGTTGGCATTGAAGCCGATCAGCGTGACGGAGGTGGCGTAGGGCACCGAGTAGCGGTTGCCCGGATCGAACCATGTGTCGAGAAATTCGCGCTTGATGTTGCGCAGGTTGGGCAGGCGGGCGCGGTCGATCTCGCGCAGCGCATTCCGCCGCACCAGCGATTCGACGGCATTGCCGGTGGGCACCAGGACATCGTAGCCGACGGCGCCGGCTTCCAGCTTGGCCAGCATTTCCTCGTTGTCGGAGTAGTAGTCCTGCTTGAGCCGGCAGCGGCAATGCGCCTCGAAGCGCTGCACCGTGTCCTCGGAAATGTAGTTGTTCCAGTTGTAGAGGTAGAGCGTGTCGGCGGCGCGGGCCGGCAGGCTCGCCAGCAGCAGCAAGGCCGGCAGAACGACGGCTAGAAGTCGGCGCTGGTAAGACGGCGATTTCACGACCGCCCCTTCAGCACGTCGGGAGCGAAGCGGCTGGCGACGAGGATCAGCGTCAGGGTCAGCGCCATCAGCAGGGTCGAAACGGCATTGACCTCGGGCGTCACGGCGACCTTGATCATGGAGTAGATCTGCAGCGGCAAGGTGTTCACGCCGACGCCGGCGACGAAGAAGGTGATGACGAAATCGTCGATCGAAAGCGTGAAGGCCATCAGGAAGCCGGCCACCAGCGCCGGCATGATCAGCGGCAGGGTAACGCGGTGGAAGGTGGCCCAGGGCGTGGCGCCGAGGTCGCGCGCCGCTTCGAAGATGCTTTCGTCCATGCCGGCCAGGCGCGCTCGCACGATGACGGCGACGAAGCCGATGCTGAAGGTGATGTGCGCGGCGAGGATGGAGAACAGGCCGAGCGACAGATCGAGCACCTGGCGGAAGAACAGCAGCAGCGAGACGCCGAGCAGGATTTCCGGCATGGCCACGGGTGTCAGCACCAGAAAGGGCAGCCAGCGCGGGCGGTAGCGATGCATCGCAAGCCCTGCCATGGCGCCGAGCACGGTCGACACGCTGCTCGATACCAGCGCGATCAGCAGCGAGTTGGCGGCGGCGTGGAGCATGTCGTCGTCGTGCAGCAGCTTGACGTACCAGCGCGTGGTGAAGCCGACCCACTCGGCATTGAGCACCGAGTCGTTGAAGGAAAACAGCACCACCACCGCCAGCGGAATGTAGAGGAAGGCGTAGGTGGCGAGCGATGCCGTCCACAACCAGAACTGGGCCTTCTTCATGTCACTGCCTCAGTGCCGTGCAGCCCGCGCTTCGAGCCCCAGGCCGTTAGGCCTGCGAGCAGAAGCACGCAGATCGTGAGCATGATCGACAGTGCCGAGCCGAGCGGCCAGTCGCGGTTCTCCAGAAACTGTTCCTTGATCAGGTTGCCGATCAGGATGTCCCCGGTGCCGCCGAGCAGTTCGGGCACGGCGAACATGCCCAGCACCGGGATGAAGACCAGCGCCGAGCCGGAGAAGATGCCCGGCAGCGAGAGCGGGAAAGTCACGCGCCAGAAGCGCGTCCAGGCATTGGCGCCGAGATCCTGCGCGGCTTCGAGCAGCGCCGGATCGTGCTTTTCCAGATTGGTGTAGAGCGGCAGCACCATGAAGGGCAGGTGCGCGTAGACCATGCCGACGATCACCGCGAAGGGCGTGTAGAGCAGGTTGACCGGGCCCAGCAGCATGATCCAGGCATAGATGCGCACCAGGAAATTGCTGGCGAAGGGCAGGATCACCAGCAGCACAAGGAAGTCGCGGCGCTGCTTCGGGCTGCGCGCGATCAGCCAGGCCAGCGGATAGGCCAGCACAATGCAGATCAGCGTGGTCAGCGCGGCGACCAGGAAGGAGCGCGCGAAGATTTCGAGGTAGATGACGTCGCCGCCGAGAAAGCGGTAGGCATCCAGCGAGAGCTGCGGCAACGGTGCGAGCCCGCCGAATTCGCCGGTTTCGCGGAAGCCGGCGAGCACCACGATCAGCGCCGGGACGAGGAAGAAGGCCAGCAGGAAAATCGTCGGCGGCAGCGTCACCACCCACTTGGTCAAGCCCGACGGCTGGGTTCTCGGTTCGGACATGGCGCCCTCTCCTCTCAACTCCGTAAGTACACGCCGGCGTCGTGCCGCCAGCAGACGCCGACCGCGTCGCCGACCTCGTGAAACTTGGCGCGGCCCGGCGCGGCGTTGGGCATCAGCGCCTCGATCAGGGCGCCGTTGGCCAGCTCGATCTTGTACAGCGTGACGTCGCCGAGATAGAGCAGCTCGCGCACCACGCCCTCGAAGCGGTTCTTCAGGTCGGCGGCTTCGCGATGACCGAAGACGCGGATCAGCTCGGGGCGCAGGGCGAAGACGCCGCGCTCGCCCACCGCGATCGGCCGCGGATCGGTCGCG
The DNA here is from genome assembly GCA_006218025.1 of Rhodocyclaceae bacterium. Taxonomy (GTDB): domain Bacteria; phylum Pseudomonadota; class Gammaproteobacteria; order Burkholderiales; family Rhodocyclaceae; genus Sulfuritalea. The sequence goes on along the minus strand of VBWA01000029.1, from coordinate 16,640 downwards.
GCAATCTCGCCGAGACCGGCGGCGCGCAGGCTCAACAGGACCTTGCTCGACGCGGTCACCTCGACGTCGAGCAGGTTGATCTTGCCGATGAAGTCGGCGACGAAGCGGTTGGCGGGCTGGGTATAGAGCTGGTCCGGCTCGTCGCACTGCTCGACGCGGCCGTCCTTCATGACGGCGATGCGGTGCGACAGGGCCAGCGCTTCCTGCTGCGAATGCGTGACGAAAATGAAGGTGATGCCGACTTCGCGCTGCAGCGCGATCAATTCGATCTGCATTTCGACGCGCAGCTTGGCGTCGAGCGCGCCGAGCGGTTCGTCGAGCAGCAACAGGCGTGGCTTGTTCACCAGGCCGCGGGCCAGCGCCACGCGCTGCTTCTGCCCGCCGGAGAGTTCGTGGGGAAAGCTGTCGGCCTTGTCCTCCAGATGCACCAGCGCCAGGGTTTCATCAACGCGGCGCCGTATCTCCAGCGCCGACTTTCCGGTCATTTCCAGCGGGAACGCGATGTTGCCGGCCACGGTCATGTGCGGAAACAGTGCGTAGCTCTGGAACACCGTGTGCAACGGCCGCTTTTCCGGCGGCACGCCGGCCAGCGATTTGCCGTCGAGCAGGATCTCGCCTTCGTCGGGTTCGTCGAAGCCGGCGATCATGCGCAGGATGGTGGTCTTGCCGCAGCCCGAAGGACCGAGCAGGGTGAAGAACTCGCCCGCCTCGATCGAAATGGAAACGTCCTTCACCGCCTCGAGCGAGCCGAAGCGGCGGGTTACGTTGCGGATTTCGAGCAATGTCATTTTGGGTGCGCCAGTCTTCTACCGGCGCCGGCAAGCGGATGCCTGCCGGTAAAGCAGGCGTTCAGCCGTCGGCGTTGATGGTCTCTACCAACTCATGCAGTACTTTGTCGGCCCGCTCGTTGGCGATCTGGCAGGTGCCGGCATTTTCGTGCCCGCCACCGCCGTAGAACAGCATCAGTTCGCCGACATTGGTATTCGATGTGCGATTGACGATCGACTTGCCGACGGCAAAGATCGTGTTCTGCTTCTGCATGCCCCACAGGACGTGAATGGAGATGTTGATCTCGGGGAAGAGCGCGTAGATCATGAAGCGATTTACGGCAAAAACCGTTTCTTCGTTGCGCAGATCGAGCACCGCGAGGTTCGTGTGCAGCTTCGTGTGGCGCCGGATCTGCTCCTTGGCCTTGTCGGCATGCTCGAAATAGAGATCGACGCGCTCCTTGACATCCGGCAGGGCCAGTATCTCGTCGATGCTGTGGTTGCGGCAGTAGGTGATCAGATCCATCATCAGCTGGTAGTTGCTGACGCGGAACTCGCGGAAGCGGCCGAGGCCGGTGCGCGAATCCATGATGTAGCTGAGCAGCACCCAGTCCTTCGGGTCGAGTATTTCCTGGCGCGTGAAATTCCCCGAATCGCTCTTGTCGACGGCCAGCATCATCTCGGTGAAGGACAGCGGGAACTTGTTCTTGCCGCCGAAGTGCTCGTACACCACGCGCGCGGCTGACGGCGCGTCGGGATAGATGATGTGGTTGGGGCGCTCGCCGGGGTTGCGGAAAGTCTCGGAGAGGTGGTGATCGAAGGCCAGGAACACGCCCGGGACGAAGGGCAGGTTGGTCGTGATGTCGTTTTCGGAAATCTCCACCTTGCCGTCCTGCATGTCCTTGGGATGGACGAAGGTGATCTCGTCGATCATGTCGAGTTCATTGAGAAGAACGGCGCAGGCCAGGCCATCGAAATCGCTGCGTGTCACGAGGCGGTATTTCTTGTCGGACATGACTTCCCCCAGAGAACGCTGTGTCAGGAGGGATTGTATTCCAGACGCGCCAAAATGCCATGGGCAACATAGAACACGGCGAGGCGCTGCGGCACACGCTCGGCGGCGAACAGCGCGGCATAGGATTCGAGCTGCCGCCGGTAGCGCGCGGCGTGGTCCGCAAGCTGCCGAAGACCGGCGGCCGGGCCCAGGTCGGCGGTCTTGTAGTCGATGATCCAGCGCACGCCGTCTTCGACAAAACTGCGATCGACGACGCGGGTTACCTGCCCGCGAAGCGGAGTCCCAGGTACGCAGAGCGCGCCGCCGTCATCTTCCCCGCCGACTCTTGTCAGTGCCAGTTCGGCCGCCGCATCGGCGCGGCGGCGCAGCACCCACTGGCCATCTGCACTGGCCAGCGTCGTCGCCAGCATGCTCGCGACACGGGCCGCTCCCGCCCGCGCATCCGCCGGCGACCAGCCGCGGCTGGCCAGCCAGCGCTCGAAGCCGGGCTGGCGCTCCATCACGCGCGGGCCGGTCCAGGCTTCCGGATCGGCCGCGATCAGTTCCAGCACGGCGTGGGTCAGGGTGCCCACCGCGGCGGCCAGCGGGTCGGCGGTCTCCTCGCGCTGGTCCGTCGCGGGTGCCGGGAGATCAGGTGCGTGCCAGCCTGGCGTTGCGACTGGTTCCTTCAAACGCAGCAATTGCGGCACGAAGTGCGCCAGATCATTGGAGACTTCCGAAGTCGGCGCTGGTGGTGCGGCGGCCGCCCGCACGAACTCTGCCTCGACGGCCGGCCACAGCCGCGCCAGCGGCGAAGCGGCGCGCGGCGCCACGAGCGCCCCATCCTCGTCGAGCAGCGCGACCGCGACCAGATGCAGGCGGCGCACCGCGCGCGTGGCGGCGACATAGAGCACGCGGGCCTCCTCGTTGCGGCTGCGCTCGCGCTCCATGCGCTGCAGGAAGTCATACAGCGTCGGCTCGCCGGCCGTCCTGCCGCGGCGCGGATTCACCGGCGCGGCGATCAGGCGCTCGCCCGAGGCCAGCGGAAAACTGTCCCATGCCAGGAGCGGCATATCGCGCCCCGCCGCTTCGCGATGCAGCCCGGGCAGGATCACGGTGTCGAACTCCAGCCCCTTGGCCTTGTGAATGGTCATCAGCTGCAGCCGGCCATCGGCCTGCGCATCGGGCGCGGCATAGAGGCGGCCCATGTCGTCTTCGAGACTGTCGAGCACGAAGCGCCCCGCCGCATCCAGCGCGTCGAGGCGATTGAAGTAGGCCTGCGCATCGGCGGCCTCGCTCGCGCCGCCCTGGCAGGCCGGCCCGCCGAGCTTTTTCCAGGCGTCCTCGACCCAGCGCCGGCGCCGCTGCCGACCCTGCCCGGCCAGCGCCTCGGCCAGCACCTCGCGCACATGGGCGAGCCGCTGGCGGCCATCGGCGGACAGCCGTTCGATGCGCGCGGCATCGTTCATCAGTACCCAGATCGTGGCGTCGTGATCGTCGCCGGCCAGCGCGTGCAGATCGGAAAGCGTCAGGCCGCACCACGGCGCGCGCAGGACGGCCAGCCAATGCACGCGGTCGGCGCGGTGATGCAGCGCGCGGGTCAGCGAGATCAGGTCCTGCACCGCCTGACGGTCCGCCAGCGGCTCGATTTCGACCGCCGAGAAACGCCAGGCGGCGCCATGGCGGCGGATCGCGGCGACCAGCGCAGCGAGGTGATCGCGGGCGCGCACCAGCACGGCGATGCTGCGCGTCGGGTCCTCGCACCATTCGGCTTCGATCAAATCGATGATCTTTTGCGCCTCGCCACGGGCGCCCGCGGCGCCCTCTCCTTTTGCCGCCAGTACCGGGTGAATCATGACGCCGGCCTGCGGCAGCGCATCGCGCGTGGCGACGAACTCGCGATAGCGAATCTCGCCGCGCAGGGGATCGTCGATGGCCGGGAACACCGCCGGGAAGCTCGCGTTGATCCAGTCCACCACGGCCGCACAGGAACGGTTGTTGCGCGACAGGCGCAGGGGCGTCAGCCGCAGCGCGCCGATGCCGTTCTCGGCGACACGCAGGAAAAGCCCGACGTCGGCCTTGCGGAAACGGTAGATCGACTGCATCGGGTCGCCCACCGCGAACAGCGTGCGGCCGTCGTCCAGCTGCCAGCCGGCGGTGAGGCGCTCGAGCAATTCGATCTGCGCCGGACTGGTGTCCTGGAATTCGTCGACCAGCAGATGGCGGATGCGGTAATCGAGGCGCAGGCCGAGTTCCGACGGATCGAGCTCGTCGCCCAGCGCGTCAATGGCGCGCGCCGCGAGCTCGCCGAAATCGACCTCGCCGGCTTCGCGAAACACCAGCCACAGTTCGGCTGCGGCGAGCTTCATCAGACGCGCCAGCGCACGCACCACGGCATCGTTGTCGTGGTCGGGCGCCGGCAGTTCGCGCAGTCGCTGCAGGGCGGCAACTGCCCCGCCGTCGAGCGCGGCCAGACGTTCCAGCATGGCGTCCTTCTGTGCCTTGAATTCCTTGCCCGCCGGGAAGCCGTTCTTCACCGTCACGGTCTTGCGCGGCTCGTCCTTCTGCGTCAGCAGCAATTCGGCCAGCGCCCGCCAGCACGGCAGTTGCTGCGGATCATCGCTCAGCGCTTCGGTCCAGTCGCTCAGCGAGTTTGCCAAATTCGCGCCGCCGAGCTTGTCCGCGGCGAAGCGCGCCAGCGGCATCCATTGCCCTTGCCATTCGTCGTCGAGCACCTCCGCGATCAGCGCCATTTCCTCACCGACCATCTCCTCGAGTGCCTCGCCGATCGCCGACTCGGGATGGTCGAGTTCACCAATCTCGCGCCACTGCTCGCGCCGCGCCAGCATCTCGGCCAGCAGGCGCGCCAGCCGCGTGACGTCGTTGTCGAGATGCGCCAGCGCGGTGGCCACCGCCTCGGCATGCTCGCGCCCATCTTCAACTCGCTCACCCTTGCCTTCGAGATGATCGAGCGCCCGCCGCGCGGCCTCGTCGTAATGCCGTTTGGCTTCCTCGGCCACGGCAGGCTGCGCGCCGAAGCGCGACAGCAGCGGCATCTGCCGCGCCAGGCCGGCGCATAGCGCGTCGATGGTGGTCAGGCGCAGCCGCCCCGGCTGGGTTTCGATCTGCCAGCCCAGCTCGGCCGAGCGCGCCAGCGCGGCACGTGCCAGCTCGCAGGTGACGCGCTTGTGCGCGGCCTCGGGCATGCCTGCCTGCCTTGCCAGCGCGAGGCTGTCCGCGATGCGCTGGCGCATCTCGCCGGCCGCCTTGTTGGTGAAGGTGATGGCGATGATTTCTTCGGGCTCGTCCACCGTCGCCAGCAGGCGCAGGTAGCGCTGCGTGAGCAGCTCGGTCTTGCCTGCCCCGGCCGGCGCCTCGACGATGAAGGAGGCAATCTCCAGCGCACGGCGGCGGTTGGCCTCGTCTTCCCGCAGCAAGTCGCTCATGGCTCGCCCGTCTCGTCGAATTGTTGCCGTCGCTCGGCGACGCGCAGCAGCGGCCGCACATCGCAATACTGGATATTCTTTTCATCATCGAAGACGACCGCCGCGATGCCGTCGCGCACTTCGCGCGCGAGATCGGTGATGCGCTCGGCCCAGAGGCGGCGCAGCGTCTGCCAGTCGGGAAACTCGTCTTCCGCATAGCGCTTGCGCTGGGCATCGAGAGCTTTCACGTCGGGCAACAGGCCGTCGCTTTCCGCCACACCGAGAAAGCCCGGCTCGTCGCGCGTGACGCGGGCCAGCGCCACGGCCGCCACGGCGCGGCCGGGGAAGGCCAGCGCCGCATAGATCGGCAGTTGCGGTTCGCTGATGCGCTGTTCGGCCCAGCTGTCGGCCGAAACCTTGCGGCCGCTCTTGTAGTCAATCACCACCAGCCGCCCGTCTTCGAGTTCGTCGATGCGGTCGATCGTCACGCGCACCGGCAGGCCTTCGATGTCGAGTGCATGTCTTTCCTCGCAGCCAACCACGCGGAAAGGCGCGCGCTGCGCCTCGACCTCGAGCCAGACCGCAAGCAGCGCCTGCAGCCGCTCGCCTTCGAGTTGGCGCAAGCGCGGCGGCAGCGGCTCGACCGCATCGCGGTCGAACTCGGCCAGCGCATGCGCCACCACGCGCCGGATTTCGGCGCCGCGGGTGACCTCATCCATCCGTGTCAGATCGGCCAGGCTGCGCCCACGCCAGAATTCCTCGAGCGCCGCATGCAGCAACGAGCCGCGTGCCCGCGCATCGAGCCCGAAAGTCGGCGCTGGCAACACGGCGGCCCCGAGCCGGTATTGATAGAAAGCCCATGCCGGGCACACTGCCTGCGCCGCCAGCAGCGCCGTGCCGCCGCGGATGCGTTCGTCCGCACCGACGGGAGGTGCCTTCGCGTCATCGAGCCGCTCAAGCGGTTCCGGCGAGAACGGCATCACCGGCAGCGACGGCCACTCGCGGCGCGGAATTTCCGCCAGTAGCGGGCTGGCGCGTAGCGGCCGCTCGCCTTCGCGCTGCGCCCAGGAGAACACCACCTCGCCGGCGCTTTCGCACCACAAGGCCTGCAGGCTTTGCGCCTCGACCGCCAGGCTGTCGGCACGCGCTGCGGCGATACCGGCGCGACGCTGCAATTCCGCGGGCAACAGCGGGTTCGGTCGCGGCGCAGGCGGCCATGCGCCTTCGTTGAGGCCCATGACCCAGAGCCCGTCCACCGGACCGGCGAGGGCATCTGCCAGGCTGCATATCTCGACCCGTGCCGGGGTCTGGCGCGCGGCGGCAAACGCCTGATCGCGACACTGCCGCTGCAATTGGCGCAGAGCCTCGCCGCCATCGACGCGGCCGAGGATGCCGTCCAGCGCGAGCAGGCCGCCGAGAGCCTCGCGCAATTCGTCGACCGCCGCGCGCTCCGTCGCCAGCAGAGTGCGCTGCCCGGGCCAGCCGAGGGCATCGAGCAGCGCGGCGAAGACCGCAGCCCACGCCGATGGCAACTGGCGGCGCGGCGCGCGGCGCGCGGCCTCCAGCAGCGCACCGAGATCGGCCGCAAGGCGCGACGCCTGCAGGGCGTCGGCCTGGCGCAGTACCGCACGGACGAGGCGTTCGAGGCTGGTTTCGGGCGGCAGAAGTTCGCGCAATACGGCTTCGATGCTCGCGCGCGCATCGGCTTCGTCGACATCGGCCGACCAGCCGGGACCGCAGAGCAAGGCACCGAACTCGGTCTGCGCCACGCGCTGCGAATGAACCAGTAGCTGCAGCAGGCGCAGGGCGACATCGACCAGCGGCTCGGCCGCCAGCGGCGAGCCGGCCGCGAACGCAAAGTCGCGTTCCAGCGCCGCCCAGCCGACGCCGACGGCATCGGGATGCAGACTATTTTCGAGCGCGGATTCGAGCAGCCGCCGGCGCGCCGGCAGATCGGCGACGGCGATGCGCACGCGGGACGACGCATCCCGCGCCAGCCGGTCACGCGCCCAGTTCGCCGCGGCGATGCATTCGGCTTCGGCGTCCGGCAATTCGGCGCCGGCCGCAAGCATGGTTTCTCCGCGCCCGAAATCGAGCCGGAACAACTCGACGCCGCGCGCTTCCAGCACCACCAGCAGGCGCGAGACCAGCGGATCGGGCGCAATGAAGCCGGCAATGCCGAGGCGCGCCGGCAGACCGCCGATGCCACGTGCTATGCATTCGATGCGCCATGCCATGACCTCATCCGCCGTGCGCCAGGAACCGGCCTGGCAGGCTTCGGCCACGGCGTCGCGCCAGCGCAGGAAGGCGCGGTACTCCTCGGTATGCAGTGGCTCCGGCACCTCGATGCGCCATGCCCGCTGCAGGCTCGCGGCCTCCATCGCCGCCAGCGCCATCCCTTCGCGATCGAACAGTTCCGCCACCGCGCCCGTATCGCGCGCAATCGCCTGCTCCCACAAGCTCCGCTCCTGCGCACGCGACAGAAAAGTTCCAGGCACGCTGGCCGGCTGGATCTCGCCGCGCAACAGTGCCGATGAGCTCAGGTGGTCGAGCCACATGGCCGGCGTCGAACTCTGCAACGCCTGCCAGGTCACGGCGCCGCGCGCCGCCTGCAACTCACCGTGAGCCCGGCGCAGCCCGGTCGCCAGGCGCGCCGTGGCGCACAGCACCAACGGCTCCGGCCCGCCGGGCAGCTCGGCCAGCGAAACAAAGGGCAAATCGGAACGAATCATCGTGGACCCCACACGTCCGCAGATCAGAGGAATCCGATGGAGCGCTTGGGCTTGGCCTTGTGCGTCTGATCGTCCGCAATCAGTTGTTTGATCGCATCGAAGATCGCAGAGAACTGCTCGTCGTATCTCATTTCCATCGCCTCGATCTTGCGGGCGAGGTCGCTATTCGAGTCCATGAGACGCCGAAGCTGGACGAAGGTGCGCATGATGGCGATATTCACTTCAACCGCACGCGGCGAACGCAGGACACTGGAGAGCATGGCGATACCCTGCTCGGTGAAGGCGTAGGGCAAGGCGCTGACATTACGCCGGGATGCGGTCACAACTTGTGACCGCATAGGGCTCGCTCTTGATGATGCGGTCACAGTTTGTGACCGCAACTTCTCCCATTCCCCGATCGTGAGTTGGAACATGAAATCGGCAGGAAACCGGTCGAGGTTTCGCTTTACCGCTTGATTAAGAACTTTTGTTCCCACGTCATAGAGTTCCGCGAGGTCCATATCCAGCAGTACCTTTTCGCCACGGATGGCCAGGACGAGCGGGGCAAGATTTTCCGGCTGGGGAGCGATTTTGGTCATTGGGAATCAGACTTTTTGGGCCACACCTTGATTGATTATCCCGCCAGCGGCAACATCAGGGCGCCGAGTGCACACAGGGTCGTGGTGACGATGAACACGGCGAGATCGGCGGGATGAACGGATTGCTGGACGAATACCTGATCGATGTACATGTGACTGCCTCCTTGAGAATGGAGAACAGTCTGCCCGCCGCAAGGCTCATGGGATGAGCCTATCCTTCGCCAGCAATTCGGGCGCCTGCGGCTCGCGCGGCAGCGCCTCGACCGGGTTGAGGTCGCGGATTTCCTTGTCCTCGCTGCCTACTTTCAGGTCGCGGAACTTGCGCGCCGAGACCAGCACCCGCCTCTCCATGGAGGCCACCGACTCGTTGTAGGCGCCGACCGCCTCGCCGAGGTTCTTGCCGACGCGGCCCCAGTGTTCGGCCACCGTCGCGATGCGGTCGTAAAGCTCGCGCCCGAGCTGGCTGATGCGCTCGGCGTTTTCGGTCAGCGCCTGCTGCGTCCAGCCATAGGCGACAGCGCGCAGCAGCGCGATCAGCGTGGTCGGCGTGGCGAGGATCACGCGCTGCTCGACGCCCTGCTCGATCAGCGAGGGATCGGCCTCCAGCGCGGCCGAGTAGAACATCTCGCCGGGCAGGAACAGCACGACGAAATCGGGCGAGGGCTGGAACTGCTCCCAGTAGGCTTTCTGGCCGAGCTTCTTGAGGTGCTCGCGCACCTGGCGTGCGTGATCGGCCAGCTTGCGCTTCTTCTCCTCCTCGTCGGTCGCTTCCAGCGCTTCGAGGTAGGCGGCCAGCGGCGCCTTGGCATCGACCACGATGTTCTTGCCGCCAGGCAGCTTGATGACCATGTCGGGGCGCAGCCGGCCGTCTTCGGTGGTGGTGCTTTCCTGCTCGAAGAAGTCGCAGTGATCGAGCATGCCGGCCATTTCGACCACGCGCTTGAGTTGCAGCTCGCCCCAGCGCCCGCGCGTTTGCGGCGCGCGCAGGGCCTTGACCAGGTTGCCGGTTTCCAGGCGCAATGCCCCCTGCGCCTCGGCCATGGCGCGCACCTGCTCGGTCAGCGTGGCGTAGGCGTCGATGCGCGACTTTTCGATGCCCTGGATATGCAGTTCGAATTTTTCCAGCGACACCTTGACCGGCGCCACCAGCTCGCCGATGGCCAGCTGGCGCTTGTCCAGATCGGTCCGCGCCGAGGCCAGCGCGGCCGCCTGCTGCGCCTCCAGCGTGGCGCGGGCGAGTTCGAGGAATGACTGGTTGTTCTTCGCCAGCGCATCGGCCGAAATCACCTTGAAGGCGTCGGCGAAGCTGTCGCGCGCGGCTTCGAGCGTGGCTTGCCGCTCGGCGAACAGGGCCTGGTCCTTTTCCAGCTCGGTTTGCAGGGTGGCGCAGCGTATCGCCAGCGCCGACTCCTGGGCACGCAGCGCCGCCAGTTCGCTTTCCTGCCGGGCCAGCCGAGCCTGCGCCTCGCGCACGCGCACGCCGAGAACCCAGGCGACCAGCACGCCGCCGATCACCAGGCCCGCCACCAGTGCAATGCTCATTTCCATCTGCTGCCCCGCCTCAATTCGCCAAGAGCGGAGAGTATCACCGGGGACGGGCTCACCAGGCGATCCTCATTCATTGAAGCCGCGAATCAGTCTCCCGGCCTTCTTCGTCGGCCGGCCCTTCAGGTCCGCGCCGGGCATCGGCGCCAGACGGCGAATTTCCTGCTGCTGCAGGCGGCGGGCCGCGCTCTCCGCGGTTTCCTCATAAAGCAGGCGGGCTTCCGGCGCGGGCCGGCGCTGGGCGTTCACGCCGCGCACGAGGACGGTCCAGCGCAGTTCGCCGGCAACTATATCCAGCTCGTCGCCTGCCTTCAGTTCGCGCGCCGGCTTGACGTGCTGGCCGTTCCATTTGACCCGGCCGCCATCGACCGCGGCGGCGGCGAGGCTGCGCGTCTTGAAGAAGCGCGCCGCCCAGAGCCACTTGTCGATGCGCTGCCGTGGCTGGTCGTCATGCTCTGTCATGAAACAGGGAGCGGGATCGAAGCGGACTATTTGGCGGCCGCCTCGCGCTTGCGCCGCGAGGTTGCCATCACCATCGCTTCACCATCGATGACCACCTTGTCGCCCACGGTGCACACGGTGTCGAGAATCACCCGGCACTTTTCCGCGATGACCTCCTTGACCGTGACCTTGGCATGCACCGTGTCGCCGATGCGCACCGGCGCGCGAAAGCGCAGGGACTGGCTCATGTAGATCACGCCCGGCCCCGGCAAGCGATTGCCCAGCACCGACGACAGCAGGCTGGCGCTCAGCATGCCGTGGGCGATGCGGCCGCCGAACTGGGTGGTCCGCCCGTACTCTTCATCCATGTGCACCGCGTTGACGTCGGTAGACACGCCGGCAAAAAGCACGATGTCCGCATCGGTAATGGTCTTGGCGGTTTCTGCGCTCATACCGACAGTGATGTCTTCGACGTCGTAACCGTTCTGTGGATTCATCGGAGTCCTTTGTGGTGATCCGGGCCGTCAGCCATGTCGAAGTTCATCGCCGCCGGTCCGTCGAGTCCTACTGCCGGCGCCATTCGATTTTCTTCAGGGTGCCGACTACCGCAAGATTGGCCCGCCGCTGCCCCCCGGACATCCTGAGCTCTACGGCGAACCGCCCGCGGACATTGCTGTTCACATCGACCTCGGCCGTGCCATTGGCTGACAGCGCGCCCTCGGTCAGGCGCACCTGCCGGAGTTGAGTCGTGCCACGGTCATGCACAACATCTGCGGCGAGCTCGGAGAACCGGGTTTCGCCGCTCATCCCTCCCCCCTGCAGCATGCGTCCGAGGTCCACTCCCAGCAGGGTTCCTCTCGAGACAATGAATTCGCCTTCCAGGCGATTGGCCGCGAAGAGCCCGGCGGCATCCGGTGCCTGCATGGCATAGGTGGCAGCCCCCACCAGCCTTCCGCCGTCCACCAAGCCGGGAACGAGCCGGGAAGCGTCGACCTGCTTGGCGTTCAACTTTCCGGAAAGATTCCACTGCGTACCCCATGTCAGTCTGGCGCTGCCGCCGAGGATGCCGCCATGGGCAAAGGCCTTGAACTCCGTCACGGAAAGTCCGGTTCTGTCCGCCGTGCCGCTGACCACCAGGTCGTCGAGCGTGAGGTTCGACCCGAAAGGAATCCTGAATGACCTCGCCTTGAAGTCGGCCTGCACCGACTCACCCTTCGGCGTCAGTTCCAGGTTGAGGTTCTTGTCCGCCGATTCGATGGCAATGGTTTTCCACGCGCCCTCGCCGTCGGGTTGCAGTTTTGCGTCGAAAGCGGGAAAACTGACATTCTTCGATTGAAGTGTGGCGTTCAGCACACTGACCGGACCGAACACAGTGCCCCCCGCCGACGGCTTGCCGAACAGGAGCCAGCCCAAGCCCTCTTCCGTTATGACGGGGGAGTCCAGCTCAACCGACGAGAACGCCTTCTTGTCTGCGAACAGGTTGCCAAGCGCCCCCGTCGCCTTGATCTGGAGGATCTTGATCTGCCCTTCACTGCCGATTGAAACACCCTCGAGCCGCACGTGCCGCTGCGGCACCAGCGACAGGCGCAGCGCCTGGATTTTCACCGGCTGCTGAAACTGCGCGGCCAGCGATTTCTCGAACTGCGGAATCTGTCCATCGAACGAGATCAGGTGGATGGCCACCAGGCCAACCAGAAGCAGTGCAGTGATTCCGATCGCGAGTTGCTGGGCCCGTTTGCTCGGCTTCGCCGCACCGGCATTGACTTCCTTCGCGGCCGCCCGCTTGCCCCTCTTTGCGGCGGCCTCCTGCTCCTCGCGGCGGAACTTCTCCTCGGCTTCGCGCCATGCCTTTTCTTCCACCGCCATGCGCTCCTGCGCTTCGACTTCCTGGCGAGGGCGCTCGGCGTCCTCGCGTCGGGCGACTTCCTCGGCGTCCCGCTGCTGCTTTTCCTCGGCGTCCCGCCGGGCCTTTTCCTCGGCCTCGCGCCGGGCCTTCTCTTCGGCCTCCTGCCGGACCTTTTCCTCGGCCTCCTGCCGGGCCTTTTCCTCGGCCTCCTGCCGGGCCTTTTCCTCGGCCTCCTGCCGGGCCTTTTCTTCGGCCTCCTGCCGGGCCTTTTCTTCGGCCTCCTGCCGGGCCTTTTCCTCGGCCTCGCGCCGGGCCTTATCTTCGGCCTCGCGTCGGGCTTTTGCTTCGGCCTCCTGTCGGGCTTTTGCTTCGGCGTCGCGCCGCACCTTTTCCTCGGTCTCCCGCCGCGCCTTTTCTTCGGCCTCGCGCCGGGCCTTCTCTTCGGCCTCGCGCCGGGCCTTCTCTTCTGCGTCGCGTCGGGTCTTTTCTTCGGCCTCGCGCCGGGCCTTTTCTTCGGCCTCGCGCCGGGCCTTTTCTTCGGCGTCGCGTCGCGCCAGTTCCTCGGCCATCCGTTGCGCCTTTTCCTCCGCTTCCCGCCGGGCGCGTTCGGCGGCTTCGCGCAGCGTCTGCTCTTCGGCCAGCTTTCGCGTCTGTGCTTCGGCTTCCAGCCGAGCTCGTTCAGCGGTTTCTCGCAGCGCCTGTTCTTCGGCCAGCTTTTGCGCCTGTACTTCGGCGTCCTTCCGGGCGTGTTCAGCGGCTTTACTCCGCACCCGTTCCGTGGCCAATTTCAGTTCCTGCTCTTCCAGCTTTCGCGCCTGTTCCTCAGCGTCCTGCCGGGCGCGCTCAGCGGCCTTGAGCCGCACCCGTTCCGCGGCCAATTTCAGCTCCTGCTCCTCGGCCTCTCGCTTCGCCTTTTCTTCCACCTCATGTCGGGCCTTTGCCTCGGCTTCGTGCTTCGGTCGGGCCTTTGCCTCGGCTTCGTGCTTCGCCTTTTCTGCCGCCTCGTGCCGGGCCTTTTGTTCGGCCTCCTGCCGCGCCTTTTGTTCGGCCTCGTGCCGGGCCTTTTGCTCGGCTTCGTGTCGGGCTTTTGCCTCGACCTCGTGTTTGGCCTTTTGTTCGGCTTCGTGCCGGGCCTTTTGCTCGGCTTCGTGTTTCGCCTTTTGTTCGGCTTCGTGTTTCGCCTTTACTTCCGCCTCGTGTCGGGCTTTCTGCTCTGCTTCGTGTCGCGCCTTTTGTTCCGCCTCGTGTCGGACCTTTTGTTCCGCCTCGTGTCGGACCTTTTCCTCGGCCTTGCGCTTGGAGTCATCGATCGGCGGGGGCGCGGTGAAGTCGAGCGCTCCTTCCGAGCTCTCGGCTTCGCGGATCAGGTCCTTTGTGACGAGAGCCGCCAGCGCCCTGTCGAGCCACGCGGCGTCCCGGAAGTTGAGCTTGTGTAGCAGCGCATCGACGGAAGAAATTCCATCGATAGCGTCCAGTGCCTTGCGCAGATCGTTCGCGAGCTCGCGGGATTCCGAGGCCGCCGTCTGCTCGCCTTTGTCGGTCCTGGTATAGATGGTCGCTCTAGTCATGGTGTCTGGATTGGCACTCGATAATGGTCGCGAGGTTGGTGGGCCGGACAAGCAAAGGCTCGAGCTCTGCTCACCCGGTCTGCTGCAGCTCCGTCTTGAGCCGCGCCAGCAAGGCTTCGATTCTTCCCGAAAGGACGCCGAACTCAATGATGAATTTGTCACTCAAGCGAACAATTTTGCCACTCCTGATTGCGTCGGCGATGGATTGTGCCTGGCGGTGAAATTCCTCGTGCACTGTCAGCAGCTCCCTGGCCGAAGCGTAGTCTTCCAGCTCGCCGGCGTTGGCCGCCAACCACTGGCCGAGGCTGCACTGTGCGGCATCGCCGATCGGCTGGGTGTCGAAGTCCCGGCCTTCAACACGATCGAGGGCCAGGTGGAATTTCATCTTCCACGACCGGTGCAGGGCGATGGCCTGGTCAAAATCGAATGCTTGCATGGGTAGCGCCTTTTCTTCCCGGGTTTGGGGAATGGTCAAGATGATAGCCGGTACAGGCCGGAAACCCGCGTCGAGGGTAGATGGCGAATATCAGTACGCAAGGAATTCAGCTCCATTCAAGCCTGCGCGCACGACACCACTGACCAGTAGCGCCACGCCAACCGATACCGCCACCGAGAACAAGGCATCCTTGCGCCCGATGGTCTTGAGCATGACGGCGAAGGTGGACACGCAGGGTACGTAAAAGGTGAGAAACAACAACAGGGTAACGATCTGTACCGAACCGAGCAAGCTGCCGATTTCCTGGGTGCCCAGCGCCTGGTAGATCATCAGCAGCGAGAGTTCCTTGCGCAGCACGCCGAACAGCAAGGGCACGCCGAGCGCCAGGGGCAGGCCCAGCCACCACACCGTCACCGGCATCAGCAAGGTGTTGATCAGGCTGTCGGCGCCGACGTGATTGAGCAGCGCCAGCACCACGCTGCCGCCCACCAGCAGGGGCGTCACGATGGTGAGAATGTCGCTGGTGCGGGCCCATGTCTCGCCCAGCAGGATGCGCCAGGTCGGCAGTGCATAGGCGGGGATTTCCTGTACCTGGCCGGGGCCGAGTTCGCGATCGCGGCGCGAAAGCAGACGACCCATGACGGCAATCACGATCAGGGTCAGGGCGAAGATGCCGAACACGCCGACAGCGCCGAGGTACTTGCCGGCGATGGCGAGGATGATGGCTGAACGTGCCGAGCAGGGGACGAAGGTGATCAGCACCGACGCAATCACGCGCTCGCGGCCGCTAGTGGCCCTGGCGGCACCGGAGATGGCCGGCACGTTGCAGCCCAGGCCGAGCAGGAAGGGCACGGCGACGCCGCCGTGCAGGCCGATCTGGTGGAAGCCGCGGTCGACGACGAAGGCGATGCGGTGCATCAGTCCTGCTTCTTCCAGCGTCACCAGCAGCATGACCAGCGGAATCATGTAGGGCACCACGATGCCGACCAGTCCGATCAGGCCGTCGAGTACGGCACGCCCGACCACGCCCCCGGTGGATTGCGGTTGCCAGTCGGCGAAGGCCGCGGCCAGGCGCACCGTGGTCATCGAATCGATCCAGCCGCTGATCTCGAACACCACGAAGAGCACCGCGGCGAACACGGCGAGGCCGCCGATCAGGCCCCAGCGCGGATGCAGGAACAACTCGTCGAGCCAGTAGCGCCAGTCGTGCGCTCCGTAACCCTCGGCCGGCGATCCCATGCGCATCGCGGCCTCGACCAGGGTGGCGGCGCGATGGTGGCGATCGGCATGCAGTTCCTCCGCCAGCGGTCGCGGCAGCCGCAGTCCCGCAGCTTCGCGCAGGGCTTCGAGTTGCGGCAGCAGTTCGGGAAAATGCTGGCGCAGTTCGTCCTCGACGAAGCCGTCATGGGCGGCGTACTGGACCAGCAGCATGGGGTGCGGCACGCGAAACGCGGCATGGATCTCGGGGCGGTTCAGCGCCTCCGTCAGCGACCGCAGGCTCTCCGCAATGTGCCGGCTGGGCGGCTGTGGCAAGGGACAGGTGGCCTCGCGCGCCGCATTTACGGCGGCGCCGAACAGTTGCGCGATGCCCTGCCCCATCAGCGCCACGGTGGGCACCACCGGCATGCCCAGCAGCTTTTCCAGGGCCTTGATGTTGATGTAGAGCCCCTTCCGCGCCGCCTCGTCCATGTGGTTCAGCGCCAGCACGATGGGCCGCCCCAACTGGCTCAGTTCCAGCGTCAGCTCGAGGTGAGCTTGCAGGCTGGTGGCATCGATCACCTGGATGATCAGGTCGGGCGGGGCCAGGGGTGCCGGCGGGCCGGACTGCTCGTGCAGCGAAACGGGCGGGCGGTCGTCGCCCCAGAGCAGGTATTTCAGCGCGGAGAGATCGTCGCCCTGCAGATGATGCAGGGAATGGATGCTCGGCAGATCGACCACGCTGGCTTCGTCGAAACCGATCTGTACCGTGCACTCGCGATAAATGCGATGCGTACCGGTCAACTCCCCGAGGTGCGGCGCGGTGCTCGAAACGGCGTCGAACAGTGTCGTCTTGCCGCCGCCGGGCAGGCCGACCAGGGCAATGCGCAGCCGCCGTTCGCCACGGAACAGCGGAGTATGCAGGGGGACGGAAACCTCTGCCATTTAAAGTGAAATAACTCGTTCGGAGCGACGGGTGATAGTCGAGCGAAGCGAGCTGATCAGAAGCCTCCCCGTGAGGGGGCGAGGCGGGAATTCGCGACGCATGCGTCGCGCCGCCGCAGCCGGCTGGCTGTGCAAAGCCAGCCGTGGGCCGCGCAGCGGATGGGAG
>VBWA01000092.1 GCA_006218025.1 Rhodocyclaceae bacterium | reverse complement strand
TGTCGCGGGGCGAGCAAAGCAGGACAAGTTTGGGAGTTAGCAAAGCAGGAATCTGCTGTCCCCACCGCCATTCTTGGAGGAGGGCGAGCGTAGCGATGCCCGACGGAAAGAATGGCGGTGGGGACAGCTTCGGCGGGTAGCCTGCCCATCTTTGAAAACTACCAGCAGCTCGCCCACCGTCATGCGCCCGTCTTTATCCGCGACGTGCTCGCAAACTTTTGCCAGGACTCCCTCACCGCCGCCGCGGCCGCCGACGAACTCGGCCTCTCCCGCAGCCGGCTCTACGCCTTGGCCACGGCTTACCGCCGCGCCCGTGCCCGCAAGCTCGGCGCAGTCTGGACTCCGGGCCGTTCCGGCGGCAACCACGCCGCCCCGTGGCCCCAGCCCGTGCTGGCCCTCCTGACCAAACGGCTGGTCTGCTCGCCACCCTGCTCCTACAGCTTCGTCGCCTCCGAGGCCCTGCGCCTGCACAACTTCAAGCTGGACCGCGCTCAAGTCCGCCGCTGGGCTCTGGCCAACGCGCTGGCCCACGCCGTCCCGCCCAAGAAGGTGCTGGCCGCAGTGCGCCGCTGGCAGCGCCACCGCATTGGGGAACTCTGGCAACTGGATGCCTCGCCCCACCGCTGGTTCCCCAACTCCAAGTTCTCCTTCCCCATGCTCAACATGCTCGATGACTGCAGCCGCCTCTTCACCGGCTCGAAGATCTATGAGCGCGAACTCCTGCTCTCCTACTTCGACTTCCTGCCCGCCGCCTTCCTGGCCCACGGCCGGCCCCTACAGCTCTACGTCGATTACCACAGCATCTTTTTCAACCACGATCCCGACGCCCTCACGCAACTGGGCTGGGCGCTGCGGTTCTACGACATCAGTCTGAGCTACGCCCCCACGCCCCAGGCCAAGGGCAAGGTCGAACGGGAACACCAGTTCTGGCAGGGCCGGCTGCCGCCTTACTTCGCCAGCGAGAAGATCACCGACCTGGCCGTCGCCAACCGACACATCGACGAGCTGCGTGCCCATCACAACGCCTGCGAAATCCATCGCGAACTGCGCCAGACGCCGCACCGCGCCTGGGAGCAGGCCCGGAAGGAAAAACGCTCGGCCCTGCGCCCGGCTCCGCGCTGCCCTTGGTGGGACTTCGTCTGGAGCATCCGCACAACCCTCAAGATCGGCACCGACGGGCGGGTGCCCATCGGGACGCAACGACTGCGCCTTGAAAAACCACCCGGCACCAAGGTCGTGCTTTGCCTCCACCCCGACGGCCACCACTCAGTGTTGGCCGCGCCACCCGATGCCCAGCAAAAACCCACGCTCCTCTTCACCGATCGACCACGTTGAAACTGTCCTGCTTTGCTAACTACAAAAATGTCCTGCTTTGAAAACTACGCGACA
>VBWA01000028.1 GCA_006218025.1 Rhodocyclaceae bacterium | reverse complement strand
GGCATACATGCTCCTTTGGCAACATGTTATGCCTCACACACAAAATTTCGGACAGGCTCATAGTGCACGGCATTTCTTGGGCGTCGCCTTAAATTTGCACGCTTCCGCAATGGCTGCGGTCGCTGAGCGATCCACACCCGGTTTTACGTTCTTCAACATGCACTCGTTATAGTAGTCTTCATCGAAGTCCTGAGCAGCAAGAGAGGCACCCGAAACCATGAATACTAATGCGGCGACCGTTGCCACTAGCGTTACGTTGATAGTATTTGTCATGCTTTACCTCCGCAATAGTCGGGCGGCTAAATCCGGTCGCCGGAGTTACCTTGCTCACCTTTTTTCTTGGCTATAGCTAAGACCGCATTCTGCGCAAATACCCACTCGCCAATTTCATAGTCCCAGTACCAGGCACTAGCAGCCATGCCGACAGGTCTAATTGTTGTGATCTTCATACTGGAGGCACCCTTTGCTAGGCAAACTGCCGCCTGCTTTGCAGAATCAAGATCGTAATAAAGGGGATGTGGTTTGCCGTCAATTTCAACCCGATAACCTGTTGTAGCATCTTCGTTCATATTGCTCCTCCTTAGGTTACGGCTCTTGGATGGAAATTTGAGCAATTTAACTCCGCTAACGATGACGTCTTCACTGATGCACTAGGCATGTAAGCCGCCCTCTGCCAGGCATCACCATACGCCGCGCCCACTGGCGTCACGGCTGGGCATC
Organism: Rhodocyclaceae bacterium; assembly: GCA_006218025.1. Lineage (GTDB taxonomy): Bacteria > Pseudomonadota > Gammaproteobacteria > Burkholderiales > Rhodocyclaceae > Sulfuritalea. Next base: position 65,588 of record VBWA01000028.1, on the reverse strand, counting down.
ATCCTTGAATTCAGAATATGACGAATCCGTTTTCGCCTCGACGCCACACTTTACACAAACGACTGAAGTGGGTTCCGGTTCTCCCATTTGGTCGGTCTTCCACTGCACATCGAAGAGATTCGTCTCGGATGGAGTGCCCCATGAACCGCTGTAACTCGATCCATGCTGGACGACGTGCACGGTGTCGCGTGCCTTGCACTGGGGGCAAGTGAATCGATGCAATGTCTTATCAATCATGCCCATCTGCGGTATTCCCCTTTCTTGTGACTTCTTACGCGCTTGTCCCCGTCCAAGTGACGCGGGGGCTAGGGACACATGTTGAATCGGATCAAGGCAAAAGGGTCAGAGATATTTGACTTTTCGAAGCGATTTTGACCCAACTGGGTTGAAAGTCGGCGCTGGCGATACGGCGGTGGTTCGGCCAAGGCGACTGTGGAATTCATCGCCCTATTCGTCGTCTGTTTCAGTCTGTCGTATTTCTGACTGATGTCGTCTTCCACAGGGCGCGGATGGGAACGGCATACAGGCCGTCGCCAAATCCGGCGCTCATTTCTCCGTCGTGCAGTACGACGCCGGTGGCGAAGCGCTTGGCCGCGGCATCCTTCAGCTTGTGCAGGCCGCGGAAGTCGGCGCTGGCGGGACGGCGATTCGATCCGGGGAATCCGGCGTCGCCTGAGGCCAAGCCTTGACAAGTCTCACTTATAGCCATACTGTACAACTTGGCTAGTTTTCAAGGAGCACATTCATGATTACCGTTACCTCGGTGGAAGCCCAAAACCGTTTTGGCCAGTTGCTGGATACCGTGCAGCGCGAGCCGGTCGTCATCACCCGGCATGGGCGTACGGCGGCGTTCATGGTGTCGCCGCAGGATATGCAAGACCTGCGGGATGCCCAAGCCGGCAAACGAAAAAGTGCCGTGGAGGCTTTCGAGGCGTGGAGCCAACGGGCCGATGCGACGGCGCTACCCGCCGCTGCCGAACTGACGGATGAGGACGTGGTGCGCATGGTCAAAGAGTCGCGATGAGTGACTCTTGGCGTGTGGTGTTTGACACCAGTACGCTGGTCAGTGCGGCACTGCGAGTGGGCTCGCCGCCGCATCGTGCGTTGGCCCATGCGCTGCGAGAGGGTGAGGTGTGCATCTCTTTGGCCACACTGGCCGAGTTGGACGCGGTGCTGATGCGTCCGAAGTTCGACCGATACCAACCCACCGAGACACGCCGGGAGTTCGCTGCCTTTCTGCGCCAGCGTGCTGCATTGTTCGCCGTATCGGAAACGCAGGTATCCAGCGTGAACCCCGCTTGCCGCGACCCCAAGGACAATCAATTTCTGGCCTTGCTGCAGGCGTGCGCGGCTGACGTGCTGATCAGCAGCGACGCCGATTTGCTGGTTTTGCATCCCTGGAATGGCGTGCCGATATTGACGCCGGCAGCGTTTCTGGAAAACCTCACGCCATGAGCCTGCACACCGCCGACTTGAGGATGCGGGAGATGCCCGGCCTCGGGCGTCACGGTTCGCCTTCCGCTGCGGCTCGCTGACGGGCGTCCACCCATCGCCCATCGGCCAGTACGACCGATGTTTCAACCTGTCGCTCGGGTATCGACCAGTATTTTCGGAGGAGGGAATCCTTGTGCGTTTTCGGGACCAGTGCAAAGCCATTTCGGCGATAAAAATCGATGGCCCAGGACGCGTCCGCCCAGGTGCCGATCAATAGGGGTTTTTCCGCGAGGCTTGCCACATGACGCAGGAGCCTTGTCCCCACCCCTTTCCTCTGCACGGTCGGCGCGACGTAGGCATGGCGTACCAGGGCGACTGTGCCCTTGTCCTGAATTCCCATCACCCCTGACAGCCGTCCGTCCTCCTCCGCAACCCAGAACATGACGCCGTCGGCAATTTCGCCTTCCAGTTCATCGCGCGGCATATAGGGTTCGTGCCACCTGTCGGCGGGGATCACTCCGCGATACGCCTGGGCGGCTTCGTTGATGATCGGCAACGCCGCATCCAGATCCGGCTCCAGCATTTTTCTGATCGATATCATGCGCTTCGAGTAGTCCAACCTGGTTGTAGAAATACCTCGCTCATGCCCCGGCGTGCAGCCGCACTGGTATGCGCTGCGGGCCGAAGGGCTTGCCGAATTTTCCGTAGCGCCCGGCGATCGCCGTGCCGCAATGGCGACAATGCCCAGTGTCGTCGAGTTCGTAGCCGAGGATGCTGTACCAGTCGCGTCGGATCACGGCCTTGCCGCAGCCGGGGCAGAGCGTTTCGTCGCCGGCCTTGTCGTGCACGTTGCCCGTATAGACGTAGTGCAGGCCGGCATCCAGCGCGATGCGCCGCGCACGTGTCAGCGTCGCCGGCGGCGTGGCGGGGATGTCGTTCATCTTCCAGTCGGGATGGAAGGCAGTGAAGTGCAGCGGCACATCGGGCCCGAGTTCCTTCGCTACCCAGGCCGATAGCGCTTTCAGCTCGTCATCGCCATCGTTCTTACCGGGAATCAGGAGGGTGGTCAATTCCAGCCAGCATTCCGTTTCGTGGTGGATCATCGCCAGGATGTCGAGCACGGGCTGCAGGTGCCCGCCGCAAAGATTGACGTAGAAGTCGTCCGTGAAGCCCTTCAGGTCGACGTTGGCGGCGTCCATCTTCGCGTAGAACTCGCGTGCCGGGTCGAGGTGCATGTAGCCGGCGGTGACGGCGACGGTCTTGACGTCGAGCGCATGGCAGGCATCGGCCGTATCCATCGCGTACTCGGCGAAAATCACCGGGTCGTTGTAGGTGAAGGCGACGCTCTTCACGCCGCTTTTTTGCGCGGCGCGGGCGATGGCCTGCGGCGTGGCATCGTCCATCAGCCGGTCCATGTCGCGCGATTTTGAAATGTCCCAGTTCTGGCAGAACTTGCAGGCCAGATTGCAGCCGGCAGTGCCGAAGGACAGCACGCTGGAGCCCGGGTAGAAATGATTGAGCGGCTTCTTCTCGATCGGGTCGATGCAGAAGCCGGAACTGCGCCCGTAGGTGGTGAGCAGCATCTCGCCGCCCTGCATCGCGCGCACGAAGCAGGCGGCGCGCTGCCCCTCGTGCAGGCGGCAATTGCGCGGGCAGAGGTCGCACTGGATGCGGCCGTCGTCCAGCTTGTGCCACCAGCGGGCGGGCACTCCGGCTATGGGGTCGGCGCTTCTTTCCATTTCTGCACCTCGTAGCGTTGCAGTTCCACTTCGGACGACCAATAGTTGGCCGGCAGCCCGGCCTTCTGCTTGAGGTGGGCGAGGAACTGGCGCGGGTCGGGCAGCTGCTCCCAGACCTGCGGCAGGAAGGTGCCGCGTCGCTGGCCAGCAATGAAGATGATCCCGTCGACATTGGGGCGCAACTGGCGAACGGCATCGGCCTCGTCGCTGAACTTCATCGGCTGCGGCGCCGTGAGCAGCGATACTTCGACGCGGGTGTGCGGCAGTTCGGCCAGCGTCAGCGGCGGAAAGCGCGGGTCGCTGAAGGCGGCGGCGACGGCGTTGGCGCGCACATCCTGATCGAGCGCACGGTGGGCCTGCAGCGAGCCGATGCAGCCGCGCAGCTGACCGTTCTGCGTCAGCGTGACGAAGGTGGCGCCGGGTTGGCTCAGCGCGGAATGCACGGGCTCGGCCTGCGTCGGCTGCTTGAGTTTTGCCGCGATGGCATTGCGAGCCCGCACCAGCAGGGCCGGGCCGAGATCGGCTACGACCGCAGCGGGCTCATAGAGGGCGAAGGAGGCATAGCCGACCACGCGCGATTTGTCGCCGGCCGTGTCGCCCGAGTTGCATTGCGCCACGCGCTCGATGCGCAGCCCGCGCTTGCGCGCCAGGGCGAGCAGGCCGTTGATCGGCAGCGCGCCGCAGGCCTGGTCGAAACTGGTGAGCTGGTCGAGGGCGAGGATGTGCTCGGCGGTCGCCTTGTCGATCGCCTGCGCTTCGTGGTAGGTGTGAAAGTGCGACAGGTCGGAGCTGATCACGATCAGCGTTTCCGGCCCGCCCCAGAGGCGATCCAGCACCTGGGCCACCTCGCCGCTGCTGGCTTGGCCCACTGCCAGCGGCACCAGTTCGAATTGTCCCAGCACGGTTTGCAGGAAGGGCAGTTGCACTTCGAGCGAGTGCTCCTGGGCGTGGGCGTCGTCGCTGGCCACGACCTGCGGCAGATCGGCCAGCGCGTCCAGTGCGGCGCGGTCGAGCGGGATGCTGCCCAGCGGCGTGGCGAAGGCCTGTACCGTGGGCGCCGCCAGCCCGCGCACGGACACGCGGTGGCAGGGCCCGAGCAGCACCACGCGCTTGATGCGTCCGGCGAGCGGAGCCAGCAGCGCGTAGGCATGGCCCGCGGTGCCGCCCGAATAGATGTAACCGGCATGCGGCACGATGACGGCCTTGAGCAGGCCGGGGGCGGCAGGCTCAAAGGTCGGCGCTGCTCCGCCTTGCGTGCCTGGACTTCCGCTTCGCGGGACGGCAACGGCGAGGCAGGTCGCCAATTCATTCTGAAGGCTTGCAGGATCGCCTGGATAGAACATGCCGGCAACGGCCGGCGGACGGGTCGCGGTAGCAGTTCTCATGGTCATCTCGCTTCAGGTCATCAGCAGCAGTCCGCCGACCAGACCAACGGCGATGGCGGCGAGTCCCGGCAGGGTGCGGCGAGCCAGCGCCGCACCGCCGATGACCATCACCAGACCGGTCTTGAAGGCGAGGTTGGAAAGCGTTGCGAGGGTTATCGCGGTTATCGTTTGCGCGGCCGTCAGCTTTTCCATGCTGAACATGCGCAGCGAAGACAGCGTGATCGCATCGACGTCGGTCAGCCCCGAGGCCAGCGCCAGCAGGTACAGTCCGCGGTTTCCGGCAACATCCTGCAGCCAGGCGGAAAGCACCAGAACCAGTGCGTAGAGGGCGCCGAAGGTCAGTGCCGTCTTGATCTCGGTCGGGTTGGTGACATTCGGCATCGGCAAGGCATCGCCGACTTCAAGCTGGCGCCAGCCCCACAGCGTGGCCGCGACGCCCAGCGCGATGCCGCAGCCGAGCACACCGAACAGCAGGCCGACGATCTCGGGCGCGACAATAAAGGAGACCACGCCCAGCCGCACCATGACCACGATGTTGGCGAGCAGGATCACCACCATCGCGGTGCGCGCGAGATCGACATTCGCCCGCGCATGACGGGCGAAAATCATGGTGGTGGCCGTCGATGAAACCAGGCCGCCGAACAGCCCGATCAGCGCCGCTCCGTGCCGCGCTCCGGTCAGGCGCAGCGCCGCATAGCCCGCCAGCGACACCCCCGAGATCAGCACCACCATCCACCAGATGTTGTGCGGATTCAGGGCCAGGTAGGGGCCGAAATCCTTGTCGGGCAGAATCGGCAGAATGACCAGCGACAGCACGCCGAACTGCAGGATCGACAGCAGGTCGATATGCGTCATGCTCTTTGAAATGCCGTGCAACTGGGCCTTGAAGTAGAGCAGCACGGTGGTGGCGATGGCGAGCATGACGGCGGTCGAGGCATAGCCGAACCAGACCACCGCGCCGAGTGCGTAGCAGACCATCAGCGCGACCACGGAAGTCGTTCCCGGATCGCCGGTATCGAGCGGGTCCGAAACATGCGCGGCGATCATCATGGCGGCGATGGCCAGCAGGCCGGCGCCGAGTATCCAGCCGCTGTCGGTGGTTTGCGCCAGCAGGGCGCACAGGCAACCCAGCAGCCCCACCAGGGCGAAGGTGCGCAGGCCGGCCTTGAGGTCGGATTGGCGCTCGCGCTCAAGACCGATCAACAGGCCGATGCCGATACTGGTGGCAAAGGCTTGCAAGGCTTCGTATCCGGCTTCTGCAGCGAACATGTTTATCCTCGCGCGACTTCCTCTAAGGCGATTGTATAGAATTGGCAGATGACTTATCACGCACTGGTTCCTGCCGCGGGGTCTGGTTCGCGCATGGGAGCGCTCTCGGGGCGCGCCATGCCCAAACAATACCTGCCGCTGGCGGGCCACCCCATGATCCGGCACGCCCTGGCGACATTGTGCGCCACTCCGGCGATAGCGCATGTGTTTGTGGTGCTGGCGCCGGACGACATACACTGGCCCGCCGCTGATATGGCCGCGCTGGGCCCGAAACTGCGTGTTCTGCGCTGCGGCGGCGACACCCGGGCGGATAGCGTTGCCAACGGCCTGCGGGGGATGGCCGGCGAACTCGGCGGCCATGGTGGAATTGGCAACGACTGGGTGCTGGTGCACGATGCGGCGCGGCCCTGCCTGACCGTCGCCATGGTCGAAAATCTGATTACGGAGGTGGGCGAGGACGATGCCGGCGGGCTGCTTGCGGTACCGGTCGCCGACACCCTGAAACGCGCCGACGAAAATGGCCGCATCCGCCAGACCGTGTCACGCGATGGCTTGTGGCAGGCGCAGACGCCGCAGATGTTCCGCCATCACCTGCTGCTCGATGCGCTCGATTTCGCGCCGCAGGTTACCGACGAAGCCAGCGCGATCGAGGCGCTGGGGCTATTGCCGCGCCTCGTGGCTGCCGACGCCAGCAATCTGAAGGTCACCTATCCGGTGGATCTGCAAATGGCGGAATGGATCCTTGAGAACAGGGCAAAACCGTGAATGCCCTGGCGACCGCTTCCATCGTCTGACAGGGCATATACTCAATTCGTCAATGCTCAGGGGGGAATATGCTGCGCAGATCGATAGTCGTCGTATTGCTGGTCTTGTCCGGACATCTCGCCGAGGCCGACGCACAGCCAATCCGCGACGCCAGACGCGGCGAGTTGCTGTATTCGACGCATTGCCTCGCCTGCCACAACGCCCAGGTTCATTGGCGGGAAAAGAAACTCGCCACGGACTGGGCGAGCCTCCAGGCAGAAGTGCGTCGCTGGGCGCTGCTGTCGAAGCTCGAGTGGAGCGAATACGACGTCGAAGCGGTGACGGGCTACCTGAATGATTTCCACTACCGGTATCCCGTTCCGGATTGATCGGGTATTGATGATTGGCATGGCATCATTGTCCGGCGTCCGCCAACCGGCGCGTCCGGCTTCAAAGCAAGGTCGATTGCAGGAAAGAAAGTCCATGTCTCGTAGCTGTTGTGAAAGGGTTTTTCCGCAATGAAGATTCCATTTCGCGTCGGTCAGGGTTATGACGTGCACGCGCTGACGCCGGGCCGCAAGCTGATTCTGGGCGGTGTGCATATTCCTCATCACCTGGGCCTGCTCGGGCATTCGGATGCCGACGCGCTGCTGCATGCGATCACCGATGCGATTCTCGGCGGCGCTGGACTGGGCGACATCGGCGGCATGTTCCCCGACAGCGGCTCGAAGTGGGAGGGCGCCGACAGCCGCACTCTGCTGCGCGGAGCCATGGACGCCGTGCGCGCGGCAGGCTGGCAGGTCGGCAACATCGACGCCACCATCATTGCCCAGGCGCCGCGTATCGCGCCCCATGTCGCAGCGATGCGCGCCAACATCGCGGCCGACCTCGGCATTGCGGCCGAGGCCGTAAACGTCAAGGGAAAGACCAACGAGCGCCTGGGTTTCGAAGGCCGGAGTGAAGGCATCGCGGCGCATGCGGTGGCGCTTCTGGTTCGCGCCGGGCAAGGGGCATGACCGAGGCGCACTCGCATCGGGTGTTCTTTGCGCTATGGCCCGACCACGAGGCGACTTCGCATCTGTCTGCGCTGGCGCACGAGCTGACGCCTCGCGGCGGCCGGGTGATGCACCCGGCGGCCTTGCATCTGACGCTGGCCTTCGTCGGCTCGGTGACGCCGACCCAGCTTCCCAAGCTGGGAGAAATTGCCGCCGGGATTCGTGCCGAAGCCTTCGACCTGAGCCTCGACCGGCTGGGCTTCTGGCCGCAGCGGGGCATCCTGTGGGCCGGTTGCCGCGAGGTGCCGCAGCCGCTGCGCCGGCTTGCCGCGTCGTTGGCCGACGCGCTGCGCGCCGCCGGCTTCACCATCGACCATCGTTCCGGGGCAGACCTGGTGCCGCACATCACGCTGGCGCGCCGGGCCCGCTGCGGATCGCTGCCCAGGCTGGAAACGCCTATCCTCTGGCGGGCCAGCGAATTTTCCCTGGTCGAGACCCGCCTGCATCCTTCCGCGGCGAGCTACAAGACGCTGGCCAGCTTCCCGCTTGCCGAGCCGGAAGCCGTTTGAATTAGAATCCTGTCATTGTTTGGAGGATATCGTGGTCAGCCTGTTTCGCCCCAGCAAGACATCGCCGCGCCTCGAACGTCTGCACCAGCTGAGTCTGTTCGTCAATCTGACGCCGGCCGAGTTGCAGATCGTCGATGGACTGCTGCACGAGCGCGATTTCCTCGATGGCGAGGTGATCTTCGATGAAGGCGAGGAAGGGCAGGCGATCTACATCATCGCGTCGGGCGAAGTGCTGATTTCCCGCCATGAGCACTGGGATGCAGCGCGCGCAGCGCCAGCCGGCGGCAATGATCCTGCGGTCTCCCATCCCCGACGCCGACAGGGGGATTCCGGGCGCGTCGCGCAACTCGGTCCCGGCACCTTCTTCGGCGAGCTCGCGCTGCTGGACGATTCGCCGCGCTCGGCGCAGGCCCGGGCGGCATCGCCTTGCCAGCTGATCGTGTTTTTTCGCGATGATTTCGTCGGCCTGCTCGATACCCACGCCCGCATCGCCTCGAAGATCTCGCGCCAGCTGGCGCGCCACCTCGGTGCCCGCATGCGCGACATGGCGCTCACGGTGGGTGCCTACCACCACCTCCTGTAGCGCCCGGCCGTGAGTGCAGCGATCGACTCGCCGGAACCGGGGCAGCGGAGCAACCATGGCTCCGGTCCCGTGGTCTGGGCTGCGATCATTGCCACGACGTGCCTGCTGCTTCTGGTCTTCCAGAAAATGCTGTGGCTGGTGGTGCCTTTTCTGCTCGCGCTGATCCTGTATTACTTTCTGTACCCGCCAGTCAAGCTGCTGATCTACCGGGGCATGAGCCGCGATGCAGCGTCAACTCTGGTCACCCTGGGCTTCCTGGCGCTGTTGCTGGTCCTCGGTATCGCCCTGACGCCCTGGCTGACTGCGCAGCTGGCCGACAAGAACGTGAGCCGCTATGTGGAGGGCGGCCTGCAACTGCTCGACAATTCACTGCGCAGTATCGAGGCTCATTGGCCGACGCTGGCCGGCGCGCGTCTCGCGGATACCGTGGCGGCGCGACTGGCGCAGGGCGCAGGCACCGTTGCCGATCATCTGGAGCCGGTCGCCATCGGCATCATGGCCTGGGCGCCCTCGCTGATGCTGGCGCCGTTTCTGGCCTTCTTCTTCCTGCGCGACGGGCGCCGCTTCAAGCGTTTTCTGAGCGCCGCGGTGCCCAACGCGTTCTTCGAGAAGACCCTGTATCTGCTGCACGAGATCGATCGCACTGCGCGCGCCTATTTCATGGGCCTGATCAGCCTGACCGTGCTCGATACCCTGACGCTCGCCGCCGGCTTGTGGGCGCTCGGCATTCCCGGCCCGCTGGCGTTGGGCCTGATCTGCGCCGTGCTGGCCTGGGTGCCCTATGTCGGTTCGATCCTCGGCGGCTTGCTGGTGGTGCTGGTGGCCGCGACCGACTTTCCGGATGCGCCGGGAATGGCCTACTGGGCGATTGCCCTGTTCGTCGGAGTGCGACTGCTCGACGACTTCGTCTATATGCCGCTGACCATCGGCAAGAGCCTCGAACTGCACCCGCTGGTTACGGTGCTGATGATATTCGTCGGCGGCGCCGTGGCCGGCATCTCCGGCCTGATGCTGGTGCTGCCGGTGCTGGGCGTGGTGATGGTGATCGGCGAGACCATCGGCCTCATCGTCACCGACCCGCGCCTGATGGCGCGGCACCGCCATGCTCTGGCCTTGCGCCGTCAGCAGGCAAGCAGCGACCTCTAAGCCGCGGGCGGATCGTTGCGATTGCGCATGTGGTAGGCGAGGTCATTGAGAGACTTGTCCAGTGCTGACCGCAAGCCTTCGTCGGAGATGACTTCGGCCATAGCCTGGCGCATGCACAGCATCCACTGTTCGGCAGCATCGCTGTCTATCGGAAACGGCAGATGGCGCGCACGCAACTTGGGGTGGCCGAATTTCTCGACGTAGAGTTGCGGGCCGCCGAGCCAGCCGCACAGGTACATGAAGAGTTTTTCTTCGGCACCGGCAAGGTCGGCGGCGTGGAGCTTGCGGATGCCGTAGGCCTCGGGCAGCGTATCCATCAGTTCGTAGAAGCGCTTGACCAGCCGGCGCACGGCCGGCTCGCCGCCGATGCGGGAAAAGGGTGTGGAAGTGTCGTTCATGAGGCAGTGGAGGGTGGTTGGTCGGGCGCAGGCAGCACAAGCCGGGCAATCAACCCGCCGCCGGGGCGCGGCAGCAGTTCGAGGCGGCCGTTGTGCGAGCGCGCGACGCGATCGACGATGGCGAGCCCCAGTCCGGCGCCGACGGCATTGGTGCGGGCGGCTTCGAGCCGGGCGAAGGGACGCTTCATGCGCTCCACCTCCTCGGCCGGAATGCCGGGTCCATCGTCGCTCACCTCGATGCTGAATTCGCCCGGCGCGGCGCCCACGGCCAGTTCGACCGGCGACTGGTTGCCGGCATGGCGCAGCGCGTTGTCGATCAGGTTGCTGATGGCGCGGCGCAGGCCTTGCGGCCGCACCGAAACCGTCCTTGTAAAAGTCGGCGCTGGCGGTACGGTGAATTCAACCTGGAATCCCCGTCGCCGGTATTGCGCGGCGAGCTCGCCCAGCAGGGCAGCGACATCCACGTCCTGCTGCGCCTCCCCGCCCTCCGAGCGGGCGAAGTCGAGGAACTGGCCGATGGTCTTGTCCATTTCCTCGACGTCGACGGTCATGCCTTCGCGCAGGCCTTCGTCGGCCGCCATTTCGATGCCCATGCGCAGGCGCGTCAGCGGCGTGCGCAAGTCGTGCGAAATGCCGGCGAGAATAAGGGCGCGGTCCTGGTCCATCTGCGCCAAGTCGGCGCTCATCTGATTGAAGGCATGGGCGACCGTGGCCAGTTCGGACGGTCCGCCTTCGTCGAGGCGGGTCGCCGTCTCGCCGGCGCCGACTTTGCGCGCGGCCAACACCAGGGCCTTGAGCGGGCGGGTAATGCGGTAGACGATCAACCAGGCGCCGACCAGAGAGAGCAGCAGCGCCGCCACTCCCCAGCCCAGCCAGCCGAGCGGAAACACGCGATCGATGCGTTCGCGAGGCAGGGCCAGCCAGAAGCCGCCTTCGTCGCTGTCATCGACGCGGAAATTGATGAACAGGGCGCGTTCGCCCTCCCGCTCCAGTGTCAGTCGGGTTCCCGGCCCCATCTGCTCCTGGACCAGTTCTTCCACCAGACGCAGGAAGGGCCGGTCGGGCAGCGGGGCGACGCGATCCGCCGCATCGGCCGGGTAAATGTGAATTCCTTCGCGGTCGGACAGGTCGCGCAACAACTCGCGGCGCGCCTCCGGACGGGCGGAAATCAGTGCCGCGCGCGTCAGGTTGGCAACGCTCACGAGGGTCTGCGCCAGTTGCCGGGCGCGCGGTTCGCGCTCGTAGCTTCTGAAAATGGCGAACCATGCCGCGACCGAAAGCATCATCAGCAGCGCGACGAACAGGAACGTGCGCCACAGCAGCGAGCGCGGCAGCAGCCTCATTCCAGCCCGCATTGGAAGCGAGACGCGAAGGCGAGCCGCAGACAGTGCTTTGGCACGGCAAGGCGAAGCCGACAAAGTATCGGTTTCAATGCGTATGGAATCATTCGTGTTTTTTCCCGTCGGGAACAAAGACGTAGCCGAAGCCCCACACGGTCTGGATGTAGCGCGGCTTGCCGGGATCTTCCTCGACCAGCTTGCGCAGGCGCGAAATCTGTACGTCGATGGCGCGATCGAAGACCTCATATTCGCGGCCGCGCGCCAGTTCCATCAGCTTGTCGCGGCTCATCGGCTGGCGCGGATGCTCCAGCAGGACACGCAGCAGGCCGAACTCGCCCGTGGTCAGCAGGGTGGAGACATCCTCGCGTTCAAGCTCCCGCGTCGCCAGGTTGATCCGCACCTTGCCGAAACTCACGCTCTCTTCGCTGATCGCCGGGGCGCCGGGAGGCGGTGGCGCCGCGCGACGGCGCAGCACGGCGTGGATGCGCGCCACCAGCTCGCGGGGATTGAAGGGCTTGGGCAGATAGTCATCGGCGCCGACTTCAAGGCCGACGATACGATCGACGTCGTCGCCCTTGGCCGTCAGCATGATGATGTTCACCGGGTTGGCACTCCCGCGCAGCCGGCGGCAGATGGCGAGGCCGTCTTCGCCCGGCAGCATGAGGTCGAGCACGATCAGATCGTAAAGCTCGCGCTCCAGCGCGCGGTCCATGCCGGGCGCGTCGGGTACTGCCTTGACCGTGAAACCCTGATCGGAGAGGTAGCGCTCGAGCAGCTGGCGCAGGCGAAGGTCGTCATCGACGACCAGAATCTTGGCTTTGAAATCCTTCATGGCGCGAATCCTAGCCGGATCGCCGGCATCCCGCCAGCAGCCTTTACAAACGATTACAAAGCCGGGCTGGCGGCAACATTTGGCTTACAGCCCCCGCCCAGAATGCAAGCGTGCCTGAAAGCTCGGCACCGGGCAAAAATCTGGATATCGGAGGCAATCATGAAAGCACTGTTCTTCAGTATGGCGTTGGCCGCAGGGCTGGCTTTGTGGGGCGCCGAACCGCAGGCTGGCGTCGATCACCTGATGGCGGCCAGCCATCTTGCCGGCCAGCAGGTTTACAATATCCTCCATTGAAGATGATAGAGGTTCGGCTGTGACGGCAAAACGCAGGGTGAAATGGGCGGTCGTGGGGAGTGTCATGTGGCTTTTGGCCATTGGCTCCTCCGCGCAGGAGCCGGTTCGTCCTCCGCCGGCACGGGACGGTAGCGGCCCGCAACGGATGATGCCCGTCGAACAGCGGCCCGAACAGTTGTCTCCGCGGGATGTCATGCCGCACGATCGAGGCAATCGCCTGTCACCCGAAGAGCGGCGTCAGTTGCGTCGTGATGTCCATGACGCGGGGCGCGACCTCTATCCGGGCCGGATGGCGCCCGGTCGCCGGGAAATGCGCCGCCAATAGTCTTTAATTCGCCGGGCCTCATCCCTGCCGGCAGACCCGAAAAAGCGCCCCTGCCAGGGGCGCTTTTTCGTTGGGATCGCCGGATTGAAAATCGGGCGAGTCGGCGGAGAAGCCTCTGGGCGGCACCCTGGCGCCGTTCGCCGCAGCAGGGGGCAACAAAAAAAGTACCGGCATCCGGGTATTCAGAATACGGCGACTGCGGTATTCCCTTTATCGCCTATGCCGAATATGTTTTGAATTGGAGATTTTGTGTGCACCTGCCTTCCGGCACGTGCCGAAATATTCCGGGGGGGAAGTACTAATCATGATCGGACACGGCGTAGTGGGAATGCAACAAGACGGATTGACGCCTGACATGTTTCATGCTGGCGCGAAGCTTGTGAACGGAGGCGAGTACGGGAGCCTGGTTCTGGACGGAATGGGCAGAATTCGCAGTTGCGGCGCGACAGGGGAAAGAGTACTTGGCGCGAGCCAGCCTGGACTTGTCGGGAGGCCGATTTCGGACTGCATCGCGGGCCTGCATCTCGGAGGGAGTTCGCCGAGCTATGCCGCGAGATATTTGGTCTATCTCTGCGGAGAAGGTGAATGGCGCAGATTTGAGGCGGTCGATGCCGGCGGACAAAGGTTCCCGGTCGAACTCAACCTGTCCCGACTCATGAGGGGCGGACAGGAGACCTTTCTCCTCAATGTCAGGCGACCCGAAGCGGCGAATGAGGCGTAGTTCCGGGTGGGAAGGGATGCAATGGAGTCTGTTTATCAACGGACGTCTCGGTACGCAGCGCACCTGCCGTTAGCCGATGGCGCTGCCAGCAACAGAGGGTCTGCTGCTGAAGGCGCGAGGCCAGTGAATTCTGCCTTCCCGATTTACGAAGGTGATTACTGCTTTTCGCTGCCAGCCAGTATTTCCAGGCAACCGAATAATGAACAGGAGAAGAAAATGAAGACCAGGAGTGAGCCGGTGAGCAAGGCCAAGGGCAATGGTTCGGGGCAGCAGGCGCGGGGAGCGAACACGTTCGCTCCGCCATCCTCTGCCGGTTACGATTGCCCACGCGAGCAGATGATCGCAGAGGCCGCCTATTTCCGCGCCGAGCAGCGCGGCTTTGTTCCGGGAAACGAAATGTCGGACTGGTTTCAGGCCGAGGCCGATGTGGAAGCCCTGGTGGAGATTCGCGACTAGTCTTCTGCCGTCCCGGGCCACTTGGACCTCCTGAATCCGTGCAGTAGTAATTGCGTTTCGCCGGAATCGTGAAGTCGTGAAATATCGATCCTGCCGTGATGCCGAAAACTGGACGATCGGTCTGTTGGCTGTCCTTGTTGCCTTCTCCGCCGCGGCAGCGGAGGGTTTGATGCCCCTCGACAGCAGCAAAGAAAACCCCATGTCGTTCGCACTCCACTCGGGATCATTCATGCCCGACGGCATGCTCCCGTCACGTCTCACCTGTGAGGGGCAGAACCTCTCGCCGCAACTGTCCTGGACAGGTTTACCTGCCAGCACGAAAAGCCTCGCCCTGTTTGTCGATGATCCGGATGCCCCGGACCCCGCGGCACCCAGAATGACCTGGGTACATTGGGTTCTCTACAACATTCCACCTGGCGCCGCGGCCCTGGCCGAAGGCGTTGCGGTGAAGGATCTGCCGCCGGGAGCCCGGCAGGGCTTGAACGACTGGCAACGTACGGGCTACGGCGGACCCTGCCCGCCCGTCGGCAGGCATCGCTACATTCACAAGCTATTTGCGCTGGACGTGGTGCTGCCGGACCTGGAACTGCCCACCAAGGCGGCGCTGGAAAAGGCCATGCAAGGCCACGTCCTCGGTCGCTCCGAACTGATCGGGTACTATCAACGGCGCCGTTGATAGGGTGACCGCCATCAATCCGGACTGGCCTTTCCTGAGGGACCGACAGGCAGGTTTGCACCGAGGCTGAGATGCCCACCCACAACGCCGACATCGCCGCGATTTTCACCGAAATGGCCGACTTGCTGGAGATCGAGCAGGCCAACCCGTTTCGCATTCGCGCCTACCGCAATGCCGCGCGCATCGTCGGCGAAATGGGCCGGGAAGTCCGCGCCATGGTCGCGCGTGACGAAGATCTGACCGATCTGCCCGGAATCGGCGACGACCTCGCGGGCAAGATGCGCGAAATCGTCGATACGGGCAGATGCCGTGCACTGGACAAGCTGCATGCCGAGCTGCCGCCGGCAATCACCGAGTTGCTGCATGTGCCGGGGCTGGGGCCGAAACGGGTGCGCATGCTCTGGCACGAACTCGATGTGCAAACGCTGGAGCAATTGGCGCGGGCCGCCCGCGATGGCCGCATCCGCGACCTGCCCGGCTTCGGCGCGAAGATGGAGGCCAATATCCTGCAGGCGGTCGAGGCGCATCTGTCCAAGGCACGGCGCATCAAGCTCATCACCGCAGCGCAGTACGCCGAGTCTCTGGTGGCCTGGCTCGCCAGCGCATACGGAGTGAGCCGCGTCGAGGTGGCGGGAAGTTACCGGCGCTGCCGCGAGACGGTCGGCGACCTCGACATTCTGGTCATTGCCGCGGCCGGTAGTTCCGTCATGGCGCGCTTCATCGCTTTCGACGAGGCGGCCGAGGTGCTCTCTCACGGGCCGACGCGCGCCAGCGTGGTGCTGAAATGCGGTCTGCAAGTGGATCTGCGCGTCGTCGAAAGAGCGGCGTATGGGGCGGCCCTGTGCTATTTCACGGGCTCCAAGGCGCACAACATCGCGCTGCGCCGCCTTGCCCAGGAGCAGGGCCTCAAGCTCAACGAGTATGGCGTCTTCCGCGGCCGCGAACGCATTGCCGGTGCCAGCGAGGAGTCCGTCTATCAGGCGCTCGGTCTGCCCTGGATCGCGCCGGAGCTGCGCGAGGACCGCGGCGAGATTGCAGCGGCGCGTGCCGGCCGGTTGCCGCAGCTGGTGGAATTGGCCGATCTGCGCGGCGACCTGCATGCGCACACCAGGGCCACCGACGGCCACCATACGCTGGAGGAAATGGCGCTGGCGGCCAAGGCGCTGGGTTTGTCCTACCTCGCCATCACCGAGCATTCGCGGCGGCTGGCCATGGCACATGGCCTCGATCCGCGCCGGCTCGCCGACCAGTGCGACGCTATCGACCGTCTGAACGAAAAGCTGGCCGGCATCGTGCTGCTGAAGGGCATCGAGGTGGATATCCTGGAGGACGGCAGCCTCGATCTGCCCGATGCCTCGCTCGCCCGGCTCGACCTCGTCATCGGTGCCGTGCATAGCCGCTTCGATCTGCCGCGGGCAAGGCAGACCGAGCGCATCCTGCGCGCGATGGACAATCCGTATTTCACCCTGCTGGCGCATCCCACCGGCCGCGTCATCGAGAGTCGCGAGCCCTACGATGTCGACATGTTGCGCATCATCCGCCAGGCGCGGCAACGCGGCTGCTTCCTCGAGCTGAACGCGCACCCTGAGCGGCTCGACCTGCTCGACAGCCACTGCATGATGGCGAAAGAGGAGGGCGTGCTGGTCGCGATCAATTCGGATGCGCACAGCCGCGACGACTTCGTCCACCTTCGCCTGGGCATCGGTCAGGCGCGGCGCGGCTGGCTGGCAGCGACGGACGTGCTCAACACGCGGCCGCTGCCCGAGTTGCGGCTTCTGCTGGAACAGGTGCGGCGATGAATCCGGAAACCCGCTGGGAAACCTTCGCGCATGAAGCCGACATCGGCGTGCGCGGCAGCGGCGCCACCCTGAGCGAAGCCTTCGCCGGCGCGGCCACGGCCATGACGGCCGCGATCTGCGATCCGGCAAAAGTCGGCGCTGGTGATACGGTGAACATCGAATGCACGGCGCCGGATCAAGAGATGCTGCTGGTGGATTGGCTCAATGCGCTGGTCTATGAAATGGCGACGCGCCACATGCTGTTCTCGCGTTTCGAAGTCACCATCGATCACAACCACCTGAGCGCCATCGTCTGGGGCGAGCCGGTAGACGTGGCGCGACACCAGCCCGCGGCCGAGGTCAAGGGCGCATCATTCTGCGAACTGGCGGTGCGGCGCGAGCCGGACGGGCGGTGGCTGGCGCAGTGCGTCGTTGACGTGTGAGGGCGGCATGGACCTGAAGAATCTCAAGCAGCGCGGCGAATTCGAATGGGAGTTGCCGAGGGCCGGAGCCATGCGCGTGCCGGGTGTGATCTTCGCTTCGCGCGAATTGATCGCAGGCATGGACGAGAAAGTGCGCGAGCAGGTCGCCAACGTCGCCAGCCTGCCCGGCATCGTCACCGCCTCCTATGCCATGCCCGACGCGCACTGGGGCTACGGCTTTCCGATCGGCGGCGTCGCCGCCTTCGATGCCGACGAAGGTGGGGTGGTCTCGGCCGGCGGCGTCGGCTTCGACATTTCCTGCGGCGTGCGCACCCTGCACACGGGGCTGAAGCTCGCCGACATCGAAGCGCAAAAGGCGCGTCTGGCCGACAGGCTGTTTGCCCGCATTCCCGCCGGTATCGGCAGCACCGGTGGCATCCGGCTCGATCCGGCCGGGATGGCGGCGATGCTTCGGGGCGGCGCGCGCTGGGCCGTCGAGGAGGGTCACGGCCTTGATGCCGACCTCGCCCGCATCGAGGAATTCGGCTGTGTCGAAGGCGCCGATCCCGGCGCCGTGTCGGACCAGGCGAAGAAGCGCCAGCGCGACGAAATGGGCACGCTGGGTTCGGGCAACCACTACCTCGAAGTGCAGGTGGTGAGCGAAATCTTCGACGAAGCGGCCGCCCGCGCCTACGGCTTGGCCGTCGGCGACGTCGTGGTCAGCCTCCATTGCGGCTCGCGCGGCCTCGGGCACCAGATCGGCACCGACTTCCTGCGCGAGATGGTGCTGGCCGCACCGGCGGCAGGCATCGCGCTGCCCGATCGCGAACTGGCCTGCGCGCCGCTGAAGTCGGCGCTGGGGATACGGTACCTGGGCGCCATGCGCGCGGCCATCAACTGCGCGCTGGCCAACCGGCAGATCCTCACCCACTTGGCGCGGCAGGCCTTCGCCGAGGTGTTTCCCGGCGCGCACCTGCCGCTGCTGTACGACGTCTCGCACAACACCTGCAAGGAAGAGACGCATACGGTGGACGGCCGCAAGCGGCGGCTGTTCGTGCATCGCAAGGGCGCGACGCGGGCCTTCGGGCCGGGACATGTCGAACTGCCGCACGAATACGCGCATGTCGGGCAGCCGGTGCTGATCGGCGGCAGCATGGGCACGGCCTCGTACATCCTCGCCGGCAGTGCCGGCACTGCAGAGCGCGCCTTCGGCTCCGCCTGCCACGGCGCCGGACGCGCGATGAGCCGTCACGAAGCGGCTCGTCGTTGGCACGGCCGCGCGGTGGTCGACGAACTGGCGGCGCGCGGCATCCTGATCCGCAGCTCGAGTTCGCGCGGCGTCGCCGAGGAGGCGCCGCTGGCCTACAAGGATGTCACGGCCGTGGTCGATGCCGCCGACCGCGCGGGGCTGGCCGGCAAGGTGGCGCGCCTGTCGCCTGTGATCTGCGTCAAGGGATAGGCTTGGCGCATCAGGCGACCGGGACTCCCCTCAGTGAAAGGAGCAGCCAATGAAACCCAAAATCGACGGCACCGAATTCGGCTCCATCACCATCGATGGCGAGCGCATCGAACATGATGTGCTGATCCGGCTTTCCGGAGAGGTGACGAAGCGCAGGAAGAAGCTCTCCAAGGCCGTCTATGGAACCTCCCACACCATCTCGCTGGCGGAAGCCGAGTACATTTTCGAGAAGGGCGCCGAGCGGCTGATCGTCGGCGCCGGGCAGAACGGCATGGTCACGCTGTCGGGCGAGGCCGCCGACTATTTCGCGAAAAAGGGAGTGGCGGTCGATCTGGCGCCCACGCCGGCAGCCATAGCGCATTGGAACAAGGCGCACGGCTCGGTTGTCGGCCTGTTCCACGTGACCTGCTGACAGGCATCGCCAATGGCATTTTCGGCAGGAATCATGAACAGGCAATTCCGGCGAGTCAGTTTGCGCTGGCTGGCAATCGCGTTCGCGCTGCTGCTCGACTCCTCCGTCCTGGCCGACGACGGCATGACCCGGGAACGGCAGGCGATGGTGGCGGAGATTGTGTCGATGTCACGGGACTTCGGCGCGGGGACCGGCAGGCAGAACGTCGATCCCCGGGTGCTCGGCGTGCTGGGTCGCGTGCCCCGACACGAGTTCGTTCCCCTGTCGTTCCGTCTCGACGCCTACGGCAATCGGCCGTTGCCCATCGGTTACGGGCAGACCATCTCCCAGCCCTACATCGTCGCCGTGATGACCGATCTGCTGAAAGTCGGCGCTGGCGATACGGTGCTGGAGATCGGTACCGGCTCGGGTTACCAGGCGGCAGTGCTCGCCGAACTCGGCGCGAGGGTGTCGTCCGTCGAGATCGTCGAGCCGCTCGCCCGGGAAGCTACCGAACGACTGCGGCGGCTGGGCTACGCGGCTATCGCGACAAAGATCGGCGACGGCTACGATGGCTGGCCGGAGCGGGGGCCCTTCGATGCGATCGTGGTGACTGCCGCCGCAAGCCATGTGCCGCCGCCTCTGGTGCGGCAGTTGAAACCCGGCGGACGCCTGGTGATCCCCGTCGGCCCCGCCTTCCAGACGCAGCAACTGCTGCTGGTAGAGAAGCGCCACGACGGCACGCTGACGATGCGGCAAGTGATGACGGTGGTCTTTGTGCCGCTCACCAGCCCGCGCAATTGAAAATTCCCGGTACATGATGCAGCGACCTCCACTGGCCGCCGTCGCCGCGCTGTCGGCTGCCGCGCTGGGTTACGAACTGCTGCTGCTGCGACTGTTCGCCATCATTCAGTGGCACCATTTCGCCTACCTCGCCATCAGCGTGGCGCTGCTCGGCATCGGCGCGGCCGGCACCTTCGTTACACTGGCAAGACGCCCGCTGCTGGCGGCTTATCCCGGCAGTTTCGCCCTTGCCGCGGCGGCCTTCGCGGTGGCCGCCGTGGGCTGCTTCACCGCCGCCGAGCGGGTACCCTTCAACGCCCTCGAAATTGTCTGGAACCCCGCGCAGTTCATTGGCCTGGCCGCGATCTATGTGCTGCTCCTGATTCCCTTCTTCTGCGCTGCCACGGCGCTGTGCATCGCCTACAGTGCATTCGGCAAGCACATTGCGCAACTCTATGGCGCCGACATCCTCGGCGCCGGGCTCGGCAGTCTGGGTTTGCTCGCGGTGCTGTTCTTCCTGCATCCGGCCGATGCACTGCGCGTCATCTGCGCGCTCGGCCTTGCGGCGGCGGCACTCGCGGCATGGCCGACGGCCAGGCGTTGGGCGGCCGTGCTCGCGCTGGCCGCGCTCGCCGGACCGTGGCTGCTGCCGGCGCCGGCGCTTGAACTGCTTGCCTCGGACTACAAGGACCTGAGCCAGGCGCTGCGCGTCAAGGGTGCCCATGTCGTGGCGCAGCGCGCCAGCCCGCTGGGCGTGGTCACGGCGGTGGCAAGCCCTCTGGCGCCTTTGCGCCACGCCCCGGGCCTGAGCCTGAACGCCGCCGTCGGTCCGCCTCCGCAGCTGGGGCTTTTCGTGGACGGCCAGGCAGCGGGAGCGGTGACTCGCCATGATGGAAGCACGGCGCCGCTTGCCTATCTGCGTGACACCACGTCGGCGCTGCCCTACCGCCTGCTGGATCGACCGCACGTACTGGTGCTTGGTGCCGGCGCCGGCGGCGACGTTTTGCAGGCACTGGTGCACGGTGCGCAGCGGGTAGATGCCGTGGAGCTCGACGCGCAGATCGCGGCGCTGGTGCAGGAGGATCTGGCGGAGTTTTCCGGGCGGCCCTACAGCGCGCGGGGCGTGCATCTGCATATCGCCGAGGCGCGCGGCTTCGTCGCGGCCGGTCGCGACAGCTACGACCTGATTCAGGTGGCCATGCTCGATTCCTCTGGCTCCAGCGCCGCGGGTCTCGGCTCGCTGAACGAGAGCCATCTCTACACCGTCGAGGCGCTTGAAAGCTACCTGCAACGGCTGGCCCCCGGCGGGCTGCTGGCCTTCACGCGCTGGGTCTCCCTGCCGCCGCGCGACAGCCTGCGGCTCTTCGCCACCACCCGTGCGGCACTGGAGCGTCGCGGCGTGGCCGATCCGGGTCGCTCGCTGGCCATGATCCGCAGTTGGAGCACGAGTACGCTGCTGGTCAGGAACGGCGCCTTTTCGGCGGCCGAGATCAGCGCCCTCAGGGGCTTCTGCCGGCTGCGCTCATTCGACATCGTTCATGTCGACGGCATCGTTGCGAACGAAGCGAACACCTTCAACCTGCTGGAACGGGACGATTTCTTCAGCGGCACCCAGGCACTGCTCGGCCGCGAGCGGATGAATTTCGTCGAACGCTACAAGTTCGACCTGACGCCGGCCACCGATGACCGTCCCTATTTCTTTCACTTCTTCAGGTGGCACACCCTGCCGGAATTGCTCGCACTTCGATCGCGCGGCGGCTTGCCGCCGCTGGACTGGGGCTACCTGGTGCTGGTGATGGCACTGGTACAGGCGGTGGTGGTGAGCCTGCTGCTGATCCTGTTGCCGCTGGCGCTGTCCGGCACCCGGCAGGCCTTCGCCGCCGCGCCGGCAAAACTGCGCCGGCGGGTGCCCGGCTATTTTCTCGCGCTCGGCCTCGGCTTCATGGCGATCGAGATTCCCCTGCTGCAGCGTTTTGGCCTGTTCCTCAGCCACCCGCTCTACGCGGCGGCCATCGTGCTGTCGGCCTTTCTGGTGTTCGCCGGCCTCGGTGCCCGTTTTTCGGCACGCCTTGCGCCGGCGGCGCGCTGGCCCTTTGCTGCCATTGCAGTAACGGCCGGCGTCTACGCCTTGCTGCTACCCTCGCTGCTGGCCGAGGCCATGGGGCTGGCGCACGGCTGGAAGATCCTGCTCACCATGCTGCTGATCGCGCCCCTGGCATTCTGGCTCGGCATGCCCTTTCCGCTTGGGCTTGCCGTACGGCTTCGCCTCGGTGGTGGCGACGCTGCTGGCGACGCTGCTCGCCATCCACTGGGGCTATGCCGCGGTGCTGCTGCTGGCGGCGGCCCTTTACGGACTTGCCGCCTGGCTGTTCCCTGCGGAGCCTGGGCATTGAAGGGGCTGTGTATTTTCATGCGGTATCCGGAACGTGGCGGGTGTATTCTTCTATCGACCCGTCTGTGCAGTAGTGCGCTCGCGGCGCGAATCTCAGAAGAAGAGATCAAACGATTTTCGCAAGGATGAAAAAGGAGTAGCAGCATGGCAATCGCAATCCCCGAAACTCCACCCGACTACGACAAGACGCGCATCATCGAGCGCCCGGACGGCTTCTACTGGCAACACAGGGCAAGCGGCGAGGAATTCGGCCCCTTCGCGACGCTGATCGAGGCGGTCGATGACATGGAAAGCGGTGGCGCAAATCTCGAGGCCGGCGAATCTTTGGAGGAAGCCGAGAGCGAGATCGGCATCGCCGACTGGATCGATCCCGAGACCGGCCAACCCGCCGAGGAATCGGTCCCGCACCTCGAAGATCATTGACCATCGCCGCAGCTGCGGCAGAAATCGGTGGCAACTGCCTGCAGTGACCCATCCAGCACTGACTGCATCCGCCGCCAGTGCGAACCCTTCCAGAAGATGCGACGGCAGACGTCGCAGGTGGTGAAATGCTCGTGGCCGTCTCGAACCGAAGGAGGCAATCTTTCGAGCACGGCCGCCTTGTCGATGGGCCGCAGCGACGCATTGCACACCAGGCAAAGGCTGAAGGGCCGGGCGCTGCGCGCCAGGTCGAGGCGATCCATGATCTCCCGCAACTGCTGCACCGGCTCTATGGCACGGACATAGCAGCCGTGCGTAATGCTGCGCAGTTTGAGCAGTTCGCGATCGCGCGTCAGCACGATGCGGCCGTCCCGCCCGGCGGTGTCCGCAATCTCGCGGTCCTGGTAGAGATTGTCGTAGAGCGTGTCGAAGCCGGCCATGCGCAGCAGGCGGGCCAATGCTCCGAGATGGGCGTCGGCGACGAATCGCGGGTTGCGCAACGGCAGTTCGCGGACGCGGAGCAGGGGAGTGATATCAAGGGCCTCGAACTTCGGATAAACCGCGACGCGGTCGCCATCCCGCAGCCGGTGATCGAAACCGACCGACTCGCCGTTGACCAGGATCAGTTCGACTTCGGTGTGAGGCACGCCCAAGGCCTCGATCATGTGCTTGGTTGTCGCGCTCTCGGCGCAAAGTGCGGCGAATTCCTGCCGGCGCCTCTCGGCGGGCAGAAAGTCGTTCAATTCCTCATAGAAGCGAAAAGTCGCCGTCACCATTGTGCTTGTCCCTTGCACCCCGGCGATTCCATGACTCCGGTCAGTCGTTCGCCGAGACTTCGCCTGTTCCTTGCGCCAGCCGCTACTATGATGGAAAACGAAATGGGCGGGTATGCGCCATGGTGAATGGATTTTCAATATCCGGAACGGCAGCGGACCGCAAGACCATGCTGCACGACATCCTCGATGAAGTCGAGCTGACCCGCTACGAAATCGGCAAGGCGGCGCTCGACGAGCGGGTCTTGGCCGCCATGGCGAAGGTGCCGCGTGAGCGATTCGTCGGCGCCTACGATCGCTATCGTGCATTCGCCAACGGTCCGCTGCCGATAGGCTACGGGCAAACCATTTCGCAACCCTACATCGTCGCGTTGATGAGCGATCTGCTCGAGCCTCGGCCGGACAGTATCGTGCTCGAGGTCGGCACCGGCTCCGGCTATCAGTCGGCGGTGCTGGCGGAACTCGTGCAGCAGGTGTACAGCATCGAGATCATCGGCGCGCTGGCCAGCAGCGCCAACGAGCGGCTGCAAGAGCTGGGCTACGGCAATGTCACGGTGCGCCATGGCGACGGCTATCACGGATGGCCCGAACATGCGCCCTTCGACGGCATCATCGTCACGGCGGCCGCGCCGCATATTCCGCCGCCGCTGGTCGAACAACTGAAACCCGGCGGTCGGCTGGTCATCCCGGTCGGAGAACCGGGAGGCGTACAGCAACTGATGCTGGTCGAGAAACGCGGCGATGGATCCGTCAGCAGCCGCAGCATCCTGATGGTGGCTTTTGTTCCGCTGACGCGATCACAACCCTAGCGTCGCGCTACCTCCTGTCGCCTACGGTCGCTGGGAATCCCGATGGCGCAGCGCGATTCCGGCCACTTCCAGCAAGATGCCGATTGCCAGAAGCGCCAGGCCGGCCCAGGTCTCGGGTGCCAGAAACATCAGGGCGGCGCCGAGCACAACGAGCACCAGGGCGATGGGTCGTCTGATTGCAGTCTTTTTCAGCATGATGAGGGTCAGGCGTGGGCCTGCATGAGTACCGGGATGCGTCTTGGACCGAAGGGCTTGCTGAATTCTCCGAAGCGACCGGCGATTTGCCGTCCGCACTTCGGGCAGTTGCCCTGCGGCGTCAGATCGTAATGGCGAATATCGTACCAGTCGCGCACCACGGCTGCGTGGTGGCAGCCGGGGCAATACGTCGTGCCGCCTTCGACGTCATGAACGTTGCCTGTGTAGACGTAGTGCAAACCTGCGTCGAGCGCAATGCGGCGGGCTTTGGCAAGGGTCGCCGGCGGCGTGGGCGGCACGTCGGCCATTTTCCAGTCGGGGTGGAAAGCGCTGAAGTGCAGCGGCACGTCCGGGCCAAGTTCGCGGGCGACCCATTGCGTCAGTTCGGTAACTTCGGCGTCGGAGTCGTTGTGGCCCGGGATCAGCAGCGTCGTGATTTCCAGCCAGCAGTCGGTGTCGTGATGGACATAGGCCAGCGTATCGAGAATGGCCTGCAGGTGGGCGCCGGTGAGCTTGACGTAGAAGTCTTCGGTGAAGGCCTTCAGATCGATGTTGGCCGCATCCATCTTCGAGTAGAACTCGCGCCGGGGCGCATCGTGCATGTAGCCGGCGGTGACGGCGACGGTCTTGAGTCCGAGTTCATGGCAGGCATCAGCCGCATCGAGTGCGTACTCGAAAAAGACTACCGGATCGTTGTAGGTGAAGGCGACACTCTTGCTGCCGTGCGCCTGCGCTTGGAAATGTCCCAGTTCTGGCAGAACTTGCAGGCCAGGTTGCAGCCGGCGGTGCCGAACGAGAACACGCTCGACCCCGGATAGAAATGGTTGAGGGGCTTCTTTTCGATCGGGTCAATGCAGAAGCCGGAGGATCGTCCGTAGGTGGTCAGCACCATCTGGTTTTCGGCGCGGCCACGCACGAAACAGGCGCCGCGCTGGCCTTCGTGGAGCTTGCAGTCGCGCGGACAAATATCGCACTGCAACCGGCCATCGTCGAGCACGTGCCAGTATTTTGCCGGGTGGCGCTGGTCGCTTCCGATGACTTCATCCATGGTTGCATCCTTCCTTCTTCTGTCAGCACGTTCAGTCTACACGCACCTGGAATTTCTCAGCCATTGGCATGGCGGGGTATAGTGCATATGCAGGCCGTCGCCACCGATGGCGGCCGGAAGCGGAGTACGGTCGCCGTCAGGGCGGCGCCAAGAAAAGGAAGCCCGTGACAGCCAGGAAGATCGCAAACAATGTTCCCGCAGAGCCCGCTGAAGTGAAGGAAACTGCGGCCACTGCCTTCCCCATTGTCGGCATTGGCGCATCCGCTGGGGGGCTGGAGGCTTTTGAGGCATTTTTCCGCGCATGCCCGGCCGACATCGGCATGGCCTTCGTGCTGGTTCCGCATCTCGATCCGGGTCATGCAAGCCTCCTGACGGAAATCCTGCAACGCTCCACCGCCATGCCGGTAGTGGAAGCCATGGATCAGGTTGCGGTCGAATCCGGTCACGTCTATGTCATTCCGCCCAACCGCGAAATGGCCATCCTGCATGGCGTGCTGCAACTTTCCGTGCCGGAGCAGGCGCGCGGGCAGCGCATGCCGATCGATGCCTTCCTGCGCTCGCTGGCCGAGGATCAGGCCGAAAGTGCCATCGGCATCATCCTCTCCGGCACCGCCACCGACGGCACGCTCGGTCTGCGCGCGATTCTCGGCGCCGGCGGCGTCTGCATGGTGCAGGAACCGTCGACCGCCAAATATGACGGCATGCCGCAAAGCGTCATTGCGGCCGGCTACGCGACCCATATCCTGCCGGTGGAGAACATGCCGGCGATGCTGATCGAGCTGACGCGGCAGTCCGTCTACCGCCAGAAGCAGGCACCCATCACATCGGGGAAGGCCGTCAGCGGCCTGAACCAGATATTGCTGCAAGTGCGCAGCGGTACCGGCCACGATTTCTCGCTCTACAAGAAGAGCACCATCGGCCGCCGCATCGAGCGCAGGATGGCGCAGCACAACATCGAGGATCTGGCGGTCTA
Source organism: Rhodocyclaceae bacterium (assembly GCA_006218025.1). GTDB lineage: Bacteria > Pseudomonadota > Gammaproteobacteria > Burkholderiales > Rhodocyclaceae > Sulfuritalea. The sequence continues at coordinate 39,239 of VBWA01000028.1, read as the reverse complement.
TGCGCGCTATCTCAAGGAGCACCCTGCCGAAGTGCAAACGCTGTTCAAGGAACTGCTGATCAACGTCACCAGCTTCTTTCGCGATCCCGAGGCCTTCGTTGCGCTGAAGCAGGACATCCTGCCAAAAATCCTGGCGGACAAGCCCGAGGGCTACGTATTCCGCGTCTGGGTGGCCGGTTGCGCCACGGGCGAGGAAGCCTATTCGATCGCCATGCTGCTGCGCGAGCACATGGAGGAAAACCACAGGGAATTCGGCGTCCAGATCTACGCCACCGACCTCGACGATGACGCCATCGCGGTCGCGCGCGGCGGAAACTACCCGCCCAATGTTGCCCAGGACATCACGCCGGAGCGGCTGCGCCGATTTTTCATCAAGGACCAAGACAACGATGGCGGCTACAAGGTCAAGAAGGATATCCGCGAGATGGTGGTGTTTGCCGTGCAGAACGTCATCAAGGATCCTCCCTTCACCAAGCTCGACCTGCTCAGTTGCCGCAACCTGCTGATCTATCTCGAGCCGGAGCAGCAAAGCCGCCTGATCATCAACTTTCACTATGCCCTCAAGCCCGGCGGCGTATTGTTTCTCTCGACTTCGGAGAGCATCACCGACAATCCCGAACTGTTTCCGGTCATCAACCGCAAATGGAAGTTCTACCGGGCCAGTCACACCGCGGTCGCAACCCATTCGAGCTTGTCCGTAACTTCACCCCGCCAGGACTCGGGCGTCAAAGCACCCGACAGGGGAGCGGTCGGCAGGGCCAAGGCCGGCAACATCGCCGACCTCAGCACTCGCATGCTGCTGCAGTCCTACGCCCCTGCCTCGGTTACGACCGACTTCAAGGGCAATATCCTCTACGTGCATGGCGAAACGGGTCGCTACCTGCGTCCGGCTCCCGGCCCGGTGACCAACAATGTGGTCGAGATGGCGCGCGAGGGCCTGCAACTGGAACTGCGCACGGCCCTCATCAATGCGGCGACGCAGGCCGCGCCGACGCTGAACCAGGAAGTGGCGGTAAAGACCAACGGCGGATTTTCCACGGTCAGTTTCAGCGTGAGGGTGCTGCCGGAGCCCGCGGTCGGCGCTACCGCCAGAGAAAGCCTGCTGCTGGTGAGCTTTCAGGATGTCCCCGAGTCGGGCAAGCCGGTGGCAAGACCCAGGCGAGGAGGCCGCGCTGCCTTGCCAGCCGAAGCGGCGCGCATCGAGCAGCTGGAACGCGAACTTGCCTATGCCAAGGAGAACCTGCAGGCCACCATCGAAGAACAGCAGGCCACCAACGAGGAACTCAAGTCGGCCAACGAGGAATTGCAGTCCACCAACGAGGAACTCCAGTCATCCAATGAGGAACTGGAGACTTCAAAGGAGGAACTGCAATCGCTCAATGAAGAGACGATCACCGTCAATGCCGAGCTGAATGCCAGGATCGAGCAATTGAGCCGGATTCAGAACGACATGAAGAACCTGCTGGACAACGTCAATACCGGCACCCTGTTCCTCGACCACCAACTGATCATTCGGCGCTACACCCGCGAGGCGGTAAAGGTCTACCGCCTGATCGCCACCGACATCGGCCGCCCTCTGAGCGACATCAAGTCGAATATCGAGGGTGAGGATCTGCAGGCCGAGCTCCAGGCCGTACTCGACACCCTGATCCCCATCGAGCGCGAGTTGCGCACCATGGACGGGGCGTGGTACCTGGCCCGCATTCAGCCTTACCGGACACTGGACAACGTCATCGAGGGCGTGGTGCTGACCTTCACCGAAGTTACCGATTTCAAGCTTGCCAGTGAGAAGGTGAAGCGAAGTGAAGCCATGCTCGCGACGGCGCAGGAGATTGCCGGTCTGGGCAGCTGGGAACTGGATGTGCCGACGGGCCAGGGACGCTGGTCGACAGAGATGTTCAGGATTTTCGGTTATCCACCGGTCAGCACGCCGATGTCTCTGGAGGATGTCCTGAAAGCCCTCAGCCAGGAAGATCGGAAACGGGTTGCCACGGCAATACAGAACTCGGTGGATACGCAGGTACCCTGCGACATCGAGTATCGGATCAGGCGTCCGGACGGTACGACCAACCTTGTGCGCTCCCGGGCGGTGACGATCGCCGACGCCAGGGGACGCGTGACCGGGCTGGTGGGCACTACCCTGGATATAAGCCAATGATTCGGGTGCAGGGCGTTCAGGCGGGTAATGCCACCATGGACGCCACCGAGCGGGTGCCGCAAATGTTGGTGAACGAGACGCTGGAGATCTCATGAACGGGCGCGATGGAAAGCAGCAACGTGATCCGCAGCTGCGGGCGAAGGCGGAGGCCAGACTCACCGCAAAACTCACGCAGAGAGCTGCCGCCACACAGCGGCCGGTCGAGGAATTGCTGCATGAACTTCAGGTGCACCAAATCGAACTGGAGATGCAGAACGAGACCTTGCGTCAATCCCAGATCGCTCTTGAAGAATCGCGCGACCGCTACATCGACTTCTATGACTTTGCTCCCGTCGGTTATCTGACGCTGAGCGACAAGGGCCAGATCGCCGAAATCAATCTGACGGGTGCGGAAATGCTGGGGATGGATCGCGCCAGACTGCTCAAACGCCGCTTCAGCCTGTCTGTCATGGCCGGGGACCGCGACCGCTGGCAGCAGCATTTCACGTCTGCGCTGGGCAAGAATGCCAAGCTGAATAGCGAAGTGATGCTGTCGCGCCCGGACAGGTCGCGGATCGACGTCCGGCTGGATAGCCTGCGCCTGATCAAGGAGGGCAAGGCCCCGGTGCTGCGCCTGGTGCTGACGGATGTCACGGAACGCAAACAGGTGCAGGGCGCCCTGGACGCCTCGGTCCAGTTTTCCAACAGCCTGGTCGGCTTCATGCAGGACGGATTGTCGGTGGTGGATACGGATGGCGTGCACCTCGATGTAAACCCTGCGCTTTGCCGCATGACCGGATTTTCACGCGAGGAACTGATCGGTTCGGGACTGCCGCATCCGTATTGGCCGCCGGAAGAACATGAAGCCATTCAGGCCGCGTTTCGGAATGTTCGGGCAGGCCACACGAATGCGCTTGAATTGACCTTCATGCGCAAGGGCGGCGAGCGCTTCCCGGTGATTGTCAGTCCCTCCGTGGTCAAGGATGTTCAGGGCCGCGTGGTTGGCTACATGGCGACCATGAAAGACATCACCGAGCGCAGGAAGGCGGAGGATGCGCTCAAGGCTTCGCAACAACGGTTCCGGGACATCGTCAACACCACCGACGGAATCGTGTGGGAGGCCGATGCAAAGACATTTACCTTTACCTTCGTCAGCCAGCAGGCGGAACGTCTGCTGGGCTATCCCGCCAGGGACTGGCTGCAGCCGGGCTTCTGGGCGGACCACCTGCATCCCGACGACAAGACCTGGGCGCCGGGCTACTGTGAGGCCTGCACGCGGAAGATCATGCCGCACGACTTCGAATACCGTTTCATCGCGCGGGATGGCCGCACGGTCTGGCTACACGACATGGTCACGGTGGTGGTGGAGGACGGCGAGCCGCGCTGGTTGCGCGGCATCATGGTCGATGTCACCCGGGGTAAAGAGGCCGAGCAGCAATTGCGTGAAATGGCGGCGAGCCTGGAAGCCAATGTGCAGGAGCGGACAACACAGCTGCGCCGGCTATCAGCGCAGCTGACGATGACCGAAGAACGCGAGCGGCGCATGCTGGCGGAGGATCTGCATGACAATCTCGGGCAACTCCTGGCGGTGATCAAGATCAAGCTGACCACGCTCGCCGCCGGCTCGCTGACCTCGTCAGTGGACGAGGTCGTGGCACTGGTGGATCAGGCCGAACGCTCTGCGCGGTCCATCACCATGGAGCTGAGTCCGCCGATCCTGCACAGGCTGGGCTTGATGCCGGCGCTGGAGTGGCTGGGCGATGAAATCGAGCGCGTGTACGGCATCGCGGTGCGGATCCACGGCGATCTCTGCGACAGGCCGTTGGGCCAGGAAATTCAGGCGGTGCTGTATCGTTCGGTACGCGAGCTTCTGATCAATGTCGCGAAGCATGCCGGGGTAAACGATGCAAGCGTCTCCTGCCTGTGCAGCGAGAGCCAGCTGGTGCTCGTCGTTGACGACGACGGTTGCGGTTTCGATCCGGCCGATCACCATGGCGCCATGTCCGGGCAGCGCAGTTTTGGCCTGAGTTCGATCTACGAACGCATGGTCAATCTCGGAGGCGCGATGGAGGTCGACAGCAGCCCCGGCAATGGCACCACGATCACCCTGACCGTTCCCTGTCTAACTGCCCAATAGGAGAGTCGTGATGATCCGAATCATGCTTGTCGATGACCATACGATGGTGCGCGAGGCCTTGCGGACGGTGCTGGAGCAGGACAAAGGCATGCAGGTGGTCGCAGAAGTCGGCGATGGCGAGACGGCGTTGCGAATGGCTGAAGAGCTGTTGCCCGACGTCGTCGTCATGGACGTCGCCCTGCCGGGGCAATCAGGCATAGAGACTACGCGGCGCCTGCTCGCCATACATCCGGAGATCAAGGTGCTGGCATTGTCGACCTATCTTGATCGACGCATCGTCCAGCAGATGCTCGATGCAGGTGCCCGCGGCTATATCGTCAAGTCGGCGGCCGGCGCCGAGCTGAAGCAGGGTATCCGCAGTGTGGTCGAGGGGCGCAGCTATCTCTGTCCTCAAGTTACCGCGCTAGTGACCGACGGCCTGCGCAGCCGACGCTCCCCGTCGGGAGACCCGGACGATCAGCCGCTGTCGCGGCGGGAAATTCAGGTGGCAACCCTGCTTGCCGAAGGCAAGAGTGCGCCCGACATCGCAAACGAATTGCACATTTCGCCAAGCACGGTCGACGTTCATCGCCGCAATCTGATGAGAAAGCTCAAATTGCACAACGTGGTGGACCTCACGAAATATGCCATTCGCACCGGGCTGGTCTTGCCCTGAAGTCTGGTCGATCTGGCGGATCGCGTTCTGATGCACACGGGAAACTACCGGCAAGGCGGTAGCTGAAATACCTGTCTGCCGGTATTTCCGTTTGGTCTGGTTGGCACAGAATGATCTAATTTTGGGCCGCCCGCTGTCTGGCGGGTTCCTGGTATCGTCGAATGTGCATTGACTCGATTGCTTGCGTATTCCGGAGGGCATTTCCGGAAGCGCGTGGAATGTCGAGCCACTGATTTGCAAAGGACCCGAAATGCCAAGGGCCAGAAGGCAAAATGGCATCTGACAAATGATTCCTTCTCTCAATGAGATGATCGGTCTGCCGCTGGCGACTTCGGCCGTGGAGTTGGATTTTGCCAGCGAGAAGCGTTTCGAGTCGGTACTCGAGAGGGCTTCGCAGGGCGATCCGAACGCGCAACGCGAATTGGTCGCGTTGCGTGTCGCCTACCTCAATTGGGCGTATGCCAGCCAGCAGCTCGGGGCGAGCAGGCGGGGACGTGCGTGACAGCGTCCGCCCAGGAAAGCGGTCGGCCGACGCGCGTACTTCATTGAAGGCGGCGAGGCCACAACCGCCGTTCGGTCAGCTTCGACTGGAGCAGCAGATCGTGGAGTTGCAGCGCGCGCTGACTGCGATCGAGTCGGCGCGCGATCACTTCGCCAATCTTTACGAGTTCGCACCCAGCGCCTATTTCGAACTTACCGAGGAGGGTGCAATTGTCCAGGTCAATCGAGCGGGCGCGGAACTGTTGAGAATCGATGGGAAAGATCTGCTGGGTGTGCCTTTCGTTCGTTTTGTGGCACCCGGCGACATTGATTTGCTGAGCCGGAACCTTTTCGGGCCGACGCTGCGCAAAGGCCCGGTGAGTTTTGAAGCAAGCTTGTTGCGTGGCGACGGTTCCTGTCTCTCCGCCCAGCTCGATGGGCTGCTGCTGAAACGCGAAGGAACGGCGTCTGTGGTCCTCACGGTCGTGACTGACATCGCGGCACGAAAAGAGACTGAACAGGCCCTGCGCGAGCAGGAAAAGTTCTTCCGCCTGATCGCCGAGAATCTTGGCGACTTCATTGCGGTGCTCGACCTGGAAGGGCGACGAATCTACAACAGCCCCTCCTATCAACGGCTTTTCGGTCATGCGAGAGACCTGCGCGGTACGGACTCGTTTGCCGAGATTCATGAGGAGGACCGGGCGCGCATCAGGCAGGCTTTCCTCGACACGGTAAGGACAGGGATAGGTCAGCAGGGCGATTACCGCTTCGTGCTGCCGGACGGCAGCATCCGGTGGATGGAATCGGTCGGTGCCGTGATTCGTGACAATACGGGCCAAATTTCCCGGGTTGTCGTGGTCGCCAGGGATGTGACGGAGCGAAAGCAGGCAGACATCCAGCTGCGGATTGCTGCGACCGCCTTCGAGGCGGATATGGCTATTCTTGTCACCGACGCGGACAAGGTGATCAAGAAGGTTAACCGCGCATTTTCACAACTGACAGGCTACGCTGCCGAGGAAGTCATCGGAAAAACACCGACCATGCTGAGTTCGGGGCGCCATGACGCGGATTTTTACGCCGCGATGTGGGAGGGCATCCATCGCTGCGGATCATGGCAGGGCGAAATATGGAACCGTCGCAGGAATGGTGAAATCTATCCGCAGTGGCTGACGATAGCGGCGGTGCGCGACGTCGATGGACGGGTAGTGACGCATTACGTCGCGACGATGACAGATATCACCGAGCGCAAGGCGGCGGAGGAAGCGATCAGGCACATGGCCCTCTATGACGATCTTACCCAGTTGCCCAACCGGCGGCTGCTGATGGACCGGCTGCAGCGTGCGCTGGCAACATGCGCCCGCAGCGGGCATCATGGTGCGCTGCTCCTGATCGATCTCGACGATTTCAAGCAACTCAATGACACGCATGGCCACGACCGCGGCGATCTCCTCCTGCAGGAGGTGGCGGTGCGCCTCAAGACCTGCATCCGCGAGGCCGATACGGCCGCGCGCCTCGGCGGCGACGAGTTCGTCGTGATGCTGGGCGATTTGAGCGAAAATTCCGATGAAGCCAGACAACAGGCGGAATCCGTCGGAGAAAAGATCCTTGTCGCACTCAACAGGCTCTACATCCTGGTCGGCAAGGAGCACCACTGCACACCAAGCATCGGTATCACCCTGTTTGTCGATCAGCGGAAGTCCGTCGAACACCTGATCAAGCAGGCCGACCTCGCGATGTATCAGTCCAAGGCGGCCGGTCGCAACACCATGCGCTTCTTCGACCCTGGCCTGTTGGCGGGCCCAGGGTCGATGCCCGACACGAAGGCGCCAGGCGCCGGCTGACCGGATCAGTGAGCAATCGGCTTGAACTGCGGATCGTCGAAATAGGCGGCGTATTTCTCAAGCGCATCGATCACCTTCACCGCGCCGTCCTGACGCTTGGCCTTCTTGACCTTGCCGGCCATCTGGTCGGAGCCCGCCAGCAGATCGGCAACGACCAGATGCAACTGCGCGTCGGCCTTCGGGTCCAGCTTGCAGTTGGCGACGATGTTGGCCACTTCGCCTTCGACCTTGCTCGCCAATGCTCCGTAACCTGCGGCCGGCAGGCGGTTTTCGTGGATATCGTGCAAGGAGGCTTCGACGGCCTGGCGGATGCTTCCCATTGACTTGCGCAACGCCTCGTCCGTTCCCCATTTCTTGCCGGCATTGAGCTGCAGGCTTGCCGGAGCGCCGTGATCGGCATGCGCATCGTGCTTGTGCGTCGCTGGCGCTGCGTGAGCCGCAGCGGCGAAGGACAGGCCCGCGGAAAAAAGGATTGCGATCAGTACGCGCGATGTTTGCTGTTGCATGTCTTCATCTCCATTCAGTTGAGCGATGTCCGCCGTCGCGCCCTATGCGTCGAAGCGTGGACCTCACTGAATTAAACGAACGGCCGGCGGAAATGTTCCATTGACGCTAGTCGCGGTGCAACTGCTCGATCGTCGACGGGCCGACCGGCTGTTCCAGCAGCAGCCGGGCGAGCCGTTCGCGCTGCGTCGGTTGCAGCAGTTCGCGTTCGCGCAACAGTTGCTCGATCACCAGCTTCTGCTGCTCGTCCTGCAGGCGCGCGATGGCCGTGCGCTCGGCGTCGATCAGCGCTCGATCGGGCGTGTTGGCGAAGATGGCGCCGATCATGCGGTCGCGGTGCACGCGGATCTTGTCGGCACCGGTGCCGAGCTGTCCGAGGAACGCAGCCTCCGATTCGTGCCAGCGGTGCAGCTGCTCCGCACTCAGTTGCAGGTGGCGCGGCAGGCTCTCGCCGGCGGCCGGTGCCGTGGGCGGCACCATGGCGCGGTAGGCGACAGCGCCGAGCACACCAAGGTTGATGAGGACGGACAGCGCAAGCGCAAGGCGCAGGTGATTTGGTTTCATTTGACGCTTCCCTTGACGTAGCAGGACTCGAGGCCGATGCACAGATTGCCCGGCGGCATGGTATCGAAAACACGCAGCGCGGCCATGCGGGGCGCCGTGGCGGCACTGCCGGCGACCAGGGTCGAGCCCATGAAGACGCCGGCGGCAATCGACGCCGCAGCACCGATGGCAACCGGCAGGCCTGACCACCAGTCGCGGCGGCGCACGGCGGGCGGGCGGGGCAGGTGAGCGAGGCGGCCTTCGATCACGCCGGCCAGATCGAAGCCGAGCTTTTCGTCGGGCAGCGCCCTGAAACCGGCGGAAAGGGCCTGCAGTTCGGCGAGATGCGCAGCGCAAGTTGCGCAACCCGCGAGATGGGTGGCAATGCGCTGCCGCCCGCCGGCATCGAGTTCGCCGTCCAGATAGGCAGACAATTCCGGCAGGTCGGGTGCATGCATGGCTGCTGGCTGTTCATTCATCGCGGTGTTCTCCGGTATGGCGTTGGTAGCCGGCGAGGGCGGCGCTGCGGGCACGGGCAATGCGGGATTTGACGGTGCCTTCGGCGATGCCCAGGGTGGCGGCAATTTCGGTGTAGGACATGTCTTCCACTTCGCGCAGCAGCAGAATTTCGCGGTGCTCGGCGGGGAGTTCCTGCAGCGTGCGCTCGAGCAGTTCGATGCTCTGACTGTCGGCCAGCCGCTCGTCGGGCTGTCGCGCGGGGTCGGGCAGGGCGTGGTCTTCCTCGCCGGCGGGAAGGTCGGAGAAGGAGACGAACTCGATGCGTTGCCGGCGGCGCAGCACGTCGAGTGCGGTGTTGTGCGCGATGCGGAACAGCCAGGTTCTGAACTGCGCCTCCGGCCGCCAGCCGGGCAAGGCCTGATGGGCTTTCATGAACGTCTCCTGAGTCAGGTCCATGGCCTCGTCGCGCGCGCCGACCAGCCGCAGGATGAAGCGAAAGACGCGATCCTGATATTGGCGTACCAGCACGGCGAAGGCGCGATGCTCGCCTGCCTGCGCGCGGGCGATCAGGCCGCTTTCCGCGTCATCCGCCATTCAGGTCATCCGCTCCGTAGGTACTGTGTCGATTAAACGAACGGGCAGCGGGAAAGTTCCATTGCCGGCTTCTTCGCAGGATTTGCCGGAAGAACCCCTTAGCGCTTGCTGGCACGCAGCGGTGCCAGCAAGTCACTCAGGCCATTGTGATCGATCTCCTGCATCAGCGCCAGCAGTCGCCCGATCTCCCCGGGCGGAAAGCCTTCGCGGGCAAACCAGTTCAGGTAGTTTCCGGGCAGATCGGCGATCAGCCGCCCCTTGTACTTGCCGAACGGGATTTCGCGGGTCACCAGAAGGAGCAGGTCTTCGGCGTGCATTCGAATCCGATAGGGTCAGTGCTGGCAAGACCGAATTGTCCCAGAGAAAACGCCCCCGGGGATTGCTCTGCGAGGGCGTTGCTCAGAAGTCGGCGCTGGTACTACGGCAAATACACGCCAATTTGCGGCATTACTTACACTGACACCGGATATTCATTCGTAGCGCAACGCGACAATGGGATCCAGGCTTGCCGCACGGCGAGCCGGCATGTAGCCGAAGACGATGCCGATCACGGCGGAGAAGACAAACGCCAGCAGGTTGATGCCGGGATTGAACAGGAAGGGCATGTTCATGAGCGCGGTGAGCCCGAGACAGGCGACGAAGGCGAGCGTGATCCCGATCAGCCCGCCGAGCGCGGAGAGCACCACGGCCTCGATCAGGAATTGCAACAGCACCTCATGCTCCAGCGCGCCGATGGCGAGACGGATACCGATTTCCCGTGTACGTTCCGTGACCGACACCAGCATGATGTTCATGATGCCGATGCCGCCCACCAGCAGGCTGACTGCCGCCACCGCGCCGAGCAGTCCCGTCATGGTGCGGATGGTGCCGGAAAGGGTCTCCGCGATCTGCTTGGTGTCCATGACGTTGAAGTTGTCTTCCTCGCTCTCGGCCAGCTTGCGGCGCTCGCGCATCAGGCGACGGATCTGAACCATCACCTGATCGGTGTTCGCACCGTCGCGCATCGACAGCATCACCGTGGAAACGTCCTGGTTGCCGGTGAGCCGGCGCTGCACGGTACGAATGGGCATCAGCACGACATCGTCCTGGTCCTGCCCCATCGCCCCCTGGCCCTTGGCTGCCAGCAGGCCGACAACGACGCAGGTAAAGTTCTTGACGCGCAGCTCGCCGCCCAGGGGCGATGCGCTGCCGAACAGCTGTTTCCTCACCGTGTCGCCGATGACGCAGACGGCCTTGCCCGCAGTTTCCTCGTCCTCTTCGAAGCTTCGGCCGGCGGCGATCTTCCAGTTACCCGCCGTGAAGTAGGCATTGTTGGTTCCACTCACCTGCGACGACCAGTTCTGGCTGCCGACGACAAGGGTGACGCGGCTGCCGACCACCGGTGCCACGGCACGCAGGGACGGAATCTGCGCTTGCAGAGCTTCGACGTCGGTCAGGCGGAAGGTCGCCGCGCCGGCACTTTCCCGCCCCGGGCCGAGTTGTTGTCCCGGCCTCAGGATCAGCAGATTGCTGCCCAGGCTCGATATCTGGTCCGACACCATGCGCGTCGCGCCGTTGCCCAGAGTCACCATCGTGATCACGGCGCCGACGCCGATGACGATGCCGAGCACCGTCAGGAAGGACCTCATCAGATTGCGGCGTATGGCGCGCAGGGCCAGCAGCAGTGCATTGAGCAGCATCTGGTTCATGCGGCCACCTTCATGGAATCGCTGTCGACATTGCCATCGGCGAAGCGCACGACGCGACTCGCGTAGGCGGCCATGTCCGGCTCGTGGGTGACCATGATCACGGTGATGCCCTGGTCGCGGTTGAGCGAAACCAGCAGCTCCATGATTTCGTGGCCGCGCTTGCTGTCGAGGTTTCCGGTCGGCTCGTCGGCGAGCAGCACGAGCGGCTGCGTGGCGATGGCGCGGGCGATGGCGACGCGCTGCTGCTGGCCGCCCGAGAGTTCAGCCGGCGTATGGTGTTCCCAGCCTGTGAGGCCGACCTGCGCCAACGCCCGGCGCGACGCATCATGGCGATGAACGGCATCCTCGCCGCGATAGAGCAGCGGCAGTTCCACGTTTTCCTGCGCCGAGGTTCGCGACAACAGGTTGAAACCCTGGAAGACGAAGCCGAGGTAATACCGGCGCAGCAGCGCGCGCTGGTTGCGCGTCAGCGCATCGACCTCGATGTCGCGAAACAGGTAATGTCCTGAACTGGGAGCGTCCAGGCAGCCGAGGATGTTGAGCGCCGTCGACTTGCCCGAGCCGCTGGGCCCCATGATGGCGACGAACTCGCCTTGCCCGATGTCGAGATCGACGCCGTTCAGCGCCTGGACGGTCGCCGTGCCCTCGCCGTAGGTCTTGGTCACCTTGCGCAGGGAAATCAGGAGCGCTCCGACACCGTTTTGGGTCACTTCTTCGTTTCCTGGTATTCGAGGATGATCGGCGTGCCGGCCTTGAGTTCGCCGCCGGTAATCTCCGTCTGCCGGCCGTTGCTGGGCCCCGTCTGGACCGCAATGGCCGAGGGTTTGCCATCCTTCAGCATCCAGACCTGTGCCGCGCCCGACGTCGTTGCCGGCTGCTGCGTTTTTTGTGTCGGAGGGCGCGGCACCAGGCGCGAGACGATGCTGCCGGAAGGAGCGGCCGCCGTCGCCGGTGGCGTGAAGCGCAGGGCGCCGTTGGACACCAGCAGGACATTTTCACGGTTGGCGGTAACGATGCGCGCCGTGGCGGTCATGCCCGGGCGCAATGCCAGGTCGTCGTTGGCGACCGAGAGCACCGTCTTGTAGGTGACGACGTTGTCGGTAATGGTCGAACCCAGGCCGACCCGCCGGATGACGGCGGGAAAGCTCCTCCCGGTCCAGGCGGAAACCGTGAAGCTGGCGGGCTGGCCGAGTTTGACCGTGCCGACATCGGCCTCATCCACCTTCACCTGGAGTTCCATCTTGGTCAGATCCTCGGCGATGACGAACAACACCGGGGTGGTCATCGCCGCGGCGACGGTCTGGCCCGGTTCGACTTTGCGGGTGAGGACGACGCCGTTGATCGGCGAGCGGATCACCGCCTTTTCGATGTTGGTCTCGTCGGACTTCAGCGTGGCGCGGGCGCTGGTGTCGTTCGCGACGGCGCGCTGGAATGTGGCCTCCGCCGTTTCGAGTTCGGACTTCGACGGCACCTTGCCGCCGGAGAGTTCGGCGACGTGGCGCAGGCGGTTGAGGTTGGCTCGTGCTTCCGCCACCGTCGCTTCCATCTGAGCCACCGCGGCGCGCGACTTGGCGACGGCATCTTGCAGTTTCGAGGTTTCGAGCCGTGCCAGAACCTGGCCCTTCGTCACGCGATCGTTGTCGTTTACCAGCACGGCTTCCAGCGTGCCCGAGAGCTCGCTGCCGACATCGACCGAACGTGTCGGCTGCAGCGTGCCGCTGGCCGAGATGGTAACCACCAGATTGCCCATGACCGCGTCTTCGGTGAGGTAGCGGCCCTGCTGGGATCCGCCGGCGGGCCAAAAGGCGACTACCGCAACAGCGATGAGCAGCACCAGTCCGGCGACGAGCCAGCGCCAGCGGCCCGCAAGCGTCCCGGCCGCGCTGTTCTTGAGGAAATCGGGGGTGGGGGTCGGGGTGGGGGTATCGGTGCGGTTCATGAGCGTGCGTCCTGAGATGTGCTTGCTGCCGTGTCGCCGACGGGCTGCCAGCCGCCGCCCAGCGCCTTGTAGAGCTTGATCACCGCCGCGAGAAGCTCGCTCTCGGCGGAGGCCAAACCGTCTTCCGCGCTCAAGCGCGTGCGGTCGGTGTTGAGCACCTGCTGGAAATCAACCGAGCCAGCTTCATACAGCGTGCGCGCCAGCTGCGCCGCGCTGCGCGCCGATTCAGCGGCACGGCGCTGCGTGTCGAGCCGCTCGCGCCCGGCGGCGTAGGCGACGAGCGCATTCTCGACATCCTCGAGGGCGGTGAGAATGCTGGATTCGTAAGCCACGAGGGCGCGTTCCTGCACGGCGTCCTGTACGGCGATGCGTGCGCGGATGCGGCCCCCGTCGAATAGCGTAGCGGCGAGGCTGCCTGCCAATGACCTGACGAGGGTATCGCTGCCGCCCAGGGCAGCGCTGCTGAATGCTGTCCAGCCCCAGGATCCCGACAGGGTCAGGCTCGGATAAAGCGCGGCCTCCTGTTCGGCGCTGCGCGCGACCTCAGCCTGAAGCGTCAGTTCGGCGGCACGCACATCGGGACGTTGGCGGATCGTGTCGGCGGGTATGCCGACGGCCACGCCATCCGGGGCCTTGGGCAGGGGCTTCGCCACGCGCAGCCTGTTCGCCAATGCACCCGGGACCTGTCCTGTCAGGACTGCAAGCCGATGCTCGGCTTGCGCCCGGCCGGTCTCCAGACCAGGAATCGCGGCCCGGGTCTGTTCAAGATTGGTACGTGCCTGCTCGACGTTCAGCATTGTTGTGAGGCCGGCCTGTTGCCGCCAATCGGTGAGCTGCAAGGTTTCGTCTTGGCTCGCCGTGTTGTCGCGGGCGATGGCCAGCCGCTGTTGATAGACGCGCAGCGTCACGTATTCGAGTGCGACTTCGGCCGCGAGCGAAACCTGCGCCGCGGCAAGCGTCGCCTCGCTGGCCGCAAGGTCGGCCTGCGCCCCTGCTGCCGCGTCGCGCTTGCCGCCAAAGATCGAAGGCTCCCAGCTCGCGTCGAAGCCGGCGGTATATTGGGTCTGGGCTTCGGCCGTGCCGGTCTTCGAGTGGTTGGCCGAGGCCGACACACCGAGGCTGGGGTAGAGGTTCCCCACTGCGAGATCGCGGCTGGCCCTTGCCTGGCGCAGCTTCGCCTGCGCCGTCCTCAGGTCCGGCGCCGCCGTCATGGCCGCGGCGATTAGTTGGTCGAGCAGTGGATCGTCCAGGCGCCGCCACCAGCTCTGCAGTTCGCTTGTGGCCGAGGCAGGTTTGCTTGCCTCGCTGGCTTGGGACCACGCTGCCGGTATCGGGACTGAGGACATCCGCCCCTCGTTCCGCGTCCCTCCCAGCTGGGCACAGCCACCCAGCAGAACAAGCGCGATGGCGACGGCGGCGACTGCGGCGCAGCGAGCCTGGCGGGAAAGGAGCGGAAATCCGTAACCGGGCGAGCTCATGTCACTTCGCTACGGCAAACAAGCTGCTCATGACCTGTACCTGCCTGCGCATGTCCGGGCCGGTCAGGTCGGCGAGGCTCTGCTGGTCGGATGTTGGTTGGAGGCCGGCCGTGGTCAGGCGTTCGCGCAATTGTTCGGGGCCAAGCCTGGCCACCTGGGCCAGTGTCGTCAGTGGCGCCGCAGACAAAGCACGGATGGGCGGGGCAAAGGGCGGTTCGCTCTTTTGGCCGCCGGGGCTGAAGAAGCTGAGAGCCAGTATCAATGCGAACGCGCCGATCAGCACCTGACCGCGACGGGCGACGAGATGGCGCTTGATGCCGCCGAAATTCGCGACAAGATGCAGGGCTACGGCGCCGAGCAGCACCCAACTCAGCCATTCATGGACAAACTTGTTCAGGCCGCTGTCGATGTGGAAGAAGATCAGGACGCCCGTGACCGCCGAGAGGAGGAAAGCTCCTGCCGCGACCGGTGTCGCCCATTCGCGTTGCACTGCCATTGCCAACTCCTTGAAGGAATGTGTTGACGGAATGATAGTAGCAGATTATCTTGCTAGAAAGATAAATTACATCCAATTACAAATTCGCCCAATTCCCGAAGAGAGCAAAGCATGGCGCCGCAGACAAAAATTCGGACAAAAATGCCACGACATGAATGGTCGGAAGCGCATGCCCCGGATACGATGCCCTTGATGCTGCATCTGCATCGGGCGCAAGGCTTGGCCATCGCCCAGGCGCAGGGCGTGTGGGCCAGGCATGGCCTGACGCCAGCGGAATTCGACGTGTTGGCCACCCTGCGCAATTCGCCGCCGCCCTTCGAGCTCACGCCATCGCAACTTCAGGCATCGTTGATCATCACGTCCGGCGGCCTGACCAAGGTCATGCGGCAGCTGGAAGACAGAAACCTGGTCACCCGTTCGCAAACGGACTTCGACCAGCGCATCAAACCCATCAAGCTGAGCCGCAAGGGGAAAGACCGGGTCGAAAAGGCGATGGCCGAATTGGCGGCAACATCAGATGCATGGATAAAGAGCCAGCTCGGCAAGGACGAGATCGGCTTGCTGACGGCGTTGCTGCAAAAAATCACCGAAGCGGATGCTTCGGACGCGCGTGAGCGAGAAGGCGTGAGCAGGAGCTGAAATAAAACGCCCCCGCAGATTGCTCTGCGAGGGCGTTGCTCAGAAGTCGGCGCTGGTGATACGCCGATTTGCGGCATTACTTACACTGTGACGGTATCCGCGACTTCCTTGAACTCTGGGATCTGGTCGAAGTTCATGTAGCGATACACGTCGGCGGCTTTGGCATTGACCGCCTGCACCTGCTCCAGGTATTCGGCCATGGTCGGGATTTTGCCCATCAGCGCCGTCACCGCCGCGAGTTCGGCGGAGCTCAGATAGACGCGAGTGTCGATGCCGAGGCGGTTGGGGAAGTTGCGGGTCGAGGTCGACACCGCCGTGCTGCCCTTCTTGATCTGCGCCTGGTTGCCCATGCACAGACTGCAGCCCGGCATTTCCATGCGCGCCCCCGACTTGCCGAGAATGGCGTAGTAGCCCTCTTCGTTGAGGATCATGGCATCCATCTTGGTCGGCGGCGCGATCCAGAGGCGGGTCGGGATGTCGGTCTTGCCTTCGAGTACCTTGCCGGCCGCTCGGAAGTGGCCGATGTTGGTCATGCAGCTGCCGATGAATACTTCGTCGATCTTCTCGCCGGCAACTTCCGACAGCGTCTTGACGTCGTCCGGATCGTTGGGGCAGGCGAGCACCGGTTCCTTTACGTCGGCCAGATCGATTTCGATCACGGCGGCGTATTCGGCATCGGCGTCGGGCTGGAGCAGGGTGCCGTTGGCGATCCATTCTTCCATCGCCTTGACGCGACGGCCCAGCGCCCGCTTGTCTTCGTAGCCTTCGGCGATCATCCACTTCATCAGCGTGATGTTGGAGCGCATGTACTCGACGATCGGTTCCTTGTCCAGGCGCACGGTGCAGCCGGCGGCGGAGCGTTCCGCTGATGCGTCGGTGAGTTCGAAGGCCTGTTCGATCTTGAGCTTGGGCAGGCCTTCTATTTCGAGGATGCGGCCGGAGAAAATGTTCTTCTTGCTCTGCTTGGCGACGGTGAGAAGGCCTGCCTTGATGGCATAGAGCGGAATCGCGTTGACCAGATCGCGCAGGGTGATGCCGCGCTTGCCGGCTTCTTCCAGCGAACCTTTGAAGCGCACCAGCACCGATTCGGGCATGTCCAGCGGCATCACGCCGGTGGCGGCGGCAAAGGCCACCAGGCCGGAGCCGGCGGGGAAGGAGATGCCGATCGGGAAGCGGGTGTGGGAATCGCCGCCGGTGCCGACCGTATCCGGCAACAGCAGGCGGTTGAGCCAGCTGTGGATGATGCCGTCGCCGGGCTTGAGCGAAATGCCACCGCGCGCGGTGATGAAGGACGGCAGCGTGCGGTGGGTCTTGACGTCCACCAGCTTGGGATAGGCAGCGGTGTGGCAGAAGGACTGCATCACCAGATCGGCAGAGAAGCCGAGGCAGGCGAGGTCCTTGAGTTCGTCGCGGGTCATCGGGCCGGTGGTGTCCTGGCTGCCGACGGATGTCATGCGCGGTTCGCAGTAGGTGCCGGGACGAATTCCCTCGCCTTCGGGCAGGCCGCAGGCGCGGCCCACCATTTTCTGCGCGAGCGAGAAACCCTTCCCGGTATCGACCGGAGGCTGCGGCAGGCGGAACAGGGTGGAGGCGGGCAGGCCGAGGAAGTCGCGCGCCTTGGTGGTGAGACCGCGGCCGATGATCAGGTTGATGCGGCCGCCGGCGCGCACTTCGTCGAGCAGCACTTCGGACTTGTAGTCGAATTTCGAAATGAGTTGTGGTCCATTCGCGCCGTTCTTCTCGATCTTCCTGTCATAGGGGTAGATGTCGATCACGTCGCCCATGTTCATTTGCGCGACGTCGCACTCGATGGGGAAGGCACCGGCGTCTTCCATGGTGTTGAAGAAGATCGGCGCGATCTTGCTGCCGAGGCAGAAGCCGCCAAAGCGCTTGTTGGGGACGAAGGGGATATCGTCGCCGGTCCACCACAGCACCGAATTGGTGGCGGACTTGCGCGAGGAGCCGGTGCCGACCACGTCGCCGACATAGGCGACCGGGTGGCCCTTCTTCTGCAGTTCGACGATCAGCTTCATCGGGCCGACCGTGCCGGGATTGTCCGGCGTGATGCCCTCGCGGGCGTTCTTCAGCATGGCCAGCGCGTGCAGCGGGATGTCGGGACGGCTCCAGGCATCGGGCGCCGGAGAGAGGTCGTCGGTATTGGTTTCGCCGGTGACCTTGAACACTACGACAGAAATCTTCTTCGGTACTTCCGGGCGCTGGGTGAACCACTCGGCATCGGCCCAGGATTGCATGACGGCCTTGGCGTTGGCGCTGCCCGCTTTGGCTTTTTCCGCGACGTCGTGGAAGAAGTCGAACATCAGCAGCGTGGATTTCAGCGCCTTGGCGGCGGTGGCGCCGACCACGGCGTCATCGACCATATCGATCAGCGGCTTGACGTTGTAGCCGCCGACCATGGTGCCCAGCAATTCGGTGGCCTTCTCGCGGGAGATCAGCGCGCACGCCGTCTCGCCAGCGCCGACTTTCGCGAGGAACTCGGCCTTGATCTTGGCGGCGTCGTCCACGCCGGCCGGAACGCGCAGGGTGATCAGGTCGACGAGAAAGGCCTCTTCACCCTTGGGCGGGCTTTTCAGAAGGGCGACCAGTTCTTCGGTCTGCTGCCTGGTCAGCGGCAGCGGGGGAATACCAAGGCTGCCGCGTTCGGCGACGTGTTGGCGATAGGCTTCAAGCATGATGAGGTCCTCTCGTTGGGATCGGTGAAAAACGAACTCTGGAATTTCTATCTGGATACGGCGGGAGCGAAGAAACGGCGCCGCGCTTCGGTCGGCACGGCGGCGCCCATGGCATGGGCCCGGCTGAGCAATTCCCAGTAGTAGCGATAGGAGGCGCGGTCGTGCAGCTTGCCTTCCCATGCGATCGGTCCCCAGCTGGCGTTTTGCGCGGCCATGAGGATTCCGGCGGCTTCCGTCACCTCCGCGAAATCGGGACGCATGGCTTCGACGATGGGCTGGATCTGGCGCGGGTGAATGCTCCACATGCGCAGAAAGCCGAACTCGTTGCGCGCGCGGCGCGCATCCTCGCGCACGACATCTGGATCGCCGAGGTCGGTGGTTACGTTGTGGGTTGGAACCACGCCGTTGCCCAGGGCGGCCGCCGTGATTTCGCATTTGGCGCGCGTGATCAACGGATGGGAAAACTGCCCCGGCGAACGCATGGCGCTGCCGGGAATGGCCCCGTGGTGGGCGCTGACGAAATCCATCAGGCCGAAATCGATCGATTCGACATGAGGCAGCCCGGCGATGTTCCACACTTCGTGCAGGGCGCCTGGCGTTTCGATCATCACGTGCACCGGTATTTCGCGCTCGATGCCATAGAGGGCGCGGACTTGGTCGAGGGCGACGATCTGGGTCAGGACATCGTCGGCATTGGCTGCCTTGGGCAGGACGACGTAAGCCAGCTTGCGGCCGGCACGACCGACGATGATCTCCAGGTCTTCGCGCCAGTGCGGGTGCGTGACGTCATGGATGCGCACGCCGAGTCGCCCGAAATGATTGTCGGCATGGAGCAGCAGGCCGGCGATCATTTCCGCATGTTCGGCCGTACGCCCTGCGGGTGCCCCGTCCTCGCAATCAGCGGTGACGTCGAAAACCGGGCGATCGTCGACGCGCAGTTCCCATTGCAGCTGCAGCGCCTTGCGTATGGTTTTTTCGGACCCGGCATAGTGCTCGCAGGCAGCGAGTACCGGGAACGGCTTGGCGCCCTGGTAAAGAACGGCGGCAGGATGAAGCGGTGGGTTCACCTCAGCGCAAGCTCGGCCTGGTCCGCTTCATCCCGTCGCCCGTCATCAACCGAGGAGACTGGCGACGCCGGCTTGCTCTTCCTGCAACTCGGCGAGGGTCTTGTCCATCATGGTGCGCGAGTAGTCATCGACGCTCAGACCTTCCACGCGCTTGTACTCGCCGCCGTCGCAAGTGACCGGCACGCCGTAGATGATGTCGTGCGGAATGCCGTAGCTGCCGTCGGAAGGCACACCCATGGTGACCCACTTGCCCTGGGTACCCAGCGCCCAGTCGCGCATGTGGCCGATCGCGGCGTTGGCAGCCGAAGCGGCAGACGAAGCGCCGCGCGCGGCGATGATGGCTGCGCCACGCTTGCCGACGGTCGGGATGTACTCGTTCTTGTACCACGCGTCGTCATTGACGACGGCGGGGGCGGCGGCGCCTGCCACGGTGCAGAAGCGCAGATCCGGGTACATGGTGGGCGAGTGGTTGCCCCACACGATCATCTTTTCGACATCGGAAACCGTCTTGCCGGTGCGGGTCGCAAGCTGGGAAATCGCTCGGTTGTGATCGAGGCGCAGCATGGCGGTGAAGTTCTTCTTCGGCAGGCTGGGGGCGGATTTCATGGCGATGTAGGCGTTGGTGTTGGCAGGGTTGCCAACCACAAGCACTTTGACATTGCGTGAGGCGACGTCGTTCAGTGCCTTGCCCTGCTCGATGAAAATCTTTGCGTTTTCCATCAGCAGATCCTTGCGCTCCATGCCCGGGCCGCGCGGCTTGGCACCTACCAGCAGCGCGTAATCGGCGTCCTTGAAAGCGACTTTCGGGTCGTCGGTGCCGACCATGCCGGCCAGTGTCGGAAACGCGCAGTCATCGAGTTCCATCATGACGCCCTTCAGGGCCGCCTGCGCCTTTTCCATCGGGAGTTCCAGCATTTGCAGAATCACGGGCTGATCCTTGCCCAGCATTTCTCCGGCAGCAATGCGGAAAATCAGGGCGTAACCGATCTGCCCGGCTGCGCCGGTCACTGCAACACGAACGGGGGCTTTTGCCATTTCTAAAACTCCTGTATCAATTTGAATCGATTGGACAAGACTGCAATAAATGCTGGTTGACTGCAAGGCGCACCGGAGCGCTGAAACTTTACTGCCGTGGCGCCAAGATCGCGAAGCGAAATCTTAGTTCCTGTGCTGCGCTGTGTCAATATCTGTCAGTTATCTTATATAAGACATAAGACATACTGTGGACGAGCGTGGAGAAATATGTTCAAATATCGCTTATGCCAGATTCTACCGTGTCCCCAAAGGGGGCTTCCTCCGCGGCGGTTTCGCCAACTTTCAGTCCCTTGTATCGCCAGATCAAGAGCCTGCTGATGCAGCGACTTGAATCCGGCGAGTGGCGTCCGGGCGAGGCCATTCCCAGCGAATCAGAGCTTGCGACACGTTTCAACGTCAGTCAGGGAACCGTGCGCAAGGCGATTGACGAGATGGCCGCAGAAAATCTGCTGCTGCGGCGTCAGGGCAAAGGGACATTTGTTGCATCGCACGATGATCCCCGGGCATTCTTCCGTTTTCTGCGCTTGGTCCCGCTGGCTGGCGGCATCGAGCAGGCCCAGAGCATCCCCCTCGAATGCTGGCGTGCCAAGGCCGGTCCCGAAGTTGCGCGCATGCTCGAACTGAACATCGGCGATCCGATCAATATCGTGCGCCGTCTGCTGCAGTTTTCCGGCAAGCCTGTGGTGGTCGATGAAATCTATCTGCCGGGCAGCATATTCGGCACCGTGACGCTTGAAATGCTGCGCGACTACCAGGGCTCGCTTTACAGCTTTTTCGAAAATCGCTTTGGCATCCGCATGATTCGTGCCGAAGAGCGTCTGCGCGCGGTACCGGCGGATCGCGCCAGTGCCGAGTTGCTGAATGTGGCGGAGGGGAGCCCGCTGCTGTCGGTCGAGCGCGTCAGCTTTTCGTACGGCGACAAGCCGGTGGAATGGCGGCGCGGACTTTATTCAACCAATGATCATTGCTATTTCAATGAGCTTGGCTAGCAGCGGGTATAAAATTTGTTTTCACCCGACGCGGTTTGCCTTATAGTGCGCCGCATCAAAACGTAGCGTAGTGGAGTTTCAGTGCAGGCTAATGCCCGCGATAGCGGGGGTTATGCCGAAACTAAAATCGGAGGGTTTCACGCATGCCAGAGATGACCAAACCGCGTCCGAAGCACCTGGCGCTTCATCAAATCCGGCTGCCCCTGGCCGGATACGCATCGATATTGCACCGCGTCAGCGGTGCCGGGCTGTTTCTGATGCTTCCGCTGCTGGTCTGGCTGCTGCAACTGTCGCTCAGTCCGAGCCAGGAGAGCGCGGCGTTGTTCAGTGCGGTGATGGGCAATCTGCTGGTCAAACTTATCCTGCTGGGCCTGCTTTGGGCATTCCTGCACCACTTTTGCATGGGTATCCGCATCCTGTTGATCGACGTTCACGTCGGCGTCGAGAAGCAGCAAGCCCATAACTCGGCAATGGCGGTAATGATCATCAGTCTTGCACTGACGCTTGTCTTCGGTCTCAAACTGCTCGGAGCCTGATGACATGAACCGTCTCGTTGTCGGTGCTCATTACGGCCTAATGGACTGGCTGGCGCAGCGCGTCACCGCAATTGTCATGGCCGTTTATACGCTGATCATCTTCGCCGCGGCGCTGGGTGGCGCAACCGCGTCGCGCGAGGCCTGGCATTCCTTCATGGCGAATGGCTTCATCCGCTACATCAGCTTCCTGTTCATCGTCAGCCTCTGCTATCACGCCTGGGTCGGCGTGCGGGATATCTGGATGGATTACCTCAATTCCGCAGCGCTTCGCGTCATCCTGCACGTACTGACGCTGCTCGCCCTGATCGGCTATGCCGGCTGGGCCGTACAGATCATCTGGAGGCTGTGACAGTGAATTTGAATTACACGGTTCGCAAATTCGATGCGGTCATCGTCGGCGCCGGCGGTGCCGGCCTGCGCGCCGCGATTCAATTGTCGGAGGCGGGTTACAGGACTGCCGTGCTGACCAAGGTTTTCCCCACTCGCTCGCATACGGTCGCCGCGCAGGGCGGGGTTGCCGCCAGCCTGGGCAACTCGGAGGAAGATAACTGGCACTGGCACATGTACGACACGATCAAGGGCTCCGATTGGCTCGGCGACCAGGACGCGGTCGAGTTCATGTGCCGCAAGGCCAACGAAGTGGTGGTCGAACTCGAGCACTACGGCATGCCCTTCGACCGCCTCGACAACGGCAAGATATATCAGCGCCCCTTCGGCGGCCACATGTCCAATTTCGGCGAAAAGCCGGTGCGCCGCTCCTGCGCCGCGGCCGACCGCACCGGTCACGCCATGCTGCATGCGATGTACCAGCGCAACGTCAAGGTCAATACCCAGTTCTTCGTCGAATGGCAGGCACTGGACCTGGTGCGCGATGCCGAGGGCGATGTGCTCGGGGTTACCGCGATGGACATGGAAACCGGTGAGATAGTGGTATTCCACGCCAAGGCGACGATCTTCGCTACCGGCGGTTCGGGCCGCATCTATTATTCATCGACCAACGCCTTCATCAATACCGGCGATGGCCTCGGCATGGCGGCCCGTGCCGGCATTCCGCTGGAAGACATGGAGTTCTGGCAGTTCCACCCGACCGGCGTGGCCGGTGCCGGCGTGCTGATCACCGAAGGTGTGCGCGGCGAAGGCGGCATCCTGCGCAATTCCGCGGGCGAACGCTTCATGGAACGCTATGCGCCGAACGCCAAGGACCTCGCCTCGCGCGACGTGGTGTCGCGCGCGATGACCACCGAGATCAACGAAGGTCGCGGCTGCGGTCCGAACAAGGATTTCGTGCTGCTCGACATCACGCACCTGCCGCCCGAGACCATCATGAAGCGCCTGCCCGGCATTCACGAGATCGGCATCCAGTTCGCCGGCGTCGATTGCCTCAAGGAGCCGCTACCGGTGGTACCGACCTGTCATTACCAGATGGGCGGCATTCCGACCAATTACCTGGGTCAGGTTGTGGTGCCGAAGGACGGCAACCAGAGCGCGCCGGTGCAGGGTTTCTATGCCGCCGGCGAATGTGCCTGCGCGTCCGTGCATGGTGCCAACCGCCTCGGCACCAATTCGCTGCTCGACCTGCTGGTGTTCGGCAAGTCGGCCGGCGAGACCGCCGTCAGCGAACTGAAGAGCAACGTCAAGGCACACAAGCCCTTGCCGCAGGACTCGATCGACCGGACCCTGGCCCGCGTCAATCGCCTGAACCACCAGAAGGATGGTGCCGACGTGCACCAGACGCGCCTCGCGATGCAGCGCACGATGCAGAAGCATGCCGGCGTGTTTCGCTTCAAGGACATGCTGGTCGAAGGCGTGCAGCGCATCGACGAAATCGCCGGTCAGGTGGCACAGACCCAGATCAAGGACAAGTCGCAAGTCTTCAATACCGCCCGCATCGAGGCGCTGGAACTCGATAACCTGATCGAAGTCGCCAAGGCCACCATTGTCTCGGCGAATGCCCGCACCGAGTCGCGCGGCGCTCACGTCCGCGACGATGCCACCGACACACCGGAGACGCCGGACGGACGCGACGACAAGAACTGGCTGAAGCACACGCTGTGGTACCGCGAAGGCAATCGCCTCGACTACAAGCCGGTGCAGATGAAGCCGATGAGCGTGGATACCATCGAGCTGAAGAAGCGCGCCTACTGACAAGGAACAGACGATGACGAATGCCACACGTACCGTCCAATTCAAGATCTATCGCTACGATCCGGATCAGGACGCCAAGCCCTACATGCAGGATATTTCGGTCGAGATCGACTCGACCGACCGCAAGCTGCTGGACGCCATGGTCAAGCTCAAGGCGCAGGACGATTCGATTTCCTTCCGCCGCTCCTGCCGCGAAGGAGTTTGCGGTTCCGATGCGATGAACATCAACGGCAAGAACGGCTTGGCCTGTTTGACCGCGATGGACAGTTTTCCCGAGGGCAAGCCGATCGTGCTGCGCCCGCTGCCAGGTCTGCCGGTGATTCGCGACCTGATCGTGGACATGACGCAGTTCTTCAAGCAGTACAACTCGATCAAGCCCTACCTGATCAACAACGATCCGCCGCCCGAGCGTGAGCGCCTGCAATCGCCGGAAGATCGCGAAGAGTTGAATGGGCTGTACGAGTGCATTCTGTGTGCCTGCTGCTCCACTGCGTGCCCGTCATTCTGGTGGAACCCGGACAAGTTCGTCGGCCCGGCCGGCCTGCTGGCCGCGTATCGCTTCATCGCCGATACCCGCGATCAGGCCACCAACGAGCGCCTCGACAACCTTGAAGACCCCTATCGTCTGTTCCGCTGCCACACCATCATGAACTGCGTCGATGTGTGTCCCAAGGGACTGAACCCGACCAAGGCGATCGGCAAAATCAAGGAGCTGATGGTTAGACGTGCCGTCTAACCATCTTCTCCTTGATGGATATTGTTTGCCATCCCCCCAGCCCCCTTCCCGAGGAAGGGGGTGATTTCGGTTCAGCCGCTGGCGCGGCTTCCGTTTTGGAGGGAACGTATGGAAGTGAATGAAGATCGCAAGGCGCGCATCAATCGCCTGAAATGGCATTGCCGGCGCGCCCTGCTGGAGCTGGATCTGGTATTTGATCGCTTCTGGGAACGCCACGAACACGATCTCGATGCACAAGGCGAAGCAGCGCTGGAGAGTCTGCTGGAACTGGAAGACCACGATCTTTGGGCGTTGGTAAGCGGCAGGGAAGTCACCGACGATTCGCAACAGGCGACAATGATTCAGCGGCTGCGGGAAGTTTCACCGATAGCCAATTTTGAGTAACAGAGGCACTCCAACGGACCTGAAAGAGGATCTGACCATGAGCACGAATCGCACAGCAACCCTGACCATAGATGGCAAGAGCTTCGAATTTCCCGTAATGGGGGGCGTTCACGGCAACGATGTCATCGACATTCGCACCCTTGGCGCCAAGACCGGGCTGTTTACCTATGACTCCGGCTTCCTTTCGACGGCAAGCTGCCAGTCGAAGGTGACCTTCATCGATGGTGACAAGGGAGAGCTGCTGTATCGCGGCTATCCGATCGAGCAGCTGGCGGAGAAATGCAACTTTCTGGAGGTCGCCTATTTGTTGAAAAACGGCGAGTTGCCGAATCAGGCGCAGAAGACCGATTTCGAGAGCACCATCAAGAACCATACGATGGTCCATGAGCAACTGGTGAAGTTCTACCAGGGCTTCCGTCGCGATGCGCACCCGATGGCGGTGATGGTCGGCGTTGTCGGCGCCCTGGCGGCCTTCTACCATGATGCGGTCGACTTCACCGATCCTGCCGAGCGCAATGTCTCGTTCATCCGTCTGGTCGCCAAACTGCCGACCATCGTCGCCATGGCCTACAAGTACAACACCGGCCAGCCCTTCATGTATCCGCGCAATGACCTGGACTACACGGCCAATTTCATGCACATGATGTTCGGCACGCCGTGCGCTGAATACAAGCCGAATCCGGTGCTGACCCATGCGCTGGATACCATTTTCACCTTGCATGCCGATCACGAGCAGAACGCGTCGACCTCGACCGTGCGCCTGGCGGGTTCCTCCGGCGCCAACCCCTTTGCCTGCATGTCGGCAGGCATTGCCTGCCTCTGGGGCCCGGCACATGGCGGTGCGAACGAAGCCTGCCTGCAAATGCTCGAAGAGATCGGCGACGTCTCGCGGGTCGGCGAGTACATCAAGCGTGCCAAGGACAAGAACGACAGCTTCAAGCTGATGGGCTTCGGGCATCGGGTCTACAAGAACTTCGACCCGCGCGCCAAGCTGATGAGCAAGGTCTGCGCCGACGTCCTCGCCGAACTCGGTCTCGAAAACGATCGACTGTTCAAACTGGCCAAGGAACTGGAAAAGATCGCGCTCGAAGACCCCTACTTCGTCGAGAAGAAGCTCTATCCGAATGTCGACTTCTATTCCGGCATTGTGCAAAAGGCGCTGGGCATCCCGACCTCGATGTTCACCTGCATCTTTGCCCTGGCCCGCACCGTCGGCTGGATGACGCAGTGGGAGGAGATGATTACCGATCCGGAATACAAGATCGGGCGTCCGCGCCAGCTCTATATCGGCGCCGCTCGCCGCGACGTCACGGCGCTGGGTCAGCGCTGAGTTATTGGGAGGGGCGGCCTCCGCCCCTCTTCGTTTGTCTCGTTCAGGATCAGGTGATGCAATGATGAAGCAGATGCTGGCCAACTCGTATCTGTTCGGCTCGAACACGCCGTACATTGAAGCACTGTATGACGCCTATCTCGCCAACCCGGCCTCGGTCGAGCCGGCTTGGCGCGACTATTTCGACAAGCTCGCGACCCTGCCGGGCGTCGGCAACTATACCGGGCCGGACGTGGCCCACTACCCAATCATTACCTCCTTTGCGCAGCGTGCAAAGGAGGGCACCCTGCAGGCATCGTCGCGCGCCGCGAGTTCCGACGGCAAGCAGGTCAAGGTGTTGCAGATGATCAACGCCTACCGCTTCCTCGGCAACCGGTGGGCGCAACTCGATCCCCTGAAACGCAGCGAGCGTCCCTCGATCCCGGAACTTGAACCATCCCACTATGGCTTCACCGAGGCCGACCTCGGTCAGGCGTTCCAGACCGGTTCTTTCGCTGCACTGCCCGAATCGGCGACCCTGCGCGAGATTCTTGAGGCCGTCCGCCAGACATACTGCGGCACGATTGGCGCCGAGTTCATGTACCTGTCGGATGTGGGGCAGAAACGCTGGCTGCAGAGCAAGCTGGAACCCATTCGCTCGACGCCGACCTACACGGCAGAGGAAAAGAAACGCTTCCTGATTCAGCTGACGCATGCCGAAACACTGGAGCGCTATCTGCACACCAGGTATGTCGGCCAGAAGCGTTTCTCGCTGGAGGGCGGCGAAGCACTGATCCTGGCGATGGACCAGCTGGTCCGTACCGCCGGAATGGTCGGCGTTCAGGAAATGGTCATCGGCATGGCCCACCGCGGTCGGCTCAATGTCCTGGTGAACACGCTGGGCAAGCAGCCCTCGATGCTGTTCGACGAATTCGAGGGCAAGAAGAAGCAGGTGCTTTCGGCGGGTGACGTCAAATACCACATGGGTTATTCCTCGGACGTCGGCACGCCGGGCGGCCCCGTGCATCTGACGCTGGCATTCAATCCCTCGCACCTGGAGATCGTCAATCCGGTCGTCGCAGGTTCCGTCTATGCCCGCCAGGTGCGCCGCGGCCACGACGGCAAGCTCCAGGCGCTGCCGGTGCTGATTCATGGCGATGCCGCGGTTGCCGGGCAGGGCGTGAATCAGGAGATGCTCAACTTTTCCAATACCCGGGGTTATGGTACCGGCGGTACGGTGCATATCGTGGTGAATAACCAGATCGGCTTCACCACGTCCGATCTGCGCGACTACCGCTCCTCGCTGTATTGCACCGACATCTTCAAGATGATCGAGGCGCCGATTTTCCACGTCAATGGCGACGACCCCGAGGCGGTGGCACTCGTAACCCAGATCGCCATGGAATACCGCCAGGAGTTCAAGAAGGATGTCGTGATCGATATCGTCTGCTTCCGCAAGCTCGGCCACAACGAGCAGGACGAGCCGATGGTGACGCAGCCGCTGATGTACAAGAAGATCGCCCAGCATCCCGGCACCCGCCGGCTGTATGCCGACAAGCTGGCGGCGCAGGGCGTGATCGCAGACGGCGATGCCGAGCAGATGATCAAGGACTACCGCGCCGCGCTGGACGAAGGGCGGCACCTGATCGACCCGGTGATCAGCGACTATCAGAGCAAGTTCTCGATCGACTGGACGCCTTACATCAACGTGCCCTACAGCGAAAAGTGCGACACCACGGTTTCGATGATGGAGATGCAGCGCCTGGCGAAGCGGCTCACGACCGTCCCGCCGAATTTCACGCTGCATTCGCGCGTGCAGAAGATCATCGACGACCGCAAGCAGATGGGCGAGGGCAAGCTCCCCGTCGATTGGGGCATGGGCGAGAACCTGGCCTACGCATCCCTGGTTGCCGCCGGCTACAACATCCGGGTCTCGGGCGAAGACGTCGGGCGAGGAACCTTCTTCCACCGCCACGCCGCGCTGCACGACCAGAATCGTGAAAAATGGGATGAAGGCACCTACTGGCCGCTGCAGAACATTCAGGAGCACCAGGGCCGCTTCATGTGCTTCGACTCGGTGCTGTCCGAGGAAGCCGTGCTCGCCTTCGAATACGGCTTCGCCACGGCGGCGCCGAACGAGCTGGTGGTCTGGGAAGCGCAGTTCGGCGACTTCGCCAACGGCGCCCAGGTGGTGATCGACCAGTTCCTCTCTTCCGGCGAAGCCAAGTGGGGCCGCGGTTGCGGCCTGGTCATGCTGCTGCCGCACGGCTACGAAGGGCAGGGGCCGGAGCATTCGTCGGCGCGTCTCGAGCGCTACATGCAGCTTTCCGCCGATTTCAACTGGGAAGTCTGCGTGCCCTCGAATGCCGCGCAGGTCTATCACATGCTGCGCCGGCAGATGCTGAGAAAGCAGCGCAAGCCGCTGATCGTCATGACGCCGAAGTCGCTGCTGCGTCACAAGGACGCCACGAGCTCCCTCGACGAACTGGCCAGTGGTACCTTCCAGACCATCATCGGCGAGGTCGACAAGCTTGACCCGAAGAAAGTCACGCGCATGGTCACCTGCGCCGGCAAGGTCTATTTCGACCTGGTGGCCGCGCGCCGGGAAAAGAAAATCGACAACATCGTGGTGGTGCGCGTCGAGCAGTTGTATCCCTTTGACGATCGCCGGCTCTTCGACGAGATGCAGAAGTATCCCAATCTCAAGGAACTGATCTGGTGCCAGGAAGAGCCGATGAACCAGGGTGCGTGGTACGCCAAGCATCATCGCCTGGAACGCCTGATCAAGAAAGGCCAGACTCTGGATGCGGTGGCACGCCCCTCGTCGCCTTCCCCCGCCGTCGGCTATGCCGCCAAACACCTCCAGCAGCAGAAGGAACTCGTGAACGCTGCGCTGGGCATCAAGGAGTAAGGAAAAATCATGCTGATTGAAGTCAAGGTACCCCAGTTGTCCGAATCGGTGGCCGAGGCCACCCTCTCGGCCTGGCATGTCAAGGAAGGCGATGCCGTCGCGCGCGATCAGAACCTGATCGATATCGAAACCGACAAGGTGGTTCTCGAGCTGCCCGCGCCCGATGCCGGGGTGATCGTCAAGATTGTCAAGGGCAACGGTGAAACCGTGGTGTCGGGCGAAGTCATTGCCCATCTCGATACCGAAGCCAAGGCAGCGGTCGCTGCTCCTGCCGCAGCGAAACCGGCTGCCACTGCATCGGCCCCCGCCGCCGCCGCGGGCGCAACCGCGATGCCTTCCGCGCGCAAGATCATGGATGAAAAGGGCATCGCCGCAGCCGATGTGCAGGGCAGTGGCCGCGGCGGACGCATTCTCAAGGAGGATGTCAGCGGCGGCGTGAAGGCCGCTCCGGGATCTTCACCGGCTCCGGTCGCCGTGTCGCCAGCGCCGACTTTTGCGGCAAAGCCCTCGCTGCCGCAGCCCAGCGTCGTCAACGCCGAGGCCATCATCGCCGACCGGCCGGAACAGCGTGTGCCGATGTCGCGCCTGCGCGCCCGCGTCGCCGAGCGTCTGCTCCAGTCGCAGGCCACCAATGCCATCCTGACCACCTTCAACGAGGTCAACATGGCGCCGGTGATGGAAATGCGCAAGAAGTACCAGGACAAGTTCGAGAAGGAACACGGCGTCAAGCTCGGCTTCATGTCCTTCTTCGTCAAGGCCGCGGTAGCGGCACTGAAGAAGTATCCGGTGATCAACGCCTCGATCGACGGCAACGATATCGTCTATCACGGCTACTTCGACATCGGCATCGCCGTCGGCAGCCCGCGCGGCCTGGTGGTGCCGATCCTGCGCGACGCCGACCAGATGAGCCTGGCCCAGATCGAAAAGAAGATCGCCGAATTCGGCGCCAAGGCCAGGGACGGCAAGCTCTCGCTGGAAGATCTCAGCGGCGGCACGTTCTCGATATCCAATGGCGGCGTTTTCGGCTCGATGCTGTCGACGCCGATCATCAACCCGCCGCAGTCGGCCATCCTCGGCGTGCATGCGACGAAGGACAGGGCCGTGGTCGAAAACGGCCAGATCGTGATCCGCCCGATCAACTATCTCGCGCTTTCCTACGACCATCGCATCATCGACGGTCGCGAGGCGGTGCTGGGCCTGGTCACCATGAAGGAAGCGCTGGAAGACCCGGCGCGCCTGCTGCTCGACGTCTGAGGAATCTGACATGGCAAACAAGCAATTCGACGTAGTGGTGATTGGCGGAGGTCCCGGCGGCTATGTCGCCGCGATTCGTGCCGCGCAGCTGGGATTGTCCACGGCCTGCATCGAATCCGAGGCTTACGCCGATCCGAAAGGCGACGTGCGCCTCGGCGGCACCTGCCTCAATGTCGGCTGCATCCCCTCCAAGGCGCTGCTGCAGTCCTCGGAACTTTTCGAGCAGGCCAGCCACTCGTTCGTCATGCACGGGATTGCCACCTCCGGCGTGAAGATGGATGTGGCGACCATGATCAAGCGCAAGGACAACATCGTCGACCAGCTCACCGGCGGCATCAAGGCCCTGTTCAAGAAAAACAAGGTCACGCTGCTGCCCGGTCACGGCAAGTTCGCCGGCCGCGAGGAAGAGCGCTGGCGCGTCGATGTGAACGGCGAGATCGTCGAAGCGACCCATGTCATCGTCGCCACCGGCTCCAGGGCGCGGCATCTGCCCGGCATTCCGGTGGACAACAAGGTGATCTGCGACAACGTCGGTGCGCTGGCTTTCGATTCGACGCCCAAGCGTCTCGGTGTCATCGGCGCCGGCGTGATCGGTCTGGAACTCGGGTCGGTCTGGAAGCGCCTGGGTTCGGAAGTGACGATACTCGAAGCCCTGCCGGATTTTCTCGGCGCTGCCGATCAGGCTGTGGCCAAGGAAGCCTGGAAGGTCTTCACGCAGAAGCAGGGCCTCGACATTCAGCTCGGGGTCAAGATCACCAAGGTCGAAACCGGCAAGAAGGGTCGAGATACGCAAGTAAGCGTCGAGTACGAAATTGGCGACGAAACCCGGGTCCTGCAATGCGATCGCCTGATCGTCTCGGTCGGCCGTATTCCGCACACCGAAGGCCTCGGTGCCGAAAATGTCGGCCTCGAGATCAATCCGCGCGGCTACATCGCCGTGGATAAGAACTGCCGCACCAATCTGCCCAATGTCTGGGCGGTGGGCGACGTTGTTCCCGGCCCGATGCTGGCGCACAAGAGCATGGAAGAAGGCGTCATGGTCGCGGAATGCATTGCCGGCCAGAAGGGCCACGTCAATCTGGACACCGTGCCCTGGGTCATTTATACGCACCCGGAAATCGCCTGGGTCGGCAAGACCGAGCAGCAGTTGAAGAACGAGGGCGCCGAGTACCGCGTCGGGCAGATTCCCTTTGCCGCCAACGGTCGCGCACTGGGGCAGGGTGATACCACCGGCTTCGTCAAGATGATTGCCTGCGCCAAGACCGACCGCATCCTCGGTGTCCACGTGATCGGCAACAATGCCTCCGAGCTGATTGCCGAAGCCGTTGTGGCGATGGAGTTCAACGCCGCGTCGGAAGACATTGCCCGCATCTGCCACGCC
Source organism: Rhodocyclaceae bacterium (assembly GCA_006218025.1). Classification (GTDB taxonomy): domain Bacteria; phylum Pseudomonadota; class Gammaproteobacteria; order Burkholderiales; family Rhodocyclaceae; genus Sulfuritalea. Next base: position 7,212 of record VBWA01000028.1, on the reverse strand, counting down.
CATCCGACGCTTTCGGAAGCGATGCACGAGGCCTCGCTGGCGGTGCACAAGCGCGCGCTGCACTTCTAAACTTTCAGTCTGTTGCTGCAGGGCGGTCGGACCAAACCGGCCGCCCTTCTCATTGATGCCCCACAAAATTCTCAAGGTTGCCAAAGACGGCATGATCGAAGGCTTCAATGCCGCGCTGGCCGTGCGCGGCATCGAGGCTGATCCGGCACAGTTGATCGCCGCCCGGCGCCTGCAGGAGTTCTACGACGACCTGCTGGCGCTCAAGGCGGCGCGGCGCGGCAGGCTGAGAAAGCTCCTGGTGCACCCCGAACTGCCGCGCGGCGTCTGGTTCTGGGGTGGCGTCGGGCGCGGCAAGAGTTTCCTGATGGATTGCTTTTTCGCTGCGGTTCCTTACGAGCGCAAGCGCCGCGTGCATTTCCACGCCTTCATGCGCGAGATACACGAGTCCTTGCAGGCGTATCGCAACGAATCCGACCCGCTGGCAAAGGTGGCGGCGCGAATCGCCAGGGAAACGCGCCTCATGTGCTTCGATGAATTTCACGTCTCCGACATTGCCGACGCCATGATGCTGGGGCGTCTGATGCAGGCGCTGTTCGATGCCGGCGTGGTGTTCTGCATCACCTCGAACTATCCGCCGGACGGTCTCTATCCCAACGGCCTGCAGCGCGAGCTGTTTTTGCCGACCATCGCCCTGTTGCAGCAGAAGCTCGACGTGATCGAAATCGATGCCGGCATCGACTATCGCCTGCGGGCCTTGCAGCAGGCCCAGGTATTTCTTGACACCGACGATGCGGCCGCCGGCGCCGCCCTCGAACATACCTTTCACAAGATTGCCGGGGGCGCGGGACACACGAAACCGGTTGAGGTGCTGGGACGCCTGCTGCCGGTTGTGCATCGTGCGCCGGGCGTGATCTGGTTCGATTTCGCAACGCTGTGCGGTGGCCCGCGCTCGCAGAATGACTATCTCTGGCTGGCCAACCGCCACCACACGCTGTTCCTCTCCAGGGTGCCGAAGATGGGACCCGGCATGGCCAGCGAGGCACGGCGTTTTACCTGGCTGGTCGATGTCCTCTACGACCACCGCGTCAAACTCATCATCGGTGCCGCGTGCCCCGCGGAAGAGCTCTACACTCAGGGCGTGCAGGCCGGCGAATTCAAGCGCACCGTCAGCCGCCTGATCGAAATGCGCTCCCTCGAATATCTCGCCAGCCCGCATTGGCACGAGGATGTACTGGCCATCGAGGAGGAGGGCGGCAGCACTTGATTCCTTCCCCGAAGACTCGGTTAGAATGAACCGAGTTCGCCGCAGAAGGAGAACCGCATGCTGCATCAAGGAGAGAAAGCGCCGGAGTTTTCGCTGCCCGACGCCGACATGGAGTTGTTCGATTTTCGTTCGCTGCGCGGCCGCCAAAACGCTGTACTGTTTTTCTATCCGAGAGACGGCACGCCCTATTGCACCCTGGAGGCGGCCGATTTCTCGGATCACGAAAGCGACTTCGCCCGCCTCGACTGCGTCATCCTCGGTGTCTCGCGTGACGATTGTCTGTCACATGCGGATTTTCGGGACAAGCACGGCCTGTCCGTGCGGCTGCTGTCGGACGAAGAAGGTGATGTCTGTCGCAAGTTCGGCGTGTCCCAGTTTCGCGAACGGGACGGCCACAAGAAGCTCTGTGTAATACGTTCGACATTCGTCGTCGACAAGGAAGGCATTGTTCGTCACGCCCTCTACGATGTGCAACCGAAAGGGCATGCCGCCGAGGTCTATCAACTTGTAAAAAGCCTCAACGGCAAAGGAAAGCAACATGCTCATCGCTAGGAACACTGTGGTCACCCTCAAATACAGCGTCAAGGCCAGCGACGGCGAAGCCGTCGACGCAGGCGCGGCACCGCTGGTATATCTGCATGGTGGCTATGGCGGCATTTTCGATCGCATTGAAGAAGAACTCCAGGGCAAGGCCGAGGGCGACGTATTGGAAGTCAGGCTCGAACCCGAAGACGCGTTCGGCGAATACGACGCCGAGCTTGTCGCCATCGAGCCGCGGCAACTGTTTCCCGACAACATCGAAGTCGGCATGCAGTTCGAGCGCGGCAGCGAAGATGGCGAAGACGACGACGCATTGTTCACCATCACCGACATTGCCGACGACAAGGTGGTCGTCGATGGCAACCATCCGCTGGCTGGTGTTGCGCTGTTGTTCTCCTGCACGGTCACGGGCGTGCGCGCCGCAACTGCCGAAGAGATTACTCACGGCCACGTCCATGGCGATCACGGCCATCACCACTAAGCCTGGCTGACGTGAATCTGAACAAGGGGGCTTGGCCCCCTTTGCCGTTCACTTGACCGTTCGTGGTGAGCCGTGAGCTTGTCGAACGGTCGAACCACCAGCCCCGCAACCGGAGCCCTTCGACAGGCTCAGGGCGAACGAAAGTTTCTCAACTGAACGGTATCGGGGATTGACCATCCATACCGGTGCTGTTGCGGGCCCCGTCGCTTCGGTTTCAATCCGTATCCGGGCCCTAAACGTCGATGTCGGCTTGTAGCCGAGCCGCTGAGGGCGAGGTGCCGCATATTTAGATCAAGCTTCAACTATGTCATTTGCAAGTCTCTGCAAATGCGTGCTAGGATTCGGCGACTGTCGATGAACGCGTCGGCCGCGCCTGGTAACGGTAGAAGCACCCCTCCATAGAAAAGGAACGGACCAGCACGGCAGGACCATGGCAGTGCTCCGCCAATCGGAACGTGGGAGGAGCAGCAGCACAACTGCATTGGACGGACGAACCGGGCATCCGGTGCGCCGGTTCTGTTTGTGCGGCAATTGTTCTGGTGGGCTGGCTTTGGTAAGCCCATTGGCCTGTCGGGCTTTGGGGGGGGGCGATGAAGTCGGACTTTTCGAGAAGTCGGTGGGGATGGTTGCGGTTCCTGACTGTGCTCGCGCATGAGTGATGCACCCCTGACGCTGGTCGTAGAACCGGAAGGGGGCGGTTCTTCAGGCAATCCCAAGCGCGAACCCGACACCGGGCTGATCGGGCTGGTCATGCTGGCCCGCTTTCACAACATTGCCGCCGACCCCGATCAACTGGCGCACGATCATCGTGAGTCCGGCAAGAATCTCACCGTACCGCAGATCCTGCTCGCCGCCAAACAACTCGGCCTCAAGGCCAAACGGGTCCGCACCGAGCTTTCCCGGCTGCCGCAGACCCCGCTCCCCGCCATGGCCATCGAACCGGATGGCCATTTTTTCATCCTCGCTCGCATCGATGGCGACCAAGTTCTGATTCACGACCCGCGGGTCGAACGCCCGCAGGTGCTCTCCGCCGCCGAGTTCACCGCGCGCTGGAACGGTGACCTGATTTTGTTCACCTCGCGGGCATCCCTCGCCGGCGAACTGGCCAAGTTCGACTTCACTTGGTTCATCCCTTCCAGGTGGTGATGGACAAGGTGCTGGTCCATCGCGGCATGACCACGCTCGACGTCATTGCCATCGGCCTGCTGGTCGTCATGCTGTTCGAAGTAGTCCTTTCCGGTATCCGCAGCTACGTCTTTGCCCACACCACCAGCCGCATCGACGTCGAACTCGGCGCGCGACTGTTCCGGCATCTGCTCAACCTGCCGCTGGCCTACTTTCAGGCGCGGCGCGTCGGCGACACGGTGGCCCGCGTGCGCGAACTGGAGAACATCCGCCAGTTCCTCACCGGCAACGCGATCACCCTGGTGCTCGACCTCCTGTTCTCCGTCGTCTTCATCGGCGTCATGCTGGTCTACAGCGGCTGGCTGACGCTCGTGGTGGTGATCTCCCTGCCGTGCTACGTGACTCTCTCGGTGCTCATCACGCCGCTCTTGCGCGCCCGGCTGCACGAGAAGTTCAACCGCGGCGCGGAAAACCAGGCCTTCCTCGTCGAAACCATCAACGGCATCGATACCGTCAAGGCCATGGCCGTCGAGCCGCAAATGATCCGGCCAGTTGATCGCCTTCAACATGCTCGCCGGCCGTGTCGCGACGCCGGTCATGCGCCTGGCGCAGCTATGGACCGACTTCCAGCAGACCGGGATTTCGGTGCAGCGCCTGGGTGACATCCTCAACACCCGCACCGAACTGGCCAAGTCGGGCGGGCAGGGCGGCCAGGGTGCACGTTCGGGTACGACCCTGCCGCCGCTCGCCGGCAGGATCGAGTTCGACGACGTGGTCTTCCGCTACCGCCCGGACGGGCCGGAAGTGCTGCGCGGCATCAGCCTCGCCATCGCCGCCGGCGAGGTGATCGGCATCGTCGGCCGCTCCGGCTCCGGCAAGAGCACGCTGACCAAGCTGGCGCAGCGTCTCTACCTGCCCGAGCGTGGCCGCGTGCTGGTTGATGGCATCGACCTGGCGATGGCCGACAGTTCCAGCCTGCGCCGCCAGATCGGCGTCGTGCTGCAGGAGAACATGCTGTTCAACCGCAGCATCCGCGACAACATTGCGCTCTCCGATCCCGGCCTGCCGATCGAGGCCGTGATGGCCGCTGCCAAGCTAGCCGGCGCGCACGAATTCATCCTCGAACTGACAGAGGGCTACGACACCTTGGTCGGCGAACACGGCTCGACGCTGTCGGGCGGCCAGCGCCAGCGCATCGCCATCGCCCGCGCCCTGATCGAAGCCACCAGCGCGCTCGACTACGAATCCGAACGCATCATCCAGAACAACATGAAGGCCATCTGCAAAGGCCGCACCGTGCTGATCATCGCCCACCGCCTCTCCGCCGTGAGGGACGCCAACCGCATCGTCGTCCTCGACCGTGGCCAGATTGTCGAGCAGGGCAGCCATGCCGAACTGCTGCGCCACGAGGCGGGGCACTACTCGCGGCTGCACCGGATGCAGCAGGGGTGACGGGGAACAATTGATGCCAATACTCGCCATTCCAAATGACGACACCGTTCGCCCTGAGCTCGTCTTTCCGATCGTCCTGAGCCTGTCGAAGGAAGGGCAGTTGGTGGTTCGACAGGCTCACCACGAACGGCAAGTTCCCGTTCGCCCTGAGCTTGTCGAAGGGCACAACAAGGAGACGCAATGAGCTTCTGGGTCTACATCCTTCGTTGTGCCGACGGCAGCTACTACACCGGCCACACGGATAACCTGGAAAGCAGGATCGCCCAACATTCCTCGGGCGCCATTCCGAGCTGCTATACGTTCAATCGCCGTCCTGTCGAATGCGTCTTCTCGCAAGACTTCGCCACACGCGAAGAAGCCCTGGCCTCGGAGCAGCAAATCAAGGGTTGGGGTCGCAAAAAGAAGGAAGCGATGATTCGCGGCAACTGGGCCGAAGTCTCACGTTTGGCGCGTTCTTCCGTTCGCCCCGAGCGTGTCTTTCCGATCGTCCTGAGCCCGTCGAAGGAAGGGCAGTTGGTGGTTCGACAGGCTCACCACGAACGGCAACCCTCACAGGCTCACCACGAAAGCCAGACCTCCGTTCGCCCTGCGCTTGTCGAAGGGCGCCCGACGAAGGGATGACGCAACCATGACCCAAGCCCTTACCCTCCGCCTGCAAGCCACGCTCGATCTGCTCAAGCGCTACGCCACCATCTTCAGCCACGTCTGGAAAATCCGCAAGGAACTCGACCCGCCGCCGCGCTTGCCGCACGAGGCGCAATTCCTGCCCGCCGCGCTGGAGCTGCAGGAAACCCCGGTCTCCCCCGCACCGCGCATCGTCGCCTGGCTGCTGATGGCCTTTGCCTTGCTGGCCGTGCTGTGGGCGATCTTCGGCAAGATCGACGTGGTCGCCACGGCGCAGGGCAAGATCGTGCCCAACGAAGGCAGCAAGCTCATCCAGCCCGTGGAGACTGCTACCGTCAAAGCCATCCACGTAGTCGACGGCCAAGCCGTCAAGGCCGGGCAGGTGCTGGTCGAACTCGATGCCACCATGGCTCAGGCCGACAGCACGCGCACGGCCAACGACCTGACCACTGCCAAGCTGCAAGCCGCTCGCGCCCGCGGTCTGCTCGCGGCGCTCGCCTCCGGCAAGGCGCCACGCATCGAAACTCCGTCAGGCATCAGCGTCGAGCGCGTTACCCAGGAGCAGCGCATCCTCGACGGCCAGTACGGCGAATATCAGGCGCGCGTCTCGCGCATCGAGGCCGAGGTCGCCAAGCGCGAAGCCGAGCGGCGCTCGACGCAGGAGATCGTCAAGAAGCTCGAGCAAACCGCGCCCATTGCCCGCCAGCGCGCCGAGGACTTCAAGGGCCTGGTGGAGAAGAACTTCATCTCCAAGCACGGCTACCTCGAAAAGGAACAGGCGCGCATCGAGCAGGAAGCCGACCTCGAAACCCAGAAGAGCCGCCTCAAGGAACTCGCCGCGGCCATCGACGAAGCCAAGGGACAGCGCAGCTCAGCCGTCGCCGAAACCCGCCGCCTGGCGCTCGACACCCTCAACGAGGCCGAGCAGAAGACCACCGGCTATGGCCAGGAACTGGTCAAGTCAGACACCCGCGGAAAACTCATGACGCTCACCGCGCCGGTCGATGGCACCGTGCAGCAGTTGGCCGTGCGTACCGTCGGCGGTGTAGTCACCCCGGCGCAGGCGCTAATGGTCATCGTGCCGAAGGACGACGCGCTGGAAGTCGAAGCCTTCCTGGAGAACAAGGACATCGGCTTCGTCAACGCCGGGCAGGTGGTCGAAGTCAAGATCGAGACCTTCCCCTTCACCAAGTACGGCACGATCCCAGCGAGCCTTGTCCATGTCTCGCGAGACGCCATCAATGACGAAAAGCGCGGCCCGATCTACTCCACCCGCGCCCGCCTGCAGCGCGCCACCATGCAGGTGGAAGACAAGACCGTGAATCTCTCGGCCGGCATGGCGGTGACCGTGGAGATCAAGACCGGCAAGCGGAGGGTGATCGAATATTTTCTGAGTCCGCTGCTGCAGTATGGCAACGAAAGTCTCAGGGAGCGTTGAGGGGGATGAAACGAACGAACGGGGAGGAGGCGGATATGCCTCAGATGGACGTTTTGAAGAGTCGGCGCTGGCGGTACGGCGATGGATTGTGCGAGCGATTGATGCGGCTGCTTGGAGCCGTCAGAAACCGTGGTCTGTCCCCAATTGTTTGTGCAATTGTTCCCGCAAGCGATAAGTCGAGCCTAAGCGATAAGTCGAGCCTGGCCCCTTTAATTCTTTACGTCGCGCCTGATGCAATCGCTGGGCCGTCGCTACGTGCAATACGCCAATCGCCACTAC
>VBWA01000027.1 GCA_006218025.1 Rhodocyclaceae bacterium | reverse complement strand
CGGGCAGGCGCCGGCGCATCGGCCGCTCGCCGCCGCGAGGCTCTGCTGCGCGGCTGGCTGCCGGTCCAGCGCCAGCTGTGCCTGGGCCTTGAGCAGCAAGGTGTCGAGCGCCAGGCCGGCGTCGCTGCCGCGTTCCGCCGATTCCAGCGCCAGCAGCGCGGCCTCGGCGCGGCCCATGGCGAGTTCGCTGCGGGCCAGATGCAAGCGGTTGCGTGTGGTGCCCGGCGTGTCGTCGATGCTCGCATGGAGCCGCGTCGCCTCGTCGAAGCGGCGTGCCGCGCCGGCGTAGTCGCCGCGTCCGTAGCGTTTGGCGCCATCGCTTTCGGCTTCCAGCGCGGCCTTGAGGCGGGGCGGGTCGGCCGGCGAGTTGGCGGAATTCGGCGCCGCGGCGCAGCCGGCGAGGATCAGCACCGCCAGCAACAGTGTCTTAGCGCGCACGGCCGGCCTCCCCGCGCAGATCGCTGTCCAGCTTGAGTTTTGCTGGCGCCGGCGCATCCACGAAGTTCCGGATCGGCCACGCCTGCCTGGCACCGCTGACGATTTCACGGACGTCCGCGGCCGCCGCGCGGCCTTCGCGCAGGGCCGGCGGCACGCTGATCTCGGCCTCGGCGGTGATATTTTCGACGTGGTCGAGCACCTGCTGCGTGCGATCGATCAGGCCGGGCAGGCGCTGGTTGGCGACCGTCAGCGTCTGGCCCAGCTGGCTCAGGCCTTCCTCGGCCTTGCCCAGCACCCGGGTGGCCGCCTTGCCGATGCCATCCACCTGGCGGTTGCTGTTGGCGAGCAGGGCGTTGAGCGCCTCAGAACTTGCGCGCACCTGGGCCAGTGTGCCGGGCAGGCCCTTCTGCGGATCGGCCAGCACGCCGGTGATAAGCTTGATGTCCTTGAGGATGGGCACGAACTCCTCGCGAACCTGGTTGGCCAGCGCGGTCAGGCCCTCGGCGCGCGAAAACGCCAGCCGCGCCTGGGCTGCGGCGAGCCGGGTCTTGTCCGGTCCCGGCACGATTTCCAGCGTCGGCGAACCGACCAGGCCTTCCTTGCGCAGTTCGACCCGTGCGTCGTGGGTGATGAAGCGCATGTGATCGGCATCGATCTCCATGATGACCACCACCTGCCCGTCATCCTTCAGGCTGACGTCGGCCACTGCGCCGACGCGAAATCCGGCAATGCGCACCGCCTGGCCCTTGACGATGTCCTGGGCGCTGTTGGTGACGAAACTGTAATTCGTGGTCTGGCGGAACAGGCCCTGGCGAACGACGATGGCGGCAATCAGCGCCAGCGTCACCAGCAGGGCTGCGAACAGGAAGCGGCGGGTGCCGCGGCGCAGCGCGGCGGCGTCGCTGTCGTGTTGGATCAGCAGGGACATGGAGTCTCCGCGGTTTCGGCTGGTTCGGCAAGTTCGGTCAGTGTGCGGCAGTCGGGCAGCGCTGGCAGTTCATGGCTGTCGAGGTCGACGAACACCACCGGCCGGAAAGGGTAGCGTTGGTGGTAGACGGCTTCCACGGCGATCAGGGCATTCGCCTCGCGCCGCGAGAGACCGGCGAAGAGGCGGTCGATCACCAGCAACTCGGGCGGGCGCAGCAGGCAGCGGGCGAAGCCGATTGCCCAGCGCTCGGTGCGTTCGAGGTTCATCGGTTGCTGGCGGCCCAGCATGGCGATACGTTGCACTGGCAGGCCGCAAAGCTGGAGGGCAGCTTCCAGGTCGCGTTCCCAGTCGCGCGGATCATCGGGATCGTCGTCGTAGCGCAGGGCCAGCGTGAAATTCTCGGCCACCGTCTTGGCGCCGAGCAGGCCGCCGCCGGCGGGCAGGACGCCGACGCCGGGGCAGCGCTCGAGCGCCTCCACCACCCGCTGCGCGGTCGCCGGGTCGGCAACGACAAGGCGATGGCGGCCGCCTTCGTCGAGCGGCAGCGTCAGACATAAACGGTCGCCGGCGAACAGCGACAGCCGGCGGTCTTCGAGGGTGGCGGTGAGGGCGTTGTTCATCGCAGGGCGTAGATCAGTGTGGCGAAGGCGACATCCACCACGAAGACGGCGATCAGCCCGCCGCCCACGGCCTGGATCGCGGCGTCGGAAATCGCCTGGGTCGAGCCCTTGCCGCTGCTGCCGTGGTGGCAGGCGATGATGCCGACGGCGGCACCCATGACTGCGCTCTTGACGAGGCTCAGCAGGGCCAGCCACGGGTCGGCGAGATCGAGGAAGCGCCCGGCCGTCTCCGCCAGAGGACGGCCTTCGAGCAGCGCCGTGGCGAGCCACCCGCTGCCGATGGCAATGGCCTGGAAACAGGCGGTGACCGCCGGCAGGGCGATGACCAGACCGAAAACGCGCGGCAGCAGCAGGTAGTCGGCGGCGGGCACGCCGAGCCGGCGCAAGGTGGTGAATTCGTCGTGCAGGTGCATCACGGCGAGTTCCGAGGCAATTCCGGCGCTGCTGCGGGCCACTACCACCAGCGCGGTGAGCAGCGGCGCCAGCTCGAAGAAGAGACCGAGGAAGACCATGCGCTGGGTCAGGTCGCTGTCGGCGCCGACCAGCGCGGCGAGCTGGGTGACGACCGTGGCCCCGGTCAGCATGGCCAGCACGGCGACGACCGGCAGCGCAGTGACGCCGGCCGCATAGATCTGGCGCTGGAGCTGATCGTGCAGCAGCGGCCGGTGCAGTTCGCGGTGGCGGCTGCCGGCGAACCAGGCGAGCAGCAGGTAGGCACTCAGGGTCCCGCCCACGCGGCTGTTGGCGAAGGCGTTCACTTGTCCCCTCCGCGCGGCGCCGTCCGCGGCGGCGTCCAGCCCCAGAGGTGGGGCATATCCGCCACCGGCGCATCGAGATCGGTCAGGCCGCCGGCAAAGCCCACGGCGGCGGCGACATCCTGGGAGCAGAGCACCGGATGCCCGTATTCCTTGGTCATGGCTTCGAGGCGGCTGGCGACGGCGACGGCGTCGCCGATCACCGAGAACTCGCGGCGCCGGCGTGAGCCGACATGGCCGGCGAGCACCCCGCCGCAGTGGATGCCGATGCCGATCTTGAGCGGCTCGATGCCTTCAGCGGCGAGTTCGAGGTTGAGCTGGTCGACTCGCAACAGCAGCTCCTGCGCGGCTTCCAGCGCGTTGCGCTGCGGCGCCTGCAGCGGTTGCGGCAGGCCGAAGGTCGCCATCAGGCCGTCGCCGACATACTTGTCGATGGCGCCGCCGCTGTTCTGGATCGCCATGCTGGCGGCGGCATGGAAGCGGTTGAGCAGGCTGATCATGGCTTCGGGTGTCGACTGCGCATTGCGCGCCGCGAAGCCGCGGATGCCGGCGAAAAGCAGGGTCACGTTCTGGCGCCGGCCGTTCTGCTCGACTTGCAGTTCTCCACCGAGCAGGGCGCGCATCACCTGCGGGCTGACGTGGCCGGCGAACATGCTGCGCAAGGTCTGCATTTCGCGGAAGCGGCGCGCGAAGTCCCATGCCTGTCGCGCCGTGAAGGCGAGCAGGGTGACGATGACGATGTTCGCCACGGGCAGGTAGCTGCCGTGCCAGAGCGCGAAGGTGGAACCGGCGACGAAGCCGCCGATGACGCCGGCCAGCACCAGGGCCTTGAGCCAGCCGCCGCGGCTGAACCAGAGCAGAGTGCCGATGCCGGCCAGCAACAGCGACAGGTTTTGCGGCACGCGTTCGATCAGCCCGCGTCCGAGCAGGGAGCGCAGGGCCTGGATGTGCACCACGGCACCCGGCTCGGTGCGGCTGCCCGGCTCCCACGCTGCCAGCGGCACCGGCAGGCGATGGCGGGCTTCGGTCGGCAGCAGGTTTGCCACCACGACGGCGCGGCCCTTGACCAGGGCGCGCAGTTTTTCGCTTTCGCCACCGTGGATCCAGTCCAGTACCGTGCCGACCGGCGTGTATTCGATGGCGCCGCCCACGCTGTAGTCGATCATGCCGGTGAGTGAGCCCTGACGGCCCAGGTGTTTCGCCATGGCCAGCGCCAGCGGCTCCTGCTGTTCATCGGAGCGGCAGCGGCGCTGGTTGATGCGGCGCACGGTGCCGTCGGTGTCCTCGCAGATGGCCAGCGAAGCGACCGCGCCCGGGCCGATCGCGGCCAGCAGTTCCGGCGCGATCGGGCGCAGCCGCTTGCCGACGCCGGGCGGCTGGCCCACCACCAGCGGCGCCGCGCCGCGCAGCAGGTAGATGCCGGCAATCAGCGTGGCATCGATGTCCTTCACCAGAAAGTCGTAGGAGCGCACCGGCAGCGGTATCGCCAGCCCGACCACGGCCGGCTGCGCGGCCGAAAGGCCGGCGAACAGGGCGGCCAGATGGGTGTGCCAGAGGACCGTGGGCTCCGGGATGGTTTCGTAGGCGGCCTCATCGAGGCCGATGACCACGACATCATGGGCCAGCGGCGTCGGCGCGTTGGCGCGCAGCCAGCGAGCCTGGACATCGTAGAGCGACTGGTCGGCGAAGCGCAGGGTGCGGGTGGACATCAGGCCCCAGGCCGCGGCGCACACCAGCAGAAAACCGATCAGGATATCGCGGGAAAGACGGAACATCGCTTGATTATGGCATGGGCCGGCGCGGCGAAAGTCGGCTCGGCAAAGCCCGCGTGCGAGTTCAGCTGCCCGGGCGAGGCCTAGTGCAGGTTCTTGCCGGTACTGAAGGTGATGCCATCGTCGACTACCGAGCGGTTCGCCTGGATATCGACCAGCGCCTTCCTGATCGCGGGATCGCTGATCCAGTGCGCGGCATGGGGGCCCAGCAGAATCTCTGCCGGCGCCATCGGCTTCGCGATGCCGAAGCCCTGGATGTAGTCGATGCCCACTTCGGCCATGGCGCGCAGAGTCTCTGCGTCCTCGACCCATTCGGCGATCGAGCGCATGCCAAGGTTGCGCGACAGGTCGCTGATGGCTTGCACGATGGACAGGCGCGACGGGTGGCGAGCCGCCGATTCGACGATCGCGCCGTCGATCTTGATGACATCCGCCTGGAGGTCGCTCAGGTACATGAAGGATGTGTAGCCGGCACCGAAGTCGTCCAGTGCGAGTTTTACGTCGAACTCGCGCAGTCGTTCGATCACCCGCCGCGTCTGGTCGAAGTCGCGCAAGGCGACTCCTTCGGTGATCTCCGCGCAAAGACGGCTGGCGGCGCGCGGGTGGGCGCGCAGCATGGCGTAGGCGTCGGCCATGAACTGCTCGTCGTTGATCGAGGCGCCGGAGAAATTCATGGTCACAAAACGGGTGGCGGTCAGTTGTGCGAGATTGGTGTCGAGCCATTCCAGCACTTCACGCAGCACCCATCGATCGATCACCCCGACGCGACCGTGCGCCTCGGCGACCGCGATCACCCGGCCCGCCGGCATCACCGTGCCGTCCGGTGCTCGCGCCCGCAGCAGCACCTCGAAATCCAGCGCGCCAAAGGGATCGCGCAGCGACATGATCGGCTGCATCGCGATGGCGAGGAATTTTGGCGCTTGTTCCGGTGTAAGGCGGGCCACCAGCGCCCGTTCCTCCTCATGTTCCTGAAACGCGGGCGCGTCTGCGCCGTAGGTAACGACATGGCCGGCGATGGACTTGCGCTTGGCCTCGCGACACGCGCGATCGGCGGCGGAGATCAGATCCGCCACCTCGAGCCCGGCCGTGACCTCCACGGCGCCGAAGGACACGCCGATACGGAAAGCCAGGTCGTTGACCCGGAACGAGCTGCCGTCGACTTGATCGACCAGCTCGCGACATTTTGCTCCGGCTTCCGCCAACGCCAGGCCATTGAACAGGATCAGAAACTCATCGCCACCGATGCGGCCGAGCAGATGGTCGGCCCCGAGCGACTTGACGACCTGGGCGCAGAACTGGCGCAGTACCGCGTCACCGGCGGTGTGCCCGAAAAGATCGTTGACCGTCTTGAACCGATCCAGATCCATATAGGCCAGCGTGCTATGCGCCAATGGGCCGGCGGACCGGATCGCGCCGCGCAGCGCCTGTTCGATCGCGCGCCGGCTCAGCGCCCCCGTAAGCTGGTCGTGGTCGGCCAGATACATCAACTTGCGATTGGCGGTGACGGATTCGGTGATGTCCTCGATCGATCCCTCGATCAGTCCATCTCCGATCGAAGCCCGCACCTCGTACCAGGCATCCTGGGTGATGGACTGGAAGCGCAATTGCGCTCGCGGGCTTTGGGTCAGCGTCAGGCTGAGCGACTCCCATGTCCCGGGCTCGAAGAGCCGCTGCCAGTGTGCCTTGCCGTCCAGCGCCTGCTGGCCGAGAAGGCGACCGAGGGCCGGGTTGCCGCGCAGAATTCGCCCTGTCGCGTCGGCAGTGAAGAAAGCGACCGGAACCTGATCATAGGTCTTGCGCAGGGCGACCTCGGCCTCCTCGCGGCCCGATCGTTCACTGCGCATCTGCTCGGCCAGCGCCGTCGCCGCCAGCAGGCCGGAACAGAGTGCAGCGGTGACGCTGTTGACGTAGGGGATAAGTCCCGGCATACCCAGCATCGCCCGGATTATTTCGGCAAAGGCGGCAATCGCGGTCACCGCCAGCGACGCCGCGAACCAGAGGGCGATGCGGGACTGCGAAACCAGCAGGATGCGCGCCAACAGATAGACGATGATGCCATAGCCGACCACGGAGCCGAGCCACAGCATTGGAATGAACTGCCGGTACGGCAGGAAAAGCGCGCCGACGAACATCGGAATGTAGAGCAGTTCCAGTCCTTGCTGCACCGTCCGGCTGTCGATCCGGTCTAGGTCCTTGCGCAACAACCGCAGGAACAGGTAGGCCGTCAGCGGGAAATTCGCCGCCAGCACGAACTTGCGTATCCCGTCCAGCCATGCTGCCGGCACCTGATGGCCGAGCCAGTGCGTATCCCATCCGGCGGAAATTGCGCCCAGCCGGGCATTGACCAGCAACCAGGCCACGAACACCAGGTAGACGGGTTCGCGATTGACAATCGCGGCCAGCAGCATGAACACGGCCAGCACCGTCAGGCCGCCCTCGAGCATGCCCATGTCGTTGGCGAAAACCTGCACCGTCCGGTCGAAATCCGCGGATCTCCAGGCCGCGACCGAAAGGCGGGCGGGGCCGACGAATGTGGCACGGCACAGGATCGGCACGCTGGAGAGATCGACGGAGGTCGTTGCGAAACCGGCGTTTGCCAATGTCAGCGCCCCGTTGGTACCGGTACGCGTCGCGCTGCCCAGCGGGGTCAACGCGGTACCACGCCAGCAGGAAAGCGTGCGCGCATGGCGGGACGGGAAGTAAACGAGCGGCGGGCCTGCCGTGTCGGCGGAGAGCACCGGCGGCGTGAAACTGAACCAGACAGGCGCTTCCGACAGCTGTGTGTCGAAGGATGAAACCGGCTGGATTCCGCCTAGGGCCTCGCGGGCCGTGGCGGGTTTGATACCGCCATCATCCGGGGAAAAGACCATGGCAGTGAACGGCACGTCGACGGCGTTGCCGAGCGGGCCGTCGGACTCCCAATTCACCAGCGCCAGCGCCATCACGCAAGCCAGCGCGAACGGAAGGCCAATGACGCAAAGCCGTTCCAGCCAGGTGGAATTGCGCCGCAGGAACCCGCGGACAATATCCCGCGAAGCCAAAAGCAACAATCGGCGAACGCGACGAGGACTCATTGAATCGGAATCCGCGCCGTCGGTCTACATCGGTTCACTGCCATTCCTCGGAACCGAATGGCGCGTGTCAGCGCAATGACATCGAAGCTGCTGCTTCCTCTTCGCTGTCATGATCGCGCCCGGCGGCGGTTTTCGCGCCCAGAGCGAATTCGATGTCCGGATGGTGGGCCCGGAAGAACAAGTCGAACCATGGATGGTCGGCTTCGATCCAGCGGCGCTTGGTTGCGACCACGTCGCACATCATGACCCGGTGCGGGATCATGCCCGCATGGGCCATCGGGATAAACTCGCCGCCGGGAAAGACATCCTCGAACAGCAGCCAGTGGTAGAACCGGTCCATCGGCGTGCGGGCGGCAGCCACGATGCAGTCAACGCTGTTGGCCTCGCAATACAGGAACATGCTCTTCATGAGCATGGCCTTCACCACCCGTCCTACGGCCGCCTGGGTGACTGCAAGGCGTGTCGCTTCCGCCAGGACTCTGCCCGAGAGCTTCCCGGGCAAGGTCACGGAGTGTTCGAGATCCAGCGGCTGGTTCTGGTTGGTGCGAAAGCGCATGCTGCCCAGCGGCGCACCGTCGACCCTCGACAGGGCCACCAGGACACGGCTGCTGCCATCGAGGTCGCTGGGCTCGGGCGTTGCAAATCGCGCCGCCAACTCCGGAACGTGGCGCCCGTAAGCGCTGCGGCGGATTGATACCGCTTTCTCGAGTTCCGACTCGTCGCGCACGCAGCGCACGACAAAGGGCAGGCGTTCCGAAAGGCTGGATTGAGTTTTAGATTTCGAGGGCATGGCGTCGAATATGCCTGTTTCTAACTTAAGTGACAAGAGGGAGAGGCATGTTGCAGTGCAATTGGTGTGGAATTAACCACAGTCCGCCGGGCGTTGCGGGGCTATTCAGCCCGTCGGTCGCAGCTCGAAATCGGTGAATTCGCCGGTCACGGTTTCGCTCATGACATTTTCGACCACAGTGCCGCCATGCCGTAGCGGAAGCCGACGCTCGATCAGATCCCTTGACGGATTCGCCCGGGCGCGTGGGCTTGCTCAGTTCAGAATATAGGGGGTGGGTTGATTGGCGCGCGCCCGAATTCCGGGTAGCGAGTCCCTGACGAAGCGGGCCGTGCTCTGGTCTTCGATGCAGTCCGCGGCGGAACCGGCCAGCAGTATTCTTTCCGGCAGCAGCGGCACGGACACCACGTAGCCTTGCACATAATCGACACCCATCTCCGCCAGAGCCTTGAGCGTGGGGACATCTTCGGCCCATTCGGCGATGCTTTTCATGCCCAGATTGCGGGTGAGATCGACAATCGCCTGAACAATCGCCTGATTGGCCGGATGGACCAGCAAGTCCTTGACATAGGCACCGTCGATCTTGATCGCATCGGCCGGCAGGCTCCTGAGATAGGAGAAAGACGTGTAACCGGCGCCAAAATCGTCGAGGGCGAGTTTCGCACCGTACTTCCGGATGCCGTCGATGAAGTGCCGGGTATTGGCGAGGTCGTGCAGCGCCACGCTCTCGGTGATTTCGATGCAAAGCCGCTCCACCGTGGGGCCATGGCGCGCCAGGATGGCAAATGCCTCCTCGATGAAATTCTCGTCGTTGAGCGAACCGCCGCTCAGATTTATCGACACGTAACTCGAGTTCTTGAGAATTTCGGCATGGGTGGCGAGCCACTCCAGCGCTGTCGTGAGCACCCATTTGTCGATCGTCGCGATGCGGCCGTTGCGTTCCGCCGCGGTGATGACTTTCCAGGCCGGCACGATCGAATTGTCATGATCGCGCATGCGCAGCAGAACTTCGAAATTGAGCGATCCGTGGGGATCCCGCAAGGACATGATCGGCTGCATCATCAGGAACAGTCCCTCGGGACGGGGCATGTCCAGGCGCTGGATCAGGCGCAATTCCGCCGTGCGTTCCGCGTACACCGCCATGTCCTGCCGGTACACCACCACGTTGCCGTCGTGCTCGGTCTTGGCCTTTCGGCAGGCGCGGTCCGCCAGCGATACGGCATCGTCTTCCCTGGTTCCTGCGGCGACTTCGACCAGGCCGATCGAGCACTTGACCTGAAATGCCCGCGTCCCGACCGTGAAAGCTTCCGAGGAAATTCCGGCAACAAGTTGTCGGCATATGCCGTCGGCCGAGTCGATCGGGCCGTCCGGGAAAATCACCACGAACTCGTCCCCGCCGACGCGGCCGAGCACCTGTCCGTCGACCAGAATCATGTTGATGCGCTCGCAGACCTTTTTCAGCACCATGTCGCCGGCGAGATGCCCAAAAAGGTCATTGATCAGTTTGAATCGATCCAGGTCCAGGTAGGCCAGCGCCATCGTATGGCCATCGGCAAGCGAACTGTTTGCCGCTTCGAAGGTCTTCTCGATGCCGCGCCGGTTGAAGATACCGGTCAATGGATCATGGTCGGCCAGGAAACGCAGCTTTTCAGTCGCTTCGACGCGTGCCGTGATGTCCTGCAACGAACCCTCGATCCGCTCCTTGACTCGCGTCGCTCTGACCAGGAAGCTGCGTGGACTTCCCCCGTGACCGGCGAGGCTCCGCAACTCCATGTCCTCCATGGCCGGATCGTCGACCAGGGCCTGCAAGCGTTCCCAGGCGTCGGTTTCCAGGCCGTCGCCCCAGTGCGCGACGTCGCCCGCATGCTTTCCCAGCATGGTCCTGAAGGCAGGATTGTCCTGGACGATGCGTCCTTGTTCGTCCAGCGAAAACAGCCCGATTGGAATGGCTTCATAGGTGTTGCGCAACTCATCCTGCGCCTTCCTTCGCTCCTGCCGCTCCAGTCGCATCTGCTCGGCAATGGCCAGTGCGGCCAGCAGGCTCGATACCAGGGCCGCCGTCACGCTATTGACGGTGCCGATCAGGTCGCGGTAGCCCAAAGCGGCCGCCACGACTTCGTTGAGGCTGGCAAGCACTGCGACGGCGAGCCCCGCGCCATACCACATCGCGACCGTGGAGCGCGTCAGCATCAGGATGCGGGCAAGGAGAAAGAAGATCACCCCGGCGGTATAGGCGCTCGATACCCACAGCAAGGGCAGGTAATGTGCGAACGGAAAGCTTATCGCCGCCAGCAGCAGGGGCAGACACGACCACTGCGCAACGCGCAACAACAGGGTGTATTTCATCCCCTTCAGATCGTGGCGAAACAGCCGGCTGAAAAGGGTTATGGTCAAAAGATAATATGCGCACGTCGTCAGCTTCCGCATCGGAATGGTCCAGTCCGGAGGCACCATGCGTTCCAGCCACTGCACATCCCAGCCGGCGGAAAGTGTCGCCATGCGCAGGTTGGCGACCAGCCAGGCGGCAAACAGCACGTACAGCCACTCGCGGCTGACGATCGCGGTCAGCAGCACGAACAGCGAGAGTACGATCAGGCCGCCGTCCAGCAAACCCGAGTTGCGATGAAATTTCAGTTGCGACAGCCGGAACGGCTCCGCCGGCCACAGGGTTGCAGAGATATGGGCGGGACCGGTGTGCCTGGCCTGGCACAGCACACGGGTTGGCGCCGGCAGTTGCCCGAGTGCCAGCGCAAAGCCGGTCTTCGTCGCAGTCATGGCACCCGCCGCCGCGGTGCGCGTCGCCGCGCCCAGGGGGCTCAGGTCGGCCGTGCTCCAGCACGCGGTATCCAGCGCATGTCGGGAGGGAAACTCCACGATTGCCGGCTGCTCGCTGGCCGGCGCCACGAAGCTGAACCAGAACGGCGACTCCGACAGGCGCGTATTGAGTTGGGGCGGATCGGATTTGTCGGTCAAGCGCGCCAGCGCCTGGCGCGGCGTCAGGGTCTGCTCGCCCTGCTCGAACGAGTTTAGCTCAAGGCGACTGGCGCCTTGCAGCGGATATTGATTCGGCAACAGGAGCAGCGCGCCCAGCGATGCCATGCCAATAGCCACAGGAATGCCATACACCGAAAGGCGGTACAGAAATGTATCAACCGCCGTACTGATGCCTGATCCAAATGGTCGTCGCATATTTGTTGTCCCAAACAGTGGCAGTAGAAACCCGGCAGCTTCGAGCCGCGATTCTACCGCCATACAGATTCAGCTTAAATCAATTGGCGTTAGTCGAGGCTGGACAGCCCTCCTCGTCTGGCGCCGGGGCCTCCTTGTCGTGCAAATCGATATCGGCGTGGTGCGTATGGAAAAAGAAGCCGTATAGCGGATGCCTGGCCTGGCGCCACTCAGGTTCTACGCGGTCGACCCTGAGTGCCAGTACCCGATGCGGGATATTTCCGGCATGCAGCATCGGCGTGAATTCGCCGCCGGGAAACACATCCTTCATCAGCAGCGACTCATACTGCTCATCCATTGGCGAGCGGGCCGCAATGACCAGCCATTCGATCTGCTCCCGCAGGCAGTAGTGGTAGTAGGCCTTGAACAGCGCCGTCTTGACCATCGGTCCCATGCTGCTGTGGGCCACGCCAAGACGGGTGGCTTCCGCCTGGCTCCTGCCTTGCAGCCATGGGGGCAATGTCACCGACTGTTCCAGCGCCAGCTTGCGGTAGCGGTTGGTCTGGATCCGCATCGTGCCCAGGGGCGAACCATCCAGCTTGGATTGCGCCAGCAGTACCGCCGAACCGGGCTCGTTGTCGTAGTCCTCGGCTTTTTCCAGCAGCGCCGCGACCGTCGGGATATGCCGCTCATAGGCTTCGTGGCGAATCGAAACCGCCTTTTCCAGTTCATCCTCGTTGCGGACTATCCCGACGCGGAACGGCAGCCTTTCCTCGTCCATGGCCGGTTGCGACGTCTTGTCTTCCGTCATGGACGGAGAATCTTCACGAGATGCCGTACCGTTTTGTTTCCCTGCTTCCACACGTGTATTCGGTTTCATTTGAAATTTTCCTTTTCAACAAAAAAAAGTGGCATTGCCACGGCTGATTGCGGTTGAAACGGAATGGCCGACTTCAATAGAAACAGCATCTGCCCGCGCTATAGACCGGACGGCAGTTGACCCCGGTCATTCCCGAAACGATTATCGAGCATCATGACGAGGGCAACAAACACGATGGAATGTGCCGGGGGAAGGCATGTCTGCCTGCTTGCAACGCTGCGTTGGATTGCGCTACGAAGGAATCAGCGCTTGAGGAATCTGCTGATGGGCAACGCCGATTCGCCGCAATTCAGGAGGTCGGTCGCAGCTCGAAGTCGGCGAATTCGCCGGTCGCGGTTTCGCACATGACGTTCTCGACCAGGGCGCCGCCCGGCCCCACGTTGGCCCACTCCAGCATCGCTTCGATCTGGCCCGCGCTACCGGCGATCATGGCCTCGACGCTGCCGTCGCGGCGGTTGCGTACCCAGCCGGTGACTCCGAGCAGGCGGGCCTCGGCCGCCATGCCGTAGCGGAAGCCGACGCCCTGCACCAGGCCGGTGATGACCAGCCGGCGAGTTTCGGTCACTTCACTCTCATGCCCGGCTGCGCGCCGCTGTCGGGCGAGAGCAGGAAGATGCCGGGCGATTTGCCGTCGGCGTCCGAGGCAGCGAGCACCATGCCTTCGCTGAGGCCGAATTTCATCTTGCGCGGGGCGAGGTTGGCCACCATCACGGTGAGCCGGCCGACCAGCGTGGCCGGATCGTAGGCCGCCTTGATGCCGGCGAAGACGGTGCGCGTCTTGCCGTCGCCTTCGCCGATGTCGAGGCTCAGGCGGATCAGCTTGTCGGCACCGGCGACGTGCTGCGCGTCGACGATGCGCGCGATGCGCAGGTCGACCTTGCTGAAGTCGTCAATCCCTATGACCGGCGCGAAAGCGCCGCCACTTACTCCCTCCCCCCCCGCGGGGGAGGGTTGGGGAGGGGGGATGATCGCCTGCTGGTGCTGCGCATGACGTTGCGGCGAGTGCGGCTCGGAAGTCGGTGCTGGTGATACGGCGGCCGGCGCGGCTGTGGGTTCCAGCGATTCGCGGTTGGCGGCGATCAGCGCGTCGATCTGCTTGACGTCGATGCGTTGCATCAGGTGTTCGTAGGGATTGATCGGGTGCGCCGGCGGCAGCAGGTATTCGGCATCGCGCCAGTGCAGCGGGGCGACATTGAGGAATTCCTCGGCGCGCTGCGCCAGTTTCGGCAGCACCGGCTTGAGGTAGATCGTCAGCAGGCGGAAGGCGTTGATCAGCAGCGTACAGACCTCGTGCAGCTTCGCGTCCTGGCCTTCCTGCTTGGCCAGTTGCCATGGCTGGTTGCGGTCGACGTACTGATTGACCCGATCAGCCAGGGCCATGACGCTGCGCAGGCCGCGGGCGTAGTCGCGCATCTCGTAATGCCCGGCGATTTCATCCGCCGCTTCCAGCAATCCCGGCAATTCCGCTCTGAACCGGGCGATGACGTGCTCCCGCTGCAACTTGCCATCGAAGCGCTTGGCGATGAAGCCCGCCGCGCGGCTGGCGATGTTGATGTACTTGCCGATCAAATCGGAATTGACGCGCTGGGTGAAGTCCTCGAGGCTGAGGTCGAGGTCTTCCATGCTGCCGTTGAGTTTGGCGGCGAAGTAGTAGCGCAGCCACTCCGGGTTGAGGCCCTGTGTCAGGTAGGACTCGGCGGTAATGAAAGTGCCGCGCGACTTCGACATCTTGGCGCCGTCGACGGTCAGGAAGCCGTGGGCGAAGACATTGGTCGGCGTGCGGTAGCCGGCGTGTTCCAGTTCGGCAGGCCAGAACAGGGCGTGGAAGTAGAGAATGTCCTTGCCGATGAAGTGATACAGCTCGGCCTTGGAATCCTTGCCCCAGAACTCGTCGAAGTCGAGCCCCTTCTTCGTGCAGAAATTCTTGAACGAACCCATGTAGCCGATCGGCGCATCGAGCCAGACGTAGAAGAATTTTCCCGGCGCGCCGGGGATCTCGAAGCCGAAATACGGCGCATCGCGCGAGATGTCCCAGTCGGTGAGCTTGTTCTCGTCGGGCGCCCCCAGCCATTCCTGCAACTTGTTGGCGGCCTCGGACTGCAGGCGGCCGCCGCGCTGCGTCCACTCGCGCAGGAAGGCCTGGCAGCGCGGGTCGGAAAGCCGGAAGAAGTAGTGGTCGGAGGACTTCAGCACCGGCTCGGCACCAGACACCGCCGAGTAGGGGTTCTTCAGGTCGGTCGGCGCATAGGCCGCGCCGCAGGATTCGCAGGCGTCGCCGTACTGGTCTTTCGCCCCGCACTTGGGGCACTCGCCCTTGATGAAGCGGTCGGGCAGGAACATCTGCTTGACCGGGTCGTAGTACTGCTCGATCGAGCGGATTTCGATCAGGCCGGCGGCCTTGAGCTTGCCGAAGATGTCCTCGGAATAGTGGCGCGTCTCTTCCGAATGCGTCGTGTAGTAGTTGTCGAAGGCGACATGGAAGCCGGCGAAATCGCGCGAATGCTCCTCATGCACGCGCGCGATCAGCTGCTCGGGAGTGATGCCCTCCTTCTCGGCGCGCAGCATGATCGGCGTGCCGTGGGTGTCGTCGGCGCAGACGTACCAGCATTCGTGGCCGCGCATTTTCTGGAAGCGCGTCCAGATATCGGTCTGGATGTACTCGACCAGGTGGCCGAGATGGATCGCGCCGTTGGCATAGGGCAGGGCGCTGGTGACGAGGATCTTGCGGGTCATGACACGGTCTTTCCGGGGGGGCTGGCGGCGGGCGTGGGGCCGGCCGCATCTTGAGGGGGGCATTGTACCGGGGTGGGGTGGGGGCCGGGTTGCGGCGCCGTATCGCCAGCGCCGACTTCCAAGTCTTCTCTTCGAAGGGAGATGCCGGGACTCGCCCCGGCGGGCGAGATACTTTCTTGCTGCGCGGCAAGAAAGTACCCAAAGAAACGCGCCCGCCTCCCCGGCCCTTCGGGCGGAGGGCTCGCCAGAGTCTCGCCCGTTCGCGCGGCGCAAGGCCAATCAATTGGCCTTGCGAAACCCCGCGCTCACCCCTCGCTGCGGAAGGTCCGCCGGGCCGGTCGCTAAACTCGCTTCTCGCTTTGCGCGCCTGGATTCCGCTTCGCGGGACGGCGTCAGACAACGCGACCGGACTTCCCCCGGCGAACCTTCTTCGCTCGGCGGGACAGAGGGGGATGAAGACCGTCGCGCGTGGTGGGCGGTGCCGGAAATACTGGCTGGACTACAAGTCGCCGGGAGCAATGCCAGTGTGCTTGGCAATACGAGCGAGCATTCGTGGGCCAATTTCCTCGCCGTCGTGGAACGCGAAAACAACGTCGGGCCATCCTTCGCGTGACAACGTGCGGTGTGACCCGGACTGTCGCTTGAGCGTCCACCCAATGCCAAATAGAGCTGCCAGCAAACGTTTGGCCTTGACGGACGGCCAATGACTCACGCGGCGAGGGGAAGAGAGATGTTGATCTCGACGGGACGCGACTCGTTTAGCTCAAGGCGCTCAGCCATGGCGCGAAGGGCAAGTACCTCTGCCTTCGCCATAGCGTCATCGGCAGTCTTGCCGTAACACAGGACACCAGGAAGCTGCGGAACCTCAGCGATCCAGCGGCCATCAACCTCTTCCTCGCATTCGATGCTGAAATTCATGATTCATCTCCGAGAGGGAACGAGCAGAATTGTAACGCGCCATGGCCTGCGACGCCGAACGTACCGGGGTGGAATGGGTGCCGGGTTTTGGTTGCGTTGCCTACCGCGAAGCGGAATCCCAGGTACGCAGAGCGCGCCAGCGCCGACTTTGGGGTTGTCCCTTCGAAGGGAGATGCCGGGACTCGCCCCGGCGGGCGAGGTACTTTCTTGCTGCGCGGCAAGAAAGTACCCAAAGAAGCGCGCCCCGCCGCCCCGGCCCTGCGGCGGAGGGCTCGCCAGAGTCTCGCCCGTTCGCGCGGCGCAAGGCCAATAAATTGGCCTTGCGAAACCCCGCGCTCACCCCTCGCTGCGGAAGGCCCGCCGGGCCGGTCGCTAAACTAGCCGCCCGCTACGCGGTCGTCGTCGGACAACGCGACCGGACAACTCCCGGCGAGCCTTCCTCGCTCGGCGGGACAGAGGGGGATGAAGACCGTCGCGCGTGGTGGGCCGTGCCGGAAATCAATCCGAAGCCGAGCCGTTATCGTTTTGCCGCTTTCGCTGCCGATACGGCGAAACTGATAGCCGGTTCAACCGCTCAACTTCCGCCTCGGCTTCCCTCAGACCTTCCATATATATTCTCTGGCCCGCCGGGTCGCCATCGTCTTTACCAAAGAACCAGTAACCTTTCCTGAGCGGATTTCTCATGCTGTTTGAGAGTTGCTCGCCCTTCATTACGATAAACAAAGACCACTCTTTCACGCCGTCCTTGTCCTCCGCCTTTTCGTAGACCTTCCAGTCCATTGCCGTCACCTCCTGCGCAGCTGCTTGCAAGGTCAAAGCTTGAAAAGCCCACCGGCTAGGTTGGAGGCTTACCCCTGCGAGATAGTCAATGTAACCCAAACCAAACTCAAAGTGTGTGGATTCAATTGGCCTGCTCGGAAAAACTCCGGGCATGCACAACCCAACTCAAAAGTGTGGAGCGCAGCAGCTTTTCGCAATGAACATGCGACGCATCCGACTGGAGAAAAAACTGACCCAGGAGAACGTGGCCGAAGCTGCCGACCTGCATCCCAACTACATCAGTTCGGTCGAGCGGGGCCAGCGCAACATCTCAATCTGCAACATCGCGCGGATTGCCGACGCATTGGGCGTCCGTATGGAAACCTTGGTTGCTCGCCCCGAAGATAAAGCGTAGGCGATGCTGGAGCCCAACGGGTCAGCTTCCGTCACGGCCTCATGCGCGCGACGGTTTTCATTCCCCTCTGTCCCGCCGAGCGAGGAAGGTTCGCCGGGGGAAGTCCGGTCGCGTTGTCCGACGACGGCCGCGCAGCGGGCGGCTAGTTTAGCGACCGGCCCTGCGAGACTCTGGCGAGCCCTCCGCCGCAGGGCCGGGGTGGTGGGGCGCGTTTCTTTGGGGACTTTCTTGCCGCGCAGCAAGAAAGTATCTCGCCCGCCGGGGCGAGTCCCGGCATCTCTCGTGCGAAGAAACCCCAGATAGTCGGTGCCGGCGATACGGCGACTCGTTAGCCCAATACAACTTCCGCCAGCATGGCCGGCGACATGACTGTCACGCCGCGAATCGTCTTGCCATAGAGCACGCCGAAATGGGTCCGGTCGCCTGTGACCAGTATGTCGCAGCGATGGTGGATGGCTGCGGCGAGTACCGGCCTGTCCTTTTCGGGCAAGACCATTGTTTCGGGCAGCGGCGTTCCTCCGGCGCGCAGGCCGCCGATCTTGATGCGGGCGGCCATGGCCTCGAGCACAGGAAGGCTGTCGGGGGTTTTGACGGCCAGGTTGCGCCTCGCCTCCTCGAAGACGTAGGCGTCCGCCCACAGTTCATGTCCGGCGGCTTCGGTGAGCGCCAGAAATTGCCGGATCGCGCCATCGGCGCGGGCGGCCGAGAACAGGATGTTGGCGTCGAGGAGGATCCGCACCGCGTCAGTGCGATTTCTTTTTCAGCACGGCGGCCAGTTCGGCCTCCGCCTCGTCGAATTCACGCAGACGCTCATCGCTGTACAACTCGATCGGCAAGGTAACGGCGGGCCGCAACAAAAGACCTTCGGGCGTCGTTTCCGCTATCAGTTGATCGTCCGCGGAGAGGCCCATGGCTTGACGCAGTTTGGCGGGAAGCGTGATGACGCCGCGCCCGGTGATGGTAAGGGTGGTTTTCATGCTTCGCAGTATTGCAGAAAAGCAGTAATGCTGCAAGCGCCGACTGGCACAGCGATTTGGGGTTGGCTTCGCAGCTACTTTTGTCCCGGCTCGACACGCGCGACGGGTTTAATTCCCCTCTGTCTCGCCGAGCGAGGCAGGTTCGTCGGGGCGAGACCCGGCATCTCCCTTCGAAGGAAGCCCCAAAAGTCGGCGCTGACAGTACGGCGACCACATTCACTTGAGGGTTTAATGATTCGCCGCCGCCTGTACAATCGTTTCTGTCCGATATCCCTCGACAGCCTGGCCCAGACAGGGAGCACCAGAAACATGGATGTCATCGATTGGTTTGTGCCACCCGCGGTTCGCGACGACCCGCGCAAGAACACGCGTCACCGGGGCATCGCGAAATCCCTCCTGACCATTTCGGTGGTCGTTTCGCTGATGCTGGTCGGCATCGTCATGGCGCGTGGGCGTCTTCCTGCGGTCGAAGTTGCCCTGTTCGCGGCCGGCATTCTCACTCCCGTGCTCGGCGCCGTGCTGATTCGCGCCACGGCGGACATCACGCTCGGCTTGGTGGTGGCCAACATGGGCGGGATCATCATCATCGCGGTTTGGGCCTTCCTGACCGGCGGCATCATCTCGATCGCGCTGCCGGGATTTCTCGCCAACCTTGCCCTGCTGAGCACCTTCGGCAATGTAGCCATCCTCCTCGTTACCGGCGCGGCGCTGGCGGTGGCGCTGGTGTTCCTCTATCTGGCGACAACGATGGGCTGGGTTCCCGCGAGTTTCATTGCTGCGTCGCAGGCTCCCGGAGTGATGCTGACTTCGATGCTGGGCTCCGCCGGCATGGTGGTCCTGGCTGGTTTCGTCGTGGCGCGCGACCGGGCGCGGGTCAAGGCGCATCTGGTCAAGGCGCAGAACGCCGCGGAGCAATCGAGCCGGGCCAAAGCCGTGTTCCTGCGGTCGATCAGCCATGAGTTTCGCGCGCCGCTGGATGCGATTCTCGGCCTGGCGCAGCGGGTCGGCGCGGACCGGGAGCATCCGTTGAGCGAGGAACAGCAAAAGCAGCTCGGCGGCATCCAGACGGCGGGGCTTTACCTGGGCGACCTGCTGACGCAGGTGCTGGAAATGAGTCGCGCCGAAACGGGCGAACTGTCGCTGAACATCGAACCCGTGCTCACGGAGCAAGTGATCGCGCCCTGCCTGTCGATCATAGAGCCGGAAGCGCAAAAAAGAGGCATCGCGCTGATCAACGAGTGCGGCACCCATGCCGGATCGGTGGTGTGGGCCGACCGGATCGTGGTCAAGCAGGTGCTGCTGAGCCTGCTGTCCAATGCCGTCAAGTTCAATCGCGTCAGCGGCACCGTGACGGTCTCGTGCCAGCCGGCCGGCGCTTCCTACCTGCGCATTGTCGTCGCCGATACCGGCGTCGGCATCGCGAGCGAAAGAAAGCATGAGCTGTTCGAGCCGTTTTCGCGCCTTGGCCTGGAAGAAGGGACGATCAAGGGCGCCGGCCTCGGGCTCGTGATGTCGAAACGGCTGATCGAAAGGATGCGCGGCCGCATCGGCTTCGAGTCCATCGAAGGCCTCGGCAGCAGCTTCTGGGTGGAATTGCCGCTGGCCGAGGCGAACGCAGCGCCCGGCTGATCGGAATCGCCGTATTGCCGGCCCGCGAAGTGGCATTCCCGGCATGCAGAGCACTGCCAGCGCCGACTTCTAGCCAGGCGTCAGGCGCCTCGGTGCAAATCAGCCGAATCTAATATAAAATCCCGACTAATTCACTCAGGTATGGTGTGCTTGTTCCGAGTGATAATCCGGCGCACACGATTTCCTCCCCATTCTTCGTCATCATCAAAGGCCTTTCATGTCCATCAACGAACAATCCATTCAGGCGGCACTCAGCACTGTGGTCGATGCCAATACCGGCAAGGATCTGGTCAGCAGCCGCAGTGCCAGGAACATCAAGATCACGGGCAGCGACGTTGCGCTCGACGTCGAGCTGGGCTACCCGGCGAAGAGCCAGATCGAAGGCCTGCGCACGGCGGTGATCGCGCAGCTGAAGACCATCCCCGGCATCGGCAATGTCAGCGCCAACGTCTTTTCGAAGGTGGTCACCCATGCGGTGCAGAAGGGCGTCAAGCTGGTTCCGGGCGTCAAGAACATCATCGCGGTGGCCAGCGGCAAGGGCGGCGTCGGCAAGTCGACCACCGCCGTCAATCTGGCGCTGGCGCTGGCCGCCGAAGGCGCCACGGTGGGCCTGCTGGATGCCGACATCTATGGCCCTTCGCTGCCGCAGATGCTGGGCATCGCCAGCGGCCGGCCCGAGTCGACCGACGGCAAGGGCCTCGAGCCGATGGAGGCGCACGGCATCCAGGCCATGTCGATCGGCTTCCTTATCGACCCCGAGCAACCCATGGTCTGGCGCGGTCCGATGGTGACGCAGGCCCTGACCCAGCTGCTGACCGAGACGCGCTGGCGCGACGTGGATTACCTTGTCATCGACATGCCGCCGGGTACCGGCGACATCCAGCTGACGCTGGCGCAGCAGGTGCCGGTCACCGGCGCCATCATCGTCACCACGCCGCAGGACATCGCGCTGCTGGACGCGCGCAAGGGCCTCAAGATGTTCGAGAAGGTCGGCATCCCGATCCTCGGCATCGTCGAGAACATGAGCATCCACATCTGTTCGAAGTGCGGCCACGCCGAACACATCTTCGGTTCCGGCGGCGGCGACAGGATGGCTGCTGACTATGGTGTGGAAATGCTTGGCGCCCTGCCGCTCGACATGGCGATCCGCATGCAGATGGACGGCGGCAAGCCGACCGTCGAAGCCGATCCCGAAGGCCCGGCAACGGTGATCTACAAGACCATCGCGCGCCGCATCGCGGTGAAGATCGCCGAAAAGGCCAAGGACCACACCAGCAAGTTCCCCTCGATCAAGGTGATGAACACCTGACAGCCAGTTCTGGCAAGTCAATGCGAATGAAGCCGTTCGGCCTGAGCCTGTCGAAGGCCGCTAGCGGCGTGGCTTGGGCGGTTCGACAGGCTCACCGCGAACGGTAATTGTTGGCGGAACGATCTACCGGTCTTACGGCCTCGGCGGCAGGCTGGCGGCGACGGCGTCGAGCAGCCGCTGCAGGCCGGCCTCGCCGAGATTGCTGTGCAGCGTCAGGCGCAGTCGGCTGGTGCCTTCGGGCACGGTCGGCGGGCGGATGGCGACGCCCAGCACGCCCGCATCTTCCAGTTCTTGCGCGGCGGCCAGCGCGTCTTCCGCGCTGCCGATCACCGCGGGTACGATCTGGGTGCTGGAACCCAGCGTGTCGTAGTTGCGCAATGCGAGCGCGTCGCGCAAGCGTTGTGAATTCGTCGCCAGTCGTGCCCGCTCGGCGTCCATCGTCGGCACCAGATCGAGCGCGGCATCGACCGCGCCGAGCACCGCAGGCGGCAATGCCGTGGTGTAGATGAAGCCGGGGCAGCGATTCACCAGCCAGTCGATCAGTGCGCGCGACCCGGCGATGTAGGCGCCGAAGGCGCCCAGCGCCTTGCCCAGCGTGCCCATCACCACATCCACGCCGCCGCACTCTGCTGCGAGCCCGCGGCCCTGCGGTCCCAGTACGCCGGTGGCATGCGCTTCGTCGACGTAGAGCACCGCGCCGTGGCGTTCGGCCAGTTGCACCAGCGCAGGCAGGTCGGCGCGGCCGCCGTCCATGCTGAACACCGATTCGGTGAGTATCAGCTTGCGTCCCGTGGTCTGGCGCAGCAGGTGGTCGAGGTGGTCGAGATCGTTGTGGCGAAAAATCCCGGTCCGGCTCTTCGCGACGCGCACGCCGTGGATGATGCTGGCGTGATTGAGCTCGTCGCTGAAAATCGCCGTCTCACCAGCGCCGACTTTCGTGAGCGCAGGAATCACCGTGGCGTTGGCCTGGAAGCCGGTGGAGAACAGCAGCGCGGCTTCGCAGCGCTTGAAGGCCGCCAGCTTTTCTTCGACCGCCAGGGTGATGTCGCGCGTGCCGGTGACGAGGCGCGAGGCCGGCGCTCCGGCGCCGTGGCGCTCGGCCCATTCGGCGGCGCGCGTCTTCACCAGCGGATGCTGGGAGAGGCCCAGGTAGTCGTTCGACGAGGCGTCGATCAGGGCGCGGCCGTCGGCATCGTGCAAAGCCCCGTTGTGCCAGTGCCAGGGCCGCAGGCGGCGCCGCAGCCCGGCCGCATCGATCTGCTCAAGCCCTGCCTGCAGGAGCCTGTCGAGGTCGGCGTCCATCAGAGTTGGGCCGCGCGCTCGTCCAGCACCTTGCGCACGGCGGCGGTGAGCGTCGCCAGTTCGTCGGCGGCGATGATGAAGGGTGGCATCAGATACACCACGTTGCCGAAGGGACGGACCCAGACGCCGAGCTCGGCGAAGCGCAGGCGCAAGTGCTTGAGATCGATGTCGCCACTGAGTTCCACCGCGCCGATGGCGCCCTTGACGCGCACCGCGGCGATGCCGGCGAGTTCGCGGCAGGGCGCGAGTTCTGCGCTCAACCGCACCTCGATCGCCGCCACCTGCGCCAGGCGCGGCGAATTGTGAACGGGCTCGAACAGGTCGAGCGAGGCGTTGGCGGCGGCGCAGGCCAGCGCATTGGCCATGTAGGTGGGGCCGTGCATCAGTGCGGCCGACGGGTCGTCGGACAGGAAGGCCTCGAACACGTGACGGCGCGCCACGGTGGCCGCCAGCGGCAGCGTGCCGCCGGTCAGCGCCTTCGAGAGGCAGACGATGTCGGGAACCGTGTTTGTCAACTGAGTGGCTTCCTCGCAGGCGAACATGCGGCCCGTGCGGCCGAAGCCGGTCATGATTTCATCGGCGATCAGCAGCACCTTGTGTCGGGTGCAGGCCTCGGCGATGAAAGCCAGCGTCTGCGCGTCGTGCATCTTCATGCCGCCGGCGCCCTGCACCAGCGGCTCGACGATGACGGCGGCGAGGCGTTCGGCGTGGGTCTCCAGCAGCAGGTCGAAGGCGCGGCGCAGGCTCTCGTCAGTCGGCAGCTCGGCCATCAGCTGGTCCGGCATGGTCCCGGCGAACAGCGTGTGCATGCCCTCTTCGGGGTCGCACAGCGCCATCGTGGCGAAGGTGTCGCCGTGATAGGCGTGGCGGAAATAGACGATGCGCTTCTTTTCCTCCTGGCCCTTGTTGCGCCAGTACTGGATCGCCATCTTGAGCGCGACTTCCACGGCCACCGAACCGGATTCGGTGAAGAAGACGCGCTCGAGGTCGCCCGGCAACAGCGCAGCCAGGCGTTGCGCCAGCCGCAGCGCCGGCTCGTGCACCAGGCCGGCGAACATCACATGCGGCAGGGTCGCCAGTTGTTGCTCGACGGCGGCGCGGATGTGCGGGTGGTTGTAGCCGTGGCAGGCGGTCCACCACGAGGAAATGCCGTCGATCAGTTCGCGGCCGTCGCCGAGACGGATGCGCGCGCCTTGCGTGGCAACCACCGCCAGCGGTGGTGTGGCGGTGGCCATCTGGGTGTAGGGCAGCCAGATGTGGGGCAGGCCCTCGGTGAGCCAGTCGCGGGCTTCGGACATTGTGGGAACCGGCAGGCGGCGGCGGCTAGAATGGCGCGCCAGCAGCAGCAAAAAGGAGAAGCAGGGTGGAGGCGCATTTTATCACCGGCACCGGTACCGACATCGGCAAGACCTGGCTTGCCTGTGCCCTGCTGCGCCACTGGCGGGCCGAGGGCCGGCGCCCGGCGGCGATCAAGCCGGTGCTGTCCGGCTTCGATCCGCTGCAGCCGCAGGCAAGCGATGCCGGGGCCTTGCTGGCCGCGCTCGGGCGCGATGCGGGCCCTGCCGGACTGGATGCCATCGCGCCTTGGCGTTTCGCCGCGGCGCTGTCGCCGGACATGGCGGCAGCGCGGGAAGGACGCCGGATCGATTTCGACGATCTGGTCGCTTTTACGCGCCGCGTCGTTGCCGCGCCGCAGCGGCCGCTGCTGGTGGAAGGCGTCGGCGGCGTCATGGCGCCGCTCGACGCCACCCATACCGTGCGCGACTGGATCGCCGCCAGCGGCTTGCCCTGCATCCTGGTGGCCGGCAGCTACCTGGGCAGCCTCAGCCATACGCTGACTGCGCTCGCGGCACTGGCAGAAGTCGGCGCTGGCGTCACGGCGATTGCGGTCAATGAATCGCCGGATTCGACGGTTGCGCTCGATGCCACGCTGGAAACCCTGTCGCACCATGCGCCGGGTATCCCGCGGGTGGCCATTCTGCGCGCCAGCCCCCGGGCCGGGGTCGCCCGGTTGGCCGGGTTGCTGTCCTGAAACCCGCTCAGGCCGCGTATACTGCGCCCCCTTGAGTTTCCTTTTAGATACGGCCGCTTCGCTTAACGCCGTAAACCCGGCATTAGCCTTCACTGAAACTTCGTTTTCCGGATGAACCATGACCATCAAGTGTGACAAGTGGATCCGCCGCATGGCGGCCCAGCACGGAATGATCGAACCCTTCGAGCCCGACATGGTGCGCGAGGTCGACGGCCAGAAGATCGTGTCCTACGGGACCTCCAGCTACGGTTACGACATTCGCTGCTCGCGCGAATTCCGCGTGTTCACAAACATCTACTCGACCATTGTCGATCCGAAGAATTTCGATCCCAATTCCTTTGTCGAGATGGATGGCGACCATTGCATCATCCCGCCCAACTCCTTCGCCCTGGCGCGCACCCTGGAGTACTTCCGCATTCCGCGCAATGTGCTGACCGTGTGCCTCGGCAAGAGCACCTACGCGCGCTGCGGCATCATCGTCAACGTGACGCCCTTCGAGCCGGAATGGGAGGGCTACGTGACGCTGGAATTTTCCAACACCACGCCGCTGCCGGCCAAGATTTACGCCGGCGAAGGCTGCGCCCAGGTGCTGTTCTTCGAAGCCGACGAAGTCTGCGAGACCTCCTACAAGGATCGCGGCGGCAAATACCAGGGCCAGGTCGGCGTGACCTTGCCGAAGATCTGACCATGTAACACGGAGGCCGCGTCGTTCGCGGCCGAACAACCGTTACCCCCTTCCACGGGGCGAAGGCAGGGTTTCGCGGAGCATTGCTCCGTGCTGCCGAAGCCGGTCGGCTGTGCAAAGCCGACCGTGGGGCGGGGCAAGTTTTTAGGGGGTAGGTAAAAAATGCGCTTCCACTTTCCCATCATCATCATCGACGAGGACTTCCGTTCCGAGAACGCCTCGGGCCTGGGCATCCGCGCCCTGGCCGACGCCATCGAAAAGGAAGGCATGGACGTGCTGGGCGTCACCAGCTACGGCGACCTGAGCTCCTTTGCCCAGCAGCAGAGCCGCGCCTCGGCCTTCATTCTGTCCATCGACGACGAGGAGCTCGCCAACCGGGCGGAGGAAACCATCGCCGAACTGCGCGCTTTCGTCGAGGAAATCCGCTACAAGAATGCCGAGATTCCGATCTTCCTGCATGGCGAGACGCGCACCAGCCGACACATCCCCAACGACATCCTGCGCGAGCTGCACGGCTTCATCCACATGTTCGAGGACACGCCGGAATTCATCGCCCGCCACGTGGTGCGCGAGGCGAAGACCTATCTCGATTCGCTGCCGCCGCCATTCTTCCGTGCGCTGGTGCACTACGCCGCCGACGGTTCCTACTCGTGGCACTGCCCCGGCCATTCTGGCGGCGTGGCTTTCCTCAAGTCGCCGGTGGGCCAGATGTTCCACCAGTTCTTCGGCGAGAACATGTTGCGCGCCGACGTCTGCAACGCGGTCGAGGAACTCGGCCAGCTTCTCGACCACACGGGTCCGGTGGCCGCATCCGAGCGCAACGCCGCGCGCATCTTCAACGCCGATCATTTGTTCTTCGTCACCAACGGCACCTCGACCTCGAACAAAATCGTCTGGCATTCCACCGTGGCGCCGGGCGACATCGTGGTGGTGGACCGCAACTGCCACAAGTCCGTGCTGCACGCGATCATGATGACCGGCGCGATTCCGGTGTTCCTGATGCCGACGCGCAACAACTTCGGCATCATCGGCCCGATCCCGAAGGAGGAATTTCGCTGGAAGAACATCCAGAAGAAGATCGCCGCCCATCCCTTTGCCACCGACAAGAACGCCAAGCCGCGCGTGCTGACCATCACCCAGAGCACCTATGACGGCATCCTCTACAACGTCGAGGAAATCAAGGAGATGCTCGACGGCAAGATCGACACCCTGCACTTCGACGAGGCCTGGCTGCCGCACGCGGCCTTCCACGATTTCTACGGCGACTACCACGCCATCGGCGCCGACCGGCCGCGCTGCAAGGAATCGATGATCTTCTCCACGCAGTCGACGCACAAGCTGCTGGCCGGCCTCTCGCAGGCCTCGCAGATCCTGGTGCAGGACGCCGAGAACAACAAGCTCGACCGCGACGTGTTCAACGAAGCCTACCTGATGCACACCTCGACCTCCCCGCAGTATTCGATCATCGCCTCCTGCGACGTGGCCGCAGCGATGATGGAAGAACCCGGCGGCAGGGCGCTGGTCGAGGAGTCGATCGCCGAGGCGCTGGATTTCCGCCGCGCCATGCGCAAGGTGGACAAGGAATGGGGCGCCGACTGGTGGTTCAAGGTCTGGGGCCCGGACGACCTGTCCGAGGAAGGCATCGAGGAGCGCGACGCCTGGATGCTCAAGCCCGGCGACCGCTGGCACGGCTTCGGCAAGCTGGCCAAGGGCTTCAACCTGCTCGACCCGATCAAGGCCACGGTCATCACGCCGGGCCTCGACGTCGATGGCGATTTCTCGGATGACTTCGGCATTCCCGCCGCGATCGTCACCAAGTATCTCGCCGAGCACGGCGTGATCGTCGAGAAGTGCGGCCTCTATTCCTTCTTCATCATGTTCACCATCGGCATCACCAAGGGCCGCTGGAATACCCTGGTGACCGCCCTGCAGCAGTTCAAGGACGACTACGACCGCAACCATCCGCTGTGGAAGGTGCTGCCCGAGTTCGTCGCCAAGCATCCGCGCTACGAGCGCGTCGGCCTGCGCGATCTATGTACGCAGATCCACGAGGTGTACAAGGCGCGCGACATCGCCCGCCTGACCACCAAGATGTATCTGTCCAACATGGTGCCGGCGATGCGCCCGGCCGATGCGTTTGCCAAGATGGCGCATCGCGAGATCGACCGGGTTTCGATCGACGAACTCGAGAACCGCGTCACTGCGGTGCTATTGACGCCTTACCCGCCGGGAATTCCGCTGCTGATTCCGGGGGAGCGCTTCAATGCCACCATCGTGCGTTACCTGCAGTTCGCCCGCGAGTTCAACGAGAAATTCCCCGGCTTCGAGACCGACATTCATGGCTTGGTGAAGGATGCCAGCAACGGCGCCGTGCGCTATTACGTGGATTGCGTGGCAAATTGAAAGTGTAGCTCCCTCGCCTTTGGCGTCTGCCGAAAAGTTGCTATGCTTGGGGTGATTGGTCAAGAGCAGAAGCGCGATGAAAACTCTCTCCCTGGGATGGGCGGCCCTGGTGGCCTGCAACCTGATGGCCGTTGCATCCCTCGCTGCGGCCGAAGTCAGCCCCGTCGAGCGAAAGGCACAGCTCGGCCGCCTGCTGTTCTTCGATGCCACGCTGTCCGAGCCGGCGGGCCAGTCCTGCGCGAGCTGCCACGATCCGGCCGTCGCCTTCGTCGATCCCGATACGGCCAAGCCGACATCGAAGGGCGTGCATCGCGAGCGCTTCGGCAGCCGCAATACGCCATCGGCGATGTACATGGCCTTTTCTCCCGCCTTCCATTTCGACCAGGCCGAGGGGCACTACGTCGGCGGCCAGTTCTGGGACGGCCGTGCGGCGACGCTGGAGGAGCAGGCCAAGGCTCCCTTCCTCGCTCCGCTGGAAATGGCCAACCCGGACAAGCGCGCGGTGGTCGAGAAAGTGCGCCGCGCGGCCTATGCCGGGCAGTTCGACGAGGTCTTCGGCAAGGACGCGCTCGCCGCTGTCGAGCCGGCCTTCGAGTGCATCGTGGCGGCGCTCGCCGCCTTCGAGCGCACCGCCGAGTTTCAGCCTTTCACCACCAAACACGATGCATGGCTGCAGGGCCGGGCAAAACTGAGCTCGCAGGAATTGCGCGGGCTGGCGCTGTTCAACGACGAGAAGAAGGGCAACTGCGCCGCCTGCCATCCCAGCCAGCGACGGCCCGATGGCGGGCTGCCGCTGTTTACCGACTTCACCTACGACAACCTTGGCGTGCCGAAGAATCCCGAAAATCCGTTCTACCGCCAGCACAAGGCCTGGAACCCGCAGGGAGCGAAGTTCGTCGACCGCGGCCTCGGCGGCGTCGTGAAGAAACGCAGCGAGGACGGCAAGTTCAAGGTGCCGACCTTGCGCAACATCGCCCGCACCGCGCCCTACATGCACAACGGCTATTTCAGGACGCTGCGCGGCGTGGTGGCGTTCTACAACGACCGCGACCTGCGTCCCGCCTGCAAGGGCGCAGCGATAGAGGCAGAAGCGCTTAAGCGCGGCTGCTGGCCGCGGCCGGAGTTGCGCCGCAACGTGAACACGGAAGAGATGGGACGGCTGGGACTGAGCGAACAGGACGTCGACGACATCGTCGCCTTCCTGCAGACCCTGAGCGACGGCTACGTGCCGTGATGTCGCCGTCCCGCCAGCGCCGACTCCCGGTTCGGCGCCGCGGGCCTGGCCGCAGCTGCCGGAGGCCGTGACTCAGATTTTTTCGTAGATGACGAAGGCGTAGTCGAAACCCGCTTCGTCGCGATGCGTTTCGCGCGCGGTCTCGCGCCAGTGATGCGGGTCGATGGCCGGGAAATGGGTGTCGCCCTCGAATGCCGCATCGATCTCGGTCAGTTGCAGACGATCCGCCAGCGGCAGGGCCACCGCATACAGTTCCGCGCCGCCGATGACGAAGGCTTCGCCGCTCTCCGCCGCGGCAATCGCGGCAGGCAGGGACGGAGCGACTACGGCGCCTTCGGCGCGGTAGCTGCCATCGCGCGTAACCACGATGTTGCGCCGGCCCGGCAGCGGGCGAAAGCTCGTCGGCAGGGACTCCCAGGTCTTGCGCCCCATGATCACCGTATTTCCCAGCGTCAATGCCTTGAAGTGCTTGAGGTCCGCGGGCAGGTGCCAGGGCAGGCGGTTGTCGATGCCGATCACGCCATTGCGGGCGACGGCGGCAATCAGCGTGAGAAGGGGTTTGGGCATCGGGCGGCGATTATAGCCGCTGGTAAAGCTCGACATACTGCCGGGCCGCCTCTTCCCAGCTCGAATCGCGGGCCATGCCACGCTTCTGCAGTTTGCGCCAGCGGTCGGGATCGCGCCATGCCGTCGTCGCGCGCTGCAGCGCCTGCAGCAGGGCTGCGGTGGTAGCGGGGCCGAAGACGAAGCCGTTGCCGTGCTTTTCATCGACGGCATCGATCACGGTATCCGCCAGGCCGCCCGTGGCGCGCACCACCGGGGGCGTGCCGTAGCGCAGGCTGTACATCTGGTTGAGGCCGCAGGGTTCGAAACGCGAGGGCATGACGAAAATGTCTGCTCCCGCCTCGATGCGATGCGCCAGTGCCTCATCGAAGCCGATGGTCACCGCGCATAGACCGCGATGCTTGTGCGCCAGCGCCGCCCAGCCCTGTTGCAGTTCCGGCGTGCCGCTGCCGAGAACGGCGAGTTGTGCAGGCAGCTTGAACACCTGCGGCGCCGCTTCGAGCAGAAGATCGAGGCCCTTTTGCTCGGTCAGCCGGCTCACCACGCCGAACAGCGGAAGGTCGGGGCGTGGCTCGAGGCCAAGCTCCACTTGCAGTTCGGCCTTGTTGGTCGTCTTGCCATCGAGGCGACGCGCACTGTAGGTCTGGTAGAGATGCTGATCGCTTGCCGGGTTCCAGATATTGGTGTCGATGCCATTGAGAATGCCGGAAAGCTTTTCGCTGCGATGGCGCAATATGCCGGCCATACCCATGCCTTCGGCCTCGGTCTGGATTTCGCGGGCGTAGGTCGGGCTTACCGTGGTGATGGCGTCGGCATGCTGCAGCCCGGCCTTGAGAAAGGACAGGTAGCCGTAGAACTCGACGCCGTCGATGCCCCAGGCGGCATCCGGCAGTCCGAGTTCGAACAGGGAAGCGTGGTCAAACAAGCCCTGGAAGGCCAGATTGTGCAAGGTGAATAGCGACTTCGCGCTGCGGCCCGGCAGGTAGTTCAGATAGACCGGAGCCAGCCCGGTCTGCCAGTCGTTGCAGTGGACGATGTCGGGCCGCCAGGCTAGCGTGCTCGCGTCCGAGCCGAGCCAGGCGGCAATACGGGACAGCAGGCCGAAGCGGAGATGATTGTCGAGCCAGTCGCGTCCCTCGGGCCCGAGATACGGGCTACCGGGCCGTTTGAAATAGGGCGGGTAATCGAGCAGCAGCAGCGGCGTGCCGTCGGGCGAGATCGCCTCTCGCAGCATGGGGGCAGGCAACAGACCGCCAAGCCGGTTGGGCTGCGCGATCTCTGTGGCGTTCGGGAAGCTCCTCAGTATTTCCGGGTACGCGGGCACCAGTATGCGCACGTCCACGCCGTGCGCGCGCAGCGCTGCGGGCAGCGTGCCGGAGACTTCGCCGAGGCCGCCGGTTTTGACCCAGGGCGCAAGTTCGGAGGTGGCGAAAAGAATTTTCAAGATTTGCAGGCGGCGATGAGCCCCGCGGTCGAACTGTCGAGGCCTTCAGTCGGGGCCTTGCCCTCGATGATCGGAAGCAGACGATTGGCAAGTTGCTTGCCATATTCGACGCCCCACTGGTCGAAGGGATTGATGTTCCAGATGATGCTCTGCACGAAGACCTTGTGTTCGTAGAGGGCCAGCAGAGCGCCGAGACTGAACGGATCGAGGCGCGGCAGCAACAGCGTGGTCGACGGCTGGTTGCCCGGGAAGCAGCGGTAGGGAGCGAGCAATGCCACCTGTTCGGCCGCCATGCCGCTCGCAACGAGTTCGGCGGTGGTTTCGGCCAGCGTTCTGCCGCGCATCAGGGCTTCGCTCTGGGCGAAACAATTGGCCAGCAGTTTTTCGTGGTGTCCCGGCAGGGCAAAGTCGGGTTGCCGGCAAGCGATGAACTCGCAGGGTACCAGCCGCCCTCCCTGGTGAATCAACTGGTAGAACGCGTGCTGGCCGTTGGTGCCGGCTTCGCCCCAGAGCACCGGCGCCGTGGTGCAATCGAGCGGCAGTCCCTGCCGATCCACCTGCTTGCCGTTCGATTCCATTTCCAGTTGCTGCAGATAGCGCGGCAGCAAGCCCAGCGACTGGCTGTAGGGCAGCAGGGCGCGGTTGTCGGCGCCGAGAAAATTGGTGTTCCAGATTTCCAGAAGCGCGAGCAGGCCCGGCAGGTTTTCTGCTGCTGGCGCGGAAAAGAAGTGCTCATCCATGGCGTGAGCCCCGGCCAGCAGCTGGCGGAAGTGGTCGAAGCCGACTGCAAGCACCAGCGGCAAGCCGATCGCCGACCACAGCGAGTAGCGCCCGCCCACCCAGTCCCAGAAGCTGAAGGCGTTTTCCGGGTCGATGCCGAAGCGCGCCACTTCGGCCAGATGGGTCGACACGGCGACGAAGTGCCGGGCCACGGCGGTCTCGCCCAGCGCCTGCACCAGCCAGTGGCGCGCCGACGCGGCGTTTTGCATGGTTTCCTGGGTGGTGAAGGTCTTGCTGGCGATGATGAACAGTGTGGTGCGCGGCTGCAGGCCGGCGAGCACCGTGGCCAGATCGGCGCCGTCCAGATTGGCGACGTAATGGACCTTGAGCTCGGGGTGGCGAAAAGCGGCCAGTGCCTGGGTGGCCATGCGCGGCCCGAGGTCCGAGCCGCCGATGCCGATGTTGACGATGTCGGTGATCGGCTCGCCGGTGGCGCCGCGCCAGTGGCGGCCATGGATCTGCGCAGCGAAGCGCTGCATCTTGTCCAGTTCGGCATGCACCGCCGGCATGACATCGCGGCCGGCGCAAAGGATCGGCCCCTTGTGGGCCGGATGGCGCAAGGCGATGTGCAAGGCCGCGCGCCCCTCGCTGTGGTTGATCGGCGCCCCGGCACGCATGCGCGCAATCCAGCCCGGCACATCGGCGGCCTGCCAGAGGCCATGCAGCAGTGCCATGGTTTGCGCGCTGACGCGCTGCTTGGAATAGTCCAGCAGCCAGTCGTTCCACGAAACGGACTGCCGCGAAAAACGCTGCGCATCGGTGGCGAACCTGTCGCGCAAATGCACACTGCGTTCAGCCCCGGCGGCGTGCTTCAGCGCTTTGAAGGCGGTGGCGAGTGCAGGATTCATTCGCCGGCGCTCACAGCCAGATGGTCATGCCCATCTCGAAGGGATGGGTGAGCAGCTCGTGCGTCGGAAACACTCTCACGCGGTACTCCATCTTTCCGCACTGATCGGGCGTCAGTTCGCGCGAGAAGCGGTGCTCGCCATCTTCCAGCAGACACTCATAGAGCAGCTCATAGCGTCGGGCCGCGGCCGATGTCGGTTCGCCGGGACGGGTAAATACCAGTTCCACCGTCAGGTCGTTCGGCTTCAGACCATCCAGCTGGACGCCGATGGCGAAGTGCAGGGTTTCGCCGTAGCGGATGCGCGGCACGGCCTGATTGATGCGGCGCAGGCGAATGCCGGGCCAGGCGGCGCGTATCCGTGCCTTCCATTCGGCGAGCTGGCGTGCGCCGGAAAAGCTGTCATCGGAGTACCGGCGCCACTGGTCCGCGGCCCGCGAATAGAACTTGTCGGCATAGTCGGTCACCATGCGCTGCATGTTGAAGCGGGGCATGATGGAGGCGATCGACTGCTTGGCCATCTTCACCCATTCCGGGGAATAGCCGAGCGAGGTGTTGCGGTAGTACATTGGAATGACGCTGTCCTGAAGCAGCTCGTACAAGGTGCGCGCCTCGTCGGCGTCGCGCTGGGCGGGGTCGAGGCCGTCGGCCGCCGGCTTGATCGCCCAGCCGTTCTTGCCGTCGTAGCCTTCGCCCCACCAGCCGTCGAGTACCGACAGGTTGATGGCGCCGTTGATCGCCGCCTTGATCCCCGATGTGCCGGACGCTTCCAGAGGATAGATCGGGTTGTTGAGCCAGACATCGACCCCGGCCACCATGCGTCGGGCCAGGTGCAGGTCATAGCCCTCGACCAGAAGGATGCGGCCTTCGAACTCGCGCTGGCGCGAGAGCTCGGCGATTTGCCGGATCAGTTGCCGTCCCGGTTCGTCTGCCGGGTGCGCCTTGCCGGCAAAGATGAACAGCACCGGACGCTGCGCATCGGACATGATCTCGCGCAGCCAGTCGAGGTCGTTGAACAGCAGCGCGGCGCGCTTGTAGGTCGCGAAACGCCGGGCGAAGCCGATGGTGAGCACCGTGGGATTGGTCGGGTCGGCGCCGCGCAGGACGCGATCCAGGTGCGCCTCCGAACCCTGGTTGCGCAGATGCTGCGCGCGTACCCGGCTGTGCACCAGATGCAGCAACTGGGCCTTGAGCGACTGGCGGATGCTCCAGAAGATCTGGTCCGGGATGCGATGTACGCCGTCCCAGCAGCTTTGATCGGTAAGGCGGTTTTGCCAGCCGAGACCGAGATGGCGGTCGAAGGTCTCATGCCAGTCGGTTGCGAGAAACGTCGGTACATGCACCGAATTGGTGACGTAATCCATCGGATTCTCGTAGGAGGTGACTTGCGGCCACATGTCGGCGCAGATGCGCGACGACACTTCGCCATGAATGCGCGAGACCCCGTTATGAAAGCGCGAGCCGCGCACGGCCAGCGCCGTCATGTTGAACTCGCCGGCGCCGCCGACGCGGCCAATGTCGAGCAGGCCATCGCGATCGAGGCCGACCGCCTTGCAGAAGTCGCCGAAGTAGTGCATGACCATGTCGTCGGCGAAGTGATCGTGACCGGCGGGCACCGCCGTGTGCGTGGTGAATACCGTGTTGGCGGCGGCCGCTTCGAGCGCAGCGGCGAAGGGCATGTTCTGGCCGACCAGGTGGCGAACGCGTTCCAGCACCAGGAACGCGGCATGTCCTTCGTTGATGTGCCAGACGGTGGGATTCAGTCCGAGCGCCTTGAGGGCGCGCACGCCGCCGACGCCGAGCAGGATTTCCTGCTCGATGCGCGTGCGCCGGTCGCCGCCGTAGAGTTGGTGCAGGATGCCGCGGTCGGCCTCGCTGTTTTCTTCCAGATCGGTATCGAGCAGATAGAGGCAGTTGGTGCCGACTCGCGCCCGCCAGATCCTCGCCCATACCGTGCGGCCCGGGAAATCCACGCCTATCCGCAGGTCGCGGCCGTCCTCGCTGTGTATCGGCTCGATCGGCATGTCATCGAAATCATTGTCGCCGTAATGCGCGGTCTGGTTTCCGTCGCGGTCGATGGTCTGGCGGAAATAGCCTTGCCGGTAGAGCAGGCCCACGGCGACGAAGGGCAGGTGCAGATCGGAGGCGCCCTTGCAATGGTCGCCGGCGAGAATGCCGAGGCCTCCCGAGTAGATCGGCAGGCTTTCGTGAAAACCGAACTCGGCACAGAAATAGGCGACCAGGTCGCTTGCCTGCAGCGGCGGCTTGCCCGGCAGTTCCAGCCTGGGTTCCGCGTGATAGGAATCATAGGCCGACAGCACCCGGTTCATCGTGCCGAGGAATACCGGATCCTCGGCGGCCTCGCTGAGCTTCTTCTGGTCGATGCGCTTGAGGAAGGCCTTCGGGCTGTAATGCACCGCACGCCACAAACCCGGACTCAGCCGAGCGAACAGGGAACGGGTCGGCCGGTCCCAGCTGTACCAGAGGTTGTTGGTGAGTTCTTCGAGGCGCGCGAGGCGCGACGGAATCTCGGGATTGACTTCGAGTTGGTAACGGGTGCCGGGCATGATGGTTGGCTGCGAGGAGGTGTAAGGGGTGAAGGACTGTCCGCGGCAATTCTACGACGCAGGAGTCACCCTGAGCGTGATGCGCTGATCGAGACCGGAGGCAGGAGACCAGGCGAGCGCGATGCAGACGGCCTGCATGATCTTTTCGAAGCCCGCCTCGGATTGGGAAACCGTGCGATGAGGTCTCGCCCTGAATTGCGCCGGCTGCGCGGCTTCGATCTGCAGGGTGCCGCCCAGTTCGCTGTCCTCCAGGGTGATCCGCTGCATGCCGTCGAGTTCCAATGCGTGGCCGAAGCCGCCGGGAATGCTGCCGCCGGCAAGCACGTAGCGCCCGCCGTAGCCGTCGCAACTGGGCAGGGCGAGGTTGAGTTCGGTCTCGATCAGGGCAGGCAGCCGGCTGCCCTCGGCGCGGAAGACGACGCTCAGCGTGTCGGCCTCGAGGCGGTAAGTCTTCGATATCCGCCAGCCTTTGCCGCTCGCGACCCAGGTGCCTTGCCTGTCGTCGGCGCGGTAGTTGTCGAGGGCCGTCAGTGTGTCATCGGGGCTACCCGCGCGTTCCTGGAATATTCCCCGCGGACGCGTGTCGGGTGCCGCATCCTCGGGCGCGATGGCGTGGAGGAAGGCGACGCGGTCATGGGCCGAGGCGATGCCTTCGCCTCCTTCCTGCGCGGCCTGCGCCGCCTGCGCCTGGTCGATCTTGGCGTGGTAGGCCTCGGCATAGGCGCGCAGCGTGTCGCCGAAGTTGTGCGCCAGCGTCAGGCTGGAAAATTCCACCAGCGCAGCATTGCCGTCGTCACGGACAAAGGCCTGCAAATCCTTGTTGCGCAGGGCCAGTTCGAGGCAGCCGTCGTGGTCGAGATCGTTCTGCTCGCAAACAAGGGCTGGCGCAAGGGACGCCAGCGCCGCTTCGAGCGCCAGCAGGTTGTTCCAAACGGC
Organism: Rhodocyclaceae bacterium; assembly: GCA_006218025.1. GTDB lineage: Bacteria > Pseudomonadota > Gammaproteobacteria > Burkholderiales > Rhodocyclaceae > Sulfuritalea. The sequence goes on along the minus strand of VBWA01000027.1, from coordinate 1,398 downwards.
ACGGCGCAGGTGGGGCAGATAGAGGCCGCCGAACAGTCCGTGCCAGTAGGCGTCATTGGCCTGTGCGCGGTGCAGGTGTTCCTGCATGGCGGGAGTGCGTTCTGCCGCAGGCAGTGCCGCAAAGCGTTGCGAGGCTTCCAGCATGCGCTTGTGCATCCAGTTGGCTTCCGGGTAGCGCGACATGAAGTTGCGCCAGATGCCGCCGCGCAGGAAGGGCTTGTGCTTCTCGAAGCGGCCGGCCGTCTTTTCGGCTTCGATCAGGGCGTGATAGGCCGCGGCGCGCGGCGCCGGCAGCGTCCATTCGTTCATCTCGATGTAGGAGGTCGTCGGCAGGTAGACGATGCCGCGTGTTTTCTCGCGGGCGTGATAGTCGGCAAACGTCTCGGTACGGATCAGGGGCGAGGCCAGCACGCCTTCGACGAACTGCGTCAGCCAGCCTTTCTCGAAAACCCATTCATAGGTCTCGGGCCAGATGCCGAACTTTTCGATGTCGTCGAAATAGATCGAAGCGCGATGGCCCTGGCGGGCAAGATCCTCGAGCCAGGCGACGGCCTCGGCCGCCGGCGAAAACGGCAGCCGGTAGCGCGCCGCTTCGGAAATGGGAAACAGGTCGAGGTTGCGGCCGTCCTCTTCGGTGGTGTAGAAGCTGTCCAGCTTCGCACCGTCTTCGCCGGCGCACAGAAAGTGGTAGTCGTCGACCGCGACATAGCGGATTCCGGTTTCCACCAGCGCCGGCACCACAGAGGATTCCCAGACCCGTTCGGTCAGCCAGGCCCCGGCCGGACGCATGCCGAAACGCTGCTCGATCTTGTCCGACAGCGTGGCGATCTGCGTCAGCCGGTCGCGATGCGGAATCGCGGCCAGCACCGGCTCGCAGTCGCCTGAGCCGAACCACTCGACTTGCCCTCTGCGGGTCATGGCCGTGAGTCGCGCCATGTCGTCGGGGAAGCGCTCGAACAGGACATCGAGCAACCAGCCGGAAAAGTGCACGCTGAAGCGGAATTCCGGATAGCGCTCCATCACGCGCAGGAACATGCCGTAGCTGCGGACATGGGCGTCGTCGATGACGGCGGGGAAGTTGCCGACGGGCTGGTGGGCGTGGACCCCGAAAAGGAGACTGATGGGCATAAGCGGACTTAGCGTGAAATAACTCGTTCGGAGCGACTGGTGATAGTCGAGCGAAGCGAGCAGACCAGTAGCCTCCCCGTGAGGGGGCGAGGCGGGAATTCGCGACGCAAGCGTCGCGCCGCCGCAGCCGGCTGGCTGTGCAAAGCCAGCCGTGGGCCGCGTAGCGGATGGGAGGGGCGGGCCTTCAATTTGCCTTTAGTTACGGCCGCTGCGCTTAACGCCGATGATGCCGGCGTTAGCCTCCACTGAAACTTCGTTTTCGCGTGTTTC
>VBWA01000091.1 GCA_006218025.1 Rhodocyclaceae bacterium | reverse complement strand
TGTCGTGAGGATTTCAAAGGCGGACAAAAGTGTGCGAGCAAAGGCGGACAGATTTACTGGGCGCGGATTTGGAGGAGGAGCGCGGGGCGTTCGCCGGCTTTGGGTTCGTGGGCGAGGATGCTGATGGTGCCGCTGGGCTGGAGGCAGTGAATGACCCGTGTGCCTGCGGCCACGCCGACGCGCAAGCGTTCGTGGCCGATGGGCACGCGGCCATCGGGGCCGACCTTGATGGGCGTGCGGACGCTCCAGAGGTAAGGCCACCACGGGCAGCGCGGGGCGGGGCGCAGCACGCTGCGCTTTTCCCGTTGGGCCGCACGGGCGGCGGCGTTGGGGGTGCGCTGGAGTTCGCGATGGATTTCGTGGGCGTTGCGGTGACGACGCAAGTCCGGCAGGAGCGCGTTGGCCGCCGTCGGTGTGGTGATGGTTTCGGCGGCGAAGAGCGCGGGCAGGCGGCCCTGCCAGTATTGGTGCTGGCGCTCGATCTTGCCCTTGGCCTGGGGCGTGCGCGCGTAGCGCAGGGAGACGCCATAGAAGTGCAGGGCGGCTCCGAGCTGCGTCAGGGCGTCGGGGCGCTGAGGAAAGAAAAAGCTGTGGCAGTCCACATAGAGTTCGAGCGGCAAGCCATGTTCGGTGAAGGCGGCGGGGAGGAAGTCAAAGTAAGCCAGGAGATCTTCACCGTGATAAATGGTGGCGCCAGTGCAGACGCGCGAACAGTCATCGAGGAGATCCAGCAGGGGATAAAGTTTTTTGTCGCCGGGGAACCAGCGATGGGGCGTGGCGTCCAACTGCCAGAGCGCGCCGATTTTCAGGCATTGCCAGCGGCGGACCGAGGCGGGCGGGCGCGCCGCAGGAGTGGGATGCGCCAACTGATGGGCGAGGGCCCAGCGGCGCACGGTGGCGGGATCGATCTGGAGGCCCAGACGGCGGTGGACTTCGGAGGCGGCGCAGCGATAGGGGGCCGGCGGTTGGGTGGCGAGCAGTTTGCGCAGGAGCGGCTCGACGCCAGCGGGCCAGTCCGGCGCGTGATCGCCGCCCGAGGTGCCGGGCGTCCAGAGCGCCACCTGCGGGCGCGCGAGGGCGTGGAGATAATCGGCGTAGAGTTGGTAGAAGCGGGTGCGGCCGAGGCCGAGTTTTTCGGCGGCGACGGTGGCGCAGACTTCGTCGCGGCGGAACGCGGCGAGGACTTCGCGGATCAGGGGAGCGCCGAGACGGTGGGAGAGCTGACGATAATGTTTTTCAAGGCCGCAAGGATTGGGGTGGGACGCGTCGTTGGCGAGCGCGGCCTCCCGCCCCAGCGGGCCTTCCGTCGGCCTCCGCTACGCTCCGGCCTCCTCCAGGCCCGCTAGGGCGGGAGTGTTCGCCTTTGCTCGCACGCTTGTCCGGGTTTGCTCGCACACTGTTCACCTTTGCTCGCAACGCGACA
>VBWA01000003.1 GCA_006218025.1 Rhodocyclaceae bacterium | reverse complement strand
CGTCTCCGCCGCGCCCGAGGCCACCTGCGTCGTGGTGGCGAGAATCTCGCCGGAGGAGGCGGCGAGCACGTCGACGCCGCCGTTGATCTCGCGTGTCGTGCGCCGCAGATTGTCGATCATCGCGCCGAACGCGCGTGCAAGATCGCCCACCTCGTCGGCCCGATCCTCCGCGGACACATTCACCGTCAGATCGCCGGAAGCAATTTTTTCGGCAATCCCCGAAATCTCCCTGAGCGGGCTGGCAATGATCCGATTGAGGAACATGACCATCGCGGCGCCCAGCGCAACGGCAAGGACGCCGACGAGCGCAAAGACAAGAACCGCCTGACCGGCCACGCGATCCGATTCGGCCATTTGCGCGCGCGCCTTTTCGTCCGCCTCATCGGCCAGCGCTTCGGCAATGGAACGCATCTTGATGTAGCGCTCATTCTGAACGCCAAGGATCAACTTCTTCGCCTCTTCGACCTTTCCCTGGTAAATCATGGGAATGAGCTGTGTGTCGCGGGTCTCCTTGAAGGCCTCCCGGACCGCCTTCAACTCTTCGATACGGCCGAGAAGCCGCGGATCCTTCCGGCCACGTTCAGACAGTTCCCGGCTTATTTCGTCCAGGTGTCTGGACACATCCTTGATGTCCTGATACCAGGTCTCCTGATCGGACCGCCCCGTCATCAGCATCATGGTCATCAGACCGGCCCTCACCCTGTTCTGGTAGGCCTCGGTCTTCCGCAGATCCGTAGCAGTGGCAAAGTATTCTTCGTAGAGGTTCTTCTGCGACTTCCGGATCTCCGAAATGCCTAGGTAGGCGCTTGCGATCGCGATCACGAGGAGGGCGATCATCAGCCCGAAACCGGCGAACAGCTTGCCGCGCGTCGTCAAATCGAGGAACCATTTCATGCTTGCTCTCCCTGTTGTTCCGCCAAGTCCGGATTCAGCGATCCCTATCCTTCAACCTGTTCCCGGACGATGATTTTCTCGTCCGCCAGGAGTTTCGCCCCATCGAGAATCGCCGTGCGCTCCGCGGTCACGCCTTTCAGATATTCCTGGCGAACGCCCGTGAGCGTGGGCAGGGACGGCTGGATCCCGGTTATCGGAATGCGGCGCACGCCGGCAATTACATCGGCCAGGATGCCAAAGACCATGGCGCCGCTTTGCAGCACGATGATCTTGTCGAGATCGGTCAGGCCTTTCTCCGGCAGATCGAAGAACTTCCCGATGTCGATGACCGAGAGAATCTCGCCGCGCAGGTTGACGATGCCGAGCACGAAGGCCGGGGTGCACGGCAGCGGCGTCAGGTTCTCCGCCAGGCAGACCTCGCGGACGTACGACGACTCGATCGCATAGCGCTCGCGAGCAAGGATAAATTCCACGACCTCGATGCGCTCATCGGCGGCTTCCGCCGGCATCGGCTCCCGGGCCAGCGCCTGCGCCCGCGCCTTCAGGATGCGTTGCGTCTCTTCGGGAGACGGCACCCAGACGCGCTCGGTGGCGGTGCGCGCGGTTTCCAGTCGCCGCTCGACTTTACGCCAGTCGACGCTTGCCGGCTTTCGCGGTTTTGGCTCATTGGCGTCCATGCAGCTTGTCCCTTCAGCCGCTCGCGGCTGTCACCGGTGGCAAGCTCAAGCGCACGGATGCGACGATCTCGCCGAGCCGGCCGGCGGTCAGCCCCTCCGACTCCGGCAGTATCTCGTCCTGGGTGTGCGCATGCAGCAGCGTCTGCGCATTGTCGAAATGCCGCCGCGCCTCGCGCTGCCGCCCCTGCGATAGACGCAGGTTGCCCAAGGAAAAGTGCGCCAGCACGAAATCCGGATCGAGATAAAGCGCGCGCAGCAGCGACCGCACCGCAAGCTCGTTTTCCCCTTGCTCCTGCAAGATGGTGGCAAGGAGATAATGGGTTGCCGGATCAAGCTTGTCGGCGGCGATTGCTTTCTCGCACCACCCGATTGCCTCGGCGAGCTTGCCCTGGTTGGCACAGGAATGGGCCATGCGGCAGAGGGCATCCCGCTCATCCCGGTTCGATGGATGGCTTGCAACCGGCTCCGCCGCCACGGATTGAACCGACGCGTTCGCCACTGCCGCCGGCATCTGCAGAGTCTCGGGTAATGGGTCAAATAGGTCAAACGACGGGACTGAATATCCGGCTGCGCCTGCCTGTAATCCCGCACCCTGGGTCTTGCGGTAGAACACCGCTCCGGGAAAGGGTATGGCCTCGAACTGCGGAAACAGTCTGTTCGAGGTTTCTGCCGGTCCGACGACGAGCCACCCGCCATCGACGAGCGAGCGGTGGAAGTTCCGCGCAACCTTCTCCACCCAGGCCGGGCTGAAATACATCAGCACGTTGCGACAGAGGATCACATCCATCGCATTGGTGTTGGTCACGAGCGAGGGATAAACGTCATCGGCGAAATTGAGACAGGAAAAAGTCACCCGTTTGCGGATATGCGGCAGTATCTCGAAGCGCTGGTCTTTTCTTCGCCGGAAGTACCGCTCGCGGACCCAGTCCGGCGTATCGCGGAACGACCATTCGCCGTATACGCCCTCGGCCGCCTTGCGCAGGAATCCCGGATTGAGGTCGGTGGCCAGCAGGGTGATGTTCCAGTCCTGCTGATCCGGAATCAGCCGGTCGAGGAGCATGGCAACCGAATAGGGCTCCTCGCCCGTGCAGCAGCCGGCGCTCCAGATGCGCAGACGCCGTTCGGCGGGCGCACAGGCGCGGATCAGTTGCGGGAGAATGTGCTGCTCGAGCGCCTCGAAGCTCATCTTCTCGCGGAAGAAGTAGGTCTCACCCACGGTCAGGTGGCTGGCAAGCACCTCGATCTGGTGGCGTGTCAGGGGCGCGGACAGAAGCCGGCGTGCGCACGATTCCGCATCCGGCATGCCGAAGGCGGGCGCGGCGGCGGCGATGCCGCGCTCGAGGTCGCGCCAGCGCTCCTTGGGAAAATGCAGACCGGTCTGCGCGGCCAGCAGATCGCTCAGGGACATGCTGAGCTGGTCTGAAAATGCCTTATCCATTTTATCGGCCTCCGGCCGGGGGCATGGCGCATTCGAGCGCGGACTCTTCATCCAGCGACAGAAACCGGTTCAGATCGTGGATGAGGATCAGACCCTCTTCGAGTTTCGCCACCCCATCCACATGCGCCAGGCCGGGAAGAATGCCGTCGGCGTCGATGATATCCGGTTCGGAATATTCGAATACCCCGCTAACCGCATCGGCCACGAGCGCCACCGGTCTCCGGACCGTGTGCGCGATGACGATTCGGTCGGTCAGGACCATCCGCCGATTCTCGAGGCGGAATCGCCGGCGCATGTCGATAACCGGAATAACCCGTCCCTGAACATTGATCACGCCGGCCACAATCTCCGGCGCCTCCGGCAGGGGGCTTACATAAGCAGCGCGAATCACCCGCTCGACGACGGACAGGCGCAATGCAACGCGCAACTCATCCAGGCAAATGACTACGTACTCTTCCATATCGTCATCCGAAGAATGGACCATGGGTATCGATTCCTGCCTGATGATCCGGCCAACCGATACAATGCCGACTGTCTATCGTATCTCGACCGTCTCCCGACGTTTTGCATCGGGCGCATCCCATATAGATTTACCGCTGGCCGCCAGCATAACACCTATTCATGATACGTATCCCCCTGCGTCAGACGCGCAAATAAAGACGACAGCGTTGCTCGAAATTGGCACGTATGTCATTCATGATAACTGCCATTATCAAGAATGCGATTTTTCTGCGATAACTTCGGGGCCTGCGGATCGGGTAGCCGGGACTCCATTGAAAACAGGGCGTTGCAGCACATTTATCAGTGATGCCGCGTGCGTGCCCTGCCCGGGATTGCGACGTGACCGTGATGGCATGCTGCCGACTCACAGTCGACTGCCAGCGGACCATGAGCTATGCGAGTTGAGAACTGTCGACCGCCAGAGCACTTTCAGAGAACAATTATCCCAACGGCAGCTGCAGCAGTCGACCGTCAGAGCACTTCCAGTCGACGTGGCGGTAATGAGGATGAAGTCAGTCGACCGCTAGAGAACCAATGCCACTGAACGCGGCCGATGAATGTGGCGAAGCTGACGATCCATTCGATACGGGAACATACCCGCGCCGGGCCCGGGTCCTTTCGATCCGCTGGAATTCGCGCAGGGCCGAGTCCTGATCCAGGAAAATCTGCCGTTTGATCCCGCCGCGCCGATTGTGCAGGCCATACCATCGGCGATACAGGATGAATGCGCCAAAAAGATCTCGCTCCAGCGTCAGCACGTATCCGCGGCTGCTGGTAGTGAATTCAACTCGCACGGTGTTCCTCCCTGTCCGCTACCTCCAGCCAGAGCCGTTCCTCATCGGACTCGGTGTAGATGCTGGTCGTGGCCACGCTCGCGTGTCCCAGGAGCTTCTGGATCAGATTGACAGGTACGCCCGACGATCCCAGGTGGCTTCCACAGGAATGTCGCAACCAATGAACGGAAGCTCGTTCAAAGGCTCTGGCGTCGTGCGCCTTTCCCGATGCATGAAGGGCGTGGGCCGCCTCTTGAAACAATCCCCGAATGGCCTTGTATAGCCCGCTGGGCGAGATGGCTTCATTACTGCCTGCCCTGGGGATCAGCGAGGTGTCAGACGGGTTTGCCAGTGGGTCTGCATCGAGACCGCGACGGGCAAGAAACTCTCGCAGCAAAGCGATGATCCGATCCGGGACGGGAACAGCTCTCCACTTGCCGCCTTTGCCGAGAACCTTCAGCATCCACCGAACTCCCGTGCCATCCCGGAGTGGCATCGTATAGAGCCTGCCAGTCTTCGCGTCCACCAGCTCCGACAGCCGGAGCCCCGTGGCATGGGCGAAGGGCAGGGCGAACCGAAGGCGCCCGGTGTGATCCGTCTGCACCATGCCGTGCAGATGACCCATGAGGAACTGCCACTGGGCCACCGAGAAGACCCGCGTCAGCTCGATGTTGTCGGGAGCCTCTTGCTGCACGACAAGCGTCTTGCCGACCGCATCCCAGGGATTGAAGGCGCAATACTGAACACGGACCAGCCATTCAAAAAGGCTTCCCAGAATGGTGATCGCGTGCTTCACGCTGGACGCAGACAGCGCGCCGTCAAACGGCCGCCAGTCAGCGCTGAATCGTGGCGTGTTTCTGGGTGCTATCCAGTCGGTTTGTGGGATGTTGAATGCCCATTGATCGAGCCTACTACGTCCCAGCAGGGACAACCAGTCCCGATAGCCGGTGCAGTCATCGACAGACAAATCGGAAAGCGCTTTTGCTCGCTCGATGATGGCCCACAACAGCATTCGCTCGGCTTCCTTGCGGTAGGCCCGCTGCGTGTTCCCGTTCCCCGACTTGGTAGCCAGCCAGGCGTGTATCGCCTGAAGATCGTTGTCAGCTTCAATGCGCGGTCGTCCCGGCCACCTGTTTGAGCCGGACGCGCCATCGACATTGGCCGGGACGGCAAAGGCCTCGATGGGCACAATGGCCGTCTGTGGATGGCGCTGCCCCAGACGCACTGGAACCGACAGGCTCCGGAGCGGAGATAACGCATGATCTGGCAATGAACCGAGAGCCAATTCATAACCGCGAAGCCATTGCACGACGCGTGCCGCGCCTTTCTCACCCAATTTTGGCACGGTCATCCACCATCGATAGCCCTTGCGACGGATGCGATCCATCAATGCGTCGATGGTGGGGATATCGGCGAGTATCAGCCGGTCAGCGACCGCGCCGTCGAACCAGGCGGATACCAGATCGCCTGGCACCGGGTCGGTAGCGAGAAGTTGCTCAACCCACTCCAGGGCCTCAATCTGGTGGCTGATCAGCTTCTGCCGCTGCCGTGATTTCTTGTCTGCCGCCTGAGGGTAGGTTTCCAGAAAGAGCCGAATCAGCTCGTCTTCGTTATAGAAGCCGCTCGGATCCCGGTCGGCCTGAAAATCTTCAAGCGCAGGAATCTCGACGGGAATGTCAGGCTGCGATCTGGATAGCGGCAAACGCAGTAATCTGGCTTCACCATGCCTGCCATGTCGCAACGCGGCTTGACGGATCGTGTCCTGAATCCACGTCAGGGTGCTTCTGGCAATGCGCAGGTCCAGACCGGTTTCCAGATAGCGGTCTGCCAGTGTCTTGAGTGCGAGCCCCTGCAACCAGCCACGATAAAACGCCAGGTGATGACGGCCAAGTTTTCGGTCGAGGTTGGCCATCGCCTACAAGCCGCCTCCCAGCCGCTTGGCGATTGCCTGCGCCTTGCCCAGGGATGACTCGCTGCCTATGCTGACTGCTAGAACATCGTTGGTATCGACCGCGGAAGCGGCGTGATCTGGAGAAGCCAGTCCTCCACTCATGGCGGCGACACCAATCGTGGCCAGCACGCGAACCCGCTCCGCTCTCAGTCTCGATGGGATGTTAGATAGAGCCGCATAGAGCTCCGGGCACCCTTCCGTCACGGTAAGAAGGATGCGGATCGATTTCACAAGGAGGCCCCCATGAGCCAGAAGCCGCGAGCGTTCGAGAAGACCGGTTCTTTCGTGGTTACGACGGTCAATTGAGCGAACGCGGCACCCAGGGCCTCCTTGAAGAAGGTCGCGCCGCCACCTACCAGGAGAACCCTGTCCACGGATTCACTTTCCTTGCGCAGTGACTTCTGGATCGATTCGACGACAACGGGGGCCACTTTCCTGGATGCCTGCTCGATGTACGGACCCAGATCCACGCGCTTGCCCAGTACGAGAACTTCCGCCTTGCCACCGCGAATCGCGTTCTCAAGTTTTTCCGTACTGACGTTGGAGCCATAGTCCTTGGCGATCAGGCGGGAAGCCTCTTCGAGAACAACGGAGGATGCCTCCAGACTTGTCCCCGACGATTGACGATGGAGGTCCGAATCGGCAATGACCACCCAATCGACTGAGAAGAACCCTGGATCGATGACGAGGACACGGCCACCCTCAATATCTGCATCACCGCCCGCGATGAAATCCAGAAATCCTCCCACGGGTTGCGGAATGACTTTGACGGCGTCAACCGAGACGGAGCGCTTCGGCGTGACCTGGTGGCTACCCTTCATCTGCTCCGCGATGGCATGGCGTCGTTTCTCGTCGAGGTACTGGGATACCGGCAATCCAGTGACCAGCATATCGACGTGATCAACCTCGGACAGCAAGAGGCCTGCGTGAAAAAGCGCCTGGTAGGAAGCGCTGGATGGGTAGTCGGCATGGAGCGATCGGCTCCACATTTCTGCGCGGTCGGGTGCCACACCGGCAATGAAGGGTTCCCCATTTACCTGCACATGCAGAAAATCATCCTGGGCTTTCCCGTCAAAACGCGAACTGAAGCGATCAGCCGGCGCCGCCCCAGCCGGGCGCAGCAGTGTTTTGGGCGTCGCGCCTTTTTCGCCGTAGGCGAGCTTTAGGTTGGAATACCCGATGTCAATACCAAGAATGTTCAAGTCGACCTCCTGTCTACCGCTAGAGCACAAAGTTTCAAAAGCCACAATCGAGTGGCGACGCAGTGCACCGCCAGTCGACTGTCAGAGAACAATCGAAGAAATTTCGATGGTTGATTGATGTCTGTCGACCGCTAGTGCACCGACTGGAAACATAGCAAGCGCTTCCCATAAAACGATGGTGAAAAGCGCACAAAGCGTGCGCTTTTCACCCTCGTTTTTGATTCCAGATTTGGTAGTGTCGCGAGCGGTTCCTTGCGGTGACGACGCTGTGTCTCGCCATTCGAAAGAAGGCTGCGGCCTGGCTCTCAGAAAGAACCGGCGGTCGAATGAGCTGATGAATCAGGGAGAGCGAACGGAGCGAACGGACGGCAAATCGCTCCTATGAATACGCCATCCGCCGGGATCACTTCGCGATCAATGGAGCGACGCTACTAATAGGAGCGATCAGGTATTCGAAAGTAGTGGTCAGGCGTTGGCGGCTTGATGCGTCTTGGATGGAGAAGAAATCGGGATGAGCGAACAGGGGGTCAATCGCTCCTGATTATTGGCGGTTCGCGTGATTGCCGCGGGCAATGGACTGCTTTGGAGGAGCGGAATGACATCAGATTGCACCACAGTAAAAGGAGCGTTACAGCCATGACTGAAGTACCTCTTGAACCAAGCTGCCATGATGAGGCGATTGCCGTACTGGAACGTCGCATTGATGCTCTGCATGCGAGCGCGCACAGCATCGTTGATAGGCACTGGACCTTCGTCTACAGCATGGAGCAAAAGCTCACTGGTTGGGAACACAAGAGCACCCTTCAAGTCCGTTGTATGCAGGAGGGAAACTCCATCAGACTGGATTGGTGCGGAATCAAGTGGTATGGATCCAAAGCCAATGGCGACCGGAAATCCATACGGACGCATGTCACCAGGCCTAAGGGAGCCTACGGATACACATTGTCAAAGCTGAAAGCCTTGGCCCAGGATTGGGAGGCGGACATGGTCGAGGAAACCGAGTCCCAGCTGACGAGAATCAGGCACGAAGCAAGCCATCTGGTAAAGGCGATCATCTGCATCAGGCATGCTCGGAGTGCGGCGGACCGGGTTTGAGCAACTGCCGATCAGCCTGCTCTGGCGATGGCGAGGTCAGTGATTCGTGTGGTGTAGTTGGGCGACTTGTGGTTGGCGCACATTCTCCAGCGCTGCTCTGCACCTTCACTGCAAAGCCGGGTGGCGCTCTTGCCAAAGCTGTGGTTGATGCTATTCATCACCCCTGTGAGCTCCATACGGCAGAACGCGCATGGCTCCAGCGTTCTAGCGGGCACCCCAAGGCGTCCATTGGGCTATTTGTTAAGCATTCAGCAAGTGCGATAATTCGCTGTCAAACTCAACCTATGCTGACTATGCCGACCAATCCAACTCCAAACTCGTCAGCGCCGCAGAGCTTCGTATTCAACGCGGATGCGGCCCATCAATTGTTGGGGAAAGAGCTTCCCGGCGGTTGGAATATCATCAAAAAGATTGGTGATGGCTCGATTCCAGGCGAGCCTGATGGAACGGGTGGCCATTTTTCCGTGGGTTACATCGCCGAACGCAAAGGCAAGCAGGGGTTCGTAAAGGTTTTCGACCTCGGCGGCGCAATGAGAGAGCACCCGGATGACGTGATGGCTGCACTTGGAGCGCTGGTGAACAACCACCAGTACGAGACATCGTTGCTGTCCATTTGTGAAAATGCAAAGCTCGACCGAGTTGTACGTGTTCTTGAGCAGGATCAGGTGATGCTACAGGCGGGTAGCGGGATGGGGTTTCCTTTGCCGTTCATCGTATTCGAGATGGCCGAACAGGGTGATTTTAGACGAGCCGTCGCGCGCTCGGCCGCGATAGATTATGCGTGGCGCTTGCGCATCATTCATCAGGTTGCCGTGGGGCTACAACAGCTTCATGGGGTCGCGATTGCACATCAAGACCTGAAGCCATCCAACGTCCTCGTCTTTGAGGGAGCGGAAGCAAAGCTGGCTGATCTTGGGCGAGCATCCAGAAACGATGGCCGTGTTGCTGCGCATGACGGTATAGCCATAGCTGGTGCGATCGCGTATGCGCCTCCCGAACAGGCTTATGGTGTCATGGCAGAAGAATGGCGTGATCGCCGCGAGGGGTGTGACCTTTATCATCTTGGCTGCCTGATCTGCTTCGCCTTCACTGGAACAACGCCTACGCAGGCCTACTCTGCCTTGCCGGAAAACATTAAGCCGGTGACGTGGGGTGGTACATGGACCGGAACGTATGACATGGTTTATCCGCAGATAGCCGCAGCGTTTGCCGCCTATCTGGACAAGATTCAGCCAGAAATGCCCGATTGGGCTGCGGACCAGTTGCTATTAGTGATTCAGCAACTTTGCACCCCTGAATACAAGAAGCGTGGTGCCCCGGAAGCGCGGGTGTTTGAAAACTCACCACTTGGCTTGGACCGCATTATCACTCGCTTGGATAGACTCGCTCTCGCTGCGAAGATACGGGTTAAAACCGCGTGACGATTCTATCTGACAAGCGCAGTCGTCACATCGTCCCTCGCTGGCGTAGCTCACTGACGGCCGCTGGCTCTCGGGACTTGGACCCGCTGAAGAGGGGGGCGGCGCGGAAGGTTGACGGCGTACCGGCCGCAGTACGGCAGCAGCTTGCTGAATTCACAAGCGACCCAAGTATCGGAACCGCGGCGGATGCACTCGCGACTGCAATTTCGGCTGGTCACCCTGAAATTGCCTTGCCAGCAGCTGCGTTCATTCAGCAACACGCCGACGAAGCGCCGCGCTTTCTTGCCGAGATCGCATCGGCATCACTGGATGGGCTTGGTGTTCCCTTGGGGCTCGAAGTGCCCGTCGGCACGCAAGCCGCAATCGCGAGGCTGCGAGGCCTGTTGCGTATCTATCCCCGTAGCGCAACCATGTGGGCGGATCTTGCACGGTACCAGGCGGCGACCGGTGATATCGAAAAATCCAAGAGATCGATGCGCGTGTCCCTTAGTCTGGCGCCGGATCATCGGTGGGTGTTACGGTCGGCCAATCGACTCTTGCTCCATGCGGGCGATTTCCGGCAGGCACATCACATGCTGGCGAGCCATCGACGAACTCGCGAGGATCCGTGGCTGATGGCGGCCGAGATTGCCAGCGCGCAACTGATGCAGGTTACCCCGAAATTCCTGTCGCGTGGTCGAGAGCTGTTGCGCCATCCAACGTTTCAGACCATTCACCTATCTGAACTGGCTACCGCCGTCGCTACATCGGATATTGACGGTGGCCAGCGCAAAAGTGCTCGACGCCTGCTTCGTATTGCCATGAAGGATCCAACTGAAAATGCACTAGCTCAAATTGAGTGGGCAGACCATAAGGCCGACGATGGGCTGCATGTCATTCAGACGGTCAATAGGATGCCCGACGCCTTTGAGGCCGCATTTTGGGTCAAACGCCAGGAGGGGCAGATTATTGATGCCTATCGAGCGGCCCAAGCGTGGATGGCAGATGAGCCATTTGCAGATGCCCCTATTGGGGCGGCTGCCCACTGCGCCGCCCTGCTAGATGAATACGACGAGATCGTCAGGATTACGAACATCGGGCTCTCCCGAGACTCCGGCAATCTGCTGCACCGGAACAATCAGGTTTTTGCGCTGATCAGCAGTGGAAGAGTATGGGAAGACGACGCTGAATTTGAGAGAATCGCTCAGTTTCTTTCCGGCCGTGTTGCATCTCCAGGGTTGGACATGATTCAAGTGGCGGCTAACATCGGACTCCTGCTTTATCGCGCTGGCCAGCTTGACGATGGTGCGATGTTCTATCGGCGCGCCATCGAACTTGCTGACAGACATGCCGGCACTGTGACGGCGGCGCAGGCAGCGGCCTACCATCTCCGCGAAGCAGCCCTTGCCAGAGCACCATGGGTGAATGAGGCGCTAGAAGTAGCGAGGAATCACGCCAAGCGTGCCAATGATGGTGTGGCCAACTTCTTGATGCGCAAGCTAGAAGACTTGGTGCGGCGACCGCATATGGCGAACGAAATCTTTGGGGCGTCTGCAGCTGCTAGATACCTCCCGCGCGCTGGTCGAAACGTAGCCGCTGACCTCAAGGTGACGATGACGGAGAGTGGGCCAGTGCTGGTAGTTCCGGCGCATCTTTTGCGGTGACCGTACGTACTGAGCCGCCTGGAATTCGATAGGCAAGTCCGACCGTTGGCTGAGGCCGACAATCGGTCCTACGGAGGGGGTTATGGCCGATTCTTCGCCGACGGAGAGAATTCATGGTCTTTAATTTTTCGGTAGTGGCTGTTTACGCGGGCATTGCGGCGAGTCGTGTTGCCTGCGCCTGAATGCCTTCAAGGATCGGGACACTCACCTTTTCTGGAAAGCCTGGCGGCAGCTCTGTCGCAACTTTTCCGAGCACGGCAGGCACCGCCGCCAGTACCTTCTGAATGGTCGTCTCGAAGGTCAGGCCCATGGCGTTGCGTTTGGCCGTCTCGTTCCAGTGCCGTCGCTGGATGCTGTCAATGAGGTCGTGCTTGTTCTTGCCCCACACGCCCATGGCAAGCTTGAGCTTCTTGCGGTTGAAAAGATTCGGCCCGGAGCCGGTCACCGGCCAGGCTGACATCACGTCGTAGAGCGGTGTCAGTCGGAAGCGTCCCTCGGGTTCGAGGAAGACGCTGAAGTTCTTTGCGTGCCCGTCCGGCGCCCCGAGCAGCCAGAAGATGAGCTGGGTCATGAGAAAGCGTTGCCGGTCGGCTTCAGCATCCTGACTGCCGCGCAGCTTGTCGAGGATGGCATCGATACCCGGCCCGCCGTGGCTCTCGTACTTGTGCTGGGGCGGAATCCCCAGCACCTGGCAGAAATCCTCCTGGGGAAGCCTTGCCCACCAGTCGGGAAACCGATGCCGGTCGAAGCGCTCGACGACCAGCACCTTGTGCGGCCCGAAGGACTCCATCCAGCAGTGCGCGACCGGCAAGCCGAACGCATGGATTACGCGACTGCAGAGCCACTCGTTCTCCACCGAGGTGGAGAAATCGGCCTGTACCGCGCCGACCCGGCCAAGAGGCAGCTTGAGGATGTGGGTCGTCGGTGTCGCGCCCAAGGGGAGCTGCCACTGGTTGTCCTGCAGGAGCAGTGCAGTCTTCTCCTGGGCGCCGGCGAGCGAGATGCGCAGCTCATCCTGTTCGCCCAAGGGTAGGGGCGCAGCACTCAGCGTCTGGTCCAACAGCGCCACGATTTGGGCCGTAGTGAGTGGCCGGGCCTCGATGCGTCGCACCTCCGGCGTCGGGCTGCCGGCCGGTAGCAGCTGCACGGCGCCAACGCAGTCCCGGCCGATGGCCTCAAGCAGTTGAAAAGCCTGGGTGGGGCTCACCCCATAACGCCGTGCGATCCGGGTCCGGATGTCATGGCTGTCCGGCAGCAGGTTGTCGAACCAGGCCTCGACCACCTCGCCGCGAAAAGGATCCTTTTCGTGGGTGAGCGGCAGCGACAGCGAGATCGGGCGCCGCCGGGGATTGGCGAGCCATTCCCCGGAGTAGGCAAAGGCATGGCCGCCGCGCGGCGACACCGACCAGGTGCCGACCCGCTCACCGTTCATCCAGACGTCGAGTGCTTGGGACTTCGACGGGCGACCTGCCATTACCATTCCTCCCCGGACAGCTTGCCGCCGGCTGTGCCTGTCGCCGCAGTCTTGCCGGACAGAGCGTGCCGTGGGGCCACCTGAAGCTCGGCATCGAGCGCCATCAGTACCGTCAGGAGCTGGTCAAGGGTAACCTTTTCCGGGAACCGCTCAATGCGGGAAATTCGCTCCTGCGACAGCCCGAGCTTTTGACCAAGGCCAGCCTGCGACAAGCCCTGATTCTTGCGCAAGCGCTGCAGGAGTGGCGCCAGTTGTCCAGTGGTAGTGATGGGTGTGCCCATGGAAGCACCTTCAGTTCTGATAAGGAATATTTGTATATTATGCTCCATAACGCATACTGTCAATATATTCTTTATACGGCATATCTGGATGATATTGATTACGATGTGAATGGTTGTGAGGAAAGTATTCCCGGAAAATTGCGAGGCCTCTCACCATGGCAGCTTGCTCTTCAACGTGTCGAGCGCAGCTTCGATCCGTTCGTCATGGATCCTGGTGCGTGCTGATTTCCTGCTTCAATGCAGCGATGACGGAGCGCCATCCGCGCCGCAGCACTTTTTGAACTTCTTGCCACTGCCGCAGGGACAGGGATCGTTGCGGCCGATCTTCGGGCCACCACGAACGATCGGTGCAATTTCCTTCTGACCACGATGATGATGAAAATCGTCGTTGAATATTCCGGCCGGCTGGCTGCCACGCTTCTCTTTCCAGTAGGCGTGGATTCTCACGAGCGCCGGTTCAATCCCGTTCATCCACGTCTCGGCATCCCCCGCGCTCTTTGTAATGTCGATACCCTCGTCGGTACCGAGGCGCAGAAATGGCGTGAACCATGTCGGTTGGCCCATGGATAGCAGACTCCACGCATCTTCGTTGAACATGAAGCCGGTAATGAAGCCCTCGCTCCACTCGGCAGCACCCCATTGAATATCCCGCCAGAAGATGGGCTCGAATGAGGCCGGATCGGTGTTGAAGGAATGAATTACGTTGTTGTAGTGCCGCAGGATGAGCGACATGATCCGGGTGGCCTGCGCCTCGCTTGCAAAGTCGACCTCGACTTCGCCGTCTTCCATGTCCCACACCCAAGGCAGCCAGTCCGAGGGCGGCACCATGCGGGGGCCGATGGCGATGGCGGTCAGGAAGCCTTCCAGCGTGGAGACATCCATCGACGTATCCTCGTTGGCCTCGTTGGCAAGGAAGTCGTCAAGTTCGTTAAATTCCGATTCCGAGAGAGGTTGATTCAGCCCCGTCATCTGCTGCTCGTCAGGCGGTGCACCAATCAGAGAATCCATTCCATCTTCATTGATAGTCTTCAGCACCTCGTCGAGCGCTTCCTGGTCGGTCGCAAACGGATCGTCCCATACGGTGGAGTTGCCGAAATCATCGACCACCTCCAGGAGCCAGCCGCCTTCGCCGTCTTCGTATATTTCGACTCGAACAGCCTTGCCATCTCGAGTCACTGATTGACAGAGCGGTGAGTGGCGCGGGTATTGGTCGAGTTCAGTCATTTCGCGTTTCGCATAGTGTTGTGATGGAAATGCTGCGGTGCCTATTGTGCACCTTGAGAACAGCATCGGGATCAGCTATGAACATCGCCCAGAGGAAAACTGCTACTGGTAGTCGTCCCCTTCGATGCGTTCGACCGCGGCGTTGTCTATCAGGCTGATGATCCCCTCGGATATTTCCTGGATCTTGCTCTCCGGCAGATTGAGTGACTCGCAGTAATTGTTCATCGCCGAGAAGTGTCGACTCAGGCAACGCTGGAGTTCCTCGGAATCAATCGATGTCACGCCAGGTACCACCTCGATGCTGTCGCACAGGCAGCTTTCGATGACCTTGATCGAGTCGTCGGCCTGCGACAGAAAAAAGAACCAGTACGGCCACATCGCGTCCAGTTCCTTGATGAATCGCCGGACTTCAGGAATCTCGAAGAGCTCGCGCGGATCCTTGTTGTAGCCATCGATGACGAGACTGATTCGACCGCAGGCAGCTACCGCCTTTTCAGGATTGCCCTGCAATTGGCGCAAGACTCTCAGTGGTCCGGAAATGTCACATTCATTGATCTGCTCTCGCGAAATCACAAGGTAGATCGGTTCGCTGACGGCCGGGCGAAAGCGCAGGTTCATGTCGGAACAGGGGGCCGCGCCCGAATCGACTGGAGGCAGGCTTCCAGACCGCCTTCCACGATGTGGGCGGGTATGGCGAGCATCAAATTACAGGGGAGGCCAAAGTTCTCGATCAGCATGCCCTGCAGGTCATGGATCTTGTCGCCGTAGGGAGGAGGGGGAGCGCTCTGCTTCTCGGCCAATTCGACGCGCTTCGCGAGCGTATCGAGTCGCGTCACATAGCCGCAGATCTTCTTGCCCAATGCCAGGGCATATCCAAGTTCAAAGGCGGCGCCTGAGTCCGGCTCGGGGCCGCGAAATGGATCCAGGTTGGCTACGACGATCTGCGCCTTTCGGATCAGGGCAATGTTTGCCTGAAAAATCTTCTCCGGTGCCGTTTCACAGTGATCAACGGGGAGGAGGGGCTCAAAGCCATATAGTCGGCACAATTCGCGGACTGATTCTGCCCAGGCGGAGACATCCGGTCTGAAAACGTCGGGGCCAGCGAGATAAATCTTCATGCGGCAACAATGAGGTCGGGAGATACTTTGCGGGACGAGTTGACCTGCGATGTCGTGCCGCCCCCCAGGGGGACTTTCTGCGGGGCGTAGGTCGGAAACAGCTTCATCTTCCGGTGTCCGCGCTCGATCGTCTCAACGGCCCGGATTTTGCCATCCCTGAGCAGATTGGTCGCGTGATCGTGGGCCCTGCGATATTGAAGCCCAAGGGATTTGGCGACCTCGTAGATACTCATTCCTGGCACGCGCGCCACTTGGGTGAGAAAGTTCCGGCGCCTTTCCGGCATGGAGAAAAAATCCTCTGTCGGTCGAAGATTCCAGCCTCCACCGACGGCCTGACTCCAGGCGAGATCGAAAACCGGGGCATATTTCACGGCTTTGTTCGAAAGTTTCGCCCGGAGGGCCGGCCAGTCGCGCTTGAATTTCGAGAGGCCATAATACCGGACGAACTCGGTCGGAGTCATGGTCGAGACGGCAGCAGGAAGATAGGAGCGGTGTCCGGTGGAAATCCTTTCCCGCCAGCGTTCCAGAGGAACGTCCCGATCCCAGTAGACCTTCTTGCTGAGCGTTTCCCAACTATCGACGCTCATGGCTTGCGGCCGCTTCGCTTGGCCTGCCTCTTTCCGCGTCGGAATTTCTCCGGCGTTGCGTTCGGGGCTATCCATCACCATCCTCTTGATCGTTACGGGGACTAGGTTGAACGGGTTGCTCGAACTGGCGCATTCGAATTACTTCAATTAGCAACGCAACTGGTAAGCATGCTGAAAATTTTATCGGCTTCGCGCGCTGATCGATTTCGTCGGTGGAAAACTGAAGATCCGAGACAAGAAAGTCGGAATTCAGTGCCTTTGGATCGATGGGCGTTTTCAGGTCAAGGCCGAGGGCATCAATTCGGCTAACATCGGTCAAGGCTTGTATTTGCTTGGCGATGGCACGGTTGGCTCGGGTACCTCCAAAGGTCCACAGGCGGGCGCCAATTGCCTCATTCTTGGTCATCGACAAGACCGACGCAGCACCAGATTCGGGAACGCGTTCCGCGACCTGTTCGATTTCAAGTCGAGCCCGTTTTGAAATTACTGCGTGCTCATCTGCGCTACGGCGTATTGCACGAAAAATTCCTTGGGCGAGCTCTCGGCTCAAAGTGCGTCCACTTCCTGTCCAACGGGCCTTGCCGCCGTCTTTCGCTGGCTCAAGCCATACTGTTTGTCGCTTCCAGTCGACATCGGTAATGCGCCAACTTTTTCCCGACAGCAGAATCAGCCGATCTTCCTTCTCACCCGCCAACATCATCGGGTCGATGAATCCGACCTCAACACTGCCGAAGCGACCCAAAAGCAGCTGGGCGCCGGAGAAAGATGCGAGCAAGTCTTTGTAGTGAGCCCGACCGAAATGTTTTTCAGTCGCGGGTCCAATTTGAAGAACTCCGTCAATTTCCATCAGGAAGCCGAGTTGCACCATGTACGCGACTAGATCCGAGATGCCTTGGGCACTTGATTCAGGGAAGGCGTCACACAATAGTGAAACAAGGTCTTGCGTTGGCCATTCAGAGCGTTCCAAAGTGGCTGCCATGGCCTGTTGCGCCACGATGGCCCACGGTTCAGGCGGAGGGAATGCCGCTTCAACCCAGCCTTCACCCCAAAGGCGACAAATGCCCATGGCCAGCATGAGCGAGTCATCATTGGTGCAAAGGAACAAGCAACTTCGTCGTGCGCCAGCGCGGCGGCCGGTGCGTCCCATGCGCTGAAGAAACGATGACACCGTCGAAGGTGCGTCGATCTGGATTACATGATCCAAATCTCCGACGTCGATGCCGAGCTCCAAAGTCGACGTGGCAACAATCACGCAATCCTTTTCTTCTGCAAACGCGGTTTCGGCAAGCTTTCGTTCGGAATGGCTGAGCGACGCATGACTTAAAAAGGCTCGCACCTCCTGGCCGCGCAGGGTGCTGGTCAGTTCTTCGGCACTGCTGCGTGAATCGCAAAAGACCAGGCGTTTGCTGCCCCGGTACAGGCGGGCAATTACCGTGGCCGCGTTGGCCAAAGAGCCCACGAAATCCACGGTGACATCAGCGTCAGTGCTCACCACTGAGGTACCGACAACCTGTTTGATCCCCGTGGGAGCAAACCAGTTGAGCAGCTCCGTCGGGTTGCTCACGGTGGCGGACAGTCCAAGCCGTTGCATCTCGTTAGGAACGTACTGTTGCAGACGGTGAAGCACAGATCTCAAGTGCCACCCGCGGTCATCTGCTGCGAACGCATGCAACTCATCGGCAATCACAACCCGCAGATTGCCAAACCATGCTTGTCGGTCAATACGTGTGGACACCAACATGCCTTCAATCGATTCGGGCGTAGTCAGCAGAATGTCGGGTGCATCCTTGATGGCATGTCTCTTTTGAGACTGGGAAATATCCCCATGCCAAACAGCAACACGTCTGCCGACCAAGCCGGCGTAATAAGAAAGCCGCTGCTCGAGATTGTTCAAGAGCGCTTTAATCGGGCAAACATATATCACGCTCACACCTGGCCAGGCATGGGTCAACATCTTCGATAAAACGGGGATGATGGCGGCCTCAGTCTTTCCTCCGGCCGTCGGTGCCAGCAAGAGGCAATGCGCGCCAGAAAGAATCGGAGCTATTGCCTGCAGCTGAGTCGGTCGCAGGCTGTCCCAGCCCAGTGAATTTACGACGTGATACTGAAGTGCCGGGTGCAGCTTCTCGAACTCGATCACAGCTCGATGTCATCCACGCCGACTGCTCCGGCGGCGGCCCGCTCATTCGCCGTCATTTCGCTTTCTGCCAAGGTCAGTTTGTAGTGTTGGCGCGGATCAAAGCCCTCATGCAAATCAACTCGATCGAGCACATCGGCGACCAGTTTTTTGAGAAACAGGCGTGGTGCCACGCCCACTTTACCGCCCAGTCCGCCAGCCACGGCGCGGGCCAAGGTTTCAATGTAGGCATCATTGACCAGGGTGCGCAAACGGCTCTCATTGGGCTGCGTTTCCGCGTAAATATCGCGCACCCGCTTGCCGACAGCCACCAGCGAGCCTTGGTCGAAAGGTGCCAGACGAATCTGCACGGCGCGTGGATTATCGAACCGTCGGTCGGTGCCAAAATCCACATGTAGGCGCTGCGCCAACGGCGCAAGTCTCTGTACGCCTTGGGCGCCATCAAAGAATGCGGGGGTTCCGGTAATGACGAGGTACAGGCCAGGAAATCGTCCTGCGTCAATTTCATCGATCAACTGGCGCAACGCGTTCAAGCCACGTTCCCGCGTGTCGGCGCGCATGCGCTGGAGTGTTTCCACCTCGTCAAGCACCAACACCAGGCCCGGGAAGCCGCTGTCGCGCAAGATAGTCAGCAACCCGATCAGGAAGTTGGCCGCCCCAAAATGGTCCAAATCTCCCTTGATACCTGCGGCGCGCTTCACGCTGGCCGCGACATTGGGTTGGCCAGCAAGCCAGCTGATCAACCCTTCAGCAAGTTGATTGTCGCCATCAGCCAAGGCCCGCCGGTAGGTGCGCAGAACAGCCGAGAAGGCCGGTGCGGTTTTGCTGATGGCCGTCAACTGGGCTTCCATCAACGCCTCGGTGCGCTCCAGCAGGGCTTTTTCGTTACCGGCATCGACCGACCCGTCGGCGAGAACATCCTGTTCCAAAGCAAAAAACCAACCGTCGATCACACTGCGAAATGCGCCCGTGTTGCTATCCGCTGTCCCGAGTCGCTCGACCAGCCGACGATAAATAGTCTCCAGTCGATGCAAGGGCGTTTCTGTTTCGTTAATCTGCACTTCGCTGGTGGCAAAGCCTTTCGCACGGGCACGCTCCTGAAGCCAGCGACCAAAGAAGGTTTTGCCGGTGCCGTATTCCCCCCGTACCGACTTGAACCCGCCGCGTCCGCTAGCGACCGTGGCCAGTTCTTCGTCCAGCGTGGGCGCAAAACCGTCAATGCCTACCGCCAGCGCGTCCAGTCCGCTACTGGGAACGGTCCCTCGACGCAAGGCGCCGACGATGTCATCACGCCTTGCGGCACTGATCATCGGTCACCTCCATTTGCCGTGATTCGAAATTGCTGGAGCAGCAAGGTCCGATTCAGTTCAACGGTGCCGGCAACTTCATCCACGAACAACACAGTGGCTTGATCGACATTCAATATCCGTCTCACGGCGCTCAACATTCCATTCAATCGGATTTCCGGTATGACGAGCCTCTGGGCGAGCGCCGCGCGCGACAGTTTTCCGCCGCGCTCATCCAGAGCTGCAAGCAGCTTGCGCATTTGGTCATTGGGTGGCGCCACACGTGCCGCCAGCGAACGCTGAGATACATACACCTGGCTTTGCAGAAGGATGTCGATCCAGTCTTGTGCCTGTGCTGACGATGCTGTGGGGATCGGCGCCATTGACGTGTCAAACAACTGTTCTTGGCCAAGTGGCGGGGCTGGTCGGCGCGACGCTGGTCGAGGCACCAAAGCCTGTTGGGATATCGTGGCTTGCGAGGTCGCCATGCTGGGCAGGTCCCACCATTCCGGCTGTGCTGGCAACGCGGGTTGCCATTCGGGCAGGGTCATCCCAAACGGCACCAATACACTCAAGGGCACGGTCACCTCTTGCAGTGAAACTCCGCCGTGGTACCCATTCTTGCGGCCAGCGTACCTGACGCTTTCGCTCCATAGACAGGTCACCGATGTTGCACCGCTCGCGGTTCGAACGCGTCCACCGGTCAAAACGATCTCGTTGCTGCTTACGCTATCGCTGCCAGCACGCCATCGATCGCTTTCGCCGCCGGTTATTTGTGTGGTGCCGTCTTCGAGCAGGTGTCCGTGATCGGCTGTGATCACGACCACGCGGCGAGCTTCCCGGGCTTCGCGCAGGATGGGCAGGAACAAGCGCAGATCTTCCAGGTTCCATCGTTGGTGTAGCTGGTCCGGGCCGCTGAGATGATCGTCGACAGCGTTGTACACCAGGCCGACAACGCGTTGTTGCGGGTTGGCAATGGCCGTCCTGACCTCGTTTGCCAGGTTCGTTGACTCGCTCAGATCGCCCTTGTGGAAAAGCTTGGGCGGCACATCGGCGCGCGATTGGGACAGCAACGCAGCATGGCTTGAAAATCCGGTTTTCTCAAGTGAGGAGGTACCCGTCGTGAGCTTTCCGCAAAGCAAGCTTGCGCGGCTGACCTCGGTGATGGTCGGGAATGCCGCCACGCCGGCCAATGGGCGTGCCAAGGCAGCCGGCACCATCTCGGCCCAACCCAGGCGCTCGGGCCGGGCAAAAAGCTCTCGGAAAATACTGGCGCTCAAGCCATCGACCACCAGCAACAGCACGGGTTGAAGCGCAGCCAGGGGAGCCACGACGCAGTCGAGCACCGATTCCAGCGGAACAATGCGAGCGTCGGTCCCTGGCGCCTGCGCGTTCCAGTTCTGCAACGCCAAAGCAAATCGCTGTCCCAAAGCATTGCGGCGCGCGATGACGGCAGTGCGGACGGCCCCGTAGGCGTGTGACACCTCCACCAGTTCATCCCCCCCCAGCAACCGAAAGCGCGCCCAATCGACGAATGCGCCTTCGTCGGACTGCCAACACATGAAATCAGCCATCGTGGTGGTGGTGGTTGCCGGCCGCACCAGCCAGCGGGCCATGCGCCTGGCCATTTCCACCCGGTCGGCCCGTTGAGGTTGGGCTGCCGCCAGTACATGGGTCAGGACGCGATTGGCGGCTTCCTCGACGGCCGTCAAGGTTTCGTCCGTGGGAGCCTGCACATGCTGGGTCAGATCCGTAGCAAACGAGCGCATGCGCTGGTCGAAGCCCAGAGGCAAAACATCGCTCAGATGGGCGAACTCGGCCACGCGCAGGTCGCTCAACAAAGCATCCGCTCGATCCAGGACCGGCCGGTACACATCGGCACCACCCACGCCACCATCGCGAACCAGTTGCCGCGCCGCCTCAGCCCACGCGCGCCCTTCGATCACGCCGACGTGGGTATCATTCACGAATCGCTCAAGCCTGATCGTTGCGTGCCCCAAGGCCGCCTCGCCTTCACCTGCCGGGGCGTACAGGACGCCACAAACCAGCCCAAGCGCCATCGCGTCGCCCGTGCGGCCCGCTTCCACGCAGGCCAAAACCATGTTGCCCACGGTACCTGCCGATTCGCCCAGCCAGCGTAGTGCATCGGACCGCGCGCTGTTCGGTAACAGATTGAGCGAAGCATCAGCGCTGGGTTCCATCGTCCATTGCAGCAGGGCAGTAGCATCAGGGCGTGCCACGTCCAATTGCAGAAAGCGCTGAAGCAGCTCTTTCCAGGCTGTTTCCAGGTCGAGAAATCCGTTTGCAACGGGCGCGTAGGCACCTTGGGTGGCACCGTCCACCAGCACCTGGGGCATCCAGGAGTACCGTCCCAACCGGGCATCCACCTCCTTGGCGCCAAAGAGCTGTCGCACAATCTGCCAGCCCTCTGGCTGGAAGACACGTCCTCGCGCCAGTCGTGCAGCGATATCTTCGGCAATCTCATTTGAACCCAACGGCGTTAGCAGCACCAAGCCAGCGTGGGTCGTATCGACTTGCTCGACGTCGCACAGGGCCTCGCGCATCGCCAGCATGGAATCGCACCAGCGCAGGGAAAATCGGCGCCCACATTGCGTGACGGCGTCAGGCCAATCCTGTTTGGTGGCCGAACGAATGGCGACCGCCAATGCCCCCGGCTCGCGCGCCAAAACCGCTTCAAGTTGCGCGGTAATTTGGGGCACCGAAAGGGTCATGGCTGCGAACTCCGACGCGCCAGTCGCCAGCTCAGGCTCAATTCCAGTTCATGGTCGCTTTGAAGTCGTTCTTGCAGGGTCTTCAACACCAAGGCTGCCGCTTCGCTGTCAAGGTCAATCTCCTGCGCCTCCTCCACAAATACGGGCGCCGCAGGCGGCGCTCCGGTGCCGGTAAAAGGCGCCTGGGCTGGTGGCATGGGCATGGGCGCAGCGCCCGGCGGCGTGGGCGCACCAGCAGACGACGGAGCAGATGTAGCCGCAGGTGCGGCGACGGTCAGTAAATGAACCGCGTCGCGCTCAAGTTCCTCAAGCTTCGACTTCAGCGGAATAACGTGTTCATCGCTGCCCAGCGCTTCGATCAAGCGACTCAGGATGGCCGCCGCTGCCGCCTGTCGATGATCCTGCAGGTCACGCATGGCATCAAAAATGTTCCACTTGGCGTTGCTCAAAGCGTCGGCCAAATTCTGGGCCTGACCAATGCAGCGGCCCACAGCGGCTTCAGACGTTTCGATGGATGCGGTGGCCAGGACTTGCACCAGTTCGGCGTCGGTCGCCGCCTGCAGTGCGGCCAGCAGCGCCTGAGTCGATTCACTGGTGCGCACACGGCCATCGATTGAAGCAGCGTAGCGTGCAACACGGTCTCGCACCGACACCACCAGCTTGCCCACCGCTTCACGTTTGGCGCCGGCCTCGCGGCGAACATCGTCAACCAAGCGACCGACATTGCCGGCATTGAGCGTTTGCGGTACCGTCAGCCCAAACAGGCTGGCGGCGCGGTTCACCGCCGTTGCCCAATGGGCGGTATCCGGCAGAGCTTGTTCGCGCAACTCAAGCTCGTCGGCCAGACTGTCGGTGGTCGGTTCAATCGGACCACCACGCAAAATGAAGCGGCGGTTTGTCAGGGCGGCAAAGCTCAAGATGATGAGGTTCTGCAGCTCCAATGGCAGCCCCATGGGGTTTGGCGTGTCGATCCAGCGACGCAATTGCGCCACCGTCATCGTGCCGCCGCCATCGCGCGCATGGCTCTGCGCAAAACGTGAACGCCAATGATCTTCGACCAGCAAGTGCGTCTCGCCCATTTGCCCCAATTGGCAGGGGTTCACCACGGAGCGAACCAATCGACGTGTACCGGAATCCTGCACCAGACCCCGGCGGTCCGTCGCTTCAATGGCGCGCTGCACCTCCGGCCAAATCCTGCGAATGACGGCGGGTTTGATGTCAGTATCGAATACCGGATGGGCAGGGTACTGGTGCGCAAAAAGCTGTCCCAACAGAGCCTCGAAGGCTTCCTTGAAGCTGGCACCTACAGGCGGTCGCGGCGACAGGGTGGGGTCGAGGGAGTGAAACTGCTGGTCGGCGGTAAGCGCGTTGCTTACCGCATCGTGTGGTTCGGTACTGATGCCAAAAGCCACTTCAAGCTGGCTGCGCAGCTTGATCTGCAGTTGCCCCAATTGATTCTTGGCCAGGGCCTTGGCCTGCACCCGATCCACAAAGCTCAGGTGAGATGCGTAGCTTTCAAACCGGTCACCCGAAAGAATGTGGTCCAACACCACAAGGCGTCCCAAATCGGCGAGCGCCTTGTTGCTGAAAAACGAGGGCAACCACACCAGAGTTTTGGTGTCACCGCCATGGTAGTCCGCCAGGCGGGCGATGTCGTCCGCCGAGCTGCGGTTGGGTTCGTCAAAGGGGAAATCCAGCACCACAGTCCATGCACCTGAGCGGCCGCGCAAACGGTCGTCGGCCATTTCGCGCACGTTTTCGTACAGCAGTTCCACTTCGCGGCGAGTACCTCGCCAGGTGAATTCGTACGTGGTGAACATGTCGCCGTCGTCGGGGATGCCCAATTCGGAAAACAAGGTCTCCCGAATTTTCTTGCGCCGGTTGCCGGCATTGTCATTGGTTTCAGCGGCCCGCAGGATGGGTTCGATATCCACCCCCGTCACCTGGATCGACACCACCGGGTTCTGGTCTTCGGTGATCTTGATCTCGCCGATCGCCGAAGCCCAGTCGCGGCATTTGCGCAGCACGTCCTGTGCTTCACGGCCGGGGATGGGAGACTTGAAGGTGCCGTGATTCAATGCCGCCAGCCGCTGGGCCGTCAGGCCCTTGAGGGATTCCACTTCGGGCACCAACGCACCCAGCAATAGCGTCTTGAGCAGACGTGCATCGTTACGCAGGTTCTTTGCCGCGGTAGGGTCTGCCTGACCGAGTTTGATCGCCTCCATGGTTACATTGTGCTGACGCTCCAGCATGGGCAGCAGCCGCTGGGAATACAAGCGCTTGGCATTGTCAAAATGCAGGCGCATACCCTCGGAAAACGGCTCGTCGCCTTCGCTGATCGCGTCGTACAAATCGCCGACAGGGATCAACTGACCCAGCTCCAGATCGGCGCGCCGATCCACCAGCAACTGCATCATCAACTTCAGGGCCGTGCGTTCGCGCTGAAGCGCCGCAGACACGGCGATGAGCGTTTGCACCAACGCGGGTGAAAATGGATAGACCTTCTGGAACATGTCCCGATCGGCGGACGTTGTCAGCAGTGTGTCAAGCACATCCCTGCGGACCCGCAAAATCTCCTCAAACGCGGCGGCCAAAGTTTGACGCGCGGCTTCATTGATGGGGCGTAAGACCCGCTTTTCCGCAATGGCCGGCAAGTTCCGGTCTTCCAGCGTAATTCGATGGAAGCGTGCTTCCCAGTGGCGCAATACGTCGCTGAATTGGGCATGCACCGCCCCCGCCAGGTTTTCTCCCACCAGATCGCGCAAATCACGCTGCCGGGCTACGAAGCTCACGAGTGGAATCGGCCGGTCGGCATTGGTCGCCTCCACCAGCTTCACCAGCTTGGTGCCCTCGCGACTGACAAAACCGACGTCGGCCGCATGACTGGCCAGCCACAAAACCAGCTCGTCGAGGAAAAGGATGATGGCGTCGTAACCCAGGGCTTGTGCATGGCGGGTCATGATGCTAAGGCCATCGTCCAGCGACACAAACGATTCGCCCCCGCCCGCCAAAGTGCGATACGCAGAAAAGAACTGACTGATCAGGTCGCCCACCAGGCGTGATCGTTCTTCACCGTTGGGTGCCTCCAGCGTAGCCGCGTCAAAGCTGGCCGCATCCCAGCCGGAATCCATGTCGCCCCAGCCACTGCCACTATTGCCGCCCTCGCCACGCGAACCCGAACCTGAACCACTGGCGGTGCCTTCATTGAGTTTGGTAAAGAAGGCAGCATCGCCCATTTGCTCGCGCATGCGCTGGGCGTCCGCAAACAACCCCTCGGCCAGGTAAAACCCGGGAACCGGTGCTTCAGGATGCAGCCGCCGCACGAATTCAGCGTACTGCCCCAGGATGCCGCTCTCCATGTCCCGGGCGCCGATCATGTGGTACGGCACCAGCAGGAATTTCTTGCCATGCGTCCAACCGTGCTTGGCCACTACGTTGGCGAGCTCGGGTGTCGCCCGCGCCTGGGTGTTGCCCGCCAGCAAGAGGTTAAGAACGGCCATGAAGTGCGACTTGCCCGAGCCGAAACTTCCATGCAGGTAGGCCGCCTTGCTGCCGCCGGACTCAACCGATTGCTTGATAAAACCCAATGCGTTGTCAAAGCAGTCCACCAGTTGCGGCGTCACCACATAATCGCGCAGGGTCGCCTCGGCGTGGGTCACGCCTTCGGACAGCTTGAGCACGAAGTCGCCCTGGTGTACGCGCTCGGGAATGGCGATCAGGTCTTTCAGCAGCGTCATCAGTGGGCTCCTTCTCTGGTACTCGCCTGGTGAGGCGGACATGTTGTTGAAACGAACATATAGCTATAACGTGTTAAAAAAGTGGCTTTAGTTTTAACATATATAAATCGGAAGCTGCCCTGTCACGCTCAGCGCGTCAGCAACTCGAACAGCCCCCGGTTGATGAAATAGATCTCACGCCCCATCTTCTGGCCCTGAAGTACGCCCAGACGTTCCAGCTCGCGCAGGTACTTCGAGCAGGTCTGACGGGTGCCCATGCCCGCACGTTCGAGGAACTGGATCTTGCAGTACGGCTGACGGAAGATCTGCTCGATCAGGTCCTTGCTGTAAACGCTCGGGGCCTCGCGCTGCACCTGCTCGCGCACCGTCTCCATCAGCGCCAGGATGTCCGTGATCTGCTGACGCGTGCGCAGCGACGTCTGCTCCACGGCATCCAGCATGTAGAGCACCCAGTCGCTCCAGGCGCCTTCTTCGGTCACCCGCCGCAGGCCCTCGTAATAGGCCGGCTTGTGGTCGATGATGTAGCGCGACAAGTACAGCACCGGCAGGTTCAGCAAGCCGCGCTCCACCAGAAACAGGATGTTCAGGATGCGCCCGGTGCGCCCGTTGCCGTCGGGAAAGGGGTGGATGGCCTCGAACTGGTAATGCATCAGCGCCAGCTTCACCAGCACGTCCATGCCGCCCGGTCCATCTTCGGCATGCATGAAATTCTCGAGGTCGCGCAGCTTGTCGCGGATGATCGATTCGCCCTCGGGCGGTGTGTAGATCGTCTCGCCGCGGCTGTTGGCGATGCGGGTGCCAGGCGTGCGGCGCACGCTGAACTCGGCCTGCTTGATGATCTGGGCGATCTCGATGAACAGGCTCGACGCCAGCGGTCGCTCCTTGATCTGCCGAAAGCCGTGGTTCAGCGCCTGCCGGTAGCGCAGCACCTCCTTGGCCTCGGGGCTGGCCGGCTGGGCTTCATCCGAGGCCGCCTTGAAGATCTCGTCGTTGGTCGTCAGGATGTTCTCGATTTCCGACGATGCACGCGCTTCCTGCAGCACCAGGCTGTCGATCAGCATGGCCTGATTGGGCATGCGCTCGGCCATGCCCTTGAGCTCGGCCAAGGCCCGACTGGCGGTGATGGCCTTCTTGAGAATCGCCGCCGTTTCCACATCAGCGGCAGGGGGCAGGGCGGGAAGCTTGTTGAATGGCTGGTTGCGATCAAACATGCGTCAGCTCCGGGGTTGACGAGTGAAGAACTCGAACATCGATGGCGGCAGACCCTCATCCTTGACGATACCGTCGGACGCTGGTCTGAACAGTGCCTGAAGGATCAGTTGCCGGTCTTCCTTGCTGGCTAGGCGATCACCCTCCAGCAGGGAAAGATAGGTTCGCACCATCACCACACGCTCGGCTGCGTCAGTCGTCAGGTGCAGGTGGCTCAGGAACATGCGAACTAATAGGCGCACACCCCAAACGGTGAAGAGTCCAATGAGCACCAGCACCGCTATCCGCCAGGTCTCGGGTGCCGTGTTGGGTGTTGTATTGAGCAGCAGATCATGAACGAACCAACTCAGCAGTGCCGCTGCACCGACGATGCCAGCGAAAGATAAGCCGCCGGTGAGCCGCGCCATACGCACGTGGCCCGCGCGCTTGGTTTCCCAGTACTCGGCCGGGGCTCGTAACGCAATTTCCTCGCGGAAGGTCTTGCGCAGATTCTCCATTTCCAGCTTGTGCCCGGTCACCAGCTTCTCGAAGTCACCGTCACGCTGGGTCTGTGCGGTGTCGAACTGGGCCGTCTGATTGCCAGCAGCAGTGCGAATCTCTTCCGCCAGCGAGCCGTAATCACGGTGCAGCGCCTCGTAGGTCGAGGTCTTCTCACCCACCAGTTGTTCGGCCTTCACCCTGAGCTGCTCAAACGACTGCTCGGCTGCTTGCTTGCGGCCTTTCTGGGGTGCGCTCGCCAGACTGAATCGTTCGATTAACCCTTCAACCAGTCCACGCCAAGCAATCAGATCTTGTGGCAGAAAGTGTTGGCCGGTTTGGGGAGGCACAAACACACTGGCGAAAAAGCTTGCCGCCGCATCACCGGTATCTTTTCGATATGCCTCGATCCGCTTTGCAAGAGGTGCCGAACTGTGTGGGAACTTTCTTTGGACGAACACGTCCCGTAGCGTGTCTTGTATCGCCGCAATCTGCTGTTGGTAGTGTTGCGGATTCGACTCCTTGTGCTGGAGCGCTTGAGAGACCTGCTTCAGCGCGTTGGGCAACTGGTTGAGCGCTTGCTTGATTCCCTGGTCGTGATTCCCGTAGCTCCTGTTCATCCATGACCAGAAAGCCTGCTCGGTCTGGACCCAAGCGTTGATCTGGTCAAGACTTGTCGGCGCGAAACTTCCACCGTTCTCACCCAAATCGAGTATGAACAAAGGCTCCGGGGCGGGTACGGGCGGTGCAGTGTTCTCGGTCATGGCTTTCCTGTTGTGTTGTTTTTCTTGCCGCCGCTCTAAGCAGCCTTCTTGCGACCACGCTTCGCCACCGTCGCCGCCGGCCTCCACGCCCGCAGGTCATCCAGCGTGAAGCCGAGAGTACGTGCTTCTTCGGCGGCGAAGCCTTTGTAGTAATCGCCCATCCGCTCGCCGTAGGTGGGGTCCAGATCGTTGTGCCACTGCTGGAGCCAGGGCACCAACTCCTGAATGCCGGCCAGCAGGGGTTGCAGGCGCTCGGGCGGCCAGCCCTCGTTGTCTTTCATGTCGAGGTAATAAGCTGCAATCGCGGTGGCTTGTTGCAGGTGGTTCCAGCCAGCCCAGGCGATCACCAAGCTGCCGTCGGCGCCGCGTTCGCAACCGGGGTAGCTGATCCAGCGTTCCTTGGGCACGTCCAGGCCGCCGCGCAGGCGCCAGACATCGGATTTCAGGAAATCCTTGCTCTGATACTTGGGCGGAACCGGGATCTTGCCGACGCTTTCACCTGCGTCCTCGCGGCGCTGCGAAGCCCAGGTAGCTTCCCACTGGGCGCGTTTGCGCAGGCCGGTCTCGGTGTAGCGCAGCACGGGCAGGAAGGGGACGGCTTCGCCGACGACTCGTTCCGCGACGAGTTGGGCGGGGTCGAAGTCGGCGTGACCGGCGTAGAGGGCGGCCACCTCCATGAAGTCGGCATCGGCGCGCATCTGGTCGACCAGCTTGTTGGTGCTGGTCAAACTCGCCGTGTCGCCAGCGCCGACTTTTGGGGCGGCTTCCAGCCGATTGAGCAACCAGTCCTTGAGGGCCACCTGTTCCAGCGACTCCCACGAGGGCGAATTCCAGCGGCGCTTGTATTCCGGGCGCTCGATCAGGCCGATGTTGCGGTCGCTCGCGATCAGATCAATGCGACGCTGCACGATGCGGCGATAGTCCTCGGGCCAGTGGCTCGGGATTTCGGTAATTGGCGTCGAACCATGGCGCTCGAACCAGGTGGTCTGCTCGGTGCCGGCGGCCACGCGGCGGGCCAGCGCGATTTCGAAGGCGCGCTCGCCGAGTGCTACTTCGGGCGGCGAGTCGCACTCTAAATCCGATGCATCGATTCCAGAAGGCAGCAGATCGTAGGGGCGGTAGCAGCGCCAGTCGAGTTCATCCTGACTGGCGATCATCATGCGGCGCAGTTGGGCAGCGTGGTCGCGGGCGGCGTCGAGGCTGGCGCGGGTGGGCAGTGGTCGCGTGCCGGCGTCGGCCAACAGGGCGACGGGCAGCGATTCGGCAAGCTGGCGGGCCTGGGTGTCGAGGCGGGTGGCGATGTCCAGCGGGCGATTGTCGATGAGCGGGAACTCGGCGACCTTGGTGGAGTTGAACGCGTAGAAGTCCTCAAACGGCGACGTGCGCTGGCGAGCACCGTGCTGATCAACAGTGCTGCCTTTGTTGTGGCAAACCTGCTTCAGCCAGAAGCACGCCACCGACGAGTTGAGCAGTCCGAGCAGCCCCAGGTGCTCGTCCTCGCTGGCTCCGGCGGGCAGCTTGATCACCGGCGCGGTACGGTTGAACACCTTGCCGCCGCGGTCGAGGACGAAGTGGTTGTGGGTGGCGACTTCGGCGAAGGTGATGGTGAGGGGGGTGCGGTTCCGCGCAGTCGGAATCTGATGATATTCCCACCACGGGCGGCCAACTTCTCGGTAACTTCGGTTGCCGAAATCACGTCGCGCCCCCAGCAGTGTTCGCGCCCACCAGAGTGCTTTCGACACCCGACTTTCCGAGAGCAATCCAATTTTTGCGTCGTAAGGGAACAGCACCTTGCCGACCGGAACGACTTGCCAGTCGCGCACCTCGTCTCCGGCCACTATTGGGCGAACCATCTCGCTGGCGTTTGCCAAATGGATAAAGTTACAGTCCCAGAAGGCTTCCTCTTCGCTGATCACACATCCAAAGCCCATCTCGTGAATCGCCGATTCCAAGCGGGCTGAACCGGCTGCCTCGATCGCCTCCTTCAAATCCGCCGCCCCGCCGCCGCCGATGCTCCACGGATGCCGGGCAAAGGTGGTGCGCGGCGTATCGGCCACCGAGACAAACGCCGATTCGCTGCCGGCGACATCGATCTGATCGACGATGGACCGCCAGACCAGGCCCTGTGCCGGATCGTCCGGAGTGCTCGGTTCGCCCTTGATGCCCATCACGGTGCGCACCGTCGAGACCACCGGGGCGCGGTCGCGGCCGAAGAGAATCACGGTGGGCGTGCCGTGGCCGGGAATGTAGGCGCCGGAGGTGTCGATGACGTGGGTGAAATCGACGCGCGGGAAGAACTCTTCGATCAGCTTCTTGCCGAATTCGCGCTTCATGAAGCTGTTGGCGGTAATCAGCCCGACGTAGCCGGCGTCTTGTGAAAAGTCGGCGCTGGCGGGACGGCGCGCCAGCTCGAAAAAGCGCTCGGTAAAGGGCACGCCGAGCGAATATTTCATGTGACAGGTCTTGTAACGGTTGCGATAGGCGGCATTCAGCGCCGCGTCCTTGACGGTGATGTAGGGCGGATTGCCGACCACGGCGTGGTAAGTCTGGCCGAGGATGCGGTTGACTTCGGCGAGGTCCTCAGAGGCATAAGCGTGTTCGAGCGCGGTGCCGCGGTGGGTTTCGGCGCTGTCGAACAGGCTGCGATCCTGCTGGCGGCCGAGTTCCGGGCCGTGCAGCAGACTGTCGCCGGCAGCGAGATTGAACTTGAAATTCGGCGCTTCGCTCAGGCGGTGCACATCGCTGGCCTGGAGTGCCGCCACCAGCAGCCGGAAGCGCGAGATGGCGACTGCGAATGGGTTAAGGTCCACGCCGGCTACGGCGTCCAGCGCCTTCTGGGCTACATCGCGCCGGTTGCGCGCGGGCTCAGCGCGTGACCACTCATCCGCCATGCGCTGGAAGCCGCCGAGCAGAAAGTGGCCCGAGCCGCAGGTGGGGTCGATCATGCGCACTTCTCGGTAGCCGAATTCGCGGATGGCCGGGGTCAGCGTGCGGTCGAGGATGAACTCTTCGACGAATTCTGGCGTTTGCAGCAGCGCGTAGCGCTTGCGGGTGGCTTCCGACAAGTCCTGGTACAGGTCGCCGAGAAAGCGGGTGTTCCAGGCCGGGTCGGTGAAGTCGTGCAGCAGCGCGCCGGTGTTGGGGTCTTGCTGCTGCCAGAAACTGCGCAGGGCCATGGCGGCATCGCCGCTGATGCCGAGGCGGAAAACCGGATTGTGGGCTTCGTCGAAAAAGGTATGCAGGCCGGGCAGGCTGCCGGCCTCGCGAAAGCAGGCGAGCAGGTATTCGCGGTCGGTTTCGAGGGGATGGGCGCGAAAGTAGGCTTCGTGCCGGTCACGGGCCAGGTTGAGGCGGCCGCTGTCGGGCGTGCCGCCGATCCACGGGCGGTCGACCAATTCATTGTCTTCAATGAAGCGCAGGAACACACAGCTCAACAGCCAATGCACACCGGCCTGGGTGATGACCTGATCGGCCCAGCTCTCGAAGGTCTCGGCCGTGCGTTCGGCATCGCGGGCGGCTTGCCATTCGGCTTGCAGGCTGGTCTTGAGGTCCGGCACGGTGTCGATGCGTTCGCGCAGGTCGGCTTCCAGCAGCGTGAGGCGGCGGGTGAGGTCAGCCAGAAGCTGGGGGGCGTTGATCATTTATAGTTAATTATTGTTGATTATAGTTTTCTATAGTGCTCTATTGAAATATCATGCCAGCGCAACCGCGCGGTGCTTGTTTTCAACCCAGGCTTGCGGCAGGGCAAAGGCCTGCGTCCCATTAACCAAGGGCACCGGCACACCATCGATGACGGGCAGCCCCTGCTTGTGCGAGGGCAACAGCAACCACAACGATGGCGTGTGGCCGGGGCGACCGGCCGAGGTTTCAATCTCGGTCACCAGCGCCATGAGCTCGTAACGCGCAAGCAGGCCCACATTGGTCAGCAACAGCGGGGCAGGGCTGTTTAACAGGACGGGCTTTAGGCTGACGAGCGTGCGCTGTACCAGCCGCTGCAATTTGGTCCAATCACCGCTGCCAGGCTCTGCAGCATCGGCACGCAGCACCATGTTCCAGTCTACCCGGGCGGCGGTGGCCTCAATGCGCAGGGCTTTGAGCAGCAGGGCATCGAAGCTCAGCCGTTGAAGTGCGGGGGTCGTTTGGGAATCCGCACCAAAGCGCCGCAGTAATTCAGCCTCGGCATGGCGCGCCTGGCGGGGCTCAAGCGTCATCACCAGCAATCCGCCTGCCTTCAGGGAGCGTTGCAGGCGTTCTTCAGCGGCTTGCGCGTCGGCAATGACCGCGTCACCCGCTGCACCTGTTGCGGTGTTGATTGGGGCGCCACCCAAAAAGGTGGATTGCCTCGAAAACAGAGTCGTCGTGCCCGCCGTCAGGTTGTTGCCCAACGAAGCGCAGAGGTAGGCGCCTGCGCCATCGGCGGCGGTCGGGCTCCATTGCAAGGGCGCTCCAACGGCTTCGAGCAACCGGTCCAGTTCGGGCCGGCCGGGCAAGGGTATTGCCTCGGGGTACCGACCTCGCACCCGATCTTGCAGCTCGCGGGGGCGCAGTGTGGGCGCGCCGACAAGCGCCCCCAGGGATTGGCGCAAGGCTTGCAAGGCAGGCATGCCAACGCTGTAGATTTCTTGTCGGCTGGACAAGGCCGCTTTGCGGGATGCCGATGTAGCGAGGCGGAGCAATCGGGTGCCGCTCATGGGGAACGATGCTGCGTCGTTGGTCGGACCGCCGCCCACCGTGATGCCCACCGGTTTGACGGCTTCAAGCGCTTCCATCGCACGTGAAGGCGGGAGCAGCGGTTCGGCCAGGGCGCAGGTATCCGCCACGTTGCCCAGATGGCGGGCGTAATCGGCCCATGCCGGGCTGGTCGCGATCAAGGGTGAAGCTTGGTGGTCGAAACATTCAAAGCGTGGCTGGTCGAGGTGGGATTCGGCCTCCAGGGCGGCGCGCAGCACCGCGCTGGAGAGTTGCAGACGTTCCGAGTCGTCTTGCACGGCGCAACCGCGCAGGGCAAGCAGGGCCAACGCCGCTTCATTGGCGGTCATTACCTGCCCCTGGGTGCGCACCAGCTTGTCGAGTTGCAGCCGAACTTCGGTGAATGCCGGGTTCTTCAGCCAGCGCTCACGGGCCTTGATCAGGGCGGCGATAAGCGTGCTGCGTTCCACGCCGGTGGCCTGCGCAGATTCGCCTAGGGTCGGCCATTGGCCTACGGGTCTTGCTTGTTCCGCAGGCTTGACC
The DNA here is from genome assembly GCA_006218025.1 of Rhodocyclaceae bacterium. Lineage (GTDB taxonomy): Bacteria > Pseudomonadota > Gammaproteobacteria > Burkholderiales > Rhodocyclaceae > Sulfuritalea. Next base: position 69,868 of record VBWA01000003.1, on the reverse strand, counting down.
GCATCGTCCAGCCCCAGGTCAAGCCCGAGGTAATGAGCCAACGCGGCCTCTTCGGGGCGATCGTCGCCAGCCGGCCTGCGGGGCAGTAGTTGGGCGGCCAATTCATTGACGCTGACGGCGCCGTCGGAAGACGGATCGTCATCGGAATCGTGCAGCGTGGTCCGGCCTTGTATCAGGTCAGGGCGCAGGCGCGCCAACTCTTTTGCGGTGAGTCTGATCTCTTTTCGGATCTTGTCGCCGACGCCCCGGAGGTAACGAAAACGAATGCGATCGACCGCGAGAAGTTCGCGGGCGTTATGCACGCCCATGCGTTCCAGAACGTCTTGCGCTTCGAGGCTGTAACCCAATTCGACCATGGTGGTGGTGGGCGTGGCCGTGAGGGCCGTGGCTTCAAAGCCCACGACCTGCGGCGGGTGTACGGTCTGCCGGGCGGCGAAGATGGCGCGCCAGGCGCGGAGCATTTCTTCCGCATTGTCGAACCGCTCTTTGAAGTTTCGCCGCAGGGCCTTGGAAAAGAAAGCCGTGAAGCCTTCCCGCGTGACAGGGTCGAACACATCGCTGGCGATGGTGGCCTCGACATCAAGCATGGCCGGTGAAGTCTGGTCATCCCCCCACACGGGCGGTTTGCCAATGGCCATTTCATACAAGGTGACTGCCAGGGCGAAGCGCTCCGCATATGAGTCCCACCGCGGTTTCTGGCGCAGGCTCAGGAAGGGATCGAGGTAAGGGTGCGTTCCGGCGGTAATGTTGTCGGCTGGAATCCTGCACAAGGAAAAATCGAACACCACCAGTTGCAATTTTCCCGAGCTGGTTTGCGCAATGCCGATGTTTTCAGGCTTGAGATCACGGTGGGCAACGCCTTTGTCTTCGAGGTAGTTGACGACCTCGATCAGTTCTTCACCAAAGCGCTGGAGCAGGTCGAGCGACAGGCGGCCATCTTCCTTGATCTTTTTTGCCAGATTCTTCGGGCCGGCGCTGCGCATCAGCAGGGCCGTGCGCCCTGCTACCGTGAGGGTGCGACGGTATTCCACGATGTTTTGGTGACGCAGGCCGGCGAGCACTTCGCCCTCTGCCACCAGTCGGTCGTTGTGGGCCAGATCGCTGGCAACCTTGAGGATCAGGTCTTCTTGCGAGCCGTCTTCACGCACCAGCAGAACATCGCTCGATGAGCCACGCCCCATCCGCTCGACGACAGTGAAGCCACCTTCGAGGCGGTCGTTGTGGCCGGCGATGCTGGGGTCCACGGTGGCTTCCGGGTCCGGTGCGGTAAGTTCGTCTTCGACCTTCACCAAGTCATCCAGGAAATCCTGAATGGTGTCGTAACGAGCCATGACGTCGGGGCTGGTCGCGTACTGGATCAGCTCTTGCAAGCGCATGCCACAACCGTCCATGACGTCGGACAAACGCAAACCTTGCCCAAGGCGGAGTTTCTCCGCAAGTTCGAGCACGGACCCGGCGGGTGGCTGGCCGGAGAACACGTGGTAGGCAATGGCGCCCAAAGAGAACACGTCCAGGCTTGGGCCGTGGGTGGCGTCGGCGCGCGTGGTTTCTGGCGCCAGGTACACCAACCCCGGGTCTTCGACGTAATCCTCAACGTGGCGTGTGCCGGTGGTGCGGTGCACGGTATCGGGGTTGTTGGCCTCGCGGGCGGCAGTTTGCCAGTTCATCAGCCGAGGTGCCAACGTACCACCAGGCTCTGCTGCGTAAATCATGATGCTTTGCGGCCCCAATGCGCGGTGGTATAGGCGCTTGGAGTGGGCGTACTTCAACGTCTCTGCAATGTCGCGCACCAATTGCAGTCGTTGGGTGACGGTGAGCTGTGCGCCACGGTCACGCAATAGATGATCGAGCCGCTGCGCCTTGGGGTCGTGATCAAACACGAGCGACGGTCCCATTTCGGTTTCTTTGTAATCATTGACCTTGAGGATGCCGGGGTGGCTGATACCCTCCAGCACTTCAAATTCGCGGCGAGCCTGTCGAACGCGTGCGGCCCGAACTTCGGGACTGGAGGCGTTGGCCACGGTGTAGATGCGAATTCGACGTTGAACGGTTTCAAGGCTCACGTGCTGGCTTCGCCAATCCTGAAAACCTTCACCCTCGGCAATCAGTTTGATGAGCTTGTAATCACCGACTTGCCTATGCTTGTTGGATGGACGAATTCCGGCTTCTGCCAGTCCGCGCGCTATGGCGCGGGCTTGCTGGCCATCCACGGTGTGGGCCGGGTTGGCATTGATGCCATTGGTGAGCGCACGAACGATGCCATCGTCGCTGAGCGAGTTGGGTTGGCCGCGCAGGAAAGTAGCCGTTTTTGCCGTGCCTTCAAGTCGGCTCTTAAGGGTAGTGGACGACAGAAAGATGGCTGGTTCGACAAACGGCAAGCGAATTTTGGCTTTCGTAATGGCCGACTGGCGGCGCAACAGGCCAGCCAGGCGCTTTGCCTTGCGGTTTGCCAGGAGCAACGGATTGTCGTAGGTGTATTCGCGACCATCCGTGGTCCACGTCCAGGTGTGGGCATCGCCGTCGACCGTTCCCGGCCTGCTTTTGATTTCGACCAGAAACAGCCCAGCGGAGGACAGGACCAAGGCATCGACCTCGCTGATCTTGCCATCGTCATCAATGAATTCGAAATTGGTCCAGACGTTCCAAGGGTCACGGTCGGGTAGCTGAGCGCGCAACCATTCCAGAGCTTCACGTTCCCACGGAAAGTTGGACTCGGCGATGACATGCCAGCGGTTGCCGCCCATGCTCATGGTTGAACCTTACGTTCTGGAGGAGCAACTTCAAAGAGATCCCCCACCTGGCACTGGAAAAGATTGCACAGACTTTCGATGGCAGGAAGGTCAACCCGCGTCGCCGTCTCGTTGTACAGGGCAGTGATGGTGCTGCGGTTCAGACCGGTCCTTTGAGCGACGTCAGAGATGCGAAGTTTTTCGCGACCCATGAAGGTGGACAGATGACAGCGAATCATGGTTTTGACGGACTTTAGAATTAAGGGTAGTGCGCAGCGTAGCAAAATATTAAACTACGCGCAACCCTGAGTTATTTAGTTGACGAACATACAGGTTTCGGCGGAACAAGAAACCGTAGTGGATCGACACCGTTCAAACAGGATTGTTACGCGTGGTCCAAAGCAAGCTTGGTACAACGCGCAATCAAGAATCGACCAGAACCCGAGTTGGAGTGATGATTCCTGGCGCGAACCGAAAAGCACCCAACCGGTGCGCTTTTCACCGGAGATTTTGCGGTCCTCCCTGATAAAACCGTGGAATGGAAATCCACGATGGCCAGGTGCCCTTTCAGTTCGGCGAAAAGAGCAAGTCGCCCGCGCCCGGATGGATTGCAAAAGCGGCAGATCAAGCAAAGCAGCGTCGTGAGCAGGAGACCATCGCGGCAGGCCTCCCGGAATGGCCGGAAAAGGCCCGTGGCATCCCGAACGGTGCCCTGCGGTCATCACTGTTCGGGGCGATTCGCAAAGGCCCGCGCAAGTTCCTTAAACGCGCGCAGCTCCAGTCGGTCAATGGACTGACCATTGTCTTCAATGGTCCTCGCCTGAGTCAGTCCGACCTCGACGTCTGGGAGCATTGCCTGCATCTCGCGCGGATAAATGGCACCGGCTGCCATATCCGATTCACCGCGTATTCCTTCCTCAAGGCCATCGGCCGCAATACGGGCAAGAGTGATCGAGAATGGCTTAAAGGGGTACTGCTCGACCTTGCGTCCTCGGTCGTCGAAATCAGCGATGGCAAGCGAGCTTACTTCGGCCCCCTGATTCACCATGGGGTTCGTGATGAAGTCACCATGGAGTTTGTGATCGAGGTCAATCCTCGTGTAGCGATTCTTTACGGCGCTGATGGCTGGACTCAGATCGAGTGGGCGCAGCGCTGGGCCTTGCGACGGCAACCCCTTGCGCAGTGGCTGCATGGCTTCTATTCAACGCATGCCGAGCCCTATCCGTACAAGGTTGAAACCCTGCGTCGCCTGGCCGGCAGCGAAAACGAGCATCTCTTCAGTTTTCGACAGGAACTGCGGGCTGCGATGTCGAAGATGGCTGAGGTCACCGGCTGGGCATGGCGGATTGCCGAGGCCGACCTAGTGCATGTCGCCAAGCAAACAGGCCAGAAGCAGGTTGTGGATAACTCGGAAAACGTGAGGGGATAGCTCCTATGCGGTAAGGGGACAGCGCCTATGTTTTGCGGTCGCGGTGAGGGGATAGCGCCTATGGGGTAACGGGATAGCGCCTATGCGACTGGGGGGATAGCGCCTAGGGACATCGGGGGATAGCGCCTATGAAGACGATCACGAAAAAAGCTCCGCAAGCCTTGCCAATAGAAGCATTCAAGGGTTATCCACAAATGTCCCTAATCTTCTTTTAATCCTTTCTTAATCAGTAAACCGTCGCGCTCGGATCGGAGAACTCGTGACTGCCAGCGAACTGAAAAAGCTTGTTACCCAAGTGCGGCGCACCGATACCGCGCTTCGGCATCTTGTCGCCCAGCTCGACCTGAACGAGGCCGACAAAGCATCGTTACTGAAAGCCGCTTCGGTGCTTTCAGCCAGTGGTCGACGCGTTGCAAGTCAGGCAGCGCAGACCAGGCGCACTGAGGAAGCCAGAGAAAAGGCCATTGCCAAGGCGACCCAGGAAGCGAAGCAACTGATGGCAGGCTGGCCGGTCGTCAGCATCTCGGACAAGGTGGCGCTGTGTGTTGCCAACCTCATGGAAACCCATCTTCGCCAAAATCTGGCGTCAGGTTCCGGCAACCTGGAGTGGAGCCTCAACTACTGGGTCGAACAGTCCCTCGCGGAGATACCGATGAACGCCGCTTGGAGGGCAGTACGGGACGGCAAGCCGGTGAGCGAACTCATGGCACTGGCAAGCGAGCGATTGGACAAGATTCGAATTCTGCCCGGAACTATTACGCTGGCCCAACGCTGGCAGGCGCAGATGGAAGCCGCTGTCATGAGTCAATGAGATGGACGGAATTATTTCATGACGGATGCTCAAATTTGCGGTTCCACCGAGGCAGGGCCTCTTGACGATTTTGAAATGGAACACTTTCGTGCGCTTTTCACCCACGTTCCGCCGATCTCGAATGCTAATTTCGGTGTATCCCGAAACCGATGAGTCACACCCGTAAAAGCATGAAGAAAAAAAGAGGTCTCAAGCCACTCTGGATCTATGACGGTAGCCCCGACCAGGCCGATCTGACTGTGGCGGCCACCACCCTGACCGAGGGCGGTTATGTCATCGTGATCGAACTTGCCAACGGTTTGACCCGGCTTGCTGCGACACGGCATCCGGCCAAATATGCCACCTCCTGGCACCAGTTCGTCAAGCGCTACGGCCTGCCGGAGATCGCCAGGATGATCATCTCGCAACCGCATCTGCGTTACGAGGCCATCAAGCGTGGCATCGCAAAGGCATTGGCCGAACATCGAGATGAGGACCTGGATGCCTATCGCGTCCCTGTGGAGGCCATGGCAGAAAAGGCTGCGGCGGTCATCGATGCGCTGGCAGGGCAGTAATCGGGCCTGAAGACGCTCCACGAAATAGACGATTCATTCAGCCAGTTCATGCGCAACACCTACGATTTTGACTATCCCTGGCGGCCGATCTACGAATGGCGCATGACGGGCGTCTGGCTTGGAGCGGCCAGTCTGATGCTCGTGGTGACGAAAACTCTGCCAGTGCCCTCTCGCATGGGAATCGCCGCAGCACTGTTCTGCGTCGGAATCGGTGGGCTGCGAGCGCTTCAGGCGTGGCGGCGAAGTCAGGACGGCGCGCGAATCCGCCTCACCGACAAGCAGTTCATCGGGATACCTGAAGTGATCGGCCTTGCGAACATCGCTGCCCGACGGGAGTCGATCTGGCTGGGACGCGGGTTTCACTGGACGGACATTGAAGCGAGTCGCATGCATTCCCTGATTGGTCGCGGCATCGCGGCACAGATGGGGAAGGAACTGCTTCACAAGGATGGCGCGTACTGGCTTCATGGTCTGGCCAGGGAAGGGGATATCCATGTCGATCTGGATAGCCTGGTCGGGCATACCTTGATCGTTGGCACCACCCGTGTCGGCAAAACCCGCCTGCTCGATCTGCTGATCGCTCAAGCCATTGCGCGCGGTGAGCCGGTCATCATCATTGACCCCAAAGGCGACCACGGCCTTGCCGAGAACGCCCGCAGGGTCTGTGAGGCCCTTGGTCAGGCGGATCGTTTCATTTATTTCCATCCGGCTCATCCAGAGAAGTCTGTCTGCATCGACCCTCTTCGCAACTGGAACCGGAAGACCGAGCTGGCCAGCCGTATCGCCGCCCTGATTCCCTCCGAAACCGGGGCAGATCCCTTTACGGCATTCGGCTGGAAGGTTCTCAACGATATCGTGAATGGGCTGATCGCCACCGGGATCCGGCCGAACCTCGTCCAGTTGCGACGGTATATCGAAGGTGGGCCGGACGACCTTCTACTCAAGGCGCTGCGTCTCCACTTCAAGCATCACGTACCGGACTGGGAGTCCCGGATCAGCAGTTTCATCAAGCAATACAGAGGGAACCAGCTACTCGCCTACATCAGCTTCTACAAGCAAATCGTCATCCATGACGCTCAGTCAGTCGATCTGGATGGCTTGATCTCGACCTACGAGCACAACCGCGAGCACTTTCAGAAGATGGTGGCCTCGCTGATCCCGATCCTCTCCATGCTGACCAGCGACCCGCTCACGGAGCTTCTGTCACCCAATCTTGATTCAGGGCACGAACGGCACGTTACGGACATGGCGCGTGCCATCCGGACTGAAAAGGTGCTCTACGTCGGCCTGGATTCACTGGCCGATGCGACTGTCGGTAGCGCCATTGGCTCCGTTCTCCTGGCGGATCTTGCCGCCGTGGCGGGTGATCGCTACAACTACGGAATCAACACCCTCAAGCCGGTGAACCTGTTTATTGACGAGGCGGCCGAGGTCATCAATCAGCCGACGATCCAGTTGATGAACAAGGGGGGCGGTGCCTTGTTTCGAGTCACGATCGCCACCCAGACGTTTGCCGACTTTGCCAGCCGCCTGGGCGACGAGAACAAGGCCCGGCAGGTGCTTGCCAACACCAACAACAAGATTGCCCTGCGCGTCCTTGATGCCGAAACACAGAAGTACATCGCCGATGGGATACCAAAGATCAAAGCCAGGGTGATGATGATTCGCTATGGCCATAACGTCGATTCCAGAATCCATGATGAATACACCGCGTCCTATCAGGAGCAGGCGACTGAAGAAGAAGCCGATCTCATCCCGCCGGCCATCCTCAGTGAGTTGCCTCCCCTTCACTTCTTTGCTCGTATGTCCGGGGGGCGGACGATCAAGGGACGTATCCCGATCTTGAGGTGATGCGTGGCGCAACCAGTCAGAAAACAGGGAGAGTGGGGCGCCTTTGTGACCATCATCCTGATGGTGGGCGTTCTCGTCTGCTGGGCGTTGATTCCGGCCAGGGTGCTTGAATCGTCCTGGCGGACTGAGCAGGAGAAAATGGCGCTGTGGGCTGGGGACAGCACCCATCGCTGGATTGGAGCCCAAGCAGGGGACGTGCTCAATCAAGTCGCCAGGCAAGGGGAACGGGCAACCAGCGGTCTCGGAATCAATCAGATCGATAATTGGTTGACGGGCAGGATCTATGTCACCTTGTTATGGGCCAGTCTGATTGTGTATCGGGCCTATGCGCTTTTGATGTGGGGCCTGATCGGGATTCCGCTGATCCTGGCGGCAGCGGCCGACGGATTTTTGATTCGGGAGATTCGCAAGCACTCGTTCGTCTCCCAAAGCCCGATTCGGCACAAGATCGGCATCCACTTCTTTCGCCTGATCACCGTGGCGATGGTCGTCTGGCTGTGTCTTCCGGTTCCGGCGCCGATCTTTGTCGCACCGGCGGTGATTGGCTTCATGGCGTTCTCGCTCTGGCTGTGGGCGAGCAACCTGCAGAAGAGGCTCTGAACGATTTCACGACTGGGCCGAGGGCAGGCGCGGTCGGTAAAGCAGGATTGAATGAAATGTGATCTTGCCTGTATTGGTGTTGTGGCTTCGAATCACGGCCTGCGGCTGCGCGTTGCTCAGGAAGACAATGCTCTGCCATGAACGCTGCTGTTGGCTGGCATCTGCCAATGGGTAGAGTATTCCGATTTCGTGATCGACAAGCGTCAACAATTCCGTCCCCAATAGTATTGGGTTAGCATAGCGTCTTCACCAACACCATCGAAGGAGTTCATCATGGCCCGCAAGAAAAAGCTCGATTTTTCCGACATCTCGACTACTCGCAAGAAAGAGAACCTCAATCAGAAGGATTTCTGGAAACGGTACGGCGTCACCCAGTCGGGCGGCTCCCGCTACGAATCCGGCCGCAATATTCCGAAGCCACTTGCTATCTTGTTGTGGCTTCATCGCTCAGGAAAGGTGACAGGCAAGGATCTGGCGGAGGCGGTGAAGTAAGGATCCAGAACCACTGATCCGCATGCGCCATGAAGGTCTTGAATTACTGGTCACACGCGTCATGCCCTTCGGCAAGCACAAGGGACGTCTGATCGCTGATTTGCCGGGTAACTACCTGCACTGGTTCGCCCGTGAAGGTTTTCCTCCATGAGAAATTGGACGACACAGATTCTGGCACCAGGCTTGGTGCTTGTTGTGGAGGCATGTAAACTGCCATATCTTGGTGAGAGTCCGAAATATACGAAATGGTACAGGTCAGAATGTCAGATCCCGGTAGGCAAATAGGTCCAGATAGACTGGGGCGCTACTATACGAAAGCAGATATTGGGCACTTGCTGATCGACCAAATGGCGAACCATACGCCGAGCCGCTTGCTTGACCTTGGTGCCGGTGGCGGGTCTCTGTCGAGTGCGGCTATCAACCGGTGGTCGGGTATTGAAGTTCTCACGGTCGACATCGATCGAGCAGTATCGGCACGCTTGATAAAGTGTTTCGGTGGTGAAGGTAGTTTCAAGCACAGACACATTCAGGCGGATGCGCTCTCTGACCGGTTGCCGGACTTGATCTTCGCTAAGGTTGATCAAATCGACACTGCGGTCTGCAATCCACCCTTCATTGTTCCGAAATGGCGAAAAGGATTCGCTCAAATTTTGGAGGAGACTGGGTTCAGTGGGTGTATCCCTGTCGTGGGCGACGTAGATGCTGCCCTGTTGTTCTTGGCCCAAAACCTGCGCCTACTTAGCAATCAGGCAACGCTGGGTATCATTTTGCCGGATAGCCTCATATCAGCCACGAGGTACCGGCGATTCCGTAAAGAATTACTGCAGCGTTACAAGGTCCACAAGGCGATTCGACTACCACGCGGATCGTTTTCGGGGACTGATGCCTTGGCGTCCATCGTCATCATTAGCAAGGGTAGTTCGACGGAGACAACGATTAAGCTGTCGAAGCTTCGCGACGGACGTGAACTAGAGCCAGAATTGCTCGTTGATATTGATGAGGCAGTAACCCGGCTGGACTTCGATTACCATGCGCAACGACTGAAAGGATCTCGGTTAGGCAGAGAACCGGCAGTCCTTGGATCTATCGTCAGTGAGTTGAAGCGGGGCTCCGTTTCTAGTTCGGAAGCTCGGGCGGGAGACGTCCCCATATTCCACACTTCGGACATGAGCCTATCGCTTTCCGGCGAATGGTGTGATCTAGGCCGTTTCAGTCAAGTCTCTGGAGAGTTGGATGGAGTCATTCGAGCTCAGCCAGGGGACATTTTGGTGGCTCGGGTTGGCCGAAACCTTGAACGAAAGGTTCTGGGCGTCCTTAAGGGGTCTCCTTTTCTCACCGATTGCGTATACAGGATTCAGGTGCCAGAACATTATCGCGACCGCGTCCTGGCTCAGTTGAGCTGTGCCGATGGGCAGGCTTGGTTGGCCTCAAGAGCATATGGTGTCGGTGCGAAACAACTCACCAAGGCTGACCTGCTGACTTTCCCGCTTTGTCTTTGACATCTTACTGAGGTCATTTCGAGGACTCTGGCATATGCCTGAATTTGAGGAACGCGCGGATCAACTTTCACTTGAGGCAATTGATGCTTCCTTGGCGGACGGGCAGATCTTCAAGAGGGCCAGACAGAAGCTGCTGGCCCCAGGGGCGAAGCTGCTTGTGGGACCCCGCGGGACGGGCAAAACGCACGTCATGCGATATACCTACCTTCGTGCCCTGAAAACTCCTTCTGCCCCGCTTGCGCTCTATGCCAGCTTTAGCCGGTATCTCAATCTTGAGCCTCTGCTCAAGAAATCCCCTGACGCACTAAAGCGATTTCACTCGTGGGTGATCGCTAGGCTGCTCTTGAGCGCATTCGAATGCGTGACTGACCTGAATGCTGACTCAACATGTCTGTCGAAGCATGACCCCCTGTATGACGAAGCAAAACTACGGGAACTCGTATCGCTCCTTGAGCGCGGAAGCGGAACAGAAGTGTACGAGGAGTTCGGCCAGAATCTGACGGTTGATCACGTTCTGAGGGCCGTGCGAATACTCACTCAGACTTTCTCCCGAGGACGGGCCGTACTTCTGCTCGACGATGCGGCGCTCAGTCTGGCCGATCAGTACCTCGTCGCTTTTTTCGAAATATTCCGACTCTTGAAGGCTGACAATGTTGCCCCAAAAGCATCGGTGTATCCGGGATCAACGCAGTATGGTCCGACATTTCATGCCTCTCATGAGGTGGAAGAGGTGCCATTGTGGCTCGCGATCGAGGACGCCGAGTACCTCCAAATCATGGGCGATATCGCCAATCGCCGACTGACCCCCGAAGAGGTGACAACGATCAATCCCGACATCTTGGATCTTTTCAAGTATGTATCCTTCGGGATTCCTCGGGTTTTTCTTCGACTCTTGAGGGAGTATTTCGATTCAAAACCCGGAACGTCTCAACAAAAGATTAATAAGATCATTGAGCGTCAGGCCGCGTTGATTGGTGCTGAGTACGATTCCTTGGGACTGAAACTCAAGCAATTTTCCTCGCTCGTGGTGACCGGCAGGAAGCTTTTCGATAGAGCTGTAACCGATATTGCGGAGGCACAGAGCACCGACGTTAGGACGCGGAATATTACCTTGGGCGTGCGGCAGGAGCTCGACCGCTCGCCATTGGCCGACAGGATGCTGAGGTTTCTTGTCGAGGTCGGCTTGCTTTTCCCCCTTCAAGCTGTGTCGCATGGCGCGAATCGCAAGTATGACCGATTCATTCCGCATCTCGCTTTTCTGTATCAACAAGGTGCGTTCAGAGAGGGAAAAGGAACATCACTGAGGAGTTTGGCGCTACTGATGCAGCGCCCACCGTCAAAACACCCGATTAGACGTGATTTGGCGACGTTGCTAACTCCAGCGGAAATCCAGAGCCTGAGGCTTGACCTTCCTCCATGCCAGAATTGTGGAACTCAAAGGCTCAATGATTCACAGAAATTTTGTCATCAATGCGGAGAGGAACTTGTCGCATCCTCGTTGTTTGAAGAGTGTATGAAGCTTCCGTTAGAAGATATCCCAGATATTAGTAAGGCTTTGATTACCAGGATTCACACGGATACGAAGCTTCGGACCATTGGGCACGTGTTCGCTTCTCAGAATGCTTCTGGGGATCTTCAGCAAGCGAACTACGTCGGCCCGGTGAGAGCCGAGGGGATCATCAAGAAGGTGACACTCACCGTCAACGAGTTTCTGTCTTAAGAATCATGGCTGCCATTTTTCGCTGCAAGTTGACGGTTTGTGTCGCACCAGTGAGTCCGATTTTGCATACGCATCTTTTGTTCAATGCCGCGTACCGGGAATCCACTGAATCAGCTATTGACGAATTTCTGACGCGACTGCAATCCATCAACAGGCTGTCACCGCATCCGAATACTTTTGACCCGCTTCAGGGACAATTGGTCTTACTTGGGGTCATTGCGGCGGTGGAAAGTTATCTGAGGACGCTATTCCGGCGACTCATTGCGATCGATTTTATCTGTCAGGAAAGCGTGCAGAGACGAGATGTGTCTTTCGGTGCAGCGATTCATCTTTCGAAGGAAATGTTGCCAGAAGCCATCCTCGAGCGGATTTCGTTCATCACGCGTTCCAGTATTGAGGAGACATTGAGAGAGTTGTTAGCGATAAGAGGAAAGGTGCCGTCCGAACTGGATCTTGCCATCGAAGATTATGCTCGGGTATGTCAACTCAGGCACTGCGCCGTGCATCGCTTTGGAAAACTAGGGGTTTCAAATGCAATATTTCTCGGATTGTCTGACCATAAGGAGTTGCTGGAGAAACCGCTGCAACTCAACTACAGCGCTCTACAAAATGCGATAGGGATTTCTACGGGATTAGTCAAAACTATTAATAATTTCCTTTTTAATGAGGTCCTTTCTCGTCTTCCACCGAGTTGCTGGACTGGAAAATATAGGAGCGACAAGCGATTGTTTTTGGCTTACTACGCGCTCTTTGCAGACACGGTCAGTTCTATCGGGGCGACGGCAGAGATCAGGCAGTTGTATGATCAATTCATGTATCAGCGCGCGAGATTTGCTGCAGGACAACCATTCTAGGTAAGGACATTCCCACACCGCAACGATGCAATCCCTTTGAACGAGAATGGGACAGCGGCTCAGAGTGCCTGCAGTGGGCTGGAAGTGGCTTCTGGGCGATATGGCTCAATAATGGCCAATGACAAACGTTATTAGATTTCCGTGGCCACCTGCAATGGCCGATCAACGGTCCGTCGTGGCGATCACTGAAATGGGTGCTGTTGCGCAATAGCCTCTCCGCCACCGCGCACGATGTTCTCGCGTGCATGGTGGATCCATTCATCGTGTGGATCGCAGGTAACGCCTGCCGATTGGCTGCTATCGCGTTCAACAGGCATCGGAAAGGCCCCCAATAGTCTCTGAGTCATTGGGCATTCCACACGCCAAGACTTATCGCACATTGAACTTTTTCGCGAGTTTGATGAGATTTTCCTGTCGGTGCTGTTCTTGCTGCTGAGCCAACAGCCGTGCCTTGTGTTGCTCGGCACCCTTCCTGAAGCGCTCACGCAGGGTATCCAGCGCTTGTTGCTTCTGCTCCGGGGTGACTGCGCCTACGGCATTGCCATCGAGATCGAACCGCGTTTCGCCATTCGTGAGCGCCTTCAAGTAGCGCGCCGATGCGGTATGCATCCGCATCGCCAAACGAAGTTGCTGCGGATTGATGTCGGGAATCCGTTCCAATACGCCCTTGTGAATACCAATCGCAAGGGGACGGCACTCCTGAAATACTGGAAACGTCGATCTCAGTGAAATCAGAACGGCATGATGCGGGTCACGCGGTTTGGAATCAGATCCGGACATTGCGCATCAAGGTAAATGTGAGGATCGAAGAATAGCGCAAGCTCACGTCTGTGTGGCGGACTCTGGACTCCGGACACAGTGAATTCATCGACAGAACACTGTCTGAAGGGCAGCTCCTGGTTGCGGAATATTGAAACGGTGCACTTCTGTTTGCTTTTGGCGCCGGTTTCCCACATCTGAATTCATAGTATCCATGCCATGCACAAGTTTGCGTGGTTCCCTCTCCTTTCCCTTTTCGCATACCTCCCAACACCGGGTCGTGCCGCCTGCTTTGAGGAGGCGGCCTTGCGTTATCAGATGCCATCGGCCTTGCTCAAGGCTATTTCCAGAGTGGAGTCAGGAGGCAATCCCAACGCGCTTAATCGGAACAGGGATGGCAGTTTCGACGTTGGGCACATGCAGATCAATAGCCGTTGGCTGCCAAAACTGTCGCATTTCGGAATTTCGCGCGAGCGCCTGTGGGAACCCTGCACCAACACCTTCGTCGGGGCGTGGATCCTGGCGCAGAACGTTCACCGGATCGGTTATTCCTGGAGCGCCATCGGCGCCTACAACGCGACCTCAACAGAAAAGCGCGACAGGTATGCCAGAAAAGTTTCAGAAGCCATGAAACGGGAGAGCGCTCTTTGAACCTGCTTCCCGTTGCTTCCTTGATTGTCCTGTCGCTCCTTTCTGGTTGCGCAGTTGAAAGATCCATCAGCACGGAAGTTCCAAAGCGACTGTCGCTGACTTGGGATCGCTCGAATTGGCGCCTCTGCGACCAAGGGGAGTGTCCCAGGCCAACATCGAAGACAGTCCTTCTTGTCGCGGCACTTCCCAACGTAGAGCCAGTTTTCAGGGAACCGCCAAAACCCGTCCAGGTGGCGAGAAAGCTCGCTCCGATTTCGGTGACATTCCAGTTCGCCAGCGCGACCTTGTCTGATCTGGCCGAAATGAAGATCAGGAAGGCAGTCACCCTGATTCAACCGGGTGACTCGATTCTTGTCGAGGGGCGAACTGACGACCTCGGATCTCAAGCATTCAACGACCGCCTGGCCAGAAAGCGCGCAGAGGTTGTCGCCGCGTATCTCAAGCGACTCGGGGTCAAGAGCCCGATTGATATTCGGTCCCAGGGAAAGTGCTGCTACGCCATCGCCAACACCTCGGACGAGTCGCGGGCGATCAACCGGCGCGTCGATCTACATTTTTCATCCACCCAAAAGGAGTAAGCAAGTGATACCCCGATCCAAAGAGTCCATCCGAGATTACCTCATCGCCAGTGCCTTCATGGCCCTCGGTTCCTTCCTGCCCGGCTCACTGCTCGATAAGGGATTCGAAGCCCATATCGGCGGCATCGCGCTTGGCATAGGGCTGGGCTGGCTCATCAAATCTGTCATCGACCATACCAAAGGAGTAAAAAGTGAATCGTAATCAGCGTTATGTCGTAGTCGCCATTGCCCTCTCCCTGCTGGCCGGAGGTGCCCTCGCCGGCACCACGGGAACTGAATTCCAGGCCCTCTATACGTGGGTCAACGACGTGGTCACCGGCTATTTCGGGCGGGCGGTAGCGGTGGCGGCCGTCGGCCTTGGCGCGATCCTTTCGATTGCCCGCGTCAATCCGGTTCCAATCCTGTCAGGCGCCGGCTTTGCGATTTTCCTGCAATACACGCCGACGATCATCACCGGCATCCTGACGGCAACGGTCTGAGCCTGGACATCCCGCGTGGGTAACGACGAAAACGGCTACATCCCGAAGTCCCTGGATGCGCAGGAGCGCTTCCTGTGGTGGGAAATGGATCAGGCGGTGATCGCCATCATGCTGATCAGCATGGGGGTGATCTCCGGCTCCATGCTCATGGGCATTGTCCTGGGCGCACTGGCGGCATGGCAGTACGGTCGCATGAAGGCGGGCAAGCACCCGAAGTTCGCCGCTCATGCTCTCTACTGGTGGTTTCCCAGCGGGCTGTTCCTGAAGTTGCGAGCCACTCCACCGTCTGACCAGCGCTACTTCCTGGGATAGGCGACGAATCGCGATGCTTTTTCGAAACTACCTGTCCGAGCAAGCGAATGCCACCCAGGAAATCCGGTTCATGCGGATTCTCCTGGCGGGACTGCTCCTGGTGATTCTGGTCGTCGCCGGCGTCGTGCTGAAACTGGTCGGCAACGAAAAAACCGTCCTCGTTCCGCCAGAGATCAAGCGCAGCTTCTGGGTATCCGGCAACGCCGTCTCCCGGGAGTACCTCGAAGACATGGCCTACTGGTATGCCGGACTCGCCCTCAACATTACCCCGGCCGTTTCAACGTACCAGAACAGCCTGTTCCTGAAGTATGCGGCGCCGTCCGAGTTTGGACGACTGCAAATGGAAATGGGCGCTCGCGCGGATTTCCTGAAAAAGAACAACACCGCCACGCAATTCTCGGTTCGCAACATCACGCTGGATGAGAAGACGCTGCGGGTCGCGCTGTCGGGGACGCTGTTTACCTGGGCGTCGGACAAAAAGGCCGGGGAGCGCCAGGCGACCTATCTCGTCGGATTCAAGCACATGAATGGAAGGCTCTATGTATCCGAGTTCAAGGAAACCAGTGAACAAAATCCTTTTGACAGCGCTGCTGGCCGCTAGCCTGTCCGCCAGTGCGGCTCAGGTGCTCGTCGGGAAACCGGACGATACCTTGAGCGCCAGGGTATCTCGATCCGAACCGACCCTGATTCGAATCGATGGACATCGCGTTCGCCGGATCTTCGGGGCGGAAGGTGAGTTCGCGGTCACGGCCGACAAGGAAGCCGGTACCGCCTATCTCAAGCCGACCACGGACAAGCCGACCCTCAGCATCTTCGTGTCGGACGAGAACGGTCGAACCTGGAAGCTGCTGTTGTCGGTGACGGACGGCCCGTCGGATTCCATCACAATCAAGGGACGCTCAGTCGCCGGTACCAGTCTAGCGCCGGGCAAGGATGTCGCCAGAAATCAGCTGATCAAGCGTGTCCTGCTGTCCCTTCAGTCGGACACGGAAGCGGAGATGGAGGCGAGGGCGACCAACGAGATCGTGCCCCTCTGGACCGAAGCCCTGTTTGTCCTGACCAGGGTCATCGACGGTCCACTCAAAGGAGAGAAGTACCTTCTCACCAACATGTCCGCCAACGCAATGGTGATCGACGAGCGGGAGCTCTACCGGCGCCAGGTCATCGCCATTTCGATCGCCAAACCCCAGTTGGCGCCTGGGGAAACCACTGAGGTCTTCGTGATCTCGGAGAACCCCGGTGAGTGAGCCGGCTGCCGCCAGCGGCGGTCTCACGTCTTATCTGAAAGGCTTGTCGCCCAAGGCCCGGCAGTATCTGGTGCTCGGCGGCCTGGGGGCAGGATTCATCGGCCTGGTCTTTGGCAGCATCGCCATATGGGACAACCAGCCCGCCCCGATGCCTCAATCGACCAGGCTCGACAAGGCCAGCAGAAACATTGTCACGCCAGGCGCGCAGGTGGATCCACGCGATGTCTGGATGGCGCAATCGTCCCAGCAGATGAAGGAGATGGACAACGTTATTCAGGGCTTGAAACAGAAGATGGGTGAGGTCGAGCAAAAGCAGTCGGTACCGCAACCTTCGTCCCGTCAGGCCAGCGTGCTGCCGCCCTTGCCGCCCTTGCCGCCCATGCTGCCGGGCCCCAGCTCTTCCGGTACTCCTCAGGCGCCACCCCAAGGCCTTACAACATCGCCATCCGGGACACCGGTAACACCCCTCCCGCCGTTGCCACCTCCCGTGATTCCCCGGGAGCCGGGTATTGCGTCGTTCGAAGTCAGCGACGCGATTCCGGTAGCACCGCAAGGGCCGGCCGACGCAAAACTGAGCAAGACCTACATCCCCTCGGGCTCCTTCATGCGGGTGGCGCTGATGGGCGGACTGGATGCACCCACGGGGGGACAGGCGCAAAACAATCCATGGCCGATCCTGCTGCGGGTGCAGGACAACGCCTTTCTTCCCAATCGCTACCGGGCCAGGGTCAAGGAGTGTTTCATGCTCGGCTCGGGATACGGTGACATCAGTTCCGAACGGGCGTATCTGCGTCTGGAATCGCTCTCCTGTGTGCTCAACAACGGCGAAGTGGTGGACGCCACGATCAAGGGCTACGTCGTGGGCGAGGACGGGAAAGCCGGATTGCGGGGGAGGCTGGTCAGCAAGCAAGGACAGGTACTGGCCAATGCCCTGATGACCGGAATCATCGCCGGCATCGGCCAGGGATTCCAGCAAAGCGCAACCAGCTACAGCACCAGCGCCCTGGGCTCGGTGGGGACGATCGAATCCGGAAAGCAGATCCAGGCAGGCATCGGCACCGGCGTCGGCAAGGCACTGGATCGGCTTTCTCAGTACTACATCACGCTCGCCGAGAAGATGTTTCCGATCATCGAAGTGGATGCAGGCCGGGTTGTCGACGTGGTCCTGACCAAGGGCGTGTCGCTTGGCATGGCCGCGAGCGCCGATGAAGACACCTACACGGAACTCTGGAAGCGAGGGCGCCAGATCATGAAAAAGTCCCTGAATCCTTCGGAGTAACAACAAATGCGTAAATCGATGCGTGCCCCCCTGGTCATGGTCCTGGTTCTTGTTTCGGCGGCGAGCATAGTCAGTGCTGCCAGTCCTGCCAGCGAGGCTGAAATGGAAGCGCGCCTGAAAGAGCTTTACCCCTCGACCCGGATCAC
Source organism: Rhodocyclaceae bacterium (assembly GCA_006218025.1). GTDB lineage: Bacteria > Pseudomonadota > Gammaproteobacteria > Burkholderiales > Rhodocyclaceae > Sulfuritalea. Next base: position 51,878 of record VBWA01000003.1, on the reverse strand, counting down.
CGCCGTTCGTCCCTCGGAGGTCTTGGGCCTCTATGAAGTCACCATGGGAAGAAGCGTGGCCTTCACGGACCCGACGGGGCGCTACTTTGTCTTCGGCCACCTGTTCGACATGAAGGAGCAAAAGGATCTGACCGCACAGCGACTGAGCGACATCAATCGCATCGATTTTGCCCAACTGCCATTGCAGGACGCGATCAAGACCGTACGCGGGGATGGCAGCCGCAAGCTGGCGGTGTTCTCTGATCCGGACTGTCCCTATTGCAAGGGGCTTGAAGGCGAACTCGCCAAACTCGACAACGTCACCCTCTATACCTTCCTGTATCCCCTTGAGGGCCTTCACCCGGACGCCAGGAAGAAGTCTGAACGAATCTGGTGCGCATCCAACCGCGCCAGGGCGTGGTCGGAGTTCATGACCGCGGGCAAGCTGCCCGATGCCCCCAAGTGCGTCACACCGATCGAGCGCATCAACCAGCTGGCGGGCAGTCTTGGCATCAATGGCACACCCACGCTCATCCTGCAGGACGGGAGTCTGATACCGGGTGCGGCCTCAGCCGCTGAAATCGAGCGTCGACTGGCGGGCAAGGCGGCACCGATAAAAGCCGCTGTCACTCCCAGACTCAAGGGGGATTGATCATGCGTTCGGTCTGCCTGATCGCATCCGTTCTCGCCCTGGCGCTGGGCGGCTGTGCCGGAACCCTGACGGGAATGGATGGCGAGAGCAAGTTTTCATGCAAGGCGCCCGATGGCGTGACCTGTTCCTCGCTGTCCGGGGTTTATGCCAATGCGGTTGCCAACAATCTTCCGGGGCTGCGCAAGGACGGGAAGGGTGACCCGGCGGTTCGGCTGCCGTCAAAAGAAAGTCCTGACGGCACAATTACCGGCCAGGTGGCGTCGTCCGGCGACCCGCTTCGGACGCAAGCCAGGGTCTTGCGCGTCTGGATCGCCCCCTGGGAGGACACCGAAGGCGACCTGCACGATCAGTCCTACATTTACGTCGTCGCCAACGCAGGCCGGTGGGCGATCGAGCACAGTCAGCGACACATCGTTGACCGCTATCGGCCCACGTTCATCAAGGCCACTCCTGGCGGACAAGCCCTGCAAAAGCCGCTCACGCCATCGCAAAAGCCGTCCCGGTCGTTTGGCGGACCCTCCCTTCCGGGAAATCAGGGCATCGGTCCGGCCGGCACGGGCGGTACGGGTACACCCGCAGAGGACCGCGAGTGAGCGTACTGCAAGCCCTCAAATCGGTCTTCTATGGCGAGCGCTTCGAGCCCGCCGATGCGGTTCAGCGCAGCCTGCTGGATCGCATCGCCACGCTGCCAAGACTCACCGGCATCCTGCCTTACCTGGGGTGGATGGCCGACGAGGGGATGTTTGTGCTCGACCAGGGCACATTCGGCGCCAGGCCCACACATTCCATGGGCTTTTGCATCGAGACGGTCCCGCAAACCGGATCCAATGAAGAAATGGAACGGGTGCTGGCCAGTCTGTTCATGTCCTGTCCACCAGGTACGGGCATCCAGATTTCCCTGTACGCCAGTCCGCATATTCTGCCGTCGCTGCGAGAGCAGGCCAACATGCTCCCGGTGGATGAGGAGCCTGCTGGATCGGAATGGGAGTCCCGTCGCAACCGGAACATCTATCGAGTCCTTGGCCGGCGCCGTATCGATCACTACTTGAAGGGCGTGGCCAAATCGCTCTTCTCGCATCACGTCTATCTGCTTCGCGACTACCGCTGCCTCATTGCCATCAGCACGCCGCTGGATCCGGAAAGTCCCGCCGATGTGGAGGAGGCGATCCGGATCAAGGAGAGTACCCACGCTACCTTGCGCTCGGCCCACATGCCTGGCTGGGACTGGGGGCCGGAAAGCCTGCTGAACTTTGTCGCGGACTTCTTTGACCACGAGCGGGTGCTTGGCCAGCCTGAAGAGAGACACATCGAGTACGACAGTTCGCGCTCCCTTCGCAGTCAAGTGTCGAATCCTGAAATTGCCTCCGCCGTTGCCGATTCCTTCATCAAGTATCGCAAGGCGGGGGGCGCCGAGACGGCGATGCAATGCTTTTCCGTGCGGCAGTACCCGAAGTATTTCCGGATGGGCAACATGGGCTCGATGATTGGGGACTACTACCAGATGGCCCTCTCGATACCCTGTCCGTTCCTCATCACCATGGGGGCCATCACCCTGGATTACGAGTCGGCCAGAAGCAAGGCACTGATGAAGGCGGCGCGAGCGACGCAGGCCGCCGGATCCTACATGGCTCATTTCCAGCCGGACCTTCAGGATCGCAAGCGGGACTGGGACATGGTGCTGCGCGCCTTCGACAACGGCCGCAACGTGGTCCAGATGTATCACCAGATCGTCCTGCTCTCGCGAATCGAGGACGTATCCCGGACCGAACATGCCGTCCGGGCCGTCTGGCGCGCGCGCGGTTTCGACCTGGCCAAGGATGTCTATCTGCAGCATCAGGCATTTGTGGCGTCGATGCCGTGCACCCTGACCCCGGCATTGCAGAAGGACCTCCAGTTGTTCGGCCGTGCCGGCACCAAGACCGCCGACAACGCGGTGATGACCTCGCCCCTGATGGCGGAATGGAAGGGCACCGCGACCCCGGTCATGACCCTGTTCGGTCGCCGCGGGCAAATCATGAGCTTCGATCTCTTCGACAACACCGGCGGCAACTACAACTTCGCCGTCGCGGCGCTGTCCGGTTCCGGCAAGTCGGTCTTCGTGAACGAAATGGCCTTCCGCTATCTGGGTACCGGGACCAAGGTCTGGATCATTGACGTCGGTCGCTCCTACCGCAATCTGTCCGAGCTTCTGGACGGGGAGTTCATCGAGTTCTCCGATGAGCGAACCAACACGATCTGTCTCAATCCGTTTTCCATGGTCGTCGATATCAACAACGACATGGAAATGCTGCTGCCCCTGGTGGCCCAGATGGCCAGTCCTCGCGGCCCGCTGGATAACTACAGCTACTCCGCCCTGGCGGCAGCGATCAAGCGCGTGTGGGATCAGAAGGAAAAAGCCGCGACGATCACGGATGTCTATGACCTGCTGCGCACCGGGCGGCTGAGTGACGAAGGCGAGGTCGAGCGCGACCTGTCCCGACTGGCAACCGCCCTGGAGCCCTATACAAAGTACGGCATCTACGCGAGCTACTTCGAGGGGGAGGCCAACATCCAGTTTCGCAAGAACCTGGTCGTGCTTGAGCTGGAGGAACTCAAGGCGAAAAAGGATCTTCAGGCGGTCGTCATGCAGTTGATGATGTACCGGATCACCCAGGAGATGTATCTCGATCGATCCAAGCGCAAGCTGGTCATCATCGATGAGGCCTGGGATTTGATGGGCAGCGGATCCAGTGCGAACTTCATCGAGGCCGGCTATCGGCGAGCGCGCAAATATGGCGGCGCGTTTGGCACCATCACGCAATCCGTGGATGACTATTACAAGAACGAGGCGACGCGGGCGGCCATTACCAATGCCGACTGGTTGTTCCTGCTCCGGCAAAAGCCGGAAAGCATCGATCGGCTCGGAAAGGAGGGCAAGCTCCATGTGGACGAGTGGATGAAACGGCAATTGTCTTCGGTCAGCACGGAGCATGGTCACTATTCGGAGATCTTCGTGCATGGCCCGATGGGCTCCGGAGTTGGACGCCTGATTCTCGATCCCTTCTCCATGCTGCTGTACTCGACGCAAGCCGAGGACTATCAGGCCATCAAGATGCTCACCGATCAGGGCATCCCTGTCACGGAGGCCATTGAGACCATCATCGAACGCCGGGGTGCCGGATGAATCTCAGCCTTGTCCGATTGCTCGTCACGGGTTTCCTGTCCGTTCTGGTGTCGTGTGCCATCGGACTGATGTGGGTTCGTTCGCATCCCGCTCCACGCATGGTGCGGGTCGATGTCGGCAGTCTCTACGAAGAACAGAAGAAGGCGCTCAGTGCGCGGCTCAAGCCGGGCATGAGCGAGGAAGAACAAAAGGCGATTTTCAAGGCGGCGACAGACTACGGCACGCGTGTTGATGAGGCCTTGAGCAGTGCTGCACGGGAATGCCAATGTGCGGTCCTGAACACGGCCGCCATTGTCCGCCTGCCGGATACCGGTGAATCGGGAATTCCCGATGCCACGGATCGGATTCGACAGATTCTGGGCCAGAACTAGGTCCGTGCAGATGCGCAAGGAATGGCTGGCCATGATGACTGGATGCCTTCTGGTGAGTTCTTCGTGGGCCACCGTGATCAGCGGTGGCATCGACTATCCGTCGATCTGGGCCTGTGAGGAGGCCAAGTTCCACTGGTATTGCGATGTTGAGCCAGAGCTAGCACCCGACCCGACAAAACTTGGTGCAAAGGCCAAAACCAGGGAAGAAGTCGCGCTTGAGGAGCTTGAGCGCCTGCGCAAGGCGCTGGAAGCCAAACGGGCACTGGCCCTGATGCAGCCTTCTCCGGAAAACCTCAAGGCCTACATTACGGCGCAGGAAGCCCTGATGGATCGGGCGTCGGTGTTCTCGGATGTCTGGCGGCGCGTCATCTGGGCGAACCCGGACCTCAATTACCAGCTGCGCAATCCCGTCAATAACGCGGCCATCCAGGTCAGAGACGTGGAGCGGACGCAAAAGGAACGCGCCTCCATGAAGGAGATCGCCAGGGAATGGGGCGTGTTCTTCGTGTTTCGGTCGGATTGTCCGTACTGCCACCGAATGGCTCCGGCCCTCAAATTGCTGGCAGACACCTACGGCATCACCGTATTTCCAATCAGTCTGGATGGAGGCGTCTTGCCTGACTTCCCGAGCCCGGCGCGGGATAACGGCATGGCCAGGGTGCTCGATGTCAAACAGGTTCCCTACGTTGCGCTCGGCAACATCAAGGATCATCGCCTGATTCCGCTGGGTTCAGGCGTGCTGTCCGTGCAGGACATCGTCGAGCGAATTTATATCCTGACCCAGACCCGGCCAGGCGAGTTGTATTGAGGGGGTGCCCATGCTCAGAAAACGCATAATCGCCGCAATCTTGGCACTGACGATACCTTTGACGGTACAGGCCAGCGTGCAATCCAGCATGCAGACATGGTTCAACGACATCGGCGCCTACGGCAACGTGACCGGTGTGGCGGCCTACCAGGGACAGACCATGAATCTGTACTCGGGAGGCAGCCTGTACATGCGCACCCCCGTCAAGAATTATCAGCTTGCCACCGTAGCCCCTCCAGCCTTCAAGGCGGGGTGTGGCGGGATCGACCTGTTTGCCGGCTCCTTCTCCTTCATCAACAAGGAGCAACTGACGGCCCTGATGCGCAACATCGCCAACAATGCCGTCGGCTATGCCTTCATGATGGCCGTCAAGTCGATCTCGCCCGATCTGGCCGATCTGATCCAGTACCTTCAGGATCAGATCTCCAAGGTGAACAACCTCAATATCAATTCCTGCCAGGCGGCCGAAGGCGTGGTCGCCGCGATCGGCAGCACGCTGACCGACAAGACGCAGGAGAAAGAGGGCAAGGTCGCCGGCGCGTCATTGAATCTGTATTCCGATGTGTTCGAGTCCTGGGATGCCTGGAAGGACCGCTCAAAGGCCAGGCAGACGCGCCAGGCCGCCATCAGTGCCGACTCTCGCAACAGGGAAACCTTCGATCCCGGCAACGTCGTGTGGCGGGCACTGCTTCGCGTCAATGGAGTGGATAGCGAAACCCGGCAACTGATGATGAGCATGACAGGAACGATCATCATCGTTCCGCCCGGTGACGACGAATCGGGTTCGAGCGCGGACCAAAAGGCGAAGTGGTTGTACAAGCCTGGCGCAAAGATCACCTTCAGGCAATTTGTGGGTGATGGCTCCGCGGCGACGGCGACGCTATCCGGACTAATCTGCGATGACTACGCGGAATGCAGGAATCCTTCGTACGTCGAAGACGGCATAACGGCGAGTTCGTTCGCCAAGTTCGTTCGCGACAAGATCGTCGCGATGAAACAGAAGGTGGAGTCACGCAGCGCGGGCGGGCAAGGCACCCTGGATGTCGCCCTGATCGGAGCGTCCAGCCTGCCGGTTTGGAAGATGCTGTCGCTCGCCGCCAACATGCCCGGCGGTGACTTCGTTGTGGAAAACCATACCCAGCTCGTGGCCGTCGATATTGCCCACTCCTATTTCACCAACCTGGCCAAGACGCTGAGGGAAGCGATCCAGAACGAGATGGGCAAGGGGAACGCGGACGTGGCGGAAGCCGCGAAGTCGATTCTGATGCGGGTCACCGAGATCGAGCAGGAAGGTCGCGAAATGCTGGTCGCCGAATATCAGAAGGGGGTGCAGGTGGCCCAGATGCAGCGCAGCATCCAGTGGCTCGATCAGTCACTGAAAGCCGGGCTGCCGACCAACGTCTTTCAGTCGATGATGGCGTTCAATCGATAGGCCGATAGAACGACGCGCTCACACCGATGAATTTCGAGGTCTATGCCTACTGGAATATCGAGGAACTGACGGCCACGTTCAACGCTGTCGCCGCCCTCATGGGGAGCGGCGACTACCTGGGTCTCCTGCGCACCCTGGCGCTGGTCGGCATTCTCTCGCTGGCGCTGGTCGTCCTCGCCGGCAAGGGGCGCATGGAGGACTTCTGGAAGTGGGTCATCATGCTGGCGCTCTTCAACGGCATGCTGCTGGTCCCGAAGACCAACGTCATCGTCGTCGATCGCACGGGAACAACGCCCGCCCAGGTGGTGGCCAATGTCCCGATTGGTCTGGCTGCCTTCGCGCATTCGACCAGCAAGATTGGCGACTGGCTGACCGGGTCATTCGAGACCGTCTTTGCGCTTCCCGGCGACTTGCAGTTTCGTACCAGCGGAACACTGTTCGGGCATCGGGTTCTTCAGGAGCGACTGGCCATCAAAAGCGGCCAGCCGATTCTGACCAGCAATTTCTACGAGTTTTACCGCGAGTGCATCACGCCAGAGCTGGCCTCGGGCTATATCCGTATGAACGACCTCATGAAGACGAACGACATCTGGGGCACGCTCAACGGCTTGACCAATCCATCCCGGCTGGTGACCCTCCGGGACACGGCGGATCCGACCATCATGCAAACGGTGGGATGTACGGCCGCCTATACGACGCTCACCATCCAGCTGAACGCCGAGGCAGCCAATCAACTGGGCCTGCTGGGCAATCGGATGTATCCGGGAATGCCCTCCGCCCTGGCCAATACGGCGATCTCTGGGTCGCTCGCGACGAGCACCAATTATCTTCTCGGGCTATCGGCGACGGCGACCGATACCATCAAGCAGTCCATCGTCTCAAACGCCGTGATTGACGCCCAATACACGATTCCGGCACAGATCGGAGACGCGGCAAGTGCTGCGACCAATCTGGCACAGGCGCAGGCCGTGCGCCAGACCGGTGACGCCTACAAGGCGATGGCAAAGCTGGCCGAGGGCACCATGCCCAAAGCCCGAAACGCCATCGAGCTGGTTCAATACGCCGTCTTCCCGATCATTCTGTTGCTGACGCTCGTTGCCGGTCACCATGGTGGATCGGTGCTCAAGATGTACGCCGGCAGCCTGCTCTGGATCCAGTTGTGGCCACCGCTCTACGCGATCATGAATTTTCTCATGAATGTACAGGCGCAAAAGGCACTGACCAGCGCGACCAATGGCGGGGGGATGTCTCTGGAGTCCTACAGCTATCTCAACAACTCCGTGGTCAGCGATCAGGCCATTGCCGGAATGCTGGTGTTGTCGATTCCGGCGATTGCCGCAGCACTCATCAAGTGGGGCGATGCCGGGCTGAGATCGGTCGGCGCATCCTTCGCGCCACGTGATGCAGAAAAGGCTGCCGCCGCCCTGGCGCAGGGCAACATGAACATGGGGAATGCCTCGCTTGGCAATGTTCAGCACGGCAATTACTCCGCCTTGCAGCATTCCACCCAGCCCTCGCTCGCGGCAGGCGCGGGCAAAATGGCCTCGGCGGACAGCTTTGGCTCGATGGAGCGCACGGGGGATGCCGTGACCGTAAAGAGCGGCAACATGACGATGACCGGGTTCGACAGGAATCGTGATGGCCGATTTACGATCGACGAGGTCACCAACGTGTCAGCGGCAGGGTCATCGCTCATGGGGGCGGTCGCACAATCGGGCATCGGACGCACGGCCTCCGACGTCAGCTACTCCGGTGAAGGCACCCAGGCCTCGTCGGGGCGTGCCGCATCGGTAGGGGAAACCCAGACTGCGAAACTCACCCGGGATCAAAGCGCCACATTTCAACGTCAATTGTCCAGTGCGTTGACTACCGAAATGGGTGGGGATACCAGCGCTGGGGTAACTACTGGCACGGGTAACGTGGTCACCACCGGGAGGGATTATTCCGGCAAGAAGGGGCTGACCAATCAGGAGGGTGTATCCGTTGATTCCGCGCTCACCGCCGGTGGCAGCGGCGCTCAAGGCAAACCCCAGGAAGGCCAGCCGCCCAAGGAGCCGGGTCGGGCAGGGCGGCTTGTCATGGCGCTCGCCGAAAAGGCCTCCGGTATTTCAGCACGAGTCGCCGGTGCTGTGAAAACCGGTCAGCGCTACGATGAATCCGCCGATCAGACGATCAGGACGGCCACACAGGATGAACTGCGACACGCGGCGGATGTGGCCAGACGTGGGTTGCTGCGAGTTGCCGGCGGTACTTCCGATCAGAGCGTGAAGCAGGCTGCTGAACGCGCCGCATCGACGCTGGACAAGGCCAGGACCTACGACAGCAAGGAACTCGCTTCCCTGACGGAGCAACAGGAGGCCGGAAGCCGACGCCAGGCGGGCAACGAGAACCGCTCGAGTGTTTCGGTGGATGAAACGCTCGTCATGGCAAAGTCCGGCTTCGAGATGCTGTTCGGGAAGGGGGCTGAGGTCACGCCGGAACGCCTGTCCCGGTTTCAGCGTGAGTGGAATCAGAACCAGGGTTTTCGGGAAGATGTCGCCCTCGAAACCCGAGACCGGATAGCGAAGACGCGGCTCGCCTCCGAAGGCGTGCAAACCCCGGCGTCGCCGCAGGATGTTCGGCAGGGCGGCGAGACGAATCTTGCTCGGCTCGATGAAAAGGGGAAAGCCCAGGTCGCAGCCGAGAACAGTGCGAACAGCAAAGAGGTCCAGCGCCAGCAACACGCCCATCCAAAATCGCAGCCGGACCTGTCACCCGCCGCGAAGCACTATGCGGAAACGCTGAATTCTGCGAGTGAGCTGACCAGGCAGAAGGAATCGCAGGTCCTGCTTGAGAGCGGCATCACGATGATGGCAAACCAGTTGTATCAGGATCGGCAAAAGGGGACGGGAACCGTACTCCTGAATGCCTACGGATTCGGCGCGGGATCCGCCAGTGTTCAGGAGTACGCCGGAAAATTGCGCGAGGCCGCCCAGAAGGATCCCGAGCTCGCCAAAGGCCTGGCGACCATCGCCCTCAACAATCGAACAGGGACTCAACCAAACCAGGGCGACATGGCATGGCTTGAAGCCAAGGCCATGCAGTCGGTTCGACAGGCAGAGGGAAAGGCATCCGAGGGCGCCGGTTGGGTTGCCGATCAGGCGGGTAGGGCGCTGGACATCTTTTCTCCGAGTGACTCACCCTCCACGAGAAAATGATCCGAACACGTTAGTTGTCAAGTTACTTGTCGTCTTCGATCGGTTCGTTACCAACTCGAACACCATGAGCATACATGCCAAAGCCCTGGAAACCGGGACCCACGCCAGAGAAGTTCAGTGAGTTCGGATCCTGATCATGTGGTGGATCAGAGAAATACGATTGCTGCCTGGGATCATTCTCACCATTGCGCAGTACAAAGCGAATGAATGTAGCTGCCAGAAAAACCCAGGAGAGCAGGGCGGCGACCAGGATGGACTTTTCGTTGCCGAACATCGCTACCAACGTTGCGGCCACAAGCGCAGCAACGACGAGCAGAAGCGACTCGACGACATGCCCCGTTCGAAACAGATTTACGGCGACAGCCATCAATCGGGCAGCCAGATAGATCAGGGTCATCCCTGGTACGACCAGCAGTACAGATGCAAGAACCATTCGCTCCATTGGGTACTCCGGCAAGTCATCCATCTCGTTTTTACTATACGCGCAATGCGCGTATAGTAAAAGCATTATCAATCCTGATTGCTACGATGGCTGCTACTGGATATCCCACACCCACTGAGATTCGAGCGGCCCGAATACTACTTGGAGTATCTCAAGCGCAAGCGGCTTTACTGGTTTATTCAACGTGCCGAGCATGGCAGCAATGGGAGGCTGGGGATCGAAAGATGCATCCGGCTTTCTGGGAGCTTTTCCGAATCAAGGCACTGCTCAATGCGCGCATATCAAAGTAGTAGTCCTGCTGATGCTGAACAAGGAATTCCATGGATTTGCAACCGGCATTCATGTTCCATGCATCGATGGGGATTGTTCGGCGGTACTATCCTTTTTTCCAAAACCTGATCACGGAGATCCCATGAATAAATCTGAGCTTATCGAAATCGTCGCCAAGGAAGCGAACCTGTCCAAGGCGGCTGCCGGGAGTGCGCTGGATGCAGTCATTGCTGCCATCGTCACAGCGGTATCCAAGGGCGATACCGCCACCTTTATTGGATTCGGCACCTTCAAGTCTTCAAAGCGTGCTGCCCGTACAGGACGCAATCCGCAGACAGGTAAGGAACTCAAGATTGCGGCTACCACGGTGCCTCGTTTCACAGCGGGTGCGGGTTTCAAGGCTGCCGTGGCTGGAAAGAAAGCGACGAAGAAAAAGTAGTTTGTTGCTGCCTTCCAGAGCGATGCGGCGCCGGTGCATCTTGTATCGGTGCCTACTCAATAAATGTTGGGATCAATACGGCGGCGTGTATGAAGAAATCCAAACTTCTCGCTGACGTGGCGGCAGCTCGCCGCGCGTCCGGTCTAAATCAATCTGAATTCTGGTCTCGATTTGGCGTAACCCAGTCGGGCGGATCGAGGTATGAAAGCGGAAGGAATATCCCAAAACCGCTCAAGACGCTGATGTGGCTTTGCGACGCTGGCAATATCAGTGAACAGGATCTGAAGAATGTCCGGAAGGCGCTAAGCAAGAAGTAGTGAAGCTCCTCCGGAGAGGGGTTGTTTTGTTCGATTGTCGGGTGATAACCGCCAAGCCGACGAAGACCTTCCAATGAGCGTGCCTCCTGAAGCCGTAACAGCAATTGCAGCTATTCGGCGTCGATTTCTTGTGCTGGATTTCAGATGGGGGCGAACTGAGCCGAGCCTCTGGTAGTCGGCACTCGATCCACTGCTGCCGCTCAGGCTTCGTTGCTGGGATGGTCAGATATGTGGAGTATTGCTGCCGGTGGGATTCATTCAGCGGATACGTGTCCTTCGGCCATAGCGGTCGTTCAAACGACACAAAATGAGCGGCGGCAATGCGGAGGACACTTGCCGCAAGGTGCTCTGCGCGGTCGAGCGGCAGGTCAACGATCCTTCGAACTCAACGTATCGGCCAAAGCGGCCGCTCGAAAGCGCTTCCCGGTCAACTGCGTCCCGGGGTTTGGTTAGCCAACAGATGGATTCGCGCTACACACGACGAGCTTCATCGAGCCCCTTGTCATAGCCACATATAGGTGCTGTGCGCTCATCCCCTCTGTATTCAGTAGCACCGCCACCTCGGCTTCCAATCCCTTAAGCAGCAACGTGCTTCCTACCGCACGTTTGGGGAGCGGGCGTCCCTGCAGCCGATTCTCTTCCCGCACACGCATGGCCGCTTCCGACAGTGGGACGGTGCCCGCCGAGGCATCCCGGAGCGCTTTGAGTACGCCGTAGAGAATGGCCGGCCGATACACACGCACGTTCGGCAATGCACGTAGCTCCGACAACAATGCGGCGGCTGCGGAGAGAGATGGCGCGCGTAGGAAAGCCAGCGCACGGCTCTCCGCCTCGTTCGGCGGATTCCTCGCGGTGCCCCGTTGTAGCGACTCCAAGCGCCGCGTCAGTTCCGGCACGCCCACATTGTTCATGACGCTCTGAGCGAGTGCCAGCAATTGCCCCAAAGCATCAGCCGAGCCCACATAGAAGCCGTTGGCGAAGGCAATGAGGTCTTGCAGGTCGACGGCCTCGACCGTCGAAGCGCCCGGCGTCTGGCTCGCGAAGTGCTGCTGCGCTGCCCGGTTGCGGCTGTCGGCGATTATGAGCACGCGCCCGTCAGCGGTAGGTGGTACCGTTCTCGCCGCGGCCAAGCGCTGGACATGGTCGTTGGGCGGCACGGCCTGCATCCAGGTTACGTGCTCCGGTGGTCCTCTGCGCAGATCCACCGACTGCCCCGCGGCCAACAGCCGGCGGGCTTCTAGGAGCCATTGGCCAAGCGCTTCCGCGCCGGCGTTGCGCCATCGCCAAGGTGTTGCCAATTCCCCTACGACAGGAAAATGTGCGCACACCTGCTGGTTCCAGTCCGCCAACGTATTGCCCCGGAACCCGAAGATCGCCTGCATCGGGTCGCCCAGCACGCAGGTCGGCAGGATCAGCGAAAGGAAGTAGACGATGTGGTGCTGAGGCACCGAACAGTCTTGGTACTCATCCACGATGAGATGCACATACGAGGCTCTTAGGACCTCGCTAACGTGCCCGGCTTGCAGCAATTTCCAGGCGGCGTCGCGGATCGCCGGGTAGTCACGCGCAGGCGAGGCCAGCCGCAGAATTTCTGGATCGTGGGCGCTGCGGCCGGGAAAGGTCGAGATAAGCCGGATAGCCCATCCATCGATAGTGCCCAACCGATAGGCGCTGGTTGGCACACCGGCGCGATCCAAGCGGCCCCGCAGAGCTGCGACTCCGGCGTTCGTGTGTGTCAGCACGAGAATGGGTTTAGATCCCCGATGGCCGACCAGCGCGTGGGCGATCAACTGCGTCTTGCCGCATCCGGCCGGGGCGGTGACGGTGCCGCGTGTGATCGCACGAAGGTCGAGTTCAACGGGGCCCATGAGTGGCCCATCCGAATACCTGCTCCATCAGCGCACGGAAGCCCGGATCGCAAAGATGCAGGTCCGGCGCAACGATGGTCCTTGCAGCGTCCTCCATCCAGGAAATGGACTTGAACCAGCCAGCCTTTCGGATGCGCGCCGCCTGACCGAGGACGGCCCTGCGCTCCGGCGCCAGGGCGCCGGTATTCTGGATTTCGTCCCAGACCTGCTGGAAGGTGAGCGTGTTGTTCGAGACGGTGCGCAGGTGTTCGTGGATCAGATCGCCGTGCAGTTCGCCGGCGTAGGCGATCAGCTGCTGGCATGCAGCTGGCGTGAGACTGCCGAACAGCTCGTCCTCTAGCGCCCGGCCCGCGCGGTACGCGACGACGGTGCCACCGTTCTGGATGAAGGCCTGCTCGGTGGCCGGCGTGGGCTTCTTGTCGTCGTCGCGCAGCACCATCACCCGATAGCCCAGAGACAGGAAGGCCACGGCTCGGGCAAACGCTCGATCCGGATCCCCGCCACCGCTGTCGACAAGGGCGACACCCAAGGCCGCCAGGGAAACGCTTGCATGGTCAACTCCGAACAGGTCCAGGCCGCGCAGCAGACCGATCTCGCTGGCCCCCTCGCACACGACCACTGACCCGGCTAGGAAAGCTTCGGGATAGAGGCGGATCGCGCTCTGGATGCCATCGTCGGCAGCGACCAGGCGGGCTTCGTGGCCTTGAGGACCTCGGCGCAGCACGAAGAGCTGGCCGCCCGACAGTTCTCTCAGTGCCACGGGCGAATGGGTGGTGAGGAACACCTGCATCGGAGCAGCGACCTCTTTAGCACCGAGGGAGCCCAGGAACCGGGCGATGCGGTGCGGCTCCAGACCGTACTCCAGCTCGTCCGAGAGCACGATCGACGCCTTGCCAGACGCTTTGCGCTGCAGGCCGGCGACGAGCAGGCGCGTTGAGCCGACGCCCAAGCTGCGAAGCGGGATGCCGTTTTGATCGTGCAGGGAGATGGTGCCGCCACCGAACGACACCGAATGCGAATCCAGCAGCGCCTTGGCCTTGGCGCCGATGTGGACGCCCAGCTCCTGGGCGGTGGCGGTGACGACCTCTAACGCTTCTCCCAACTGTTGCTCGGCTTGGTCGCCGAAGGCGCTGCGCGCATCTCTGGCCGCCTTGACCAAAGCTGCTGAAGCGTCGGCTCGCTCCTCCGAAATGCGGTTCAGCACGGAGCCGCGCTGCCACGCCAGGTTGAAGTCCGCCAGCGCACCGATGCGGGTAGGCGCCAGCGCGAGGCGATCCTTCCATGCGAGCGTCTTGACGATGCCTTGCTGCGCGGCGCGCTCGGAGACCAAGGTCCACGACGGCTCCAGGTCACTCGCGACGGTCAGGTTCAGGCAGAGCACAACCTCCGCGCCGACCACCGGTTCGTCTTCGACGACGCCGGTGGTGGGGTGAAAGCCCCGCAGGAACGCGCCGAAGCTCTCCAGCGTCCTCATGGCGTCGTCCAGGTCACCCAGCGTCAGCGTGACACTGATCGGGTTCGTGATGTCCAGGCCGAAGAAGTCCGCATCTGAGAACTGGACATTGCGCCTGGCCCCCAAGCACAGGTCAATCGCGTCCAGCACCGTGGACTTGCCGCTGTCGCCCGGTCCGATCAGGCAATTGATGCCTGGCGCCGGGTACCAGGCCAGCCGCTGGATGCCGCGAAAGTTGGCGATCTCGATTTTTCTGATTCGTGCCATGGGTTGCCCCTCAAAGGGTGTGCGGCTGTTGCCGCTTCACGAGGTTTTAGCGCCGAAGTGCTTGGCGAAGTAGTCGATCATTTCCGCCGCCTGACTCCCCTCACGGAACTGCTTCTGTTCATCGAAATTGATCGACGGCACGAGGTGGATGAACTGGTCGTCGGCGTATAGCGACATCACGGCCTGCGGGTCCAGCAGCGGCGGGCGCAGGCCGGTCAGTCCGTTGGCGGCCTCGATGGCGGCACCGATCATGACGTCGGCGATCTGTACGGCTGGACTGGTCTTCGAGTCGACCTGGGTCACGGAGGACAACTTGAGCGGGAAACGAATGCCTGCGATCTGCGTTTGCCTGAATTCGACTTCATCCTGATGCTCGATGTAGCGCTGCAGCAACTCGTGGTAGGCAAGCAGGTTCTTGGACTCGTCGTGCTCGACGCGGTACGGTCCTGCGGCCATCACCTCCATCCGGGTGATCAGGGACTGGAGCACCACCATCGCCGCATCGGTCGAGACGCCCGGCGTGGCGATCGCGGACAGGCATTCGGGCGAACCCAGCGCGAGCGGCCCCAGCGCTTCGGGCAGTTTACGCCAGTTGAGCTTCCTGGCCGTTTTCACCAACGCATCCAAGGCTTGCGTGGTCTTTTCCTTGACCGCCCGCTGGAAGGCCACAAGCAGATCATCGAATGCCGCCTTGCCGAGCAAAGTGGGACCGACGGTGTACAGCAGCGAAGCCAGGGAGTAGTTCTGTCCGTCCCTGTAGAAGTCCTGGCCTTGATCATAGTAGAACGGCTCGACTGCGTAGTCTAGGAACATGAGGAGCAGCAGGAAACGTTTGTCGCAGACGTAGGTCACGCACTTGTGTTGCGACAGTACGGCGCGCTGCAAGTCCATCAGTGGCTGCCGGTATCCCGGTCGACGCGCCAGCGCGTGGTACTTGAGTTCGGGCGCTTGCAGCTTGGGGAAATGGTCTTGGATCAGGCGCGCAGCTTCGTCATCGCTGATAGCCACCGCGGCAGCGCCTTGGAAGCGCTGCTCCGGGTTTAGCAGGTCGAACCCTGTATAGCCGCTTTCGTCGATGTAAAAACACTCCATCATCGCCTTTCCACATTGAATATTTCTTGAGTAGGCAAGTATTCTGAAATCATTCATTTAACTACGTTAACGATCGGGCTTAACAGGCACTCACAGCCGACAATACTGGCATTTATATGCGAACGGCAGAACAGTATCTAACAAAGGATGCATGAACGCTTCGGTACGTTTATCGGCAAGATGGACGTGATTCTGGCCTCGTCTCGGTGATGTTTTCACGGCGGCTTAGGGGCGGAAGTTAGCGACCGCGACGCGGAGAAGCTGCCGTCCAAGGTACGCGTCGGCTGAGCGGCAGGTAACCAATGCATTGCTGACTACAGGCGTTGGCAAGCGAATGGCCATGGCCGACGATCTGTCTGTCACCGTAACTCGGCCAACGACAGAAGGTCGGCCTTATGTGAAGCTTCACATAAGGCCGACGACGGGACATCGGTCAAAGCCGACCTTGGGTCACTGGCCAGAATCCGGCAGCAATGCAGCGGGAGTAGGCATTCAACTGCGTCGCATGACATCCGTGCGGCATTTGATGAATGCCACGTGGTCTGCCTCCGATGGAGTTCAGCGTTCTCTACGCTTCCAGTCACGCGGAATAAGCCCTTTTCCGGATGCCCGCGTCCAACGTTCCTTCGTTGCCGCGACATAGCGCTGATCGTTCGGGAAGTATGCGTGCTCCAGCAAGAGCACTTGAAGGTCGTTGCGCGCTGCGACTTCCTCGAAAAGAAAATCAATGTGCTGGCGCATCGCCAAATAATCGTCATCGTCGGACCCGATGGAGACTTCATCAGGGCGATCGTCATCTGCGCTGACATCAAGCTCTTCAGCTTCGTCATTGCCTTCGTCGTCCGAATCGTGCATCTCCTCCCGCTGGTTCGGGAAGTACGGTCGACTCAACTGGTCCATCACGATCACGCCGGGAACCGGCCGGCACTCCTTCTCGAAGTGCCTCTGTAGGCCAAAAGCTAGCGCAACATGAACGGCAAGCCAGTTTTGGTCCGAACCAAGGTCAGCCATCGAAAGAACTGCGCCTTCGGGGCCGGCCTCAATGAGGTTCACCTGGGGCTCTCGTGTCGAAAAGACTAGCTCCGCGTTTACGCAAGGCTCGACTTTGGGCAGCTTCGAGAACGCCTCGGAGGCGAACCTCGAAATTGCTTCCTCAGCTCGGCGCATGCGAATTCGGCGGTTGTCTGCGTCCACCAGAGCCTCGAGTTCGGCTATTTCTGCTTGTTGCTGCGTCAGGTCTTTCGCAGGTCGATGGAGTTGGTCGTCGATCGTCTCCAAGAAGTAGGACGCCTTGCCGCGGAAGTAGGCATGCACCTGGGCGAGATCAGTGAAATGCTTGGCCTCAGCGATTTGATTCAGATTGGAAGCAATACCTGCATCGACCTCCCTGAGCAGTCCGCTCAGTTTCTCCGCGCGTTCGCTCAATTGCTCGATCGCTGCACTGATCTGTGGCCGCAGGCGCCCGACCGCACTTGTCTCAAAACGAATGGTCTCCAGCGAATGCTTTATCGCAAGGGCGAACTGAGCGCCCGTCTCTGTATGCGATTCGCAAACCGGGCAGGTGGTAGGAACTTCAAGCAGATGGAGATGCTCTGCGATGCGCAGCTTCTCGTGCTGGCTGGTGACCGCAGATTCGTAGTCCTGCGACTCTTGCGCAGTCACTGTCATTGCCCGCAGCTTCCGCTTCGTGTGATTCAGCTCCTTCAGCGTCATTTGACGTCGCTCCTGCAGGTTATCGAGCTGATCAGCACTCGGGTACTGCCGGGCGTGCGCGGATGGAGATATGGCCCTACGTAGCATATCAAGGAGCAAGACCTCGTCTGCCGCATCTGGTGGCCCTTCCACCAGGCCAAGCTGCTGCGCCTCGCTCAGTAGTACCCGAGATCGCTGCTTGACCAGGCTGTCCTTCGTACGACGGGCCTCTTCGCGAGAGATGTCGATTTCCAACGCTCTGCGAGCTTGTCGCAAGCGCCTTTCTGCTGCCACCGTCGACTCTGCCACGGCGCCCAAGAAATAGGGCATCGTGGAAATGATGAGTGGGGCCTTGCGGTTGTCATCGAGCCCGTGCAGCAGCACCGTCTCGCTGTCGATTACCTCCTTGGTGACAAAGACGTACGGCGTGAATTGGCGAACTGATGGCCGATCGCGCGATTCCCGTTCATGCGGTGCGGCTTCCGCTCTCGTTGTTCCGTCGATTCCGAATGCCTGCCCCAGTCTGGCCTTGCTTACTTCAACTGTTCCTCGACCTTCGAATTGCTCGACGGTGCGAGGGATCCTGAGGTTGCGGCCAGTGGTCACAAACATGTAGGCATTTGGAGCCTTGCCGACGAAAGGGACCTGGCGGCACGAGATCATCTCGTCCTGCCCCTTGACCCACTTCACGCCGACAGCCACGCAGCGCCGGCGCACATATACAGGCAGCTGACACTTGGAGGAGCCCAGGCAATAGTCCAGCGCCTTGATGACAGCAGACTTGCCCGTGCCCGATGCCCCGGTGATGACGTTCACACGGCCAGGGTCCAAGTCGATGATGCGGAATGTCCCTTCTTCACCTATGAAGAAGATGCTTGCAATGTTCCACCGCGTCATACCGAAACTCCTAATGCTTCCAGAACCGCTCTGGGGGATCCCATCGCGGCGGCCCATGCTCCAAACAGCCGGGCACGTTTGAGGGCTGCGCCAGCAACGCCACCCGTTACCGAGGCGGGGAATTTTTTCAGGGCGGACTCCACTTCGCCGTCGCCGGACAGACGCAGTGTTCCCGTGACGCAGCCGAACTTGACTGCCGCTGTAGTGATTTCCAGCGTCAAGTTGACCTTCTTGGCGAGCTTGGCAAGCACCTTCGGATTGCGACTCAGCCAGACGGCAAGACCCGTGTCTTTGTTGCAGCCGTCAAAAGTCGGGGCCAGATCCTCTGAGATTGCGATGGGTAATACCAAGTAAATTAGCGCTGCTGTTGGCGGGCGTTCAGCCGGTTGCGCCTGCTGATAGGCAAGGCTGAATTGGGCAAACACGACGCAGCAAAAGGCGGGGTTGGTCTCAGCGAAAACATCACGTGCGGTAGTCATATCTTCTTCTCCGCGAGAAGTACCCTGAAGTCTGGGTGCCAGCCAACCTCCTGTTCCACGGCCAAGACTTGGTAGCTTCCTGGTACGTAGTAGGACGTGTTCCAGTTACGCGCAAAGGGTGGAATCTGCGCATGTGCCTGGGTGAACGACCATCTGAATATCTCCAGCCCAGAAGCGCGCTTCGCGTCTTCGGTGGCGTTTGCATGCGTCTCCACCATTACGCAGTGCTTGTCCCCCCAAGCCTCGACGAGGAGTTGGTCGTAGCAGTCGATACGTACCGCCATGTCGACGCGCTCATTGAGCCATTTGTGGCGCTGAGACCGCGCTCTCCACTCCTCGCGCTCTGCCGCTTGAATCTCTCTCATGGTGCCGCCCACCAACTGAAGCTGCCGAGAGATCATGGAGGGAGGGCTGTGATCTCCAGGAGGCGTGACGAACTGGAAATCGGCCAAGAGCTCGTCGCGCTCAAACTCACCCGAGATCTCTGCCACCTTCTGCTGAACCTCTAGCATCGAGATGGCCCGGTCTCGCTTGTCGCAAAACGAGTAGATGATCTGAAGGTCCCACCACTCGATGAGTTTCTGGGTGATGGCCTCTCTACGTTCTGGAGGAAAATTCTTCAGCTCCTTCGCGATGTCCTTCGGAATCTCGTTGATATTGCTGGCTGCGGGCTGGACGGTAATTCGGGAGAGGAGCTTCTCCCGGACGGTATCGTTGAGCTCCAGATACGCAGTACAACTGGAGACGCGATCAGCATGCGGACGAGGCTGCTTCTTCGCCTTTTTGCCAGCCGCATGTTCGTCTACGACCCGCTGTGCTTCATCCTGAAGGAGCGCCAGAAGGAGGGTGCGAGACGACAGTTCGTCAAGAAGGACTTCAAGCGGGCTTCCTGAGGGAAGTGGGGCCACCGTCACGAGTTGGAAACGGGTGTCGTCCAGGCTCACGGCGGGGAGCACGTCGATCCACGCTTTTAGCGTCTTCCACAGGGCAATAGATCTAAGCGTCACCGCCGCTGGCTTCTTACTCAGTGAGTGCTTCAGTTGAGATAGAAGCGATTGCCCGTTCGTGAGGATCTCCACGTCGTCGAGACGCTCGAGACACACGGCAGAGTCATCATGGGACGCTCTCACGATGGACAGAAGCCCGTACAGCGATTGGTAATAAAAGCCCAATGCCGCATTGACGGCGGAGTGGCCTCCGTCGCCGACGTGTGCTGCAGAACTCAAACCGCTCCTCCTATTCCGCCGCACAGTATTGGCGCGGCTGCCCATCTTGCTGCCTGACGACATGATCGGCTCAAGTATTAATTGCTGAAAACTGTAGCAAAAATTGCAGCAGCGGCCGAGTCAGTAGATCGGCGCATCAACAGTGTGGGCGTTCAATGTTTGCAGTCAGCCTTGAACGTACATTTACGGTCGACGCTTGAACTTCCGCTTTTTTGCTGCAATCGGCCAATGTAGCACGTTCGCATCAACGTCCACAAAAGCCGACGAGCACTCATAGATGGCGATATTGTGAGCGCCGGCAGTCAGGGGCACTGCTGCCGTTCATTTTATTAATTCAGTGAACCGCAAATGTCGGTACCTGGCCGGTCGCCGACCACCATTCAAAGCCTCCAATTTCTCCACCAACGATTGCGGAAGGGCTTGGTACGCAACCCTAAATCCGACGCTCGCATGGATCACCAAAGACCACACAGAAGCCCGCAGAGTTGCTGCTTGACCAGCTCGATGTATCGGAAACGAATGAACTACAGTCGCGGGCATTTCACCCTCCCCAGGGCAGCCTCGTCGATATGGCGCTGCAAGGTCCTCGATGGCTTCCAGCTTCCTCCTTGTGCGACGAAGCGGGTGGTTGCGTCGACGACGATCGCTGCTCCCTTGGGCTCAGCGGCAAGTGGCGCCAACGCCAGTTCGGCACGGGCCCGTTGATGTTGGTCGAATGTGCCAGCGTCAAAGTATCCATCGTCATCAAAGGCAAGAAAACCAAATGTGTTCCAAATGACGCGAATTGGCTGGCGGTTCAGCAGTTCTACGGCGACGTCAGTCATACGCAGTCGAGCCCCGGCAAAACGGGTTACGCGACAACTCGTCGGATCCCGGAGCATCTGGTTGAACTTTGTACTCGGCAGGCGATACAGACCGTCATCCTGGTCGAGCAAAAATATGCGGCATGAAACTCCCATCACGTGTCACGCCTAGTTGAGCCGACCAACCCCACCTGCCACCCTACACAGTGGGATGACTGGGGGGCAGCACCGTTGCGCGGATCAATTGACAGCGTCATCGTCGGAAACTCGATTACGCAGTTATGCAGATCAATCTGTGTGAAACCAGGTTTCATCGTTGTTGGTGCATGAGGCAAGTGCTCATGCTCTCACATCAAATCCGGCAGCTGATCGCGGGGCACCAGCAGCTTGACCGAGCGGCCCTGACCAGGCGTCCTCTCGATGAATCCCAGCTTCTCCAGACTCAGGACCATCTGATGGACCGCTGACGGCGAAACGCTGAAATACCGCTGCATGTCTGCTTCCGACGGCGAACATAGGTGGATCTTCGAGTAATAGTAGATGAAGGCGAGGTACTGCCCCTGCCTGGCGGTATAGCTGCGGATAAGTCGCGCCGCATTTTCGCTCTGGTGGTCGCTTTCGCCATTGGGTTCAAGCGTGCGAATGCTCATTACAGCAATCTGGGGAACTGGCTGCCGGGAGTAATCTGACATCGGGTCCGGTGTCGCCTTTCCACGGAATATGCATTCTTCAAGTGGATATTGCCATTACCAACGTAGTATGAAAGCGGAAGAGCTATGCCCGTTTCCGCGCCAACTTTCCTACCAGCAACTCCAGGTCGTCTACTCGTTTCGCTTCCTGAACGCGAGAAAAAATCTCTTCCAGGACGGCAGATCGCTTGTCGTCCTGGATGCCGCTCAGAAGTCCCTCGATCGCCATCAGACGACGAACGAGTTCAGCGTCAGCCTCGGTCTTGGCGTCGCTATCGCCATTATTCGAGGGGGCGCGCATATCCCCTTTACCGGTGAGCAACCAGTGCAGATCGACCCCCGTGCTGGCAATGGCGAGTAATGATTCACCGCTGGGCACGCTATGGCGGCCCTCGTACTTTCGGATCGCGCTGAGATGAACCCCGGTGGCCTCGGCGAACCTCACCTGGGTCATTTCCAGTACATCTTTCCGCCAGAGTCGAAGCCGAGTTGCGATGTCGTTTTCGGGTGTCGAATTCAAAAGCATCCTCTTTCGGTTTCTTTTACAATTGACAACAGACCGAACGATGTATATCGTTAGTCACCGTGGATAGTAGTCCAATTTTGGAAAAGCGACATGAATGACATCATTTCGATTAACCGCCAGTTTCTCATAATGGCCAGAGAAGCGTCGAAGTCCAGATCCGGAGAGATCATGACGGGGCTATCCCGAACCGCTCTGGACCGCATCGCCCAGATGACTCTGGATGAGATCGATGCGATGGCGCGAGACATAGGCATCAGCGCCATCAGCATCAGGCTGACGGAAACCGAAATGGATCGTCTTCTGTCGCTCCAGGGCTTGCAGAGAGCGGCCTACTCGATCTCTATTGCGGCATCTGCCAGACCACGGGGAGGGACAGGTTCCTTCCCGACATCCCGACAGGCAACTGAAGCATGAGGCCAGGGATTTCAGCGTGAGGACTTGTCAGGCTCACACCCCTGACGCTTTGTTACGAGAGGCGAACTTCGTGTTTTATGGCTTCCTTGGCGGTCAGCGGTCATGGACTACGCCGAACGGCAACGTATCTTTCACATCAAAGCAGGATGTACTGCTCAGAGCACGACGAGCATTTCCGCGGAAGCGGCAAGTCTTCCCGTTTATCGAACCGAGGCGATAGGGAGTTCGGTGGTGGTCGCCTTAGCTGAACTCGAAAATCTTCAACAGGCTCACGAACTCATTCGTGCCGGGCTGAGACTGTCCATTATTCGAGGCATGACACGCATCGGGACGCGAACATTGCGGCAATGGTGGAAAGATGTTCACGGCGTAAAACCCTCGAACGGGAAATTGCCGGAGACCGTACTGTCCTTCATCAAGGATCGCGACTCTGCGGCCCGACTGTCGGCATTTGCCGCACTCCATCAGCGCATCTTTGCCTCAGACTTGACGACGACCAGTCTGATGACGACATGGCGGGAATATCAGCGGATTTGCGGTCCCCTGGACATTAACGCCGCCTACTTTGCCGCTCGTGACGTGCGGGTAAAAATCGTCATGCTCGTGCAGTGCCAGGTGTGCAATGCGGCGTTCATCTACGACGCCGGCAGCAAACATACCGATCACTGCCCGTTTTGCGAAACCAGCGTGGTTGTCGCCGACTAAGGGTCTCGGAGCAAACGACGCCAGGCTGTGATCGACATTTTTTGAAAAGCTGCCGAGAAGTGCGCTTATCGGGCTGAAATTGGCTGGGGCGATGGCTAGCATCCTCTGATGCTCAACCTCATCTATCGGCACCTTGCCAAAAACGCACCCGGTTATCTTTGGCTGCTGGCCATAGGTGTCCTGGCTGGACGGTACCTCGCCGTATCGATCAACGTCTCGGACTCCCTGTCAGGCAAGGTCTATCTCATTCAAAAGGGAGTCAAGCCTGAATTGGGAGATCTTGCTGCGTTTCGTTACCAGGGCGGGGGTCCGTATGCCCCTGGAGCGTGGTTCCTCAAGCGAGTCACGGGCATCGCCGGGGCGAACGTGAGTAGTGTCGATCTGGGGTCGGGATATGTTGAGTTTTTCGTTGACGGAAAATCCGTTGGACGGGCAAAGCCAAAAGCGAAGTCTGGCATTTCCCTGATGCCCGGACCCACGGGAATAATTCCCCCGAAGCACTACTACATGGCCGCACCGCATCCGGATAGCCTGGATTCCAGATATGCGCTCGTCGGTTGGGTCGATGACGAGCACGTCATCGGCCGCGCTTTCCAGATTCTTTGAGGTTCCCCGCGAGCCCTTGCGCTGAAGCCTCCGTAGCAATCGAAGCCGAAGCGTTGGCCTGAATGCCTGCTGATGTTCTGGCGAAAAAGGAAATCAGCACCTCTGCCTGAGCCGCTGCGCGCCGGCGAGTCTATCTACCGCTGGGGCGATGATGAAATTCCCCGTTATCCACCCTTCATGAAAGGCTTGCCCGTCGTTTCCCCGGAAAAGCTGCTCGAGACCCAGAAGGAACTGCTGGACAGGATTTCCAACTCGGCCATCGCCACGCCGGAGATTTTTCAGAAGCATTACCTGTCGGCGATAAAGCGCTTCGCTTCGTTTTCGCATCTGTTGCCGGCGTCGCAGTCGCACCATCATCGAGGAGCTGGGGGCTTGCTGCGACATGCCATCGAAGTGGGTTTGTGGGCGCTTCAATCCGCGGATCGCGTTCTGTTGAAATCGGCCATTTCCCCAAAACACCGACGCGAAATGGAGCCGCGCTGGCAGCTGGCGGTCTTTCTCGCCGCCCTGTGCCACGACGCGGGCAAACCCGTCACCGATTTGACGGTGACCAACAAGGATCGCACGTCGACCTGGCATCCGATCACGGATGACCTCCATGTTTGGGCAACCAGGAATGGTATCAACGCCTACTTCCTGGAGTGGCGCGAGGGGCGAGGGCGCCAGCACACCGCGCTCTCCAGCCTCATTGCAGAGCGAATCATCGGGGTCGAGTCCCTCGCATGGATCGCGGAAGGCGAAACCGAACTGGTGGTCTGGCTGATGGAATCCCTGGCCTGCAATCCCGGTCCGACCAACCTCATCTACGATCTGGTCATCAAGGCCGATCAAACGAGCGTGGAACGCGATCTCAAGACACTCGGGGTAGCCATGGCCGGCTACGACCTGGGTGTGCCCGTAGAGCGTCATCTGATCGACATCATGCGCAGGTTTGTCCGGGAGGGGGTGTGGCTTGTCAATCAGCCCGGGGCAAGGCTGTGGAACATCGAAGGACATGTCTATCTGGTGTGGCCCGCTGCCGGTGAAGAGTTGGCGCGCCAGATCAAGGAGGATGGCATGCCGGGAATGCCGCGAACGCCGGAAGGCATTCTGGACATGCTGACCGATCGTGGAATGGCACTGGTTCGGATGGATGCTCCTTCCGAGGATCGCTACTGGAAGATTGCTCCTGCCGTTCTCGCGGAGAAAATCCCGGACATCGGGCTGACGGCCATCCGATTGCGTGACGAGGCCATGGTGTCCTCCGTACCCCTTTCGTCTGCTGCAGGGCGCATCATCAACGCGGAAACGGATGCCAGCAGTCTGCCGGCGTCGGCGGTGGTCGAGGTGCAGCACGCTGGCGCGGAGATTCACAGCAACACGTCATCCTCCGCTATCACCGAATCAGCGACGACCTCTCTCGATTCGGATCCACCTCAAGATTCTTCACGGCCAGTCACTCCGCCGAAATCACCACCGGCAATCACCCGCAATCAGGAGGTTCGACCTGAGCCGGGGCCGGGTACCGAGCAAATGGAAGCGATCAAGCTCGATGGCGCCATTGGCGAAGCCCTCAAGGCCCTGGCACAGGACATCAAGGCAAGAGACAAGAAATGGGGCATTGATGCCATTTCTGGCCAGGATGGACATGTTTATCTCCGATGGCCCGATGCCTTTGCCGGGTATGGGCTGACTCCAAAAACGGTGCTCGACCAATTGGCCGACCGGGGCTGGCTGGTAATCGACCCCATGAGTCCGTTGAAACGAACCATCCCCAAGGAATTCGGGGATGGTGCTCATAACGCCATTCGCCTGGGCCTTGAGATCAGCAAGGTTTTTCTTCACGCATCGGGGATGCGCGATGGCGGCGAAGTCAGCCAAGCGCCAGAAATCCAGTCGCATCCGCAGACTACGCCGCCTGCAGGGCCAGTAACGGCGCGGAAATCGTCAGACATCCAGAAAGCAGAGGCGAAACAGCGCGTGAAGCCGAGCCCGGCGCTTGCGCCATCAACCGAGGGCGCGGACCATCCCGAGCGTGCCAGGAAGGTGCAGCCTGTAAGCGACACCACGAAATCCGCGCTGGGCGCCCCGACGATGGAGGCCCTGTTGGTCGTCCTTCGATCCCTTGATATCGCGCCCCAGCAGGATGGCTTTTGTCAGATTACCAAGATGGAGGCCATGAGAGCGTGCAAACGTCACGGCCTGAAAGTCAATCACCGCCTGCTCTGGAAATTCGATGAGCTCAAGTCGGGTCTGCTGGAACTGATGGAAGACAAGATCAGATTCAAGCCGTGATTTGAAAAGCGCACGGAGTGTGTGCTTTTGGCGGCGGATTCCGAAAACGTAACTGCCATCATCGACGGATGCGATATGCGTTCCTGGTGACCCTGCCTTGTCTGCTGCTCAACCCCGGTTTCACCCTGGCGAATGACCTGGGCGTCGTCGGCCCGACCTACGAGATTGCGGAGCGGGATCTCATTGAAGTCATGAAGGACAAATTTCGTCGAATGGAGAAGAGCGGCGAACTGGCCAGGCTGCAGGAGAGCTACAAGCAGCGGGTCATCGAGACCGTTGAAAAGCCCAAGCCCGTCCACGGAGTCAGCACCACGGAAACAGCCCGCACGTTCTACGTCGATCCCACCTGGACGCTGGACAGAAATGTCGTGGATGAGCAGGGCAAGCTCCTGTTCCCGGCCGGAACGAAAGTCAATCCGCTCGACTATGCACCGCTCACCCAATACCTGCTGTTCTTCGATCAGCGGGAAAAGACTCAGGTCGCCTTCGCCAGGCGATTTATCGAACAGTCAAAGGCAAGGGTGAAACCCATTCTCGTCGGGGGCGAGCCGCTCAAGCTGATGCGCCAATGGAAGCGAGAGGTTTTCTACGACCAGGGCGGGGTGCTCAGCCGGAAATTCCTGCTGAAGCAATCCCCGGCGATCGTCAGTCAGGAAGGCAATAGGTTGCGCATTGATGAAATTCATCCCTAGCTTCCTCTTGCTGCTGGCGACTCTGCTAGTGAGCCTTCCGTCCCACGCTGCAACCTGCAAGGGAAAGTTTGCCAATCCGATCACGGACATCTGCTGGTCCTGCATGTTCCCCCTGCGAATTGCCGGTATCACGCTGGCATCGCTGGATCAGGAAGACACCCCCAATCCAGGCGGAAACCCGGCGTGCTTCTGCGGCAATCCCCCCAAGCTTGGCTTGAAGGTCAGTTTCTGGGAGCCAGTACGTCGGGTCGATGTGGTCCGGAAACCTTTTTGCATGGTGAGTCTCGGCGGTGTCGATATCGATCCCGGGTTCGATGCTCCGGTGGCCAGCCGGTACCGGCGTGACGGGCAGGACCAGTCCTCGTTCTATCAGGTGCATTGGTATGTCGACCCGATCATCTATTACTTGCAGGCGGTTCTGGACAATAGCTGCCTGGAGCAGCAAGGCTTTGATGTTGCCTATCTGACCGAACTCGACCCGCTGTGGAAGGACGATGAGCTCACCCGGCTTCTGAATCCTGATGTCTATCTGTTTGGCAACCTTCCTGCCCGTGCCGCGTGCGCGGCCGATTGCGTCACCGCAACCGCCGGTTTTCCCAACAACACCTTCTTCTGGTGCGCAGGCTGTCAGGGAAATCTCTATCCGCTGAACGGCAATGTCCAGGCCCATGTAGGGGGCGTGCAGGCCTCCAGTCTGGAGGTCTACCGGATCATCGCCAAGATGCACCGCGAGGGGCTGATGTGGGCCGCCTCCGGCGAGGACGGCCTGTGTGGCTATTACCCGCAGCCGGTGATGGACAAGACGGGCTACAAGTATCACATGCTGTATCCGGTGCCGCAGACATCGAAGATCGCCGGGAAGTGCTGCCAGCCGCTGGGGCGCAGCACGATTCTGTGGGGAGCTGGCAAGGAGTTTCCCTACGAAGGGGAGGACTTCTCGTATCAGATCTTTCGCAAGCGCAACTGTTGTCAGGGGGCAGCGACGCTGAATTGAAGATGCGTAGTCCCTCGATGTCGATTTCCACCACGTTCCTCCACTTGGCCCTGCTGCTGGCGGCATCCCTGTCGCTGGCGCAGGGCACTTTTTTGGAAAGAGACGAATCGAATCGATTGCCGACGCCAGGCGAGATAGAGCTCGCCCGCCAGAAAACACAGGAAGCACTGAATCGCTTGCCCGATGCGCCAGTGATCCGGCAGCAGTTTGGTGGTGTCACCCCCAGAGTCGAAGCGATGCCGCGTCCGTTAACGCCGGCCCCGGACATCGCGAGCATTGCCGAGAAATTCAAGAGCTTGGGCCGAGGGCTCGCATCCCAGAAAGGGGCAGCGCCCGATCTGATGGTGTTCGTCTCGCTATCCATGCCCAGGGAGGCGCTGGCTCGTATCATCGATCAGTCCGAGCGCACGGGAGCGACACTGGTATTTCGCGGCTTGAAGGGGGACTCGATGACCCGGATGGGCGAGGAGATCAGCGCTCTCATCGGCAATCGCGCGGTGTCCGCCGCCATTCATCCGCCGGCATTTCAGCAATTCACCATCACTCGGGTTCCGGTGGTGGTGATCGCCCGGCCGGAAGCCGGCAGTGTCATGGATGATGGGTGCTCAAAACCGGACACCTTCATCAAGGTCACCGGGGATGTCACGCTGGATTACGCCCTGGACTATATCGAGCGCAAAAGCCCGGACTGGGCGGCCATAGCACGAAGCTTCCGGATGCGGCTCGGTGGAGCGGCATTCCAGTGAGACGGGGAATTACCCTTGGAGTGCTCTTGCTGGCGCCGTGGCTGGCAATGGCCGATCAAAACGGTGCGTTCAACGACGGGAAATCGCTTGGCGCCTCGCTCAATCAACAAAATCGAGATGCCATCACTGCCGGAAACATCGAGAACAAGATTCCCGCGTATGGGCAGTCGGTTGCAGAGGCCACGTATTTTCAGGGGGGGAGGGGAGACACAGTAGGGCCTGGAGTGGCCAGGGTATCAACCTGTTCGTCGGTGACGCCTGACAGTGATCCCATCAAGCGCCAGGAATGCGAAGCCGTCAATTTCCTTGCGCGCAACCCAGATATTCGCCCTCAATTCTCCGTCACCGGAAACGACTCCATGATTCTGGGGGCCAAGAATGCCCGAGCCAATGCGGAGAGCGCATTCCAGTCGCTTGGCATTGCTGGAGGCACGGGTAGCAGCACCCAATGCCAGACCAGAACGGAAACAACGCCGGCACAGTTCACCACCGAGACCTGCTCGTCTCCGAGAGAAATTGGGACAGAGCAATGCATCATGGGGCGCGTCATCAACCTCGACACAGATGCGAACTTTCAATGCGATCAGACGATGAACGCCTATGAGAACTTGCAGTGTCGCCGCGGAAGTACCGTAACAATCGGTTTCGGCCAATGTACGCCGGGTGCATGGCTGGGTCGGGCCGCTTACGTGGATTGCAGTTGGTGCATCGATCCCTACATGGCCATGAATATCTATTGTGGCGGCGATGGTCACTCCTATGACGTGGAGCCCTACCGATCCTACGACGGGGTGAATCGTTACGACTACAACTGGATTGGATACCCATGGAACGGGAGCTACGGGCTGTTTCATGTTGCTGTAGCGCCCGGTCAGTCGGTCACCGATTACTACGTCAGCAATCTGGGGTTCGGCTGCAACCTGTACGTGTACTACAGCGTGAGTTGCAGCGGGACCACGTGCACTCCTTCCATGCGCAACGTGAGTTCCGGCTGCAATTCCTCCGGCGGGACGGGTGTTGGCTCCCCGCTGGCACTGCCAATCACCAGGACGGTCAGCAACTGGACATCGGATCAGTGCGCCGCATTGAAATTGCGCACTCAATGAAAACGCTTGCCCTCCTGCTGGTCCTGGGCGTCATCAATAGCGTCTTTGCAGCAGAGTGCCGGCTGTCGGGATCCGTTTGTGTCGACACGTCGCCAAGCAAGAACATTTCCGGCGTTCCCGTCACCTTGGCGGAAGTCGGCGGATGCTGGGAGTATGAGGATACCTACACCTGCATCAAACCAAACGCCGTCAATTACTGCCAGCCATTCGTCAACGCACAGCCTCAGTGCTGGCAGACATTTTCCCAGTGCGCGCAGATGGACACCCTTTTCAATTCCGGGTGCATGAAATTCACGCAATCATGGCGATGCAACGATCAGACAATGCCAACGCCAGTCAATACGATCCGGCTTGACGATACCTATACGCTGCTGTCGAGTGATTTCGACCCAGCGCCCTGCGCGTCGCTGGCCAGTAACCCAGACTGCCAGATTGCCGAGAGCACGTGCATCTCGACCACCCCTCCATCTCTGCCACCAGGCATAACCACGTCCCAGGTCGCTCCTGACGGCTGCTATCAGAAGCAGAACGTGTACGCCTGCTTCACGGGACGTTCGGATACCTCCGAGTGTGACGGCTACGCATCAAACCCGAACTGCACTCTGGAATCGTCATCCTGCAATCCCGCCGACAAGATAAATGGGCAATGTACCTTCGAGCAGAAGACATTCCGTTGCATGTCTCAACCTGGCCAGACCAACACCGTCACGGATTGCTCTGGACAACTTTTCTGCCAGAACGGCAACTGCTTCGACAAGGGCTACACCGGAGACACCGACTTCGCTCGATCCGTGGCCTTGATGGAAGCCGCGCGAGAGGCGGGCGTCTATGGTGCTGAAACAGAAATCTTCAAAGGCTTTGACTCACGATGCCGGATCAAACTGTTCGGCCTGGCCAATTGCTGCAAGAAAAGCAGTGGGGGGGGAGGGTTTTCCAATTTCAACCTGCTGGGCTCGGCGCTGGGTACCGGCGGTCAAGTGCTGGATGTCGGGTCATCCTACGTTTATGACGCCCTCTACGATGGATCCACATTGCAGCAGGGGTTGGGCGCTGCACTGGGTGTGTTGGGAGCCGATGGACTGTTCAATCCATCCTTCAGCTTCTACGGATTTTCCTTTCAATTTCTACCCAGCCAGGGATTCATCTTCACGGGATTTGAT
The DNA here is from genome assembly GCA_006218025.1 of Rhodocyclaceae bacterium. Taxonomy (GTDB): domain Bacteria; phylum Pseudomonadota; class Gammaproteobacteria; order Burkholderiales; family Rhodocyclaceae; genus Sulfuritalea. The sequence goes on along the minus strand of VBWA01000003.1, from coordinate 21,119 downwards.
CCAACCACATTGGCAATTCAGATTGGGGTGATGATTCTTCAGGAACTCTTGTCATGCGAGCAGCAGGAGCAGATCCTCGCCATGCGCTCCGGTCAGAATCTCTGCCACGAAATAGGGACGTATTGTTCCAGCGTACTCAAGCTCCTGTCCATCAAGATTTGCATTGAGCATACCAAGTCATATTGCTGCTACAACAGTCGGCTGGCGAGAATCCTCAATGAACAGGGGCGAGGGCAGATTGGCAAGGGATGGGGTGGCGCGAAAAGCCCGAATTGCTCCGGTTTCACACAGGCAGAATTTGCTTCCATAGACTTTTCCAATATCGATCTGTCCGAATTCACAGCCGAAATCATGGCGAACATCAAGATGCCAAACGTCGGCGCCTCAAGCCAACAAGTTCAGACCTCAGTTCAGCAGAAAGTCCAGAACTACTACCAGAGGTGAGTATGAGGATATTCAAAGCCCCAGCCTTCTTGATTGTCATGGTGCTTTCGGCCAGCACCTCAGCAGCGGAGTACTCCAGCATCAAGCAGTTGCTTCTCGCAGCGATAGATGCCTCCGACGGCCGGACGAGTGGTTTCATCCTTGGCCAGATCGCCGAAAAATTCAAGAGAACGACCGGATCATCAGCGCCAATCCTGGCCGAGGTATCCACGATCAAGAGTTTCAAACAGGAAGGCTGCAAGCGCCTCAACGTGCGCCTTACTCAAAGCGGGGTTGCGACCTCAAAAGGCAGGACTGCCGACTTCGGGATGGATTACGGTTTGAACCTTTGTCGGGATGGCAACCCGCCGACAGAAGGGATGGACCTCGAACAGGCCGGGAAGGTGCTTGAGAGACAGTTTGATTAACGGCTTTATTGCTACGGACCAATCGCGCAATCGGAGTCTGGGCCTGGCTATTCAAGCATTTTCGATACTTCCGCTATCAGGGAGCCTGCCAGATCGCATAGCTCTGTGATGGCGGACTCGTCTACTTCCAGAAATCCCTCGTACTCAGCCTGGTTCCGCTTCTGATGAGCGGCATCCAGCACTCGCCAGCGGGGCGCAGGCCAATTCAAGGTATGCGTGAGGCACTGGAACACGGTGTATCGGTTTTCGCTGCGATAGCCATGCCAGCGAAGGGCTACCAGGGCAGCAGCGTGGGCGGCGTTGTAGGCGCTGGTGAAGCGACCTTCAATGGAGAGATTTGTCAGTCGAGCATCGTCCAGGCGGGTTCTTGCCATCGCCAACATCCGCCTGGCCTCGGCCTCGTTGCGCGGTTCGGCCTTGAGTTGGCCGATGCGGACCAGATTATCGAGCGCGGGCAGGCTCATGGGCATCTCCAATCAATGGAAGAATGGGCTGCGCCAGGACGCGATTCACAAATGAATCGGGTTCGGCACGACGGCGCTCAAATTCGGCCGGGGTGTAGCAGGTTGGATTGATTTTTCGTCCCAATTGCGCTTCCAGCGGGACCAGTAGCTCAAGGACGCTACTCAGTAACAGGTTCTCGCCGACAAGCATCACGTCTATGTCGCTCTGCGCCGTGTCGGTTTGTTTCGCTACGGAGCCATAAACCCATGCCCCTTGCAGGCCGGGAGCCAAGGGCAGCAGCGCTTCGCGCAACAAGGGCTCCACCCCCAGCGTTTTTCGCGTCAGCCCGACCAACTCGCTAAAAACCGGGCTTTGCGGATTGGCCTGGAATCGTCTCAGGTTGCCAACTCGCTCGGAATGGACCAGACCCGCATCAGCCAGTCGGTTCAATTCTCTTTGCAGGGAGGCACTGCCCAAGCCTGTGAGGCGTCGCAATTCGCTCAGGTGATAGCCACGTTCAGGCTGGCCAAAAAGCCACTGAAAGACACGGGATTGGCTGTCGGTAAAAAGAGAAGTGGCGATCGACATAGCCAAATAATAGCATGAACATGCCAATAAGTAGCATGGTATGCCGACGATTTCGAATATGGACCGTACGCGTTGTATTCCCTGTCCGTACGTAGGCATGGCGACGGAGTTCCATATTCCGCCACCGGTAATATCTTCTAAAAAATGCTGACCAAAATGCTGACCAACCTACCCTAAAAAGCCCAAAAAAATAGCCAGCAATTGCTTGCTGGCTATTCGTAACTAATTGATTTAATTAGTTGTTAATGGTGGAGGCGGCGGGAATTGAACCCGCGTCCATAAGTGCGCCACATACAGTTCTACATACTTAGCCGCGTCATTTGATTTAACCCGCAATACGCCGACGGACAGGCTGGTTGCAGACGATTCGCTTGATTTTCGAACTGTGCATCGCGACTCCGCACAGCCTTATCTCCTGTATATGATTCCGATGTAGCTTGCGCTACCTGGCCCAGAAGCAAACCAGTTCGGAAGCCAGCCGCTGTTAAGCGGCTAGAGCGAAACGCTCGTCGTTGGCAGTTAGTGCGTTCCAGATGGATTTACGAGGTACCCGGATCCTCGGTATGCCCTGCATGCTTTGTCACCCATGTCGAAGCCATGTCGCCCCCAAGATGGTGCAAATCAGATGGCGCCTGATCTGCGGATTGCAAGCACCATTTTACCGGTTTGCGGCGGCAAAACCGAGAATATCCTGCGGCGAGTCGGCAATGGCATCGGCCCCCCAACTGGCGGGAGGCTTGCCGGCCCCGAGATAGCCCCAGGCGGCAACGATGGTGGTCATGCCGGCGACGCGGCCGGAGATCACGTCGCGCTCGTCGTCGCCGACGTAGATGCAGTCGGCCGCCGCGATGCCGATCACGGCGCTGGCGAGCTGCATGGGGTGGCCATGGGGTTTGGCGCGTTGGGCGCTGTCGCCACAGACGATGCAGGCAGAGCGGTGGCGCAGGCCGAGGCCTTCCATCAGGGGAATCGCAAAGCGCTGCGACTTGTTGGTGACGATGCCCCAGGGAATCCCTTGGGCTTCGAGTTGGTCGAGATGCTCGGCCATGCCTGCGAACAGGCGGGTGCCGACGCACAATGCTTCCTGGTAGATGGCCAGAAACCGTTGCTGCAGTTCGAGATAGCCGGGATCGGCCGGGGTGATGCCGAGGCCGGCGCCGATCATGCCGCGTGCGCCGGAAGAGACGTGCGGCCTGAGTTGATCCATGCCCAGGGGGGCGCGCCCCTGTTCGAGCAGCAACTGGTTGAGCGCGCCGCCGAGATCGGGGGCGGTATCGGCGAGCGTGCCGTCGAGGTCGAAGAGGACCGCCTCAGGCATTGCGCCGGGCCCGGAGCAGGTAGTTCACGTCGGTGTCGGCGCCGATCGACGCATCGCGCTTGAGCGGGTTGTAGCGCAAGCCGGTGATTTCCAGCACTTCCAGCCCGGCGTCGCGACACAGGCGCGCGAGTTCGGCCGGCTTGAGGAAGCGCGTGTAATCATGGGTGCCGCGCGGCAACAGGTTGAATACATATTCCGCGCCGACCACCGCCAGCAGATAGGCTTTGGGATTGCGGTTGATGGTCGACAGGAACACCTGCCCACCGGGCTTGACGAGTTGGGCGCAGGCCGCCACCGTGCTGGCCGGATCGGGCACATGTTCGAGCATTTCAAGGCAGGTGACGAGGTCGAAACCGGCCGGCGCCTCCGCCGCCATGGCTTCGGCCGAGATCAGGCGATAGTCGACAGTCTGGCCGCTCTCGTAGAGGTGCAGGCGGGCGATGCTGAGTGCTTTTTCCGAGAGGTCGATGCCGGTGACCTGCGCGCCGAGGGCTGCCATGCCCTCGCTGAGCAGCCCGCCACCGCAGCCGATGTCGATCGCGCGCTTGCCTTCGAGCCCGGCGTGAGCGTCGATCCATGCCAGCCGGGCAGGGTTGATGTCGTGCAGGGGGCGGAATTCCGAGTTCGGGTCCCACCAGCGATGGGCGAGTTCCCCGAATTTGTCGAGTTCGCGCGGATCGGCGTTGCTGCTTGTATTCATGTTGGCGTTCCGGGTGATCCTTGGATACTGTCCCCGCCCAAAGGGGCAGGGGCATATCTTAGGATACCGTCCCCGCGCAAGGGCGGGGACACAATAAAAAAAGCCCTGCGGGGCAGGGCTTTTTCCGGAGTCAGGCGGTATTACTGAGCCTTGGTACCAATGACTTCGATTTCGACGCGACGATCAGGTTGCAGGCACTCGATAACCTTCTTGCTCTTCGGGCCCTTGCACTGATCGGCCTTGGTGATCGGCTGCTTCTCGCCCTTTCCTTCGGTGTAGACGCGGTTCGGCTCGATTCCCTTGCCGACCAGATAGGCCTTGACCGATTCAGCGCGCTTCTCGGAGAGCTTCTGGTTGTAGGCGTCGGTGCCAAAACGGTCAGCGTGGCCGACGGCGATGATCACTTCGAGCTTGATGCCCTTGATGTCGCCAGCAAGCTTGTCCAGCTTGGCCTTGCCTTCGGGGCGCAGATCTGCCTTGTTGAAATCGAACAGGGCGTCGGCGGCGAGCGTTACCTTCTGGGCAGCGGGCTTGGGCGCGGCGGCAACAGGAGCGGCCGCCGGGGCGGCCTTGGCAGGTGCGGCCATCGGGGCAGGCTTCTTCACCAGATCCGGATCGCATGCTTCGATGGCCATGGCCGGGGTCCAGTAGCCGGTACGCCAGCACAGGCCGGTACCGCTTTTGACTACATCGGCACGTTGGTCGATGGCATAGCCGACGGTACCTTTGGTGTCGATCCCCTTCGTCTCGGCGAGGGCGGAAACGGAAAGTCCGAGCAGAGTGGCGAGCAGCAGAGAATGTTTGGCGCTATTGATCATGTTCCCCCCCTTGTTGGGTTTAAGTGTGACGGAATTCGGCGTTTCAAATTTTCCCCGACCGCAACATGGCGTCAGGACGTCAGGCGAGTATGCCACAAACCTGCAACGTCAAGCAATTCCGAAATGCCGATTTGCGTGGGAACACCGTTGCTCATTACCAATTTGCCCTCAACCCAGGTATGGCTGACCTGTTCGCGCCCGGCAACATATACCAGATGAGAGGCCGGGTCAAAGCAGGGCTGGATCAGCCATTCATCGAGACGCACGGCGCAAAGATCGGCCGCCTTGCCGGGCAGCAGCGAGCCGATTCGCCGGTCCAGTCCCAGGGCTCTTGCGCCTCCCAAGGTGGCCGCCTCCAATGTCCGGTGCGCGTCGAGCACTTCGGCATCCTGGCTCGCTCCCTTGGCCAGCAGCGCGGCATGGCGCATTTCATGAAACAGGTCGAGGCGATTGTTCGAGGCGGCGCCATCGGTGCCGAGGCCGAAATTCAGGCCGCGCGACTGCATCGCCGACATCGGCGCGATGCCGCTGCCAAGTTTCAGGTTGGACGTCGGGCAGTGGGCGACATGGCAGGCTTCACGCGCCAGCAGATCGATTTCCGCCGCATCGAGATGCACGGCATGTACGGCGATCAGTTGCGGCCCGAGCAGGCCTAGGCGATGCAGCCGCTCGATGGGGCGCACTCCGTGCTGCTTGAGGCTTTCCTCGATCTCGTGGCAGGTTTCATGAAGATGCACATGAACAGGTATTTCCAGCTGCCCCGCGAGGGTGGCAATGGTCCTGAAGGTCTTGTCCGCCACGGTATAGGGCGCGTGCGGAGCGAGGCAAAAGCTCAGCAGCGGATCGTCGTTCGACGCGTCGCGGATGGCCAGCCCCTTGGCCAGATAATCGTCGGCGTCGGCGGCGTAGCGGGTGGGAAACTCGATCACGACGATGCCAAGCACGGCGCGCATGCCGATCTGCCTGGCCGCCTGGGCGGCGGCATCGGGAAAGAAATACATGTCGTTGAAGGTGGTGATTCCGCCGCGCACCATTTCGGCACACGCCAGCAGGGTGCCGGCCCGCACGAAATCCGGCCCGGCGTGACGCGATTCGGCGGGCCAGATGCGCTCGCCAAGCCAGCGCATCAGAGGCAGGTCGTCGGCGTAGCCGCGCAGCAGGCTCATGGCGGCGTGGGTGTGGAGGTTGACCAGACCCGGCAGCAAAACCTGACCCGGCAAATCGAGGGTTTGCTGCGGACGGAAGCGCTGCATGGCTTCTTCATCGGGCAGCAGGGCCAGAATCCGCCCGTCGCGAACCGCCAGGGCGTGTCCGGAAAGAGTGACGCCGGCCGGTTCGATGGGAATGATCCACTCCGGCCGGATCAGGAGGTCGATATCTTCTGGCGTGACGGCCGGAGCAGAGGGCGTATTCATGCGCTGATTCAACCAGATTTGGTGGTCGGGGACAACCTGCCGGGGCTATCTCTGCATGCTAAAATTGCCTCTTTTTACGCCATCGTCCGCCGCAAGTCGGCTAAGGCAGCCTAAATGACCTCGTTCGCCAAAGAAACCCTGCCGATCAGCCTCGAAGAGGAAATGCGTCACTCTTACCTCGATTACGCCATGAGCGTGATCGTCGGGCGGGCACTGCCGGATGTGCGGGACGGTCTGAAACCCGTCCATCGCCGCGTGCTTTTTGCCATGCACGAGCTCTCCAACGACTGGAACAAGGCCTACAAGAAGTCTGCGCGCATCGTCGGCGACGTCATTGGTAAATACCATCCCCACGGCGACACGGCGGTCTACGACACGATTGTGCGCATGGCGCAGGATTTCTCCCTGCGCTACATGCTGGTCGATGGACAAGGCAACTTCGGCTCGGTCGACGGCGACAACGCAGCGGCGATGCGCTATACGGAAATACGCATGGCGCGCATCGGCCATGAGCTGTTGATCGACATCGACAAGGAAACCGTCGATTTCGGCCCCAACTACGACGGTTCGGAGCACGAACCGCTGGTGCTCCCCGCGCGCATCCCCAATCTGCTGATCAACGGTTCCGCGGGTATCGCCGTGGGCATGGCGACGAATATTCCGCCGCACAACCTCAACGAGGTGGTGGATGCCTGCCTGCTCCTGCTGGCCAAGCCGGAAACGACCATCGACGAACTGATCAATATCATTCCCGCGCCCGACTTTCCCACGGCCGGGCTGATCTACGGTGTTTCCGGCGTCCGCGACGGCTACCTCACGGGCCGCGGTCGCGTCATCATGCGGGCACGCACCCATATCGAGGATTTGCAGCGCAGCGGGCGGCAGGCCATCGTGGTCGACGAATTGCCCTACCAGGTCAACAAGAGGACGCTGCAGGAAAAGATCGCCGAGCTGGTGCACGAGAAGAAGATCGAGGGCATCGCCCATATCCAGGACGAGTCCGATAAATCGGGCATGCGCCTGGTGATCGAATTGAAGAAGGGTCAGATGCCGGAGGTGGTGCTGAATCACCTTTACAAGCAGACCCAGTTGCAGGACACCTTCGGCATGAACATGGTGGCCCTGGTCGATGGCCGCCCGAAGCTGCTGAATCTGAAGGACATGCTGCAGTGCTTCCTCGCCCACCGGCGCGAGGTCATCACGCGGCGCACGGTGTTCGAACTGCGCAAGGCGCGCGAGCGCGGCCACATCCTCGAAGGCCTGGCCGTCGCGCTGTCGAACGTCGATGAAATCATCGCCTTGATCAAGGCGGCTCAGACTCCGGCGGAAGCCAAGCGCGGCTTGATGGCGCGCACCTGGCGCTCGACCCTGGTGGAAGGCATGCTGGCCCGCGTCGCGGCAGAGTCCTCGCGCCCCGATGGTCTCGGTGCGGAGTTCGGCCTTTCTGCCAACGGCTATTTGCTGTCCGATGCACAGGCCCAGGCAATTCTCGAACTTCGCCTGCAGCGTTTGACCGGGCTGGAGCAGGACAAGATCGTCGCCGAATACAAGGAGGTGATGGACCAGATCGCCGACCTTCTGGATATCCTGGCCCGCCCCGAGCGCATCACCACGATCATCGGTGACGAGCTTGCGGCAGTGCGGGCGCAGTTCGGCGATGCGCGGCGTTCCGAAATCGTGCTCAGTACCGCCGACATCAATCTGGAAGACCTGATCGTCCGTGAAGACATGGTGGTCACGTTGTCGCATACCGGCTACATCAAGCGTCAGCCCCTGGCCGACTATCGGGCCCAGCGGCGTGGCGGGCGCGGCAAGCAGGCAGCGGCGATCAAGGAAGATGATTTCGTCGATCGCCTGTTCGTCGCCAACACCCACGACTACATCCTGTGCTTTTCCAGCCGCGGCCGCGTTTATTGGCTCAAGGTCTACGAAGCGCCTGAAGGGCAGCGCGCCTCGCGCGGCAAGCCGATCGTCAATCTGTTCCCGCTCGAGGAAGGCGAGAAGATCACCGCCATCCTGCCGGTCAAGGAATTCGACGAGGAGCACTTCGTCTTCATGTCCACCGGCATGGGCACGGTAAAAAAGACGCCGCTGACCAGCTTCGCCAATCCGCGCAAGGCGGGCATCATTGCCGTCGGGCTGGACGAAGGGGATCGCCTGATCGGTGTCGCCATCACCAACGGCCAGTGCGACGTGATGCTGTTCTCCGATGCCGGCAAGGCCGTGCGCTTTGCCGAGGATGACGTGCGGCCGATGGGCCGCGAAGCACGCGGCGTGCGCGGCATGATGCTGGAAGACGGGCAGAAGGTGATTTCGATGCTGGTGGCGGACAGCGAGGATTATTCCGTGCTGACGGCGACCGAGAACGGCTTCGGCAAACGCACGCCGATCGCCGAGTACACCCGCCATGGCCGTGGCACCAAGGGCATGATCGCGATCCAGACGTCCGAGCGCAACGGCAAGGTCGTTGCGGCAGTCCTCGCCAGCCTGGGTGAAACCCGCGAGGAAATCATGCTGATCTCGACCGGCGGCGTGCTGATTCGCACCCGGGTGACGGACATTCGCGTCATGAGCCGCTCGACCCAGGGCGTGACACTGATCAATCTCGACGACGGCACCTATCTCGCCGGCGTCGAAAAAGTGATTGAAACCGAAGAAATCGAAGAATCCGAAGAACCTGATATCGAGGAGTGAGACAAATCATGGCACGCATTTTCAATTTCAGCGCAGGACCCGCAGCCTTGCCCGAGGCCGTTCTCAAGCAGGCCGCCGATGAATTGCTCGACTGGCACGGCAGCGGCCAGTCGGTGATGGAAATGAGTCATCGCGGCAAGGAATACATGGGAATCCATGCCCAGGCCGAAGCCGACTTGCGCGAACTGATGGCAATTCCCGCCAATTACAAGGTGCTGTTCCTGCAAGGCGGCGCGACGCTGCAGTTCGAGATGATCCCGATGAACCTGCTGGCCGGCAAGGCCAGTGCCGACTACGTGCATACCGGCGAATGGGCGAAAAAGGCCATCAAGGCGGCCAAGGCATTTGGCATGGTGAATGTCGTCGCCAGCAGCGAGGACGGCAAGTTCACCTACGCCCCGGCGCAGAAGGACTGGAAGCTCGACAAGGATGCGGCCTACGTCCATTACACGGGCAACGAGACCATCGGCGGCGTCGAATTCCACTGGACGCCGGAAACCGGCAATGTTCCGCTCGTATGCGACATGTCGTCGAACATCCTGTCGAAGCCGGTCGATGTCAGCAAGTACGGCCTGATCTACGCCGGGGCGCAGAAGAACATCGGCCCGGCCGGGCTGACCATCGTCATCATCCGCGACGATCTGATCGGCAAGGGCGTTCCCACGCCGCAAACCATGCTGGACTACAAGACCCACTCCGAAAACGATTCGATGTACAACACGCCGCCCACCTATGGCATCTACATCGCCGGCCTGGTGTTCCAGTGGCTCAAGCAGCAGGGCGGCCTGGCGGCCATGGAAAAGCAGAACGTCGCCAAGGCCAAGATGCTTTATGACTGCATCGATGCGTCGAGCTTCTACGCCAATCCGGTGCGCAAGGAAGACCGCTCGCGCATGAACGTGCCCTTCACGCTCAAGGACGCCGCGCTGGACGAAGAATTCCTCAAGGGCGCCAAGGCCAAAGGCATGGTGCAGCTCAAGGGGCACCGCTCCGTCGGCGGCATGCGCGCTTCCATCTACAACGCCATGTCCGTCGCCGGCGTCGCGGCGCTGGTCGCGTACATGAAGGAATTCGAGGCGAGGTTCGGTAAATGAGCATGGCTGATCCCTTCAAGGTCATGGTGCTCAACCAGATATCCCAGAACGGCCTGAAACGCCTGCCGGCGGAGCGCTACCAGGTCGGCAAGGACGTCGCCCAGCCGGACGCCATCCTGGTGCGCTCGGCCGACATGCACTCGGTGGAGATCCCGCAATCGGTGCTGGCCATCGGCCGCGCCGGCGCCGGTACCAACAACATTCCGGTGCCGGCGATGTCGGCGCGCGGCGTGCCGGTATTCAACGCGCCGGGCGCCAACGCCAATGCGGTCAAGGAACTGGTGGTCGCCGGCATGTTGCTGTCGGCGCGCAACATCGGCGGCGCGATGAAGTTCGTCGCCGCGCTCGATCCCGCCGATCCGGCCATGGAGAAGAAGGTCGAGGACGGCAAGAAGAACTTCGCCGGCTTCGAACTGGCGGGGCACACGCTGGGCGTGATCGGCCTGGGCAAGATCGGTTGTCTGGTGGCCGACGTGGCGATCAAGCTGGGCATGAACGTGCTCGGCTACGATCCCGAGATCACCGTCGACGCGGCCTGGAGCCTGCCGTCGCAGGTGAAGAAGGCCAACAGCGTGAGCGAGGTGCTGAAGAACGCCAACTTCATCTCGCTGCATGTGCCTCTGGTCAATGCAACGCGCAAGATGATCAACGCGGAAATGCTGGCGCACACCAAACATAATGCCGTGCTGCTGAACTTTTCCCGCGATGGCGTGGTGGATGAGGCGGCCGTGCTTGCCGCGCTCGATGCCAGGAAGCTCGGCGCCTATGTTTGCGATTTCCCCAGCCCGCACGCCAACAACCATCCGCACGTCATCGCCCTGCCGCATCTGGGCGCCTCCACCGGCGAGGCGGAAGAGAATTGCGCGATCATGGTCGCCGACCAGCTGCGCGAGTATCTGGAGGACGGCAACGTGCAGAACGCGGTGAACTTCCCCAACATGGTCATGCCGCGCGAGTCGAAATTCCGCGTCGCCGTCGCCAATTCGAACGTGCCCAACATGCTGGGACAGATCTCCACGGCCATGGCCAAGGCCGGCCTGAACATCCACAACATGATGAACAAGTCGAAAGGCGAGGTTGCCTACACCCTGGTCGATGTGGAGAGCAAGGTGCCGAAAGAGGTGATCGACTCGATTGCCGGGATCGAGGGCGTGCTGGCGGTGCGTTACCTGCCGCTCGAAGGCTGATGGCCGACGACAAGGAAGAACTCAACCGACTGCGCGAAGGCATCGATCGCGCAGACAACGAGATGTTGCGCCTGCTCTCCGAGCGGGCGCAGTATGCGCATCGCATCGGCGAAATCAAGAAGGGCAATATCTACCGGCCGGAGCGCGAGGCCCAGGTATTGCGTCGTCTGGTGGCCGACAATCCCGGTCCCCTGCCGGACGCGGCCGTGCAGCGGATATTCCGCGAAGTGATGTCGGCCTGCCTGGCGCTGGAGCAGCCCCTGCGCATTGCCTATTTCGGGCCGGCCGGCACCTTTACCGAAAGCGCAGCCAAGAAGCACTTCGGCTCCGCGCCGACATTTTCTCCCTTCGGCGCGATTGACGATGTGTTCCGCGCCGTCGAGTCGGGCAACGCCGATTACGGCGTGGTGCCGGTGGAAAATTCCACCGAAGGCGCCGTGAGCCGCAGCCTCGATTTGCTGCTGACCTCGCCGCTGATGATTTGCGGCGAAGTGATGCTGCGCATCCACCAGAATCTGCTGTCCAAGGCGGAGTCCATGGACGGCGTGAAGCGTCTCTATTCCCACGCCCAGTCCCTGGCGCAGTGCCATGAATGGCTCAACCGGAATCTGGCGGGCTTGCCGCGGGTGCCGGTGGCCAGCAATGCCGAGGCGGCTCGGATGGCTGCCGAAGATCCGGAATCATGCGCGATCGCGGGGGAGGGCGCCGGCGTGCTGTACGGCCTCAAGCAACTGGCGTCGAACATCGAAGACGACTCGAACAACACCACGCGCTTCCTGGTGCTGGCGCAGCACGATGCCGGGCCTTCCGGGCAGGACAAGACGTCCTTCGTTTGTTCGGCACAGAACAAGCCGGGCGCGGTGCACGATCTGCTGACGCCGCTGGCCGATCATGGCGTCTCGATGAGCAAATTCGAATCGAGGCCGGCACGCGGTTTTGGCGGCAGCCGCTGGGAATACGTGTTTTTCATCGATGTCGAGGGACACCGGCAGGATGCCGCCGTCGCCGCTGCGCTCGACGATCTTCGCGGCAGGGCCGGCTTCGTCAAGGAACTCGGCTCCTACCCGCACGCTACGCCATGAGGAAGCCATGAGCACAGCCGATCTCGCACCCGCCTATATCCGCGCCATCTCGCCCTACCTGCCGGGCAAGCCGATCACCGAACTGGCCCGCGAAATGGGCATTCCGGTCGAGAGCATCGTCAAGCTCGCGTCCAACGAAAATCCGCTGGGCATGAGTCCGCTGGCGCGTGCCGCGGTGGAAAAGGCGCTCATTGGAGTCAGTGGCGGGATCGAGCGCTACCCGGACAACTTCGATTTGACCCGGGCGCTGGCCGAGCGCTATGGCCTGGGCATGAACCAGATCGTGATCGGCAACGGCTCCAACGACGTGCTCGACCTCGCCGCGCGGGTGTTTCTCTCGCCCGGGCGCTCGTCGGTGTTTTCGCGCCATGCCTTCGCCGTCTATCCGCTGGCAACCATGTCGGCGGGCGCCGAATGCATAGCGGTTCCGGCCAGGGAGTTCGGCCACGATCTCGACGCCATGCGCGCGGCGATCCGTCCGGATACGCGCATCGTCTGGATCGCCAACCCGAACAATCCGACCGGCAACTTCCTGCCCTATCCGCAGATCAAGGCTTTCCTGCAATCCCTGTCGCCGGATGTGGTCGTGGTGCTGGACGAGGCCTACAACGAATACCTGCCGCCGGCGGATCGCGCCGATACCGTGGCCTGGCTCAAGGATTTTCCCAATCTGCTGATCACCCGCACCTTCTCCAAAGTGTATGGCCTGGCCGGTCTGCGCATCGGCTATGGGCTCGCCTCCGCTGAAGTTGCCGACCTGCTGAATCGCGTGCGCCAGCCGTTCAACGCGAATAATCTGGCGCTTGCCGCGGCCGTTGCGGCACTCGATGACCACCTCTTTCTTGCCGAGAGCTACGAGTCCAATCGTCGCGGCATGGAACAGATACTCGCCGGATTGAAGCGGCTGGGGCTGTCGCACATTCCTTCGCATGGCAACTTCGTTACGTTCAAGGCCGGCGATGCGGCCGGCGTCAACCAGCGCATGTTGAAGCAGGGCGTGATCGTCAGGCCCGTAGCCAATTACGGGATGCCGGAGCACTTGCGCGTCACCATCGGTCTGGAACGCGAGAATGACCGTTTCCTCGAAGCGCTCGAGAAGGCGCTGGCCTGATCGATGCAATTTGAAAAGATAGTCGTCTGCGGCGTCGGCCTGATCGGCGGCTCGTTTGCACTGGCGCAGAAGTCGGCGCTGGCGGCACGGCGAGTGGTCGGCATGGGCCGCACCCGCGCACCGCTGGAAGAGGCGCTGAAGCTAGGGGTGATCGATCAGATTGCCACCGACTGGGCCGATGCCCTCGATGGTGCCGATCTCGTGCTGCTGGGCATGCCAGTTGGGCAGATGCCGGCGGTGATGGCAGCGCTGGCGCCGCATCTCGGTCCGAAAACGCTGGTGACCGACGGCGGCAGCACCAAGTCCGACGTGGTTGCGGCGGCGCGTGCGGCCTTGGGTGGGAAGATTGCCCAGTTCGTCCCCGGCCATCCGATTGCTGGCGCCGAGAAAAGCGGTGTGGGCGCGGCGACGGCCGACCTCTATCGCGACAAGCGCGTGGTGCTCACGCCCCTGCCGGAAAACACCCAGGAGTCCGTGGCTCGCGTGCGTGCAGCCTGGGAAGCCAGCGGCGCGAAGGTGTCGCAACTCGCGCCGGACGAGCACGATCGCGTTTTTGCGGCGGTGAGCCACCTGCCGCATCTGCTGGCGTTTGCCCTGGTGCATGACCTCTCCAGCCGCCACAATGCCGATCAACTGTTCAGTTTCGCTGCCGGCGGCTTTCGCGATTTCACGCGCATCGCCAGCAGCCATCCGGAGATGTGGCGCGACATCTGCGTCGCCAATCGCCATGCCCTGCTGCAGGAACTCGATGCCTACATGGTCGAGCTGATGCGCACCCGCGTGCTGCTCGCCGGAGGCGATGCGGATGGCCTCGAAGCCCTGTTTTCGACAGCCCGCGCGCGACGCGACGCGTGGCTGGATTCCCTGTTGCCGCCGGGCGAGTAGCAGGACTATCATTGCGTCTGTCATCACCTCGGGAGCCCGCCGTGCCTGAAGGTCGCAACCGTGCTGTTGGCCAGTATCGTCTAATCGGCAAGTCGACGGCGGCAGAAGCAGTTTCTCAGGTGGCCGTTCGGCTTGCCGAAATTATCGGATAACAGGATGGATATTGTTGCCGCGACAACAACTGGTAGAGCAGTCATGAGTTCAGCTATGGATCGCGCTATCAATGCATTCAGCAAGAAGGTAGCGCTTCGCCACGCCTTGGCGAAACTGATCTTGTTCGGTAGCCGTGCGCGTGGCGATGGGCGTCCAGATAGCGATGCCGATGTTGCGGTAGTGCTCAGCGAAGCGCATGGTGATTTCATGCAAACCAAGCTGGAAATGGCTGACATGGCCTTCGATGTCCTGCTGGAAACAGGCGTCCTTATCCAGCCGCTACCGATCTGGCAGGAAGAGTGGAGTCATCCGGAGGCTTACTCAAATCCGCGTCTGCTTGAGAACATTCAACGCGAGGGCATCACCCTGTGAAGGCCGCCGATTTTCTAGACAAGGCGGCGCGCGCCGCAGCGTCGGCCCGGCTTCTGCTGAATGCGGGCGACGTCGATGGTGCGTGCAATCGCGCCTACTACGCGATGTTCGACGCAGCACGAGCAGCGTTGCTTGCATCGGCGGGTGACGCGTCCGAGGCGAGAACACACAGCGGTCTTATAGCGGCCTTCGGCCTGCGTCTCGTGAAACCCGGCCATGTCCGTGTGGACTTGGGCAAGGCACTCAATCGGGTGTTCGAAATTCGTCAGGCGGCCGACTACACGGAGCAGGCTGTTTCACGAGAAAGTGCAGACTGGGCTGTCGACCAGGCGGACACTTTCGTCACAGCGATGATTCAACTGGTCGAATCGAGCAGGAGCAGGGGGTGAGAATGGGTTGTCCTTTGGTTTGCGCTGAACGTCTCAAGGTGAAGTTCCTTTTACCGGTTTCGACAAGAGTCGGCGCCAGCGAGACGGCGATTCAACAGAAACACGGTTTGCTCCCCGGTTTTCAGTTGAATGACTGAAGGAACAATATTCTGGTTGCAGAAGATTGAGGTGGTTGGCGTATCTATCGACTGCTACGCGACCATGAGTTTTCTTCAGGCTCAGCGGCAGCTAGCGTGTTTTAGGGACATCAGCAAGTGGCCCCAGAGAATGGAAGGCGAAGTGAATCTGAGCGATCAGTTTCATGATTAGTGGGCGCTGTTCGAATAATCCACAATCTTCCAACATACGGTATGAACCATCTTGACCTCCCGCCCCTGACGTATGCCTCCGGCAGCGTGCGTCTGCCCGGATCGAAAAGCATTTCCAACCGCATGTTGCTGTTGGCGACGCTGGCGGAAGGAACGACCGAAATCCGCGATCTGCTGGATTCCGATGACACACAGGTGATGCTGGCGGCGCTGCAAGGAGTCGGCGTTGGCCTTACGGCGCTTGGCGGCAATTGCTGGCGTGTCGAAGGCTGCGGCGGCGTTTTCCCGGTCAAGGACGCCGATCTTTTCATGGGCAATGCCGGCACGGCGATCCGGCCGCTGACGGCGGCGCTGGCCTTGTCGGGAGGGCACTATCGCCTGTCCGGCGTGCCGCGCATGCACGAGCGGCCCATCGGCGATCTGGTCGATGGCCTGCTGCAGATCGGTGCCGATGTGCGCTACACGGGCAATCCCGGCTTTCCGCCGCTGGCCATTCATCCGGCGGAGGTGAACCTTACGGCTCCGATCAGGCTGCGGGGCGACGTGTCTTCGCAGTTCCTCACCGCGCTGCTGATGGCCTTGCCTCTCACGGGTGCAGCGGCAGTGATCGAGATGACGACCGAACTCATCTCGCGGCCTTACATCGAGATCACGCTGAACCTGATGGCGCGCTTCGGCGTCACGGTCGAGCGCGAAGGCTGGCAGCGTTTCACGATAGCCGCAGGCCAGCGCTATCGCAGCCCCGGCGTGCTGCATGTAGAAGGCGATGCTTCGGCGGCGTCCTATTTCCTTGCTGCCGGCGCGATTGGCGGGGGTCCGGTGCGAGTCGAAGGCGTCGGCCGCGACAGCATTCAGGGGGATGTACGTTTCGCCAATGCACTGCAAGCGATGGGTGCGCGCATCGAATGGGGCGAGCAGCACATCGAGGCGCGCGCGCCGGCAACGGGCAGGCTCAAGGCTTTCGATCTCGACCTCAATCACATTCCCGATGCGGCGATGACGCTGGCGGTGGCCGCTCTGTTCGCCGATGGCCGCTGCGTCCTGCGCAATATTGCCTCGTGGCGCGTCAAGGAAACCGATCGCATTGCGGCGATGGCGACCGAACTGAGGAAGCTCGGCGCGGTGGTGGAGGAGGGCGCTGATTTCATCGCCGTCACACCAGCGCCGACTTTCAAGGCGGGCGCTGCGATCGACACCTACGACGATCACCGCATGGCGATGTGCTTCTCGCTGGCGGCGCTCGGTGGAGTGCCGGTCACGATCAACGATCCGCAATGCGTGAACAAGACCTTTCCCGACTACTTCGACGCTTTCGCTGAAATCACCGCGCCGGTGATCGCCATCGACGGCCCCTCTGCCTCGGGCAAGGGCACCGTGGCCGAGCGTGTCGCCGCGGCCCTCGGTTACCACTATCTTGACAGCGGCTCGCTGTATCGCCTGACCGCGCTGGCGGCGCTGCGGGCCGGCGTGGCGCTGGATGACGAAACCGGCGTGTCGGCGCTGGCCGCCGGTCTGCCGGCGAGTTTCGAGGGCGGCCGCATCCTGCTCGCGGGCGACGATGTCACCGACGCCATCCGCAGCGAAGAAGTCTCGGCCGGCGCCTCGAAAGTGGCGGCATTGCCGGCGGTGCGCGCCGCGCTGCTGGCCCGCCAGCGCGCCTATCGCCGTTTTCCCGGGCTGGTGGCGGACGGGCGCGATATGGGCTCGGTGGTCTTTCCCGCCGCGACGGCCAAGGTGTTCCTCACGGCTTCCGCCGCCGCGCGTGCAGAAAGACGCTATAAACAGTTGATCGGAAAGGGGATGCCTGCTAACATGCACGCCCTTTTACAGGATTTGCAGGAACGGGATGCACGCGACGCCCAGCGCAGCGTGGCACCCCTCCGGCATTGCGACGATGCAGACCTGGTGGATACCACCGAGATGAACATCGAAGCAGCAGTGGCGGCCGTGATGAGCATCGTCGAGAGGCAGCGACTGTGAATCGGAAATAAGGAAAGTTTCAAGGAAGCATTGCAACAAAGGTGTCGCAGCGGCCGCCCGGCTGCTGCGGCGAACAGCAACCAACCCGTCACCCCGGTGACAAACATCCGTAAGGTCCCTAACTCAATGTCTACTGCTGCTATTGCCGAAGCTTCACAAGCTTCACCCATGGAGAGCTTTGCCGCCCTGTTCGAGGAAAGCCTCCAGCGCCAGGAAATGCGTGCCGGTGAAGTCATCACGGCCGAAGTTGTCCGCATCGACCAGAACTTCGTGGTCGTCAATGCCGGTCTCAAGTCCGAAAGCATGATCCCCGTCGAGGAATTCCACAATGAACGTGGCGAACTCGAAGCCAAGCCGGGCGATTTCGTCCTGGTCGCGATCGAAATGCTCGAAGACGGTTACGGCGCAACGCGCCTCTCGCGTGAAAAGGCCAAGCGGATCGCCGCCTGGAACGATCTCGACAAGGCCATGGTCGACAGCGCCCTGGTCAAGGGTCTGATCACCGGCAAGGTCAAGGGCGGCCTGACCGTCATGGTCAATGGCATTCGCGCCTTCCTCCCCGGTTCGCTGGTCGATACCCGCCCGGTCAAGGACACCACGCCTTTCGAAGGCAAGGAATACGAATTCAAGGTCATCAAGCTCGACCGCAAGCGCAACAACGTGGTGGTTTCGCGCCGCGCCGTGCTCGAGGCCAGCATGGGTGAGGAGCGCCAGAAGCTGCTGGAAAACCTGCAGGAAGGCACCGTCATCAAGGGCATCGTCAAGAACATCACCGACTACGGCGCATTCGTCGACCTCGGCGGCATCGACGGTTTGCTGCACATCACCGACCTGGCCTGGCGCCGCGTGCGTCACCCGTCGGAAGTGCTCAACGTCGGCGACGAAGTCACCGCCAAGGTGCTCAAGTTCGACCAGGAAAAGAATCGCGTCAGCCTCGGCATGAAGCAGCTGGGCGAAGATCCGTGGGTGGGAATCGCCCGCCGTTATCCGCAGGGCACACGCCTGTTCGGCAAGGTCACCAACCTGACCGATTACGGTTCGTTCGTCGAGATCGAGCAGGGCATCGAAGGCCTGGTGCACGTTTCGGAAATGGACTGGACCAACAAGAACATTCATCCGACCAAGGTTGTCCAGCTGGGCGATGAAGTCGAAGTGATGATCCTCGAAATCGACGAAGACCGTCGCCGCATTTCGCTCGGCATGAAGCAGTGCATGGCGAACCCGTGGGACGATTTTGCGATGAACCACAAGAAGGGCGACAAGGTCCGCGGCGCCATCAAGTCGATTACCGACTTCGGCATCTTCATCGGCCTGCCCGGCGGTATCGACGGCCTGGTGCATCTGTCCGATCTGTCCTGGTCTGCCACCGGCGAAGAAGCCAAGCAGAACTTCAAGAAGGGCGATGAAGTCGAGGCCGTGGTGCTTTCCATTGATGTCGAGAAAGAACGCATTTCGCTCGGCGTCAAGCAGCTCGATGGCGATCCTTTCACCAGCTTCGTCGCCACGCACGACAAGAACAGCCTGGTTTCCGGTACGGTGACCAGCGTTGATCAGCGTGGTGCGGTGATCGATCTGGGCTCCGAAGTCGAAGGCTATCTGCGCGTCTCCGAGTTCTCGCGCGATCGCATCGAGGATCTGACCCAGCATCTGAAGGTCGGCGAAACGATCGAAACCATGATCATCAACGTGGATCGCAAGACGCGTTCGATCAACCTTTCGATCAAGGCCAAGGATCAGGTGGAACAGAGCCAGGCGATGCAAAAGCTGGCTTCCGACAGTTCGGCCAGCAGCGGCACGACCAATCTCGGCGCGCTGCTCAAGGCCAAGCTCAACCAGAACCAGCCGCAATAAGCCTGATCTCATGACCAAATCGGAGCTCATCGCCCGGCTGGCGGAGCGTTTTCCCCAGCTGGTGGCGAAGGATGCCGACTATGCCGTCAAGATGATTCTCGATGCGCTCACTGCGGCACTGGTCCGCAATGATCGCATCGAGATACGCGGTTTCGGCAGTTTTGCGCTGAACTATCGGCCACCGCGTGTCGGTCGCAATCCGAAGTCGGGCGACAAGGTGCAGGTACCCGAAAAGTACGTGCCCCATTTCAAGGCCGGCAAGGAGTTGCGGGAACGCGTCGATTACCGGCCATGAATTGCGCCGTTGTTTCAGCATCAGAGCGGCACCTTAGGCAGGTGCCGTTTTTTTTCGTGAATACTCAAATTTGACTAGCTTGCCGTGACTACCCTGCTCAAGCTCCTTGTCTGGCTGTTGCGTATCGTGGTCTTCGTCGGCCTGTTCGGCCTGGCGATCAAGAACAGCGGCCCGATGGAACTGCGCTTCTTTCTCGATCAGGCCTGGACGGCGCCGATCTCGGTGGTCATCCTCGCCGTGTTCGCGATTGGCGTCGCGGTCGGCCTGACGGCGGCCCTGAGCGTCTTCCTGCGCCCGCAGCGCGATCCGGATCACGAGCCACGCAAACATGATGGAAATTGAACTCTGGTGGCTGCTGGTCCTGCCGATCTTTTTCGGCCTTGGCTGGATTGCCGCGCGGATCGACATCAGGCAGATCCTCAAGGAGTCGCGCGCCTTGCCGCGCTCGTATTTCAAGGGTCTGAATTTCCTGCTCAACGAGCAGCCGGATCAGGCCATCGAGGCCTTCATCGAAGCCGCGCGGATCGATCCGGAAACCATCGAACTGCATTTCGCGCTGGGCAGCCTCTTTCGCCGTCGCGGCGAGACCGATCGCGCGATCCGCGTCCATCAGAACCTCATCGAGCGCGACGGCCTGTCGGCCTCACAGCGGCTGCACGCCCTGTCCGAGCTCGGCCAGGACTACCTCAAGGCCGGCCTGCTCGATCGCGCCGAGGATATATTCATCAAGCTGCGCGGCACCGACCGCGATGAAGAGGCGCTGAAGAACCTGCTCGAGATCTACCAGCAGGAAAAGGAATGGGCCAAGGCGATTGCCACCTGCGACGCCATGCCGAACCATGCCGATCATCTCTGGCAAAAGGAAATCGCCGAGTTTCGCTGCGAGATGGCGGCCAATGAAATGCTGCATGACCGCCATGACGAGGCGCAGCGCCTGCTCGACGAGGCGCTGGTCGCCAACAGGAAATGCGTGCGCGCCACGCTGCTTCTCGGCGACCTGGCGGCAAAAGTCGGCGCTGGCCGGGGTGACCTAAACGCGGCGATCGATTACTGGAAGCGCATCGAACAGCAGAACCCGGTCTATCTCGCACTCGTCGCCGAAAAGCTGATGACGGTGCATGTGCAGCTGGGTCGCATGGAGCAAGGCATCGCGCTCCTGCGCGGCTGGCTGGAACGTCATCCCTCGCTGGACCTGCTCGACGCGGTGTTTCGCGCCGAACTCGAGAACGACGGCCCGGAGGCCGCCTACACGCTGGTGCGCGACGAGCTGCGCCGCAATCCGACGCTGCTCGGCCTTGACAAGCTGCTCGAGGCGCAGATCATGGTGGTCCCACCCGAGCGCCGCCCCGATCTGGAACTGATCAAGAACCTGATCCACAATCACACCCGCCGCGTCGCGCGCTATCGCTGCGACGCCTGCGGCTTCAAGGCGCGCCAGTTCTACTGGCGCTGTCCGGGCTGCGGCGGCTGGGAAACCTATCCGCCCCGGCGTACCGAAGAATTCGACATCATCCTTTGATAACACCATGAAAATCACAGTCATCGGCACCGGCTACGTCGGCCTCGTTTCCGGCACCTGCCTCG
>VBWA01000090.1 GCA_006218025.1 Rhodocyclaceae bacterium | reverse complement strand
CTGGATCGTGCCGTTGTTGGTCGCTGCACTGACGCTGAGCGTGCCGCTGCCGCTGATGACGGCCGTGGCGCCTGCGCCTACCGAGATGGTGTCGGCTCCGTTGCCGAAGTCGGTGACCGTATCGGTACCCGCATCGACCATGAAGGCGTCGTTGCCGGTGCCGCCTGTCAGCGTATCGTTGCCAAGTCCGCCGGTCAGGGTGTTGTCGGCGGTATCGCCGGCCAGGGCATCGTCGCCGCTGCCGCCCGTCAGGTTCTCGATGCCGGTCAGGATGTCGGTCGATCCGCCCGTCGCCGTGCCGGCGCCACTCGAAAGCGTCACCGCCACCCCAGTAACCGCATCGCTGAAGTCGGCGGTGTCGTTGCCTGCTCCACCATTCAGCGTGTCGGTGCCCGCACCACCCTTCAGCGTGTCGTCGCCGTTGCCGCCATTCAAAGTATCGTTTCCGGCGCCGCCTGTCAGTACATCGTTACCCGCACCGCCCGTGACGGAAAATACACCGTCCGTTTCGGCCGTGCCGTTCCAGGTCAAGGCACCGGTCAGTGCCGTGCCATCGACTGTGAGCGTCAAACCCGAACCGACCAGCAGATCCACCGTCGCAACGCTGGCCCCGGCACCGATTATCTGCACTGTCTCGACATTGCGCACACCGTCCAGGTCGTTCGTGCTGCCGTTGTTATCCGTCAGGATCAGCGTGTCGTTGCCAGCACCGGCGTCCCACTCCAGGGTCGAACTTGGCTCGCTCGTATAGCTCAGCGTTTCATCGACTGTTCCGCTGCTGAAGATGATCGCCGTAGCTCCAGTAGCCACTACGAGCGTATCGCTTCCGGCGACAAAGTCCATAAGCGTGTCGGTGCCGGCATCCACTACGAAGGTATCGTTGCCGGCGCCGCCGGTCAGCGTGTCGTTGCCGGCGCCGCCCGTCAGTACGTTGTCGCCGGTGTCGCCGGTCAATGCGTCGTTGCCGCTGCCGCCGATCAGGTTCTCGATGCCCGTAAGGATGTCCGTCGAGCCGCCCGTGGCTGTACCGGCGCCACTCGAAAGGGTCACCGTAACCGCAGTAACCGCATCGCTGAAGTCGGCGGTGTCCGTACCGGCTCCGCCAGCCAGCGTGTCGGTACCGGCGCCACCTGCCAGCGTGTCGTTGCCCGCACCGCCGGTCAGCGAGTCGTTGCCCGCACCGCCTGTCAGTATGTCCGCACCTGCGCTGCCGGTCAGCGTGTCGTTGCCGCTGCCGCCGGTAAGGGCGATCATGCCGCTGTTGGTCGCTGTGCTGACGCTGAGGGTGCCGCTGCCGCTGATGACGGCCGTGGCGCCAGCGCTTACCGTCAGCGTGTCGGCTCCATCGACGTAGTCGGTGACCGTGTCGGTGCCGGCATCGACCATGAAGGCGTCGTTGCCTGTGCCGCCGGTCAGCGTGTCGTTGCCCGC
>VBWA01000089.1 GCA_006218025.1 Rhodocyclaceae bacterium | reverse complement strand
CTCAACTCTTGCACTTTTTAGGGCGCTAGACGCCCTTTAGTTTGGCTAAAAACGAAGCGGCCGGCCTGCCGATGAGGGTGTTGCGAGGCACCTACTCCCGGAGGCCGGCCATGTTCGATTCTGAAGTCATATCGTCCTTCGAGCGGGTTCTCCTTGCGCTCGGTTCCTGCTTTTCCCAGCCGACAAGCCGGACCTTTCAGTCCCTGGCATGGGGCTGGATCCTTTGCCTCGGACGCCGAACGGTGACTCGCGTCGTGGCCTGCGCCGGCCGACGGGCCACCAAAGCGGTCGAGTCCTACAACCGGTTCTTTTCGAAGTCGAGCTGGGACTTAACGGACGTGTGGCGGTCACTCCTAGTCAACCTCATCCTTCCTTTGCTTTGCCCCAAGGGTTGCGTCCGGATCGCGATCGACGACACGACGACGCAACGCTGGGGACGCTGCGTCGCCTTCGCCGCGTACTTCCGGGACGCGACTCGCTCGACCCAGACGCGCAACGTGATGCACTGGTCCAACAACTGGGTGGTGGCCTGCATCCTGCTGAGGCTTCCGTTCTGGCCGAAGCGCGTGATGTCGATCCCGATCATGGCGAGCCTGCATCGACGCGAGAAAGACTGCGTCAACGGGATCAAGTTTCAGACTCGCATCGAGCTGGCGCTCGATTTGATCAAGACGATTTCCGCATGGATTCCCGAGAGAAGAATCGATGTTGTTGCAGACGGGGCTTACTCATCGGGCGACGTGATCCGGGACCTTCCCCTCAACGTGGATTTCGTTTCGCGGATGCGCCGGGACGCGACGATCAACGCTGTTCCAGAGAAGCGCCGAAAGGGCGCCAAGGGGCACCCGGTGTGGAAAGGGCCGCTCCTCGGAAAGCTGGCGAAGATCGCCGAGACGGCGAAGTTCCATCCCATAACGGCTCTGCAGTACGGCAAGCGGCGGAAACTCCTCGTCCACACGTTTGTCGCGCTCTGGTACCACGTCGCAAAAAGGAAGCCGCTGCGCATCGTCATCGTGCGGCAACCCGAGGGTGGGCAGCCCGACGACTATTTCTTCACGACGGATCTCGAAATGTCCGCGAAGCAAGTGGCCGAACTCTATGCCGCGCGTTGGGGGATCGAAGAAACGTTTCGTGAAGCCAAGCAGAGCATGGGACTCGGCAGCGTCCAAGGTTGGAAGCCGACCACCGTAGAGCGTCAGGCGCCATTCGCGCTTCTCATGACGAGCCTGGTGAAGATCGCGTACGTCACGCTTCCGAAGAAACTCCGCGGGCAGGCCGCTCCGCCGCTTCACGCGATGCTCCTCTCGCTTCGCATGGCCGATTGGCGCTCGCAAGTTTCCCCACTCTCTATTCCGCAGGAACACGCACGCTTTATTGAAAATCGCTTGCGCGTCGCTCTGGCCTCGGTGGCTTGAAAGTGCAAGAGTCCACAA
>VBWA01000088.1:619-2088 GCA_006218025.1 Rhodocyclaceae bacterium | reverse complement strand
CGCCTACCGGAAACTGATCCTCTATTTCACGCCCCTCGCTTCTTGATCCCAGCGGCGATCGGAACGACAACCTTCCGCGCTCTGCTCGATACAGGCGCGACTTCGAATTTACTACCTTTCTCCGTGTACGAACGGATGACGGTACAACCACCGTTGTGGTCGGCGAACGTACGATTTACCACTGCCGACAATAAGCCGATCGCGATCGCCGGTCGCATCGTCACTACGATCAGCGTGGGAGAACGACAGACGCGGGTCGGTTTCTACGTCGCACACGACCTGGTTATCGCCTTACTGGGTCTTCCGTACCAACGCGACTCTTGCATGATCCTCGATCCGTACCGACGTGAAGTCACGTTCGGCTCTCGCGACGACCTCTTCAAGCAGAGCGGTCGCAAGACGGTGGCGATCAACACGATCGAGTCGGCCATGGATAACGGTTGCGTGGTGAGGACTTCCTGCGCATGCGTTCTGCGCGGACTCACGGCACAAGTGGTCGCCACACGAATCGCGAAGGGCCGCGACGCGCGGGGAATCATCGAACCGGCGGCCGCGTTGCTGCGCCGGTACAGTTGCCTACTCGCCTCGACGTATTTACGGCCAGACGAAGTTGAGGAGGGGGACACTCTCAACATGGTTGTCGTCAACACGTCGACGCGGTCGGTCAACTTTCCGCGCGGAGTGGTCGTTGCACGCCTATTACCGTCTCAGTGGGACGATCGAGCGCAAGAGGTAGACGTCGCCTACTCCTTCGCAGGCGCGATCCGTTTGGTCTCAAGCAACGTGATCGCGGGGGCGCTACGGTCGCCGGCGCTGGACGTAACGGACGACCGTTTCCTAACGCCAGCTTCCATCCGGATGCGAGCTCTCGCAGAGCCGGCGACTACGATAGCGTTCGACTCGAATAGCGATCCGCCGCCGGAAATCACGCCCAGTCTCCGCGACGTCGGGACACTCACGGACGACGACCCTCGCTTCCCGCGAGAGAAAGAACACGTCGTCATTCCGCACGATAGTTTGCCACCCGAAGCGCAATTCCCGGTTGGCCATGCTGATCATCCGGACACCAGCACGGTGCGGAAACAACTGCGTGAAAGCGTGCAGTGGACTAATCGGCTGCTCCACCCGGCTCCACGACGAGTCTACACCGTGGCCGACGCGGAGTCTGCGTTTCGCGACTTCGCGGTTGAGAAAAGTGAGTTGCCAGCCGAACTCCACCAACGCTTCCTCAAATGCGTCGTCAACTGGACGTTCCGTCATACTATCGCTGTCGATGACGACGACATGGGCCGGTGTGGTCTTTATCGGGTCCGGTACGAAACTCTACCAGGCGAGCCGATCAAGGTCCCCACCCGTCGCATTAAACCAGAGAACATCGCGGCAGGTTATGACACTGTCGACAGCTGGATTAAAGCGAACAACATCCAGCCGTCTGAAAGTCCGTATTCCTTTCCTCCGGTCTTCGTTCC
>VBWA01000088.1:0-581 GCA_006218025.1 Rhodocyclaceae bacterium | reverse complement strand
TTCTGCACCTTCGATCTACAATCCGGCTTCATGCAGATGGAGAACGACCCTGCAACGGCGAGCAAGACGGCCTTCACGATGCCGGGGAGACATTATCAGTTTAATGTGCTGCCTTTCGGCGTTTCAAACGGGCCCGGATGTTTTCAACGCCTCATGACGATCGTCTTGGGTGGCCTTCTCGGCGAGTACTGTCTCTGCTTCATCGACGACATCCTCGTGATGGCCGACACCCTCGACGAGATGTTTGACAAGGTCAACATCTTGTTCGACCGCCTCGAACGATCGGGCTTGAAAATTCGCGCGAAGAAGGCGAAAGTGTTCCGCCGCAAGGTCGTCTTCCTCGGCTTCGAACTAAGCGCGGATGGCGTCCGTCCGGACCCCGAGAAAATCCGCGCCGTGATCGAGTGGCCCGAGCCGACGACTTACTACCACATTCGGCAGGTCTGCGGGTTCTTCAACTTCAACTCAGCGTCGATCCGCGACTTGGCTATCCGAATGGCGCCGTTATCCTCGTTACTGCGCGGTCTTCCGACCGGTTCCGGCAAGAAGCCGCGTGGTAACCAGAAGGTGCGCGATGAAGA
>VBWA01000026.1 GCA_006218025.1 Rhodocyclaceae bacterium | reverse complement strand
TGTTCTCGCGGATCGGCATGGCGAAACCGCCGCAGACCACGTCGCCGAGCACGTCGTAGAAGACGAAGTCGAGGTCGTCGGTGTAGGCGCCCTCTTCCTCGAGGAAGTTGATCGCGGTGATGACGCCGCGGCCGGCACAGCCGACACCGGGCTCCGGGCCACCGGATTCGACGCACTTGATGCCGCCGTAGCCGACCGACAGCACGTCCTCGAGTTCGAGGTCTTCGACCGAACCGGCTTCCGCCGCCAGTTCCATGACCGAGTTCTGCGCCTTCGCGTGCAGGATCAGGCGGGTGGAGTCGGCCTTGGGGTCGCAGCCGACGATCATCACCTTCTTGCCGGCTTCGGCCAGCGCGGCGACGAGATTTTGCGTGGTGGTAGACTTGCCGATACCGCCTTTGCCATAGATGGCGGCCTGACGAAGTTTTGCCATGATGCGCTCTCCTTGTTGAGGTCCTGCGTTGAAATCTTTAGAGCCGAGGGGAATTCCCTTGCTCCCGGCAGGACTACTGCACGGAGCGTGCCAGCCGCCATGAACTCTCAGAAACCCTGACGTGACAAGGCTTTCCGCGATCCCGGAGGATTCCGGCACGGCGCCTCTGTGCGACATCGACACGCCGGTTTGTAGCGGCTCCGACAAGGCGGCGCCGAACCTGCCGCCCGGTTTGCCGGGTTTGCCAGTGGCGGCCCGGTTGCCGATCAACCGCTGCAACCTGCCGGCCGCCATCCTCGGCGGCCTGACTTTCCAGCGCGCGCCGACGGCGCTCGCCATCGACGGCGTGGCCGCCCTGCATCGCCCGCTGTTCGAACTGCTCGACGAAATCGACGAGGCCGCGGAACGCGCGCAGCGCTTCGTCGGTTATATGGAAGCCCACTTCCGCCTCAGCCATCCGGAGGACGCGGGCCTGACGCCGGCGACCGGAAAGTCGCGGGCCCGCGCCAGCTACCTGCGCGTGGTGCGCGGCTGGGCCTTCGACCCCGACGGACGCGAAGCCGCGGTACTGAAAGGCTGGGTCGAATCGCGCTTCGGCCTGATGCCGCGCCACCACGGCGAATCGCTGCGCGAACCGGGCAGCGCCGCCTGGCAGCGCTATGTCGAGATGCGCGCGGCGGGCCTCTACGGCACCAACGCGCTCGAAGCCCAGCTCGACCTGCTCTATGCCTACTGCCAGTACGAACTCGCGCGCCAGTTCCCGACGCGCACGCACATCCGCCTGTATCGCGGCGTGAACCGGCTGAGCGACCACGAGATCGTCGCCGCCGACGATGTCCATAGCGGACCGGAAGCCAAGGTCGTTTTGCTCAACAACATCAGCTCCTTCTCGCGCTCGCGCGAACGCGCCGGCGAGTTCGGCGACAGCATCCTCGGCGTCGACGTGCCGCTGCCCAAGCTGGCCTTCTACAGCCAGCTGCTGCCCGGCATGCTCAAGGCCGAAGATGAATACGTGGTGATCGGCGGGCTCTACCGGGTGCGGCTGGCGACGCTTTAATCGGCAACCGTGCACCCGTCATTCCGGGCTTGACCCGGAATCCAGTAGCGGCGCCGCACTGGATTCCGGCTTCCGCCGGAATGACGTATCGGCCACCGTATTACCAGCGCCGACTTTCTTGTAGCAAGTCCGACAATCGGCCGGGAACCCCTTGCCAACACGGGCCTTCCCCGCCAGGTGCGCTTCTTGCACGAGCACGCCTACCCAACCCGGAGCACACAACAATGATCCCCAGCGAACTCCTCGACCGGTGGCAGGCCGGCCTCACCGACGGCAGCATCGTTCCCTATCTCGGCCCCGGCGTCCTCGCCGACGTCAGATCGAAACTCGACGGGCGGCCAATCCCGGCCACCGGCGAACAACTGATCCTGGCCATGAACAACGGCCAGCCGATGGCGCCGAAACTCATGTACGAATTCCCCCGCGCCGCGATGAACATCGAACTCAAGCGCGGCCGCAGCGCCGTCACGCGCTTCCTCGACACGACCTACGGCACCGGCAAATGGACGCGCGCCGCCCTGCACGACTGGCTCGCCGCAATCGCCCCGCCCTACGTCATCGACATCAACCGCGACACGCAGCTGCAGGACAGCTACGCCCACCTGCCGCACCTGCTGATCCTCGGCTGCGCACGCATCGGCGGCACCGACTACCGCTTCAAGCTGTTCGCCCACGATGGCGACAGCTATGCCGAGATCGACCCGGCGCAGGCCGACCCCAGCCTGCCCGTCCTGTTCAAGCCGATGGGCTCACCGCTGCCGATGTCCAGCTACATCGCCTCGGATGCCGATTATGTCGATTACATCACCGAACTCATGGGCGGCTTCGCGGTGCCGGGCTTCGTCAAGGCCAGGCGCAAAGGCAAGCGCTACCTGCTGCTCGGCATGCGCCTCGACCGCGATTCCGAGCGCATGGTTCTTTCCGACCTGATCTACTCAGCGGCCACGGAACCTTCCGGCTGGGCCCTGATCGCCGAGCCGACCGACAAGGAACGGCGCTTCTGCGCAAGACAGGGGATAGGGATTGTCGAGGCGACGGTTGGGAATTTGCTGCAGGAGTGGAGCGTGGAGCTTGCCGCCGGGTGAAGGTGCGGCGCTACGCCGCGCAAGTGGCGTCGGCGCTTGCCCAGAATGTCGGCCTCATCAAGATCGGGATGGGCAACCCGACCTCATCGAAACCCGTTTTTCAGCCGCGGGTCCTCGTGTCGCAGCCTCTCCAAGGTTGCCAGCCGGCGCGCTTCGTAGTCCTTTTCGGCCAATTCCTTTGCCTGCTCGAGGCTTACGCCCGGCTTGGAATTGATGTCGAAAAACCCGGTGTCCGGCGAATGGAACGCGGCTGCACAACCCAGGGGAAGGACCATGAGCTTGTAGATGCCGATTTCCGTTCGCGCTTCAAAATCACCCGGCCGTCCCGAAGATCTCCAGTTCAGATGCATGATCCTTGCCTCGCCATTTAGTCGTTAGGAACAATCCGCAGAATATTGCCAAAAGAGTCGCCATGAATTGTTTGTCGTAAGCATACTCCACAGAGGCGGCAGCCCAGGTCCGTGACGTTTTGCTCCCTTCCGCACGGGCATCAGACGGCATTCGCCGAAGGCGTCAATATCCCCTGGCAGCAAGGCTTCCCATGTGCAGCTCGGAAAGTTGCCGGATGTCCTGCTGGCGCAGGTATGCGAACGCCTGAACCAGATTGTCCGGCTGGCCTGAACCAGCCAGTTCGACCGCAAAAGTCGGCGCTGGCGGCACGCCGAAAGCGACCGCTCCAGCTATTTGAGCGGCAGCACTTCCTGCTTCAGTTTGAGCGCCGCGAACTCCGGATCCTTGTGCACCAGCGTCGCGCCGGCGAGGCTTGCCGCCGCCGCGATCCATGCGTCGGCCAGCGACAAGGCGTTGGTCGCCTTGATCGCGGCCGCTGCCTCCAGCAGCCCCGGGGACTCGTGCAGCCATTCGATCGGCAAGGACAGGCATTGCTCGTAGGCCAGGCGTCCGGCAGCCTCGCCCTCGTCCTTCCAGACCCGGTAATAGACTTCCATCAGGGACATGAAACAGCCGTAACACTCGGCACGCCTGGTCTGGGCCTGATTCAGCAGCGCCGCGACCCGGTCGGCCCCTGCCTCGTCGTCACGCAAGGCAAGCAGGGCCGAGGTGTCGAGCAGCCAGCGCTTCACTCGCGCGCCCGATCCGCCTTGCGTTCCGCCAGCAATCGCTTGACCGCGCCGCCCTTGCCCTGGCCGCGAAAGGCCGCCACCGGGTCGCGCCGTACCGGCACCACGCGTATCGTCGCGCCCTCCACCAGCCATTCCAGGCCGTCTGCCGGCGTGAGGCCGAACTGCCGGCGGATATCCGCCGGCACCACGGTCTGGCCGCGCGAAGTCAGTGTGCTCTTCATGGAATTCTCCGCCACGTTGAATTACCTAACACCAGATAATGTAATTCAATCGCACCAGCGGGTCAACAGCGGCGCGGCCCTCAGCTGCGCTGCCGCTGCGCCGCGATGAACCCGGCGGTGACCGTGTCCATGCTGCTCACATGGCTGACAAACCACTCGCCGACCGCCGCGTCGAGCCAGTCGCGCAGGACGGCGATGTCGCGCTCGCGGCGCCAGCCTTCGATGCGCGCCGCCATGTCGACCAGCACCGCATCGTGTTCGCCCTTGTGCACTGCATAGACCGGAAACCCGGCCTCCTGCATCGCCTTTTCTTCGTCGGCGAAGTGGCGGACCGTGTGGCGCTGCAGCTCGTCGAGCAGGCCATCGATGGCGTCTGCCGTGCCGCTGTCGATCAGGTCGAGCAGCTTGCCTCGCAGGGCGGCGAATTCTTCGTGGTCGCGGTTCATGAAATCGAGCGCGACCTGGGGATACGACGGATGATTCTGGCGCATTGCGTGAGATGTACCTGTTCGCTGCCGCGCTTCGGGCGCGCGCATGGTTGGAGAGGGCCACGCCGACGATCATGCGATCCCGCCATCGGCCTGGCGACCGGCGGCAATTGTAATGCGCGCGGCGGTGGTTCGAACGCACCGGCCTTTTCGACCCTGGTTGACCCAATCGGTCGACGCCGCCTGCCGCCCGTGGTAGCGTAATGCCAATCGACTCCCGGGGAAAACCATGTTCGCCAGAATCATGTTGTTGTCGCTGCTGCTCGGCTACAGTGCCGCCGCCAGCGCCGTTTGGGTGCGGCTGATCGCAATCGGCCCGACCCACGCCGAACTCCAGATCAACGACACGCCGCGCACGATGCGGCCGGGGCAGGAAAGCCCCGAGGGCGTCAGGCTGATCTCCATCTCGGGCGGTTATGCCGAGATCCAGGCCAACGGCAATGCCCACCGGCTGCGCCTGGGGGAACGCATTTCACCCAGCGTCATGCTGCAGGCCGACGGGCGCGGCCACTACATCAGCGAAGTGACCATCAACGGGCGCCGCACTGCAGCCATGGTGGACACCGGCGCCAGCAGCATCGCCATGAGCCGAGCCGAGGCCGACCGCCTCGGCATCGCCTATCGCGATGCGCGCAAGATCGCCACCAGCACCGCCGGCGGCACCAGCGCCGCTTACGTCGTGAATCTCGACAGCGTGCAGGCGGGTTCCATCCAGTTGCGCGATGTCGAAGCCACCATCTCCGTGCTTGCCGATTCGCCGCACATCGTCCTGCTCGGCATGAGTTTTCTGCGCCGGGTCGAGATGCTCAAGGACGGCACCCGCCTGATGTTGATTCAGCGGCAATAGCTGCTCGATGCCGTTTGGATCGCGCGCCGGTCAGGCAAGCAGGCGTCGCGCCTGCCCGACGCAGGCTTCCCTCACCTGCGGATCGAGCGCCTTGAGCCAGCGCGCGGGCAGGGCCTCGCGGCCGTAGAGCGCGCCGGCCAGCATGCCGGCGATGGCGCCGGTGGTGTCGGCGTCGCCGCCGCGATTGACGACATCGACCAGGCAGTGCTCGAAGCCGCCGACATCGACGACCGATTGCAGCACCGCCTGCAGGGTTTCGACCACCCAGCCGCTGGGATTCTCGCGCCGCGGGCGTTCGCGAAAGGCGAAGGCCGGATGGGCGGCGACCAGCGGCCGCACGCGATTGCGAAACACCTGCTGCAGCGAGTCGCCGCGCAGGAAATCCTGCACCGCGAGGGCGAGGAATTCGCAGGCGGCGTCCGACGCGGCGTTGTGGTGGGTGACATGGGCCTGGGCGCGGCAGGCGGCGCGCACCTCAGCCTCGGGCCGGCCGAAGGTGGCCAGCGCCACCGGCAGCACGCGCATCGCGGCGCCGTTGCCGGCGTCGTAGCCGGAAAGAGGTCCTTGCGGCTCGCCGGTGTTGCGAAAGCGGATCAGGTTGCGGCGCACGGTGTTGCCGATGTCGACCGGCTTCGCGCGCATCCATGCATCGAAGGCGCGGGCACAGGCCAGCGCCTCGACGCGGCCGTCATTGGCGAGGATGCATTCGCCCAGCGCGAGCGCCATGGTCGTGTCGTCGGTGACCTGGCCGGGCTTGAGCCTGAGCCAGCCGCCGCCGACGATCTCGCGATGAATGCCGTGGTGATGGGCGATCTCGCGCGGCGTCATGAACTCGACCGTGGCGCCGAGCGCATCGCCCAGCGCCAGGCCGAGGTAGGCGGCCTCGGCCCGTGCCAGGATTTCCCCGTCAACGGCGGCCGGCGTATCGCTCACCGGCTCGGGTAGTCGACCACGATGTCCTCGTCGCGCACGATGTACTGGCAGGCCAGGCGCCATTCGGTGGGCGGCAGGTCATCGACGTACATCTGGTCGATCTGGGCCTGGCTGATCTTGCCGAGTTCCTTGAGCACCGCGACTTCGCGCGCATTGAGCGGGCCGCCCATGTGGCCGTACTTGTTGCGGCTGGCGGTGTCGATGCTGCCGACCTTGACCAGGCAGGTGCCGCATTCGCCGTCGCCGCAGGAAAAGTCGATCGGGATGTGGTTTTCCTTGGCCAGTTCGAGGATGGTCTTCTTGTGGCTGCCGGCGACGGCATAGACGGTCTTGTCCTTGTGCAGCTTGCTGGAAAAAGTGATGTTGGCCATGGTGGGCTCCGTTGAGTTGAAATGATCGTGAAAAAAAGGCATTTGATCCGCAGATTTCGCCGATTAACGCAGATGGATCAGAGCATTGCCTGGATGAGCCGCATCACTTTTCGGATGAGCCAGGAGGACCGAGCACTCTGATGTTTTCTCTGCGTAATCTGCGTCATCTGCGGATTGAACTGAGGTTCTTAGGATGATGAATGGCTTACGCCGGTTTGACCACGATGGTGCCGCCGAGCAATTGCGCCTGGCAGGCGAGGCGATGGTGGCGCGGCGCGAGGTTGTCTTTCAGCACCTGGTCTTCCAGCACCGATGGCGCGGCGAGATGCTCGTGGCCGGAGACGATCTTGGTCAGGCAGGTGCAGCACTCGCCTTCGCGGCAGCCGTAGGTGATGCCGGCGCCGACTTTCTCCGAGACTTCGATGAGCCGCGTGCCGGCGGGAACGGTGACGCTGACGCCGATGTCCTGGAAGGTAACTGTGGCTTTGGGCATGGTGGTTCTCCGGGTAAATGGTTAAGCAAGGGCCGCCATGTCGATCACGCGCGCTTCGGCGCGGCCCAGCAAATGCAATGCGGCCTCGCGGCCGAGCCGGCGGCAGGCGGCGAATTCGTCGTCGGTCGGCGCCAGGCGCGCCTTGACGCCGGGCACCGGCACGCGCAGCTTGAGCCGGCGCAGGCGATCCTCGATCATCGGCACCGCCTCGCCGCTCCAGCCGTAGGAGCCGAAGGCCGCGCCGAGCTTGCCCTTGACATCGACCATGGTCAGCGAGGAGAGCAGGTCCCACACCGGCTTGACCGCATCGCCGTTGATCGTCGGGCTGCCGAAGATCAGCGCGTCGGCTTCCTCGATCAGGTCGACGAAGGGCTGCGGTTCGCTGCCCTCGATGTCGTAGAGCGAGACGCGCAGTTCGCCGGCCCCGCCGCCTTCCGCGGCCGCCGATTCGGCGCCGGCCGCGACTGCTTCGGCCATGCGCCGCGTCGCGCCGTAGGCCGAGATGTAGAACACCAACAAGGTCTTGGCCGTGGTGTTGTGCAGGCCGCTTTTCGACAGCGCGCGGTAGCGGCGCACGTAGTCGCGCGGGTCGTCGCGCAGGATGGGGCCGTGGGCCGGGGCGATGGTCAGCAGCGGCAGCGGTTCGATCAGGTCCAGCGCCTGGCGCACGTGGGCGCGGAAGGGCCGCATGATGTGGCCGTAGTAGTAGTCGAAGGAAAAGCGGAAGTCGCCGACGGCGTCGTTGAACAGGCGCGCATCGCAGTAGTGGCAACCGAGGAAATCGCCGGAGAACAGCAGGCCCTCGGCCGCCAGCCAGGTGCATTGGGTGTCCGGCCAGTGCAGGTAGGGCGTGTTGAAGAATTCCAGCTCGCGGTCGCCCAGGCTCACCGTGTCGCCGGTGCCGACTGCCGTGATGCGCCCGGCAAATTCGGCGGGATTGAACAGGCCCTTGAGCATCGGCCGCGCCTGGTGCGAGACGTAGAGCCTGGCCTGCGGCGCGCGACGCAGGAGTTCCGGCAGCGCGCCCGAGTGGTCGGGTTCGAGGTGGTTGAGCACGATGGTGGTGATCTCGGCGTAATCGGCGACGGCTTCCAGGCGCGCGAAGAAGGTCGCGGAGAAATTCTCCTTGACCGTGTCGATCACCGCGACGCCGGCGCTGCCGCGCACCGCGTAGGCGTTGTAGCTGGTGCCGTTGGCGGTGCGCAGGATGATGTCGAAACTGCGCAGGCCGGGGTCGAGCGCGCCGATCCAGTGCACGCCGGGTGCGACGACAACGCCTTCGTCAGGGCGCACAGCCGCCGGCATGGGAGTCCCCGCCATGACGACAGGCTTCGAGGTTTTCGTCGGGCACGTCCTTGAGACCGATCCAGGCGTGGATCGCCATGGCGTCGAAGCCGACTTTTCTTTCCGTGCCGACTTGCAGCAGCGGCCGGCGGATCAGCAGCGGGTTGTCGCGCAGCAATGCCAGGGCGGTCGGCTCGTCGAGATCGCCGGGCACGATGTCGCCCGCCTTGATCGCCGGCGCGGACGGGTTGAACCATTGCGCCACGGGCAGGCCGGCGAGAAATTCGAGCAGGGCAGTGTTGGTCCACGGCTTGTGGCGCAGGTCGCGCGCCAGCACTTCGTGGCCGGAGTCCTTGAGCAGTTGCTTCTGCCGCGCGTTGCCGGAGCAGCCGGTCTTTTCGAAGAAGGTGATGGTGACCATGATCAGCGCGCCATGATTTCTGCTTGCGCCGCTGCCCAGCGCTCGGGCGGGATGCCGGTCAGCGAACCGGGCGGGTTCATTTCGGTGCCGAGTTCGTCGAGGATCGCGCCCTCGATCGGGCAGATCGCGACGCACTGTGCGTCGGCAAAATCGCCGACGCATTCGGTGCATTTGTCGGCGTCGATCAGGAAGTGAGGGGCGGCTTCGTAGATCGCCTTGTTGGGGCAGAGCGGCGCGCAGGCCCAGCAGTTCACGCAGCTTTCGATGATTTCGAGTGCCATGACGGTTTCCTCAGGCGCATTTGGCCGCGGATGGCTTGGCGTCGAGTTTGCCGGCCGCCAGCATTTCATTCCACACCGCCATCACGGCTTCCTCGATGGGCTCCATGGCATGTTCGCCATTAGGTGCGATGCCGGCCGCTTCGAGATTGCCCCAGGGCTCGAAACCGATCTTCGAACAGAGCACCACCTCGCAGCCTTCCAGCGCCTTGATGGTGCGATCGAGCACCGATTCGCCATCGCCGCAGGTCTCGTCTCCGGCGCAATACTGCTCGGCCTTGCGATGGCCGACGAACTTGGCGCCATCGGCGGAGGCCTCATAGACCAGAAACTCTTTCGCGTGGCCGAAGTGCACGGCGACCAGGCCGCCCTTGGCCGCCACGGCCATCAGTACTCGCCGTCCCGCCGGCGCCGACTCTTGCGCCGACTTGTGAGGACGCGGCATGAACTGCACCACCTGGGGTGCGGGTGGCGCGTGTGCTTTCTGGCGCTTCGCCTCCAGCTCCGCCGTGACCTTGGCGCGCAACTCGGCGCGCACCGTCATCGCGGCTTCGTAGTCGATGTCCATGGCCTCGATCTTGTCCATGGTGAATTCGTCGCCGCGGTCCTCGCCGAGCAGGCCGACCGCATCGGCGCGGCACTGGCGGCAATGGCGCATCATGTTCATGTCGCCCTCGCAGGCGTCCTGCAGGTTCTCGGCGATCAGCGGCATGACGTTGTGCAGGAAGGCGCCCTTGGCCTTGACGATCTTCGACACTTCCTTCAGGTGTTCGTCATTGACGCCGGGGATCAGCACCGAATTGACCTTGACCAGGATGCCCTTGGCCACCAGCATCTCCAGCCCCTTCTGCTGCTGCGCGATGAGGATTTCCGCCGCCTCGCGGCCGTGGATGCGCTTGTTCTGCCAGAAGATCCACGGGTAGATTTTTGCGCCGACATCGGGGTCGACGCAGTTGATGGTGATGGTGACGTGGTCGATGTTGTGCTTGGCCAATTCCTCGACGTTATCGGGCAGCGAGAGGCCGTTGGTCGACACGCAGAGCTTGATGTCGGGCGCCTTCGCCGCGAGCTGGCGGAAGGTCTCGAAGGTGCGTTCGGGATTGGCCAGGGGATCGCCGGGGCCGGCGATGCCGAGCACCGTCATCTGCGGAATCGTGGCGGCGACGGCCAGCGTCTTCTTGACGGCCTGATCGGGCGTCAGCAGTTCCGAGACGACGCCGGGACGCGACTCGTTGGCGCAGTCGTACTTGCGGTTGCAGTAATGGCACTGGATGTTGCAGGCCGGCGCCACCGCGACGTGCATGCGCGCGAAGTAGTGGTGCGCGTCTTCCGAATAGCAGGGATGGTCCTGCACCCGGGCGCGGATCTCGTCCGACATGCCGCCCATCTGGTCGGCACTGGAACCGCAACTGCCGGCGCTGCAGCCGCCGGCCTGGGGTGCTTCTGGGGCAATCACTGGCAGGTCCACGATCATTCTCCACGGAGGGCGTCGTGTTCCTTTCAGCAATGCCTGTGCCAGGCGCTAAGTCATTGATTCATAGATTGCAGAATGATTGATTGTCGGGAACGCCACAATCGACGCGACTGAGCTTGCACATCGCCCCCGCTAGACATCAATCCCCGCGGCAGACGCCGGGGTCAAAAGCGATAACCGGCGCCGAGCAGGATCACGTCGGTGTCTCGATGGTGGTTGGTGTTGACGCGATTCCAGGAAATGCGCGCCGCCCATTCCTGACTGAGTCGGTAGGCGGCAGTCGCGGTGAAAATCCAGGAGAACTTGCTGTCGCCACCTTCGCCGGGTTCCGCCGCCCGATACCGGTCGACTGCCAGGTAGGGCCCGAAACCGATCCCCAGTACCAGCCGATCGCTGGCGAGCACTTCGCGTACGCCCCATATCTGCGCAGTGACGCCGGTACGCCGGATCAGCCGGGCGTCGCCCTCGTTCAGCACCGCCAGCGTCACATCGACGTGGCGCGCCAGGCCACGGCGGTATTCGACGGAATAGGCGGTACCGAGTTCCGATTCATAGCTATTGACGATCGTCTTGCCGAGGAACAGCGTGACTTCGTCGCTCGTGGTGCGCAACGCCTGGCGCGGCACCGACTCGTGCGGCCCGCGCGCGGATACCGGTTCCAGCAGATAGCCGATGCCGAACATCAGCGCGCGGGTGTCGATGCTGTTGGGGGTGACGATGCGGTTGTAGCGCATCTGGTACAGCCAGCGGCTGTCGGAGTAGTAAGTCGCCGCCAGACTGCCGATGGTGCCCCAGCCATGGACGTTCGCATAGCCGCCGGACGGCGCCGGCGTGGTGTCGGAAAACCGGTAGGGGCCGATACCGGCGGCGAGCGACAGGCGCCGGTCGAGCAGATTGCCGCGGCCCCAGACCTGGATAGCCTGCCCGTCGCGATGATGGCCGGGGACATGGCCTTCGTTCAGCCAGGCAAAGCTGGCGGCGATGTTCTCGCCCAGGGGATGCTGGTACTCGAAGGCCCAGGCCGAAGTGCGTTGCCGGGTCGCCGTGTCCTCCAGCCCGCCCCCGAACAGGGTCAGTTCCTGCGCATGTGCCGCGCCGGCCAGAGCCAGTGTCAGCATCAGGATGATTCGTCTCATGGGTCGCCTCCCGTTTTCTGCCGGCAGCCATAGACCGCCAGGTGGCTGCCAATAACAACATCTGTCCTTATAGCGCAATTCCGCCGCGCGGTATGTGCGCCAGCACGCACTCGACATTTTTCGGCGTAAGCTTGATTGGACGCCCGATTGACATCGGCCACCCAGGGAGTCGGACAATGACGCAGGCAAGCGATACCCATTCAAAGACTGTCGGTTATGTCCTCTGGCTGTTCGGTTTCACCGGCGCACACCGTTTCTATTACGGCAAACCGGTGACCGGAACAATCTGGTTCTTCACGCTTGGCCTGCTGGGCGTCGGCTGGCTGATCGATCTGTTCCTGATACCTTCCTTGGACCGTCAGGCGGACCTCAGGTTCCGCTCGGGCAAGATCAACTATTCGGTCGCCTGGATACTGCTGACCTTCCTCGGCTTTTTCGGCGTGCATCGGATGTACATGGGCAAGTGGATCACCGGCATCCTCTACCTCTGCACGCTCGGCTTGCTGGGCGTCGGCTACCTCTACGATTACTGGACGCTCAACGACCAGATCACCGTGGCGAATGCTTCGGGCTGAGGCTGCACGGAAGGCCGGCCTATTGATCCGGCTGAAACCTGCTTGAACGTTCGTCCTGAGCCTGTCGAAGGAAGGGCGCACGGGGCTTCGACAAGCTCAGCCCGAACGGCGGTTTCAAGTTCAATGATGCCGGCTCAATAGCTCAGGCCGCGACAGTCGCCTTGGCCCAGGCCTCGTCCTGCGTCAGTTCCTCCGGCAGGCAGCCGACCGGCGGACCAAGGTCGGCGAGGTTTCCGCTCTCGCCTTCGAAGCGCACCAGGTAGATCGCCTGCTCGGGATCGAATTCGGCATGGCCGGCATTGACCACCACGCCGCGCCGGCCCGGCGTGGCGAGCACGGCGTCAGCGGCGACGCCGGGAATGCCGCCATCATTGATCAGCAATTCGCGGCAATAGACGATCTCGCCGATCGCGTAGGCTTCAGGCACGGACATCGTGTTCCTCCAGTGTTTGCAGCTCGCCGGCAAGTTGCCGCAGCCAGGCATCGATGCGCGCCTCGGTCAGCGCCGGCTGGCCGATCTGGTCCAGCGCCAGGCCGACGAAGCGGCCGTCGATCACCGCCTGCGAGGCCGTGAAGGCATAGCCATCGGTGGGCCAGGCGCCGATCACGCGGGCGCCGCAGGCGACCACAGCGTCATAAAGCAGGATCAGCGCATCGACGAACTCGTGGCCGTACTTTTCCTGTTCGCCGAGGCCGAACAGCGCTACGGTCTGGTGGCGCATGTCCAGCCCTTCCAGGCGCGGCAGGAACTCGGCCCAGCTCTCCTGCGCGAGGCCGGTGGCAAGCCCCGGCAGCTCGCCGTCGCCATAGGTCGGCGCGCCGAGGATCAGCACGTCGTGGGCGAGGAAGTCGTCGAGCGTGACGCGGTTGATATTGAGCGGCGCATCTGTCCTGTCACCCAGTTTCTGCGCGATCAGCTTGGCGATGCGGCGCGTGCGGCCGGTGTCGGTGCCGAAGTAGATGCCGATTTTCTCCATCAGATCTGCCTGACCTCGATGTTCAGCGTCTGGATCCGATAGGCGATCTGGCGCGGCGTCATGCCCAGCAGTCGCGCGGCGCGGGCCTGGACCCAGCCGGCCTGCTCCAGCGCGGCGATCACGCGCTGGCGTTCGCTTTGCTCGCTGCCGGGCTCCATCTCGTCGGTGTCCGCCTCTGCCGCGGACTGAGCTTTGAAAGTCGGCGCTGGCGACACGGCGCCGCGGCCCGCCGGCGCGCGCGGCTTGTCGATGCGGACCAGGTCGGCATCGATCTCGCCGTCCATCGACATCACGGCGGCGCGCTCCAGGCAGTTTTCCAGTTCGCGCACGTTGCCCGGCCAGCTGTGCTGCGCCAGACGGCGCTGCGCGGCCGCGGTGAGCGACAGCGGCCGGCTCTGGACTCCGCTCAGGCGTTCGAGCAGGAAGCGCGCGATTTCAGGCAGGTCTTCCATGCGCTCGCGCAGGGGCGGGGGCAGGATGGGCATGACGTTGAGCCGGTAGTAGAGATCCTCGCGGAACTCGCCGGCCTCGACCGCGGCTTCGAGGTCGCGATGGGTCGCGGCGATCAGCCGCACATCGACCTTGATCGTGCGGCTGCCGCCGACGCGCTCCAGTTCGCCTTCCTGCAGTACGCGCAGCAGCTTGGCCTGGAAGGCCGGCGAGATTTCGCCGATCTCGTCGAGGAACAGGGTGCCGCCGTCGGCGGTTTCGAAGCGGCCCTTGCGCGAATTCACCGCGCCGGTGAAGGCGCCTTTTTCGTGGCCGAAGAGTTCGGACTCGAGCAGGCTTTCCGGCAGCGAGGCGCAGTTGAGCCGCACGTAGGGCCCGCGTGCGCGCGGCGAGTTGTAGTGGATCGCATTGGCGATGAGTTCCTTGCCGGTGCCGGTCTCGCCGCGAATCAGCACCGTGGTCGGCCATTTCGCCACCATGCGTATCTGTTCGAAAATGCGCCGCATCGGTGCCGAATGCCCGACCAGGTTGTCGAAGCCGTGCTTCTGCCGCACGGTGCGGCGCAGGGTGTCGCGCTCCTCGGCCAGGGTCTTGCGTTCGAGCTCGACGTCGAGCGACAGGCGCACGCTCTGGCCGATCAGGTTGGCCACCATTTCGACGAAGCGCACCCGTTCTTCGAGCAGGCCGTCGTCGGGCGCGTCGGGCTGCACCGCGAGCACGCCCTGCAGCGTGCCGCCGGCCTGGATCGGCGCAGCGATGAAGGGCAGATCTTTGTCATAGAGCCCGAGCCGATTGAGAAAGCGCGGCTCGTCGCCCAGGCGCGCGATGGCGAAGGTGCGGCCGCCTTCGAGGATCATGCCGACCAGGCCTTCGCCGGGCTGGTAGCGCACCGGCTGGTAGGTTTCGCTGTCGAGGCCGTAGACCACGTGCACCGCCAGATCGCCGGCATCGGGATCGACCACGCTGACCATGCCGCCGCCATAATGGCCGGTGATCTCCAGGGTGCGCAACACCTCGCGCAGGGTCTGGTGGAAATCCAGCGAGCGCGAGAGCACCTGCGAGACGCGGAACAGCGTTTCGTAATGGGAGCGCAGCAGGGTGGGCGGGTGGGTATCCTTCATGACCGTCGCTTCACCGGCAACAGCACGCGCACGCGGCAACCCGCGGCCTTGTCGGGGTCGATTTCAATCGTGCCGCCATGGTCGGCGGCCGTCTGCTGCGCCGCCGACAGGCCGGTGCCGAGGTGCCCGCGCTGCCCCGCGCCCTCGCGCTTGGTGGTGTAGAAAGGCTCGAAGACCTTGATCTGCTTGGCGACAGGAATGCCCGGGCCGCTGTCTTCGACGATGATCTCGATACCGCCGAGCTGTGCCCGGGTGATCACGATGAGTTCGCGCTCGCGCCAGCCACGCGCGCTCATGGCCTCGATGGCGTTGTCGATCAGGGCCTTGAACATCGCCCGCAGCTTGTTCGGATATCCCTGCAGCGTCGGCAGCATGGCCTGCGGCTTCCAGGCGACGCTGACGCCCGAGGCCAACAGGCGCCGGGTGCTGAGATCGAGCACGTCGCGCAGCAGTTCGTTGACATTGATCGCGCCGGAGGGCTCACGCGTTTCGGCCGGGATCATGGCGCGCAGCTCGGCCAGCGCCTGCTGCCCGGAGGCCATCGCATCGGCCAGCGCCGCCGCCATCGGATCGGCCTCGCCATTGCGTCGCGCCAGCATGCCGACCACGGAAGCCATCATGTTGAGCGGGCCTTCGAGGCGGAAGGTGGCCGCCGAGAGGCTTTCGCGCAGCGCCGAGACGCGGTCCTCCTCGGCCATCACCACCTGCAGCGCGGCGACGCGGCCCTTCTCCTGCTCGGCGCGCAGGCCGGTGATTTCCTTGGCCACCAGCAGCAGGTAGTTGCGTCCGCCGCCCTCGAAGAAGGCGTCGGCGCCGCTGTCGTCCTCGTGCACCGGGCTGCCGGAACATGAAAACCAGCGCGGCGGCTTGCCGCCGGGCAGGTCGAGGCGCACCTCGCGGTCGAGGAAGACGTAGCCGGAATTGCGCCGGCCATTCACGGCCTCGCTTTCCAGCCCGGCGCGGATCGCCGTCATCAGCATCGGCGCCGGCTCGGCCATGCCGAGATCGGCCTGCAGCTTCTTGTATTCGTGGTTGTCCAGCACCACCCGGTCATCGACGTCGAGCAGCGCAATCACCATCGGCGCCGCATCGACCACCGATTCGATCAGCGCCTTCTGGTTCTTCACTTCGCATTCGAGGCGATGCATGGCCGTGATGTCGCGATGCATGCCGAGGTAATTGACGATATCGCCCGTTGCATCCACCACCGGCGAGATGTTGAGTTCGGCAAGATACTTGCTGCCGTCCTTGCGGCGGTTGACGAGGCGCCCGCTCCAGGCCTCGCCGCGCGAAATGTGCTGCCACAAGGACTTGTAGACCTCGGGCGGCGTGGTCTTGTTGGACAGCATGGATTCGTTGCGGCCGGCCGCCTCGTCCACGGCATAGCCGGTGACGCGGGCGAAGGCGGGATTGACGTAGAGGATGGTGCCATGCACGTCGGTGATCGAAATCGCCGTGTCGGCCTGGTCCACGGTTTGCTGGAACACCCGCGGATGAATCGCCGCCGGCGCTACTTCGCCTGCCTGTGCATTGCTTTCGACCCCTGCCTGGGCTTGTTTCTTCGCCATCTCGTGCCATCCCTCGCTCAAACGCTTTCCCAAGCTTGAGCAGGTTCCGTGCCTCCCTTGATTTCACGTCGCCTTTTCCACTGCTTTGTAGTGTTTGTAGGACTTGCGACACTTCAGGAGTCGGCGCCGGCGACACGGCGTTGCCCGCAGGCGACCCGAAAAACCCCCATGCCGGTGCGGACTTGGGCGCGCATGCACGACTTTGGTGTGCGCCGCAACAGACGGTGGCACGGAAGATGCGAAGCGAGGGGCAAAGGAATCATTCGCCAGACCATGAACAGCCCTCACGCCCTCCAGCCCGAAACCATCGCGATCAAGCCGCCCGGCCTGATCCATGGCGTGATCCTCGGCGCCTTCTGCCTCGGCTTCGGCCTGGTGCTGGCCATCACCGACCGGCTGACGCTGGACGACATCGCCGCGCGCGCCCTGGAAGACCGGCAGAACTCGCTGGCCCAGGTGATCCCGACCAGCCTCCACGACAACAATCCGGTGACCGACACGCTGCTCATGAAGAACGCCCACGGCCGCGAGATCACCGTCTACCGCGCGCGCAAGCAGGGCCGGGTGACCGGCGTCGCCTACGAGATCTTCGGTACCGGCTATGCCGGCGAGATGAAGCTGATGCTGGGCTTGTCCGCCGACGGCCGGGTGCTCGGCGTGCGCGTGCTGGCGCACAAGGAAACGCCGGGCCTGGGCGACAAGATCGAGGTCAAGAAGGGCGACTGGATCCTGCGTTTCAACGATTTGTCGCTGGGCAATCCGCCGGCCGAACGCTGGAAGGTGAAGAAGGACGGCGGCCAGTTCGACCAGTTCGCCGGCGCCACGATCACGCCGCGCGGCGTGCTGGCGGCGATCCGCGGCGGCTTGGAGTTCTTCGCCGCGAACAAGGCTGCACTCGTGGAGGCGAAATGAGTTCGAGCAACTACAAGACCATCGTCAAGGACGGCCTGTGGGACAACAACGGCGTCTTCAGCATGCTGCTCGGCATGTGTCCGGCGATGGCGATGACCACCAGCGCCACCAACGGCTTCGGCATGGGCCTCGCCACCGCCGTAGTGATGGCGGCGTCGAGCCTGCTGGTGGCGGTGTTCCGCAAACTGATCACACCGGAAGTGCGCATTCCCGTCTATATCCTGATCGTCGCCGCCATGGTGACCCTGGTCGACCTGGCGATGAATGCCTGGATGCACGAGCTGTACAAGGTGCTGGGCCTGTTCATTCCGCTGAT
This sequence comes from Rhodocyclaceae bacterium, assembly GCA_006218025.1. Taxonomy (GTDB): domain Bacteria; phylum Pseudomonadota; class Gammaproteobacteria; order Burkholderiales; family Rhodocyclaceae; genus Sulfuritalea. The sequence goes on along the minus strand of VBWA01000026.1, from coordinate 32,583 downwards.
CGTTTCCAACTGCCTGCCGCTGGCGCGCCTCGAAGCCTTCGCCGCGAAACAGCCGGTGCTGCCCTCCTTCCTCGACGGCCTGTTCATGGGCCTCGGCTTCACCATCGCGCTGACCGCGATCGGCGCCGTGCGCGAGATCACCGGCAACGGCACCCTGTTCGCCGACGCTTCGCTGCTGCTCGGCCCGGCCTTCAAGGCCATCGAACTGCGCGTCCTGCCGGCCGACATGGGCGTGCTGATGATGATCCTGCCGCCCGGCGGCTTCCTCGTCACCGGCCTGCTGGTGGTCGTCAAGCGAATGCTCGACCTGCGCGCCGGCAAGGAAATCCAGATGGGAGGGGCGCACAGTGTCGCCTGACCTGCACACCGTCGAAGGGATCGCCCGCGTGGTCGACATCCAGGGTGCGACCGCCTGGCTGGAGCCCGAGCAGACCAGCAGTTGCGGCAGTTGCGCCTCGGCATCGAGTTGCGGCGCCGGCGCAAGGGACGCAAACCCGGCGGGCGGCATCGGCACGGTGGCGAACCGCATCGCGGCGCGGCGCTTCGCGCTCGACAATGCGGGCGGCCTGCATGTCGGCGAGCGCGTGGTGGTCGGCGTCGCCGAGCGCGCGCTGATCCGCGCCGCGCTGACCGCCTACGGCCTGCCGCTGGCGACGGCGCTGACGGCCGGCGGCATCGCCGAAAGTACCTGGGGCAGCGACCTCGCGACCATGGCGGCGATGGCCGGCGGCCTTGGCTTCGGCCTGCTGCTGGCGCGCCTCGTCGCCCGTCGCCTCTCGGTGCGCGGCGAACTGGCGCCGCACTTCCTGCGCCGCGCAAAGCCCGGTGAAACCTGCGGCGGGAGCACGACATGAAGGATTTCGCCCTGATGATGATAGGCGCGGCGCTGGTCAACAACGTGATCCTCGCCCGCTTCCTCGGCCTGTGTTCCTTCATGGGCGTCACCACGCGCATCGACACGGCAGCCGGCATGGGTCTCGCCACCACCTTCGTCATCACGGTATCGTCGATGGCCGACTGGGCGGTGCAGCACTACCTGCTCGACGCCTACGGCCTGGGCTATTTGCGCACCGTGACCTTCATCCTGGTGATCGCCAGCGCCGTGCAATTCACCGAGCTGACCATCAAGAAAGTGTCGCCGGCCCTGTTCCAGATGCTCGGCATCTACCTGCCGCTGATCACCACCAACTGCGCCGTGCTCGGCGTCGCCCTGCTGCTGGTCGAGGGCCACATGAGCTTCCTCGGCGCCACGCTGTTCGGCTTCGCCTCGGCGCTCGGCTACAGCCTGGTCATGGTGATCTTCGCCGGCCTGCGCGAACGCCTGGCGCTGGCCGAAGTGCCGCGCCTGTTCGCCGGCCCGCCGCTCGGCTTCATCGTCGCCAGCCTGCTGGCGATGGCGTTTATGGGGTTTTCGGGTATCAGTACCGGTTAGCGAAAGGACAATGCCATGCTGATCGCAGTCGCAACCCTCGCCCTGATGGGCCTCGCCCTCGGCGCCCTGCTCGGCACCGCGGCGCGCTATCTGGCGGTCGCCGAAGATCCGATCGAGGGCAAGCTGAAGGACATGCTGCCCGGCTCGCAGTGCGGCCAGTGCGGTTATGTCGGTTGCGCCCAGGCGGCAGCGGCCCTGGCGCGCGGCGAAGCGCTGCCGACGCTGTGCCCACCCGGCGGCAAGTCGGTGGCCGAAGCGCTGGCGACGATGCTGGGCGTCAAGCTCGACCTCTCGGCCGTGGTCGACGACGGACCGAAGCTGGCGCTGGTGGCCGAGGAAATCTGCATCGGCTGCTGCCGCTGCATCAAGGCCTGCCCGACCGATGCCATCGTCGGCGCGGCGAAGCAGATCCACAACGTGATCCGCGAGGCCTGCACCGGCTGCGCCGCCTGCGTCGACCGCTGCCCGACCGAGGCCATGTCCCTGGTGCCGGTGCCGGTCAGCCTGCAGCACTGGATCTGGCCGAAGCCTGCCGCCATGGCGACGGCCTGAGATCATGTTGAGTCTCGCCGCCCCTACGATGAAACCGTTCGCCCTGAGCCTGTCGAAGGGCCGTTCGCATCCGGCCCTTCGACAGGCTCAGGGCGAACGTTGGTTGGTTAACGAAATCTTCTACGTTTCGCGTTAAGGCAAACCATCATGGGATTCTTCGAGCGATTCTTCCAACCAAGCTGGGGCGTGCATCCCGACGACCACAAGCGCCCGGCGGCCGACGTGCCGCTGCGCATCCTGCCGCCGCCGGCGCGCGTGTATATGCCGCTGCACCAGCATGTCGGCGGCGCGGCGCGGCCCATCGTGCTGGTCGGCCAGCAGGTGCTCAAAGGCCAGTTGCTGGCGGAAGCTCAGGGCAATATCTCGGCGCCGATTCACGCGCCGGTCTCGGGTGTCGTCACCGCCATCGGCGAGGTGACAGCGCCGCACCCGTCCGGCATGGGTTTCGCCGCCATCACCATCGCCAACGACTTCCGGGAATGCTGGACGGAACTCGATCCGGTCGAAGATCCCTTCGCCCTGGCCCCCGAGGAAATCGCCCGGCGCACCGCGGCGGCCGGCGTCGTCGGCCTCGGCGGCGCAACCTTCCCCGCCGCCGTCAAGTTCGCGCTGGGCAAGCGCCTGGCGGTGGGTACCCTGATCGTCAATGGCGGCGAGTGCGAACCCTATCTCTCCTCCGACGACTGCGTCATGCGCGACTTTGCCGACCAGGTGATCGACGGCGCGCGCATCGTGATGCACGCGATCGGCGCGCGCGAAGCCCTGGTCGGCATCGAGGACAACAAGCCCGAGGCCATCGCCGCGATGCGCCTCGCCGCCGCGCCGTGGCCCGAGGTGAAGATCCGTCCGGTGCCGGCGCGCTACCCGATGGGCTCGGACAAGCAGCTGATCCAGACCCTGACCGGCAAGGAAGTGCCGGCCGACGCGCGCGCCGCCGAAGTCGGCGTGCTGGTGCATAACGTTTCCACCTGCGCCGCCGTGCATCAGGCGATCTGCCTCGGCCGTCCGCTGGTCGAGCGCATCGTCACCATCAACGGCGGCGCGGTGGACAAGCCGGGGAACATCATGGCGCCGCTGGGCACCCTGGTCGACGAACTGCTGGCCTTCTGCGGCCTCAAGGCACGCCCGGCGCGCCTGATCCTGGGCGGGCCGATGATGGGCACGCCGCTCCTGCACGGGCGGATTCCGCTGGTCAAGGGCGCCTCCGGGATACTGGCCTTCGACGCCCGCGAAGCCACCATCCCCCCGGCCGGCCCCTGCATCCGTTGCGGCAGTTGCACCAAAGCCTGCCCGATGGGCCTGCTGCCGCTGGAAATGGCGGCGCGCATCAAGGCCGGCGAGTTGGACGCCGCGGTCGACTTCAAGCTCAGCGACTGCATCTCCTGCGGCTGCTGCGCCTATGTCTGCCCCTCGCACATTCCGCTGGTGCAGTACTTCAGCCACGCCAAGGGCGAACTCGCCGCGCGCGAACGCGCCCGGCTGCGCACCGACGCCACCCGGCGCCTGGCCGACGAGCGCATCGCGCGCCTCGAACGCGATGCCAAGGAAAAGTCGGCGCTGGCGGCACGGCGCAAAGCCGAGCGGGACGCCGCCAGGGCAGCAGGCGCCGCCGCCAAGGCCCAGGCCGCAACGACCGAACAGCCACAGGGAGCATCGGCATGAGCCACGCCATCGGCATACCGGTCGCCGCGCCGCACGCGACCACCTCCAACAGCGCCGGCCGCGTCATGGCCACGGTGATGGCCGCGCTGGCGCCAGCCACGCTGTTCGGCTTCTGGCTCTACGGCTGGCCGGCCGTATACCTGTGGTTCATCACCGTCGGCTCGGCCATGCTCGGCGAAGCCTTCTGCCTGCGCCTGCAGGGCCGCCAGGCCACGCCGGTGCTGCTCGACGGTTCGGCGGTGCTCACCGGCTGGCTGCTGGCGGTCTCGCTGCCACCCTGGGCGCCGTGGTGGATAGGCGTCTTCGGCGGACTGTTCGCCACGGTGCTGGGCAAGCAGGTGTTCGGCGGCCTCGGCCAGAACCTGTTCAACCCGGCCATGGTGGCGCGCGTCGCCCTGCTGATTTCCTTCCCGGTGCAGATGACGGCCTGGGTCGCGCCGCTGCCGCTGTTCAGCGCCGGCGCACCGGGCCTCATCGACGGCCTGCGCATCACGCTCAACGGCATGCCGGCGGGCTACGACGCCGTCGCCAGCGCCAGCCTGCTCGGCTTCACCAAGACCGAGCTGTCGCGCGGCATCGATCTGCTCGCTTCGCTGCTGCAGGCGCCGGTCCCGGGCTGGTATGGCAGCCACCCCGGCAGCCTCGGCGAAACCGCGGCCTGGCTGATCGCTGCGGGCGGCATCGCGATGATGGCCCTGCGCATCATCACCTGGCACATCCCGCTCACCATGCTGGCCGGCATCGCCGTGCCGGCGGCGATATTGCATGCCGTAGATCCGGCGCGCTACCTCGATGCCGGTACGCACATTCTTTCCGGCGGCGCCATGCTGGGCGCATTTTTCATCGCCACCGACTACGTCACCTCGCCCAACACGCCGCGCGGGCAACTGATCTTCGGCGCCGGCTGCGGCCTCTTGACCTGGATCATCCGAACCTTCGCCGGCTACCCGGAAGGCGTCGCCTTCGCCGTGCTGCTGATGAACTCGCTGACGCCGATCATCGACAGCTACGTCAAGCCGCGCATCTACGGCCGCGACCGCAAGGGCGCGGCGCTGGAACCGGGCAAGTAGCCCGCCACGCAGAGGAGACGACACATGCAGATCGGCGTTGCCTATTCCGAAGCCGCCAACCAGATCTGGCTGACCACCGAGGTGCCCGACGACAGCACGGTGCAGGCCGCGATCGAGAAGTCCGGCATCCTGCGCATGTTCCCCACCATCGACCTGGCGGTGCAGAAGGTCGGCGTCTTCGGCAAGCTGGTCAAGCTCGACGCGCCGCTGCGCCCCGGCGACCGCGTAGAAATCTACCGCCCCATCACCTGCGATCCGCAGACCGTGCCGCGCCGCGATGGGGCCGGTGGGGACGAGGACGAGTAAGGGCGAAAGAGCAAATCCTTGAAGGATTTGCGGAGGCTTCGGTCAAGGGCGAATCGTTACTTGAGTCCTGGACTCGTGACGTTTGGTAGTTGTAGGGCAGTTTCTACCCTGAGCGGAAGTGACCAGCATGGGAAATGCGGACGCTCAGGAACGTTCGAGTTCAGGGGCGCTGCGCGGTTTTATCGCGCAGCGCCTCTTGGAGCGAAGAGTTAGAAGTCATGCTGTCTGTTGGACCCAGCGAGCCACCCATCGATCCAGTAGCACCGGGGAGTTGTTGATAAACATCTTGAGCCAGTGGGTGCGTTCATCGCTTGGAAGCACTCGAGAGGAATTCAGCACTGCCCTACGTGCCCACCCGCCAAGGTTGTACACAGTTGCCTTGTGGTTTCGTACCCATGCAACATTCTTAGTGGTAATCGCGGCGAGCGCTTGATTCTCTATGTTCGGTCCCCCAAACACAAAAGCATGAAGCTTTTCGGACTTCAGTAGCGCAGCATGTTGCTGCGATATACCATTCAATCCAGAAACGGCAAATTTGGCTATCGATCGATGGCGATGAGATGATCACTTCAATTTCAGAGGTTAACTTTTCGGCCAAATAATCGTCTGTTACTTCGTGGAGGTACAAGGCCACATCATTTACAGCGGGAGCAAAGAAATCAAAATTCACAAGAATGTGGTGGGCTAGATCAGGAATCGAGTGGCGACGGGCAGCGCGAATTACGCTTCTCGCCAGACCAAGGTCAAGGTGCTCATAGGTAATTACCTTCTCGACTGCGGCAACTAACTGAGCTTGGCGCAAAGCATCCTCATCTTCTACCTCGACTTCAATTTCTTCAATCTCGTTCGTGTAGGGATTGAAGACCTCCAACGTTTCTAGAAGTTGGATCCTTTCCTCTGCGTAGTTGTTATGCAGGTGATTTTGAACAAACTCCTTTGCGTTCATAACAAACGTTTTTTCTGACGAAACAGTTAATCGATGATTTTCATAGAGGTACAGAGTGAGCTTTTCCAAAACGCTGTATAGCTCTCTGACGGAATTGGAGAAGATACGGAAGTCGTCCACATAACGGGTGTGGTGCACGCCCTGATCTTTGATGAAGCTGTCAACGTCGATTAACACTGCCTCAGCCATGACTATGCTTGCGGCTGGGCCAACCGGCACACCTTGAGATGCTTTGTTGTTTAGCGTGGCGAGGAAGTTCTCAATGTCATCGGCGAGTGGCTTTAGATTTGAATTTGATAGTTCAATGGCGTTGTTTAGCCGGTGCAGATAAATCTGGTTATAGAAATCGGTGATATCGGTAACGAGCACATTTTCATACGTATCAGCGAGGCTCTCTGTCTTCTGGCCAAAATCACTCCATCCAGACCCACCCGCAAAAAAACTCCCATCAGATACGGCGAGGCGATACGAGCATGCAATGTGCTCGGCACTGGGCATGCGGGCAGCTTCTACATCTGTAGCAATTTCGCAAGCCAGCGCTGTGTAGATAACGGAGTCAATGGGTTCAAGTTGGTGAACAACTCGGAACCCGCCTCTAGGCTTGGCAATGGTCATGGCGCGTGGAGATGTCACCCAGAGCTTGCCAACGTTCTTTGACATCAGTTCAGCCTTAACCTCGGCCCACTGATGCCACAGAGCCTCATACTCGATTGGCTTCGGAAAGAAGTCTGAATCGTAGTACCTGCTGATGTGTTCCCGAGCAAACTCGAGTGAATCTTCTTTGATTATGGCCATGGCGTGATGAGATGACTTCTAATGTTCGAGTTCAGGGGACGCGCCGCCACTAGACGGAGCGTCCCCTGCAACGAAGGGTTAGCCTTCATCAAGCACCGAAAAGTCGAGGTTGATGATGATTTGAGACAGATCGATCTTCTCCTTCTTGCAGAATAGCTTGATATCTGCCCACAGAGGCCACCCAGAAGATGGTGATGCTATACCAACCATTTGGACACCAAAGTCATTGGTGTCGTTGTCATATGTGAACCCGTGATCGTCCAGGATGGAAAAGCATTCTCTCAATTCACCCGACGCGAGGTTGGTTGCCTGTTGCACTTCAGAAACTGAAGCTTCCAGAGCGGCTGAAAACCGTCCCTTCTTTCCGCGATTTACCAGAACTAGGAATAGCTCCCTTGTCGGGATGGGTACCTTCGCGAGCTTGGTTGTCACTGGCTTCAGTTCTTTCAAGACATCCGACAGTTCCTCATCGGAATTTTCCCAACCGAGCACCCGATCAAGTTTTTTGAGGTTCTTCGCAAAGAGCGGTTCTGTCAGTGTCGTGTGGTCTGTTATGGTCTTTAGCATTGAACCAACGACATCGGAGAACAGCTTCTCGTGTTCTTCCTTGATGCGTTTCATGCGATCTACGGAAAACGTAGAAACATCGTCCGTTTCTACGTGATGGTCATAACACATCAGCACCAAATTAGAAGGATGTCGTCGCTGCTCGTTTGTTTGATGCTTGTTAAAACGTTCACCGCCAGGTTCGGCTCCCTCAATGTGGCAAATCTGTCCAACAAAGACGCCCTTGGCATTGAACAGAGCCTTCTTGCACCCCGGAAATGCGCAGCGATTGCCGGACTTCAAATAGAGCTCTCTCAGTGTTTCACGCGTTGGGGCGAGTCTCTTCGGTATCTCAGGCATGGTGCGGACTCATATGAAGGCTAACGAAATGGACAGCAAATCTGCAGGGTTTCGCGGACCGCGTACTGCATAACCAGGAATACACGTCAAACAAATTCCATTTCGATCAATGGATTTGGCAAGTGAACTGGTTATTGCGGTCACTAAAATCTCCCTCAAACCCTGCATAGAGAAAATTCCAGCACGCATACTACTCCATGCTGAATGACTGCTATGAGGATCGTCATCCAATGGCGGCTCCTGGTCGATACCCACCAAGCAGGTTGAAGCGCCTGCCGGTAAAGGCAATCCCAGGATGGCGAGAAGTGACACTGATGTGCTACAGTCTGCGCGTATCTCAAACCATGACGGAGCACCCGTGAGCACGACAACCATACGCATGCCGGAAGCCCTCAAGGCCCGCGTCGCGGCGGCGGCGAAGCGTTCCGGCACGACGGCGCACGGCTTCATGCTGGAGGCGATTGCGGAAAAGGCTGAACAGGCCGAACTTCGCGCCGATTTCGATTCGGTGGCAGAGGAGCGCTATGCCCGCATCGTCGATTCGGGCAAATCGATTTCCTGGAACGAAATGCGCGTCTATCTGGAGCAGCGCCTGGCCGGCAAGTCCGTCAAGCGTCCGCCAGCCCGCAAGCTGGCGCGCTGAAATGTCGCGCATCGAGTTGGCGCCCGAGCTGCGGGAAGATTTTGATCGCATCCTCGATCACCTCGCCGACTCCGAGGTCGAAAACCCCGAATTGCGGATTCGGGAAATTGTGAATGCGTTCGACGTGCTGGAACACAACCGGAGGATCGGCCGCCCTGTTGCCAAGGGCAAGCGCGAACTGGTGATCGGCCGGCGGTCGCATGGTTACATCGCCCTGTATCGCTACATTGCCGAAATCGATACCGTATTCGTTCTTGCCATACGCAGCCAGCGTGAGGCGGGTTATGCGGAGCGGGAGCTGGGCACCAAGGCGCCGTAGCCCGCGTCGATGTCGGCGGTCTTCAGCCCGCCACCCCGAAATCCACCCTGGTCAGGCGCTGCTTCCAGCATTGAATCCTGCGTCGCCGGGTGCTACGGTTTGGACATGCATTGACGCTTACGAGGACAAACCATGACCGAAGCCGTCCGCTGGACCATCGAGGTTTCCCCGGAGATCGATCGCTCCCTGCGTGGATTTCTGGGCGCGCAAGGCATGAAAAAGGGCGGCCTGTCGAAATTCGTCGAGGATGCCGTGTGTTGGCGCATGCTCGACTGCACGGTGCAAGTCGTCAAGGACCGCAACAGTGACATGTCGGGCGAAACGCTGGAAGCAATGATCGACTAAGCCGTCGCCGAGATTCGCGCTGTTCGGGAGACTGGATCGCACCAGCTGTCGAGTACTCCGAAAGTCGAATCACACTGACTCCACTGTTTACACTGGCTCGTACGTCGCTGGTGGCGCGTCGCATCCAAGGGTCAAATGGGTCAGAGACATTTCGCCATTCCCAATGCACCTCGGATTGAGAGATCGCGTTGGTTCAAAGGGATGAATACTCGTCCGCGAATGATCGGTGCCTGGCGTTGAAGGCGTTCCACAGCGAGACGGTCGCCGCCACTGTGGCTGACTTGGCAAGACGCTGCCGGCGTTCGGGCTCGACATGGTCGGCTGGCAGGGACTCGACCACGCCGGAGAGCTTGTCGGTCAGGCCGCGTACCTGAACCACCATGTCTTCATTCAGGGCCTGATTTGCCGGGCGCATGTGGGATCAGTTCTGCAATTCGTTCAGCAGTTCCGGGTGCCGATCGAGAAGCCGAAACAGATTTGTCACCGCTGGTAACGGACGGGCCTTGCCCCTCTCATACCGGGAGAAAGCATTCGGACCGCCGCCGGTGATGCGCGCTGCTTCGAGTTGGGTCAGTTTCAACTTCTTGCGGATTCGCGCCAGTTCGGCCGACTCCTTGGCGTCGATCTCGGCCGCAATGCGTTTGATGGCGCCGGCGAACCGCTTGCCTTCTCCCGCGTCGAATTCAACCTCGTGACAATGAGGGCAATGCCAACCGGCAATCTTCGGCACCACAGTTGCGTGGCCTTTGTATTCATACGGCACATCCTTGACGGCATGCCGCAGAATTCCCTGGCCGCAGTTCAGGCATTCACGAGGCATCTCATTTCTCCTTGAATTGAATCACAATCGAACCATCCACCCGCAACGTCACCTTGACATAGGCCACCTTGCCGTTCGGTGCAGCGCAGTGATAAACGTCCTGCCACACCTGGCTTGCTGCATGAGTCGTCATGCTCTTGTAGAAATCGGCGCGCGTCATCGCACACACCACGTCAACCGCGCTTGCAGAATCCAGGCCCATGGCCTGTGCACCCACCAAGGCGGTAGCAGTAAAAGCGTCGGCGCCGCGCTGTCGCACGGCCAGCTTCACGGTGGCTAAATCGTAATGCGGCTTGCGCTTTTCCATTCCCGCCACATTAACCCATAAGGTTAGCTCGTGCAAGCTCGATATTCGGAGTTTCGACGATCTTCCGACAATCCGGTATCAGCGGAACACCTGCCGCTCAAAGGCGGGTTCCGGCGTTGAATCCTGCGTCGCCGGGTGTCATGATTCGGTTATGCACATGGACGCTTATGAAGACAAGCCATGACCGAAGCCGTTCGCTGGACCATTGAGGTTTCCCCGGAAACCGATCTTGCCCTGCGTGGATTTCTCGACACGCAAGGCATGAAAAAGGGTGATCTGTCGAAATTTGTCGAGGATGCCGTGCGCTGGCGCATGCTCGACCGCACGGTGCGAGTCGTCAAGGACCGCAACAGTGACATGTCGGGCGAAACGCTGGAAGCGATGATCGACGACGCTGTCGGCGAGGTTCGCGCCGCGGCGCAGGACACGGCCAATTGACGAGCCCTGCGCGTCATCCTGGACAGTGCATCCTGCTTCCCCGCTGATAGTGCGCTGCGACGAAGCTTAGACCGACTGTGCCACCGCCTGCCTGCGCAGCGCATTGATCCAGGATTTCTGGCACATGCCGCGGCGCTGCTGTTCGAGGTGCTCGCGGATGGTCTGGCGCACTTCGGCGAGTTGCGATTGGCGTTCCGCGTTGATCGCGTCGCAGCGGATCAGGTGCCAGCCGAGTTCGGATTCGACCGGCGCCGACAGCGCCGCCTCGGGTAAAGCGAAGGCCGCGGCTTCGAGCTCGGCATAGAGCTGGCCGCGCGGCACGCTGCCGAGCAGGCCGCCGTTCATCGCGGTGGGGCATTCGGAATGCTTGAGCGCCTGCTCGGCGAAGCGCTCGGGGTTCTTCAGCAGGCGCTCGCGGATCGCGTCGATCTTGTTGCGCGCGGCCTCGCGTTCGTTGCCCGCCAGTTGCTCGTTGATGGTGATCAGGATGTGGCGCAGCACGCGCGTCTCGGCGCGGCGGAAGCGGTCCTTGTGCATGAACCAGAAAATCTCGACCTCGGTGTCGCTGACCGCCGCGGCGCGGGCGCCGACTTTCTCCAGCACCGCCTCGACCACCATGTCGCGTTCCACGGCCAGGCGCAGCGCCGCGGCGTCGAGGCCGATGCGATCGAGGTCGGCCTGATAGTCATCCTCGCTGGCGTAGCGGCCGCGGATTTCCGCCAGGCAGGCCTCGATGGAGGCCGCGGGCAGGATCACGCTGCCGGCCTCCGCCGTGCTCAGGATCAGGGTCTCGATTTCCTGCTGGCGCGCGGCGACGCTGGCGACACGCCGCCGCTCGTCGGCCGCCAGCGCTTCGAGCGGCTTGCGGTAGAGCCGCTCGGCGAGCTTGAGCGCCAGGTAGACGCCGGCCGGCTCAGGCATCCTCGGCCTCCGCTTCGCTCAGTGCGGATTCGGGCACCAGCAGGGGGTTGCCCGCCAGGCAGTCGAAATGCACGTGGTAGAGCACGCCGCGGGCCTCGTCGCGGTCGATGTTGAGCACCTCGCCGCGGCTGGCGGCCGGCACCCTGATCTCGCCGCGGATCGCCAGCGCGCGCGCGGCGCGGACCTTCTGCCGCACCTCGAAGCGGCTTTCGATCCAGGGCTCGTCGATGCCGATCAGCTCTTCCTCGCGGCAGCCGACCACGCGGCCCTCGTCGAGGAAATGCACCGAGTAGATGATCTGGTCCTGGAGGAAGGTGCCGACATTGCGCACGTGACCGACGCGGCCGCGCCGCACCAGCAGCTCGCCGGTATTGATGCCGGGGAAGGTGCCGTCGTTGCGCACGTTGCGCGTCACGCGCACGGCATCGCCGTAGTCCCAGCGCGGCTGCATGATCAACCCGTCAGCGAGGACAGCGGCATGAAGGAGGAGCCGTCGGCCTTGCGGAATACCGCGAGGACCTTTTCCTGCTGTGCGCTGGAGCCGACGAAATCCTCGTAGGCGCGCAGCAGCCAGCCGCGCCAGGCGACATACTCGGGCGCCTTGCCGGCCTCCTGCTTGGCCAGGTAGTCGTGGTAGCGCTGCAGGATGTGCAGGCGGTTGACCTGGACCACGCGGGCGTCGAAGGGAATCTCGAAATAGTCGAGGAATTCCTCGGCGCTGCCGAGGTCGGCAAGGTCGTCTTCAAAACTGTCGGCTTCGCATCCCATGGTTTTCTCCGGTTTCAATGTGCAATTTCTTCGGCGGGCTCTTGCTGCCGCGCGGCGATGACCGCCAGCAGTGGTGCGGCGCCCAGCGCGTCGCGCGCGTCGACTTCGGCGATCTTGGCCAGGCGCAACCGCGCTTCGTCGACGCGCCCGAGGCGCAGCAGGATCACCGCCGAGCCCTTGAGCGCAAGCAGGTGAAAGCGCAGCAGGCCCATCGAACGCATCACCGCCTCGCCCAGCGCCACGCGCCCGATGCTGCGCCAGCCGTCGACCAGGTGCAGGCGCCGCGCGGTGACATCGAGCGCGCGCTCGGCGACGATCAGCGCATCTTCGAGGCGATGCTGGTAGAAATAGTAGCGGTACAGCGCGACCAGCACCGACAGTTGTTCGGGCGCCAGGAAGTAGGCGCGCAGCAGGTGCTGCTCGGCGGTTGCATGGCCGTAGTGATGGGCGGCCTGGGCGATCAGCGCCTCGACTTCCGGCGCACAGGGCTCGTCGAAATACAGCCCGTCCTCGCCCAGTTCGAGAAGATCGAGGCCTTCAGCCACGGCCATGCTCCTCGCAACACAGTTCGCCGGCGGCGCAGGCGACGCAGCTTGCGGACTTGACTGGCGGCGGCAGGCCGCGCAAGTCGCGCACTTCCGTCTCCAGCGTGTCGATGCGGTCGAGCAGGCACTGGATGGCCTTGCCCACCGGATCGGGAATCAGGTGGTGGTCGAGGTTGATCGCCGTCCCGCCAGCGCCGACTGTCGACAGCGATGCCGTCGTGCGCTCGCCGACCAGCCGCGCCGGGATGCCGATCGCGGTGCGGCCGGCCGGCACTTCGCGGATCACCACGGAATTGGCGCCGATGCGCGCAGCGTCGCCGATGCGGATCGCGCCGAGTATCTTCGCCCCGGCGCCGACCACCACGCCGGCGCCCAAAGTCGGGTGGCGCTTGCCCTGGTTCCAGGTGGTGCCGCCCAGCGTGACGCCGTGGTACAGCGTGCAGTCGTCGCCGATTTCGGCAGTCTCGCCGATCACCACGCCGGCGCCGTGATCGATGAAAAAGCGGCGGCCGATGCGCGCGCCGGGATGGATGTCGACATTGGTCAGCAGGCGCGCCAGCCATGCCAGCCACCGTCCGGCGAAATTCCAGCCGCGAATCCACAGCGCATGCGCCAGACGGTGCATGAGGATGGCATGGAGCCCCGGATAGGTCAGCAACACTTCGAGGCGCGAGCGGGCCGCCGGATCGCGGCCGAAGACGCAGGCCAGGTCCTCGCGCGCCAGGGCCGGCAGGCCGGGTTTCGATTCGGCTTCCCCCATGGCCAGCGATAGCGCGGACGACAGATCCGGGCTCATGATCCGGCTCCGAGCAGGGCCAGCAGGTCGGCATCGGACGGCGAATGCTTGGCGCTGGCGACGAAGGCCCGTACCCGCCGCAGCAGCTCGCGCGCGGCGGCTTCCGACAAGGGGTGGCCGAGTTCGGCCATGACCCGCTGCACCGCCCGCGGGCCGGAATGCTTGCCCAGCACGATGCGATGCCGGCGGCCGACGAGATCGGGATCGAAGCCCTGGTAATTGGCCGGGTCCTTCATCAGGCCATCGACGTGGATGCCGGCCTCGTGGGTGAAGGCGCCCTCGCCGACGACGCTCTTCTGCCAGGGCAGCGGACGTCCGGAGGCCAGCGCGACTCGCCGCGATATTTCCGGGAAACCCTTGAGGTCGATACCGGTGGCGATGCCGTGGCAGACATGCAGCCCGAGCACGACTTCCTCCAGCGGCGCGTTGCCGGAACGCTCGCCGAGGCCGTTGACCGTGGTGTTGAGGTGCGTGGCGCCGGCCTTGGCGGCGGCCAGGGTATTCGCCGTGGCCATGCCGAGGTCGTCATGGGCATGCATTTCGATGTCGAGGTCGCAGCATGCACGCAGCGCCGCGATGCGCTCGAAAGTGGCGAAGGGATCGAGCACGCCCAGCGTGTCGGCAAAGCGGATGCGCCGCGCACCCGCCGCCTGCGCGGCCTCGGCGATCGCGGCCAGCAGGTCGGGATCGCCGCGCGAGGCATCCTCGGCGCCGACGCCGACCTCGAAGCCGAGATCGCGGGCGAAGCGCACATGCTCGACTATCGCCTGCAACAGCCAGGGCCGGTCCTTCTGCAATTTCGAACGCAGGTGCTGGTCGGAAGCGGGCACCGAGATGTCGATCAGATGCGCACCGAGATTCGCCGCCAGGGTGATGTCGTCGCGCTGCATGCGGCTCCAGACCATCAGCCGCGCCCTCAGGCCGAGCGCCGCGACGCCGCGGATGCCCTCGCGCTCGGCTTCGCCCATCGCCGGGATGCCGATCTCCAGTTCGGGTACGCCCAGCGCATCGAGGCCGCGCGCGATGTCGAGCTTCTCGTCGAGGCTGAACGCCACCCCCGCCGACTGTTCGCCGTCGCGCAGGGTGGTGTCGTTGATGACGATGTGGGGTGGACGTTTGGCAGTCATGGTCAAGCCATGACTAGCAAATCCGGTGCCGGCTAAAAGTTTGCGCTAAATCAACGGGGTAAAAACGACCAGGCGGTGAATTGTAGGGTTTGCGACGCGAGCGTGAGCATCAGACCATGCACTTGAGCAGATTTCCGTCATGAGCGGATCGACTTCCCGGGCACGGCCGTTCGCAGTTCAGCCGGACGACTGGCGCAGGACGCTGATGCTGCACGTTGAAGAGACCCGGTTACGCCCCTGTTTCTTGGCCTGGTAGAGCTGAATGTCGGCGGCGCCGATCAGGTCTTCCAGGCGGCTCTGCCGGGTGCGCTCGGCAACACCGAAGCTGGCGGCCAGCACGACGTTGCCGTGCCTGAGGGGCAGCGGACTGGTGGACAGAGACAGCCGAAGCCGTTCGGCAAGGGCGGTGGCATGCGCCAGGTCGGTTTCCGGCAGCATCAGGATGAATTCCTCGCCACCCCAGCGCGCCAGGATGTCTCCGGCCCGTTTCTGCCGATCCAGCAATCGTGCAAACTCGACCAGGACACGGTCGCCCGCTTCATGGCCATGCTGGTCGTTTATCTGCTTGAAGTGGTCGATGTCGATCATGATCAGACTCAGCGGACGGTCGCCACGCTCGGCGAGACTCCAGGTCATCCCGGCCAATTCCAGAAATGCCCGGCGGTTGTGCAGCTCCGTCAGCGGGTCCAGGCGAGCGAGCTGCTCGGCGCGCAGGCTGATCCGCTGGTGGTAGCGCATCTGGTAGGCCAGTGCCAGCGCCAGCAGCGTCGCCTCGATGATCACGCCCGCTTCCACGGCGTGGTAGGTGCTTGCCGTAAACGGCAACCAGCCCCAAACCGCCAAAGTGGTGAGAGCGGCGCCCAGCGCGCCGAACAGGGCAGCGGCGAGGAAATACCGGCCGAGTTCCCAGCCCTTGCGCACGGCCAGCACGCCCAGCAAGATCATGCCGACGGAGAACAGACTCAGGAAGGAAAATGCCACGAGGGCCGCGCCCAGTTGGCTGCCCGCCAGCAGGCACAATCCCATGGCGCCCAGACCCAATCCGCAAAACCAACGCACCCGCTTCAGCGCGCGCGGCGCGTGCTCGGCCAGGGCAAGAAACCGACTGGCAAACAGCAGGCCGCTGGCGCCGAACACCACCATCAGCACCAGGATCACGTAGCGCTGAAAGAGCACTTGGCCGGGCCACAACCAGGCCAGGCCATGCCCGCTATAGGCCAAATTCGCCGCGATGAAGCTGATCAGGTAGAGCGAGTAATAGAGGTAGCTGCGCTCGCCCAGCCCGGCAAACAGCAGCAGGTTATAGGCGCACAGGGCCGCCAGGAAACCATAGATGAAGCCGTAGATGTAGCCCATCCGGCGCTGGCGCTCGCTGAACATTTTCTCCGACAGGAGTTCGACCGGCAACACCATCGGGTCGATGGACGCGACGCGCAGGAAGAGGTCGCTGCGGCCAACCCCAAAGCTCAACGGCAGCGAATAGCCGAGGGCTGGCGCGAGGCCATCGCCGTCGGCTCGCGCATCCCCGGTCTGCCAATGGGCGGCGATGCGATCGGTCTGCACGACGAACGCATCGAGCTGGTCGATCCATGTGACGCCAGCCAACAGACGCATGGCAACCGGCTTGTCGCTCGGATTGATCAGTTCAAGATGAACCCACACCGGACGCGCGCCAATGCCGAAGTTGAGAGTGGGGTGTTCGCCCTGGTGGAAGCTGCCGTCGCGTTGCAGCGCCTGCGCCTGCGCCAGACTCAAGGGCTGACCTTCTTCGACCAGGAAATCGACCCGGGTGCCCAGCGACTGCGCCGGCACATCGGTGAGTTGCAAGACCTTGGCCTGGACCGGATCGGACCGCATTCCCAGCAAACAGGCAAACAGCAGACAAAGCCAAAACCATGCATGCCGGCGTACGGAGGCGCTTGCCTTTCCTGTGGCTGGATCAAGTCTCCGGTGCGGTGTCGTGCCGGCGCTCACCACGGGAATCAAATTGGCACGCATCATGGTTCAAGTATAAAGGTTCGTGCTGTTGCCCGGCAGGGAACAATGTGTTCCTCGCCGGGCCCTGAGCATGGCAGGGCCGCAGGGCTAGACTGCGACCATGAACTTCATTCCACCGGTATTCATTTCCCACGGCTCGCCGATGCTGCTGCTGGAGCCCGGCCGCGCCGGCCCGGCATGGCGGGCGCTGGCGCAAGAACTGCCGCGACCGCAGGCGATTCTCGCCGTCTCGGCGCACTGGAACACGCGGATGCCCGCCGTGAGCGCCACCGCGCAGCCGGAAACCATCCACGATTTTTACGGCTTTCCGCAGGCGCTCTACGAGCTCGACTATCCGGCACCCGGCGCGCCCGATCTCGCTGCGGAGGTGGCCACGCTGGTTCCCGGCATCCAGATCGACCATGAGCGCGGACTCGATCACGGCGCGTGGTCGCCGCTGCGAGCCATGTATCCGGCGGCCGACATTCCTGTGATCCAGTTCGCCGTGATGCCGCAGGCATCGGCCGGGAATCACTATCGACTCGGCCGGATGCTGCAGCCGCTCACGCAACGCGGCGTGCTGGTTCTCGCCTCGGGCGGACTCACGCACAATCTGCGCGACATGGTCGCCGACGCGGCGGACGGCGAAGCCTTGCCCTACGTCAGCGAATTCCGCGACTGGTTCGTCGCGGCGCTGGAGCAGCGCGACCTGCCGGCCTTGCTCGACTGGCGCCGCCAGGCACCGCATGCGGCGCGCGCCCATCCGTCACCGGAACATCTGCTGCCGCTGTACGTCGCGCTGGGCGCTGCCGGCAAAAACGCGGTGGCGCATACCGCCTACCGCGACAGCCAACTCGGCGCGCTGGCGCTCGATGCCTTCGTCTTTGCCGCGGACGGCCTGAGCAAGATGGCTGTCTGAGCCGCCAGGGCCGGGGCGTTTTCAGCCACGACACACGCACCACTCTGCTGCGTCGTGCCCCGATGCGGTGCGGAGCGGTTTGACCATCGCCGCCATCCAACTGATTTAACTTAACATTTCTGCGGGCATGGTTTCTGCTGAGAGTTGGTAACTCTCTTTATTGCAAGCGCACCGACATGAAGCCTGCCTACGACGAAATGCTCGATGCCTCGGGTGCGGTGCGTCCGAGCTACCATGGCTTTGCCGCCTGGCTGGAGTCGACGGCGCCCGAGGTCATCGCACGCAAGCGTGAAGAAGCCGACCTCACCTTCCATCGCGTCGGCATCACCTTTGCCGTCTACGGCGAGGAGGCCGGCAAGGAACGCCTGATTCCCTTCGATATCATTCCGCGCATCATTCCCGCCGCCGAGTGGCAGCGCATCGAGGCCGGACTGCGCCAGCGCGTCAAGGCGCTCAACGCCTTCCTCGACGACATCTACCACGACCAGGAAATCCTCAAGGCCGGGCGCATCCCGGCGCAGCAGGTGCTGGGCAATTCGCAGTACCGCGCCGAGATGGCCGGCGTCACGGTGCCCGGCGGCATCTACGCGCACATTGCCGGCGTCGACCTGGTGCGCGCCGACCATGGCGACAAATGCGGCGAGTACTACGTGCTGGAAGACAACCTGCGCACGCCCTCCGGGGTTTCCTACATGCTGGAAAACCGCAAGATGATGATGCGGCTGTTTCCCGAGATCTTCGCGCGCATGGCGATCGCGCCGGTGGAGCACTATCCCGACCTGCTGCTGGAGAACCTGCGTTCGGTGGCGCCGGAGGGCGTGCACAATCCCAACGTCGTGCTGCTGACACCGGGCCAGTTCAACAGTGCCTACTTCGAGCACGCCTTCCTCGCCCAGCAGATGGGCATCGAGCTGGTCGAGGGCAACGACCTCTTCGTGCGCGACGACACGGTATTCATGCGCACCACCCAGGGCCCGCAGCGGGTGGACGTGATCTACCGCCGCATCGACGACGACTTCCTCGATCCGCTGGCCTTCCGCAAGGATTCGGTGCTCGGCGTGCCGGGCCTTTTCAATGCCTACCGCGCCGGCCGCGTGACCCTGGCCAATGCCATCGGCACCGGCATCGCCGACGACAAGGCGATGTACATCCATGTGCCGGAGATGATCCGCTTCTATTGCGGCGAGGAACCCATCCTGTCCAACGTGCCGACCTGGGAACTGGCCAAGCCGGACGACCGGAAGTATGTCCTCGAGCACCTGGCGGAACTGGTGGTCAAGGAGGTCCACGGCTCGGGCGGGTACGGCATGCTGGTCGGACCCACGTCGAGCAAGGCGGAAATCGAGGCCTTCCGCCGGAAAATTCTCGCCGCACCCGAGGGCTACATCGCACAGCCGACGCTGGCCCTGTCGACTTGCCCCACCTATGTCGACAGCGGCGTCGCGCCGCGCCACCTCGACCTGCGGCCCTATGTCCTGTCCGGCCGCGACATCAGCATGGTGCCGGGCGGGCTCACCCGCGTCGCGCTCAAGCAAGGCTCGCTGGTGGTCAATTCCTCGCAGGGCGGCGGCACCAAGGACACCTGGGTCCTCGAAAACTAAGGCGGAAAATCATGCTCTCATCAACCGCAGATCACCTCTACTGGCTGGGCCGCGGCACCGAGCGGGCCGAGAACACCGCACGCATGCTCGACGTCACCTACCGCATGTCGCTGCTCAAGCAATCCGTCGCCGAACCGCACCACGAATGGCGGGCGATGCTGTCGATCAGCGGCCTGCACGAGGATTTCGAAGCGCGCTACGACGAACCCAGCGCCGCCAACGTGATGCACTTCATGGCGCTGGACGAGAAGAATCCCGGCAGCATCTACAACAGCCTCTACACCGCACGTGAAAACGCGCGCGCCATTCGCGGCGCGATAACTTCAGAGATGTGGGAAGCGCTCAACTCCACCTGGCTGGAAATGCGCCGCATCCAGGCCGCCGGCATCGCCGAGGACGGCGTCTCGTCCTTTTTCGAATGGGTCAAGGAACGCTCCCACCTGTCGCGCGGCATCGCCCACGGCACGCTGCTGCGCGACGACATCTTCCGCTTCCTGCGCCTGGGCACTTTCTTCGAACGCGCCGACAACACCGCGCGCATCCTCGACGTCAAGTACCACATCCTGCTGCCGAGCGTCGACGACATCGGCGGCGCCGCCGACTACTATCACTGGGGCGCGCTGCTGCGCTCGGTCTCGGCATTCGAGTCCTATCGCAAGGTGTATCGCGACCTGATCACGCCCAAGCGCGTCGCCGAATTGCTGATCCTGCGTCCCGACATGCCGCGCTCCCTGATGGCCGCAATGAACGAGGTCAACCGCCTGCTGCAGGAAATCAACGGCCCGCGCGCCGGCGAGCTGCTGCGCCGTTGCGGCCAGTTGCACGGCGAGCTGCGCTTCGGCACCATCGACGACATCTTCGCGCGCGGCCTGCATGAATACCTGTCCGAGTTCCTCGAACGCATCTACGACCTCGGCGACCTGATCAACACCACCTATTTCTGGACCACCGACGAGTGGCCGGCGCCCTTGCCCGCGGCGGCACTATCCTTCAAGATGCCCTCCTCCAGCCAGCTGATGGCCTGATGAATCCCGAGGGAAGGAAACCATGACTTATTGCGTAGCAACCATGATCGATGCCGGCATCGTCTTCGCATCGGATTCGCGCACCAACGCCGGAGTGGACAACATCTCCACCTTCCGCAAGATGAAGACCTTCGAACGTCCCGGCGACCGCGCGCTGGTCATGGTCAACTCCGGCAACCTGGCCATCACCCAAGCCACCATCAACCATCTTGAACAGGCGATCCGGCACGCCACCGAGCCCAACCTGATGAGCGTGTATTCCATGTACGACGTCGCCGAGCTGGTCGGCAGCGCCTTGCGCGAAGTGCGCCACCGCGACGGCCCCTTCCTGATGGAAAACAACGTCGACTGCGGCGCCAACTTCATCGTCGGCGGCCAGATCGCCGGCGAGCACCAGCGGCTTTTCCTGGTCTATGCCGAGGGCAACTTTATCGAGGCCACGCCGGAAACGCCCTACTTCCAGATCGGCGAGGTCAAGTACGGCAAGCCCATCATCGACCGCGTGATCTCGGCCGGGACCTGTGTCGAGGATGTCATCAAGTGCGTACTGGTGTCCTTCGATTCGACCATGCGCTCCAACCTCTCGGTCGGCATGCCGATCGACCTGGTCTGCATCAATCGCGATTCCATGCGCATCGGCAACAGCCATCACTTCGACGAGCACGATCCCTACTTCCAGCGCCTGCGCCAGAGCTGGGGCGAAGGCGTGCGCCGCGCCTTTGCCGAACTGCCCAACCCGGAGTGGTAGCACGCGCCCGGCGCGGCTGCCGCTCCCTTACCGCATTCCAGACATGAACGGCTCCCGATGACCATCCGCGTCGCGCTCAACCACCAGACCCGCTACAGCTTCGATCGGGCCGTCACGCTGTTTCCGCACGAGGTGCGCCTGCGCCCCGCCGCGCACAGTCGCACCCCCATCCTCGGCTATTCGCTGAAGGTCGAGCCCGCCGGCCATTTCCTCAACTGGCAGCAGGACCCCTTCGGCAACTGGGTGGCGCGCCTGGTGTTCCCGGAGAAGGCCGAGTCGCTTTCGATCACGGTCGACCTGGTGGCCGACATGACGGTGATCAATCCCTTCGATTTCTTCATGGACGAGTTCGCCGAGAACTTTCCCTTCGACTACCCGGATGGCCTCAAGCGCGAACTCGGTCCCTATCTCGAAGCCGATCCGGCCGGGCCGCTGCTTGCCGACTGGCTCAAGCGCACACGCACGGAATTGCTGGCGAAGGAAATGCGCACCATCGACATGCTGGTCGGCATCAACCAGCGCGTGCAGGGCGACGTCGGTTACATCGTGCGCCTCGAAGCCGGCGTGCAGACGCCGGAAGAGACCCTCGAACTGAAGCGCGGCTCCTGTCGCGATTCGGCCTGGCTGCTGGTACAGGCACTGCGCCACCTCGGCCTCGCGGCGCGCTTCGCCTCGGGCTATCTGATCCAGTTGAAGGCCGACGTCAAGGCGCTCGACGGCCCTTCCGGCACGACCTACGACTTCACCGACCTGCATGCCTGGACGGAGGTCTACATTCCCGGCGCCGGCTGGATCGGCCTCGATCCGACCTCGGGCCTGCTCGCCGGCGAAGGCCACATCCCGCTGGCCTGCACCGCGATGCCCTCCTCGGCCGCGCCGGTCATCGGCGGCACCGAAGTCTGCGAAGCGCATTTCGATTTCGCCATGCATGTCACGCGCATCCACGAAGACCCGCGCGTCACCCAGCCCTATACCGAGGCGCAGTGGCAGGCGGTGCTCGATCTTGGCCACCAGGTCGACGCAGAACTGGCGAAGCACGACGTGCGCCTGACCATGGGCGGCGAGCCGACCTTCGTCTCGATCGACGACATGGACGGCGCTGAGTGGAACTACACCGCACTGTCGGAAAAGAAACGCGAACTCGCCGGCGACCTGCTCAATCGGCTGCAGGGTCATTTCGCGCCGGGCGCCATGCTGCATTTCGGCCAGGGCAAGTGGTATCCCGGCGAGCCGCTGCCGCGGTGGGCACTAGGCTGCTACTGGCGCACCGACGGCAAGCCGCTGTGGAAGGACGCGAAACTCATGGTCACCAGCGATGGGGCCGGTACGCGCAAGGCGCAGGATGCCTTGCACTTCATCCGCCGCCTGACGCGCGAACTGGGCCTCGATCCCGGCTTCGTGATTCCCGCCTACGAGGACGTGACGCGCATCATCGACGAGGAGCAGCGCTGGCCGGAGAATTTCGATCCGCTCAAGGCCGACCTGAAGAAACCCGACGAAAGACTGCGCGTGGCGAAACTGCTGGAGCGCGGCCTCGGCGAAGCAGCGGGGTACGTGCTGCCGCTCAAAGCCCTGCCATCGGCAAAAAAGCGCCGTACCACCGGCGCCGACTCTTCATCCCGCTTCCGCTCCAGCCCCTGGCCACTGCGCCGCGAACACCTCTACCTGATCCCCGGCGATTCGCCGCTGGGCCTGCGCCTGCCGCTGGCCTCTCTGCCCTGGGTCGCGCCCGGCGAGAAGGAAGAGGAATTCACCCGCGACCCGTTTGCTGAACAGCTTCCCCTGACCGACCCCGCCGCGGCGGAGGCCGCAGTGGACGCAGACACGCCACGGCTCAAGATCGAATCACCGCCGGCCACGCCAAATGCCGGTTACGACCCGCGCGAAATCGTGCACACCGCGCTTTGCGCCGAGGTGCGCGAGGGCGTGCTGTGCATCTTCCTGCCGCCGGTGCCTCTGCTCGAAGATTTCATCACGCTGCTTACCGCGATCGAGGCCACGGCCGCCGACCTCAAGCTGCCGGTGCGCCTCGAAGGCTACACGCCGCCGGCCGATCCGCGCCTCAAGGAATTCCGCATCACGCCCGATCCCGGCGTCATCGAGGTCAACATCCATCCGGCGACAAGCTGGACGCAACTGGTGACTAACACCCAGATCCTCTACGAGGAGGCGCGCCTGACGCGCCTGGGCACCGAGAAGTTCATGCTCGACGGCCGCCACACCGGCACCGGCGGCGGCAACCACATCACGCTTGGCGCCGCCAGCCCGGCCGATTCGCCCTGCCTGCGCCGGCCCGACCTGCTGATGAGCCTGATCGCTTACTGGCAGCATCATCCGGCGCTGTCTTACCTGTTCTCGGGGATGTTCATCGGGCCCACCAGCCAGGCACCGCGCGTCGACGAGGCGCGCCACGAAAGCCTCTACGAACTCGAAATCGCCTTCCAGCAAATGGCCGCACGGCTCAAGCCGGGCGAGGAAAGCCTGCAACCCTGGCTGGTCGACCGCCTGCTGAGAAACCTTCTGGTCGACCTCTCGGGCAACACCCACCGCGCCGAGTTCTGCATCGACAAGCTCTACTCGCCCGACAGCGCCACCGGGCGCCTGGGCCTGGTCGAATTCCGCGGCTTCGAAATGCCGCCGCACGCGCAGATGTCGCTGCTGCAAATGCTGCTGCTGCGCGCGCTGGTCGCCCGCTTCTGGCAGACGCCCTACACCGGCAACGGCCAGGGCCTGATGCGCTGGGGTACCGGCCTGCATGACCGCTTCATGCTGCCGCACTTCGTCGCCCAGGACATGAAGGACGTGGTGCTCGACCTGCAGCGCGCCGGCTATGCCTTCGAGTTCGACTGGTTCGCGCCCTTCCTCGAATTCCGCTTTCCGCGCTTCGGCACCGTGGTCTATCACGGCATCGAAATCGAACTGCGCCAGGCCATCGAACCCTGGCACGTGCTGGGCGAAGAAGTCGCCGCCGGCGGCACGGCGCGCTACGTCGATTCATCGGTCGAACGAATGCAGGTGAAGGTGCGGCACATGCACGACAACCGCCACATCCTCACCTGCAACGGCCGTCCGCTGCCGCTGACCGGCACCGGCACGCGCGGCGAATATGTCGCCGGCGTGCGCTACCGCGCATGGAGCCCGCCCTCCGGACTGCACCCGACCATAGGCGTGCAGGCGCCGCTGGTGTTCGACCTGGTCGACAGCTGGAGCGGGCGCTCGATCGGCGGCTGCACCTACCACGTCGCCCACCCGGGCGGGCGCAGCGAAGACAGCTTCCCGATCAATGCCAACGCGGCCGAATCGCGCCGCGTCGCGCGCTTCTGGAACCATGGCCACACGCCGGGCGCCATGCATGTACGGCGCGAAGGCCGCAACCCGGACTACCCGCTGACACTCGACCTGCGCCGCGCGCCGGAAGCCTGGATGGAAGGTGCGCCTTCGATCGCCACCGAGCAGGAGCAGGCGCAGCAGTAGCGTCAGGCGACGCGTTGGCTCAAGACGACCTCACGCGATTCACTCGATTCCCTTCTCGACCATGTCCAGCACGCGCTGGCCGATCACCTCGATTTGCGCGGGACTCAGGCTGCGCAAGGGGCCGTCGATGACCAGCATGGCGAAGCCGTGCACCGCCGACCAGGCCAGGTATTCGGCGCCCAGACGGCGCTGCGGCGGCAGCACTCCGGCATCGACCAGCCGGTCGAGCGCGGCGCCCAGCAACTGAAACGGGTTCAGCCCGCTGTTGCCCGACTTCTCGGGAACGGGGGCGCCCTGCAACGCGTCCGGAACCGAGAAGGCGGTGCGGAACAATCCCGGTTCGGCTTGGGCGAAGCGCAGGTAGCCGGTGCCGACGGCCCGCAGGCTGGCGCGCGCAAAGTCGGCCGGTTTGCGGCCGCGGCGCAAGCCCGCCAGTTCGGCCTCTATCGCGACGGCCAGCGCCGCCATCGCGGCCGAACGCACCGCTTGCAACAGCTGATCCCGACTCGCGTAGTGCCGGTAGGCGGCATTCGGCACCACCCCGGCGCGGCGGGTGGCCTCGCGCAGGACGACGGCATCGGGACCGCCGTTGCGCGCCAGCTCGACGCCGGCCGCGAGCAGCGCCTGGCGCAGATCGCCGTGGCGATAGGTGTTGCGCTTCGGCGCACGGGTTTTTACAGACGGCATCGAACCTCCATGTGGACACTGTCCAGTATATTTGTTATGTTTATGTGGACGGCGTACACTTCGTGCGTGAATTGTTGATCATTGAAGCCGCCGCCACCGCCCCAACCCCAACAAGGAGATGTCATGCAAGTACAACCCTACCTGTTTTTCGACGGCCGCTGCGAAGAGGCCCTCGATTTCTATCGCAAGGCGCTCGGCGCCGAGGTGACGATGCTGATGCGCTACAAGGACAATCCCGAGCCGCAGGCCCCAGGCATGTGCCCGCCCGGTTCAGAGAACAAAGTGATGCATTCGAGCTTCCGCATCGGCGAGTCGACACTGATGGCTTCCGACGGGCTGTGCCAGGGAAAACCCAGCTTCCTGGGTTTTTCGCTGTCGCTTACGGTGGCCAGCGTGGCCGAAGCCGAGCGCCTGTTCGGCGTGCTCACCGAGGGCGGGCAAGTGCAGATGCCGCTAGGCAGGACGTTCTTTTCCCCGATGTTCGGCATGACCGCCGACCGCTTCGGCGTGTCCTGGATGGTCTATGTAGCGCCTTGAAGGGCCGCATGCCGTCAACCGGACCATAGGGAGCCAGGATCAGCAACGACCTGCGCGGGCTCGAACCGAGGTATACGGTCGTCAGGGATAGGAAATTCGACGGGATTTCCATGAGCATCGCTGTCGCCGACCGCCGCAGTCAATCGCCGATTTCTTACCGATCCGCCCCGCAAAACCTCCCCCGTCGCGCGCTTCTGGAACCACGGCCACACGCCGGGCCCGATGCACGTGCGGCGCGAAGGCCGCAACCCGGATTACCCGCTGACACTCGACCTGCGCCGCGCGCCGGAAGCCTGGATGGAAGGTGCGCCCCTGGTGGCCACCGAACAGGGGCAGCAAGCACAGCAATAGCGCCGCATCACAGCGGCGCCATTGCGCTCATCAGAGCTTGGTCGGATCGAAGCCGGTTTCCTTGTAGATCGACTGCAGCAGCTCCTTGCCGACGCGGTCGGCCATCTTGACGTGCACCGGGGCCATCGCTTTCTTGAAGGCCAGCTTCTCCTCCCTGGTCGGCACGTAGATCGCCGTCTTGCCGCTCTTGCGGACACCCTCGAGCGCCATGTCGTTTTCTTCCTTGGCGATCGTGTTGGCGTAGGCCGTGGCCTCCTTCATGGCCTGCTCCAGCTGGCCGCGCACATCGGGCGGCAAGCCGTCCCAGAACTTCTTGTTCACGATCACCGCGTAGCCCAGGTAGTTGTGGTCGGTGATGGTCATGTGCTTCTGCACTTCATGCATCTTCTGCGTGTACAGGTTGGAGTGCGGATTGTCGGTGCCGTCGACCACGCCGGTCTGCAGCGCCTGATAAACCTCGGAGAAGGCCATCACCTGCGGCAAGGCGCCCAGGGTCCGATATTCCTCCTCGAGCACCTTCGACGACTGGATGCGCATCCTCTTGCCCTTGAGGTCCGCCGGCGTCCTGATCGGGGTGTTGGCCGAGAAGGACTTGAAGCCGTTGTCCCAGAACGCCAGCCCCTTGATGCCCTTGGGTTCCAGCTTCGCCAGCAGCGAAGCGCCGATCGGACCCTGGGTGATTTTGTGCAGGTCGGCATAGTCGTCGAAAATGTAGGGGAAGTCGAAAACCTCGAATTCCTTCGCGCCGAGCGGGCCGAACTTGGACAGCGACGGCGCCAGCATCTGCACCGCGCCAAGTTGCAGGGCTTCGACCTCTTCCTTGTCCTTGTACAAGGCGCTGTTGGCATAGACCTCCACCTTGGCCTTGCCCTTGGTCAGTTCCGCCGCCCGCTTGGCAAAGAACTCCGAGGCCTTGCCCTTCGGCGTATCTGCTGCAACCACGTGACTGAACTTGATCACGATCGGCGCCTGGGCCAGTGCCAGGGTCGAAAAAGCCACGGCCGCAAGGCCGACGAACAATGTGCGAAGTTTCATGTTTGCTCCTCCTTGGAGATGTTGCGAGGGCAAGGCTACCACTCCTGCCGCCGCGACAGATCAGGCGCGCACCAGGACTATTCATAGGCTCTCAGGGTTTCAGATCCAGCACCGGCGTATCGGCGAAGGCGTCGATCCCGTCGATCTCGACGACATTGCCCCGCACCGCGAGCACCTTGACCTCGCTCAGGGCGATCAGGTTGGGCCGCAAGGGCGAACGCGTGGCGAACACCCCGCGCAGCGGCCGCTCCGGGTCGCCGCGCGGATGCACCTGCAGCACGGCGCGCTTTTCCGGGCTGTCGTTGCGGTCGAACCAGTAAAGCACCCAGATCGACTTCAGTTCCTCGACGCCCATCAGCGCCGGCTGGTAGCGCTTGTCGATCTCGATGAAAGTCCTGTCGCCGGATTTTCGCACCCAGCCGATCGGACTCATCGTATAGACAGGTGTCGCCCCTGGCGCAGCCGCGGTCGCCACCGGCACGCTCCAGCCGGCGGCCAAACCCAAGAGAACAAGCGCGACGAACGACAAGCGCGCACGCGCGCTGCAAGACTTCATAGAGGAAAACATAAGGGGCCCCCGGAAAAGGATGCGAGTGCCTGAATTGTGCCGCAAGAGTCGGCGCTGGCGGAACGGCGACCTGGCGCGATCCCGCCTTCAGCGAGTGGCGAGCATGCCCTTGTCGATGACGAAGCGGATGATTTCCTCCAGCCCCTGCCCGGTCTTCAGGTTCGAGAAAATGAAGGGCCGCTCGCCGCGCATGCGTTTGGCGTCGGTCGCCATGACTTCCAGCGAGGCGCCGACCATGGGTGCGAGGTCGATCTTGTTGATGACGAGCAAATCGGACTTGGTGATGCCCGGGCCGCCCTTGCGCGGAATTTTCTCGCCCGCGGCGACGTCGATGACATAGAGCGTCAGGTCGGACAACTCGGGGCTGAAGGTCGCCGCCAGGTTGTCGCCGCCGCTCTCGATGAAAATCATGTCCAGCCCGGCGAAGCGCCGGTTGAGGCGATCCACGGCTTCGAGGTTGATCGAGGCATCCTCGCGGATCGCCGTGTGCGGGCAGCCGCCGGTCTCGACGCCGATGATGCGATCAGGCGCCAGGGCTTCGTTCCTGACCAGAAACTGCGCGTCCTCCTCGGTATAGATGTCGTTGGTCACCACCGCGATGTTGTAGCGCTCGCGCAGGGCCTGGCACAGGGCCAGCGTCAGCGCGGTCTTGCCGGAACCGACGGGGCCGCCGATGCCGACTCGCAATGCTTGCTTATTGGGGTGCACGGTCATGATCGGAAGAGCCTCGTGTATTGGGTTTCGTGATTGCAGCAGGCGATGGCGAAGCCCGGCGCGAAGTTGGAATATTCCTGCTCGGCGAGCGCCAGGGCGCGATCGACGACAGCCGGAATGCGGCGGCCGATTTCCTGCAGGATGCGCTGGCCGGCGGCCTGGCCCAGCGGCACGGCTTTCAGCGCGGCCATGGTCTGGTTTTCGGCCCAGCTCCAGAGCCACGCCGTGAGCGCGTCCTGCAGCGGAATCTGCCAGGCTGCGGCGGCACAAGTCCAGACATAGGCAAAAGTCGGCGCTGGCGGAACGGCAATAGCATCGAGCAAGGGTTGCGGAAAGTCGCCCAACTCATGCAGCAGGCGCTTCATCGAATAGCCCATCTGCAGCGTCTCGGCACGCAGTTCTGCGCTCTCGCGCGTCGCCAAATATTCCGCGTCCAGTTCAATCGCCGTATCGTGAGCGCCGACCTTCCACGCCTCCATCAGGCGCATCAACAGCGGCGCTTCGTAGCGGCCGAGATTCCATTCGAGCTGGTCGCCTATCCATCGCAATGCGCCGGCTTCATCCTTCACCGTGCCGGCCTCGACCGCCCACTCCAGTCCCTGCGAATAGGTGTAGGCGCCGACCGGCAGCGCGGGGCTCGCGAGTTGCAGGAGTTTTGCCAGCGCGATGCTCATTTCGGCTGAAAGTGATCGTGGATGCGTGGACGAGCCTGGGCAAATTCGCCCTCGCCGTCGGCGCCGTTGCCGTGGCCGCCGTGGCCGCCGTGCGCGCCGTAAGCACCCGCTTCGGGTTCGAAGGGTGCCTCGATCTCCTCAACCGGCAGGCCAAGGCCGCGCACCATCTCGCCGAGCACGTGGTCCTTCGCAAAACGCAGGCCGCCGGGAAGGATTTGCACGGCGACATGGCGGTTGCCCAAATGGTAGGCGGCGCGCGCCAATTGCAGCGGGTCACTGCTCACCGCCTCCATCAGCGGTTCCGCCGCGGCGATCACCTCGACGACCCGACCGTCGCTGCCGAGCAGCGTGTCGCCACCTCGCAGCACGCTGCCGCGTGGAAGAAACAAACCGCATTCCGCGCCGGATGCCAATCGCGCACGCAAACGGCTCTTGCAGCGGGCTTCAAAGGGAAGCCGCAACTGTTCGGTCGCCACGGCGTCCACTGCGGCGCGTTGTTCGATGAGCAGCATCGTTGCTAGGCCGACAGCGGCTCGCTACGGAAGAAGGCCAGCGCCAGCGCGTCCACCGCCGCCGGGTTTTCCAGCGGCGCAGCATGGCCGGCGCCGGGGATTATGCGCAGCACGGCGCCGGGAATGCCGGCCTGCAACAGACGCGCGTGGTGGAGCGGCGTGAAGCGGTCCTCCTCGCCGAAGATCAGCAGTGTCTCGGCGCGGACGTCCTTCAGGCGATCCCGCAAATCGTGGTCCAGCACGCCGACCATCATGGCCTTGGTTCCGGGCCAGGGCAGCGCCTCGGCCAGTTGCTCCAAGGTCGGAATAACCGGCGCGGCCATCTTGAGGAAGTTGGCGCCGAAAGTGATCGGCAGCATGACGCGGAAGCGCAGCTTCGCACCACCTGCCTCCCAGGCCATGACGATGGCGTCGTGCAGCGCGCGATTGACTTCGTCGGACCAGGCCAGGGTGTCCGACAGCAGCAGTTTCCCCAGCCGCTCGGGGTGTTGCAGCGCGAAATACTGGGCGACGATACCGCCGTAGGAGAGCGCAAAGAGATGCGTCTTCGCAATACCCAGCTTGTCGAGCAGGCGCGCCAGATCGTCAGCCTGGCGCGGCAGCGGATAGCACGCCTCGTCGGTCCTCTCGGTCTGGCCTTGGCCGCGCATGTCCAGCAGCAGCACGCGAAAATGCGGGGTGAAGTCCTTGAGCTGGGCGACCCAGGCCGCCGTACTCATGGTCAGGCCGTTGAGGATGGTGATGGTATCGGCCCCCTCGCCGTGGAGTTCGTAGTAATACTTGATGTCGCCGATGTCGATGTGGGGCATGGTGGTCAATCCGTAACAGGCTGGTGGATCAAAACAGGAAATAGCGTTGCGTCATCGGCAGCGTTTGCGCCGGTTCGCAGACCAGCAGCTCGCCGTCGGCACGCACGGCATAGGTTTCGGCATCGACCTCGATCACCGGCGTCGCGCTGTTGTGCAGCATGTCGGCCTTGGTCACGTGGCGGCAGTTCTTTACCGGCTCCAGGCGCTTGCTCAGACCCAGTGCAAGCACGGCCGGATTCTTCAGCGCGGCCTGCGAGACGAAGGTGATCGAGGTCTTCAGCGCCTTGCCGAAACTGCCGAACATCGGCCGGTAATGCACCGGCTGCGGCGTCGGGATCGAGGCATTGGGGTCGCCCATCGCCGCCGCCGCGATCATGCCGCCCTTGAGGATCAGGCTGGGCTTGACGCCGAAGAAGGCTGGCTTCCACAACACCAGGTCGGCCAGCTTGCCGGGCTCGATGGAGCCGACGACGTGGGCTATGCCGTGGGTAATCGCCGGGTTGATGGTGTACTTGGCGATGTAGCGCTTGACGCGGAAATTGTCATTCCGGGAATTCGTCTGCGCAGCAAGCCACGATGCTTCCCTCCCCCCGGAGCGGGGGAGGGATTGAGGGAGAGGGGGAGGTGCAAGCCAGCCGCGCTGCAGCTTCATCTTGTGCGCGGTCTGCCAGGTGCGGATCAGGACTTCGCCGACGCGGCCCATGGCCTGCGAGTCGGAGCTCATCATCGAAAAGGCGCCGAGGTCGTGCAGGATGTCCTCGGCGGCAATCGTCTCGCGGCGGATGCGCGATTCGGCGAAGGCGACGTCCTCCGCAATGCTCGGGTCGAGGTGGTGGCAGACCATCAGCATGTCGAGATGCTCGTCGATGGTGTTCACCGTGTAGGGCATGGTCGGGTTGGTCGAGCTCGGCAGCACGTTGGGCAGGCCAACCGCCTTGATGATGTCCGGCGCATGGCCGCCGCCAGCGCCTTCGGTGTGGAAGGTGTGGATGGTGCGGCCCTTGAAGGCGGCCAGCGTGGCCTCGACGAAGCCCGATTCGTTCAGCGTGTCGGTGTGGATCGCCACCTGCACGTCCATTTCGTCGGCCACCGTGAGGCAGTTGTCGATCGCGGCCGGCGTGGTGCCCCAGTCCTCGTGCAGCTTGAGACCCATGGCGCCGGCGGCGACCTGCTCGGCGAGCGGGCCCGGCAGCGAGGCATTGCCCTTGCCGAGAAAGCCGAGATTCATCGGGAAGGCTTCCGCCGCCGCGAGCATGGCATGGATGTGCCACGGTCCCGGCGTACAAGTGGTGGCGAAGGTGCCGGTGGCCGGGCCGGTGCCGCCGCCGAGCATGGTGGTGACGCCCGACATCAGCGCCTCCTCGATCTGCTGCGGGCAGATGAAGTGGATGTGGCTGTCGATGCCGCCGGCCGTGAGGATCATGCCTTCGCCGGCGATGATTTCGGTGCCTGCGCCGATGGCTATCGTGACGCCGGGCTGCACGTCCGGGTTGCCGGCCTTGCCGATGGCGGCGATCATGCCGCCCTTCAAGCCGATGTCGGCCTTGACGATGCCCTGCACGGCGTCGACGATCAGCGCGTTGGTGATGACCGTGTCGGCCACATCGCGCGACATTTTCTGGCCCTGCCCCATGCCGTCGCGGATCACCTTGCCGCCGCCGAATTTCACTTCCTCCCCGGGGATCGTGTAGTCCCTTTCGACCTCGATCCAGAGTTCGGTGTCGGCCAGGCGCACGCGATCGCCGGTCGTCGGCCCGAACATTTCGGCATAGGCTTGTCTGGAGATTTTCATTTCAGCGCTCCTTGAACCTTGCCCTGAAAGCCATAGACCTTGCGCTCGCCGGCGTAGTCGACCAGCTCGACAGTGCGCGTCTGCCCCGGCTCGAAACGCACCGCGGTGCCGGCCGCGATGTTGAGCCGCATGCCTCTCG
The DNA here is from genome assembly GCA_006218025.1 of Rhodocyclaceae bacterium. Classification (GTDB taxonomy): domain Bacteria; phylum Pseudomonadota; class Gammaproteobacteria; order Burkholderiales; family Rhodocyclaceae; genus Sulfuritalea. Next base: position 323 of record VBWA01000026.1, on the reverse strand, counting down.
CCGCAGCGCGGTCGAAGGCCAGCGCCTCGTTGGTCTCGAAGAAGTGGTAGTGGGACCCGACCTGGATCGGACGGTCGCCGGTGTTGGCGACGGTCATGGCCAGCGTACGCCGGCCGGCGTTGAGTTCGATCTCGCCGGCTTCGATTTTCATTTCACCTGGGATCATTGGTTTCACCTCAAAGCGTGTGAAGAAATCGTCCCCCAAGGGGACTTCCTTCGGGGCGTAGCCGCTGGGCCGCAGCGGGGTGCGGCCGGAGCGCAGCTACCGGAACATATGTCGTTATATGTGAGGATAGCGAGCACCGCCCAAGCCCCGATCCGGC
>VBWA01000087.1 GCA_006218025.1 Rhodocyclaceae bacterium | reverse complement strand
CATAGCTCCTAAGTTAATTTCCTGACAAGGATGATGCACTCATATAAGGAAAAGTGGTCGAATCTTCTTGCTTCCCTCCGCCGAGGCTCCGACGCCGAGCGGAACGAGGGACATGGAAGACCCCCGCATGTCCCATGTTGTTTCTATGCCGTCGAAGGTCGAAACCACGCCGGATTGTCCGATCAACCTCCTCGAAACGGTTTCGTTGCTCAACAAGCACCTCACCGAGGCACTTTGCGCGGAAATCTTTCAGGCGGTCCGGACCACGGAACGCGAGCGGGAGTGGAGCCTCTTCGCTCTCGGGCGATTTTGGACCGCGGTTGCGCTCCAGGCTCCGAGTTCAACGGGACAGGCCCTCGATCAGGCGCGGGCGGGCGGCAACGGGCTGCTGCCGGAGGTGACGGCCACCGAGAGCGCGGCCTTCCAGCGGTTCAAGACGCTGCATTGGAAGTTCTTCCACGCCCTCTACTACGGCTTCACCCAGCGGCTGATGGGAGAGGCGCGACCGGTCTTTGCCGGCCCGATTTCCGGCCTGCGGGAACGCTTCCCGTCCATCTTCCTGATCGACGGCTCGCGCCTGGACCCGATTGCGCACAAGCTCAAAATCGTGCGCAACCACGCGGCGGCGATACTGCCTGGTTGCGTGAGCGTAATCTACGATCTGTTCCATGGGATGACGCGGCAGGTGCTTTTCGATCCCGACGCAGCCTCGCCGGAACTGCCTCGTGCGATGCCGCTCTTGAGCAGCCTGCCCGAAGGCTCGTTGGTTGTCGGAGACCGGCTCTATGCGAGCATCCAGTTCTTTTGGGAGCTCAGCCGGCACAAGCAATGGGGGGTGTTCCGTCTCAACGGGGTTCTGAAGCTCGAGCGTCAGCACTTGATCAGCCGCAAGCAGTGCGGCGGCCGGACGGTCGTGGAAGAGTGGCTGGTGCTCGTGGGTTCCGGGCAGACCGCGCCCGAGATCACGTTGCGCCTGATTTCTTTGCGGCAGGGGAGCTTGCAGCGGGATTTGCTGACAAGCGTCCTCGATCCCGAGATGCTGAGGGCGGAGGAGGCTCTGTCCCTCTATCCGTTCCGGTGGAAGATCGAGCGCGTTTTCTTCGACCTCAAGGAGACGCTGAACTTGCACAAGTTCTATACGGCCAACCCCAACGGCGTGGCCATGCAACTTTACGCGACGGCGATGGTTTACAACGCTTTTCGGGTCGCGCAGGGTCGCATCGCACAGCAACACGGGATTACGCCGGAAGAAATCTCGCCGGCCAAGTTTTTCCCGAAACTGGCGGAGGCGTCTTCGAACTTGGCCGGGGCCGAACAGGCTCTGCTCGGGGTTCAGCGACTCAATCCCGGGGTCCCGCTTCGGCTGCCGAACGTTTTGGAGTTGCCATTGGGCCGGACCACCTTGCAGGCGATACTCGTGCGAGAACGCAGCCCTCATCGTCGTCGGCGATACTTCGTTGAGGGGAGAAAACGCTGGAAATCGTTGGCTCATGTTAGCGGCGGTCAGAAGCTGACGAAATTAACTTAGGAGCTATGCCGCTTAG
>VBWA01000086.1 GCA_006218025.1 Rhodocyclaceae bacterium | reverse complement strand
GCTCCCTACTGCGCATACCCGTGATGCGCCAGCTTCTCGATGTTGTGCACCAGGCAGAAGAGCTTCCACTGCGTATCGACCTTCCTCTGCCCGCGCAGCGTGAAGCGGTCGAGCCCCTTGTTGTAGCGCAGGTTGCCGAACACTGGTTCCACCGTGGCGAAGCGTCTGCCGTATAGCTGCCGGCCCCGTTCCGAATCGATGGCCCGCTTCATGAGTTCGGTGTAACTCGTCTTGCCGCCGTGTGTCTTGCCACGAAAGAAACACACCTGCCGGGTCTTGGTGGTCTCCGGTTTCCTCAGACACTTGTCGCGCTGCGTGCAAGGCAGGCAATCCCGCAGTGCGCCCTGGAACTTCACCGCCAGACGGCCGTTGTGATTGCAGTTCGCTCCGTTCTGGTAGAGCGACTGGCCCGCCGGACAGATACAGGTGCCAGCGTCCGGATCGTAGCTGAAGTCGGCGGGTCGGTAGTGAGCTGCACCCTTCTTCGGATGCGCCTTGTCGTAGAGCGGATCGGGCTGGGCCTTGTACTTCGCCTGGTCCTTGAAGCGCTCATCTCTTTTGCGCATCTGATTGTCGGCGATCAGCGCCGGCCGGTCTTGTTCAGCGAGCGCCTTGAGGTTGGCGTCGGAGTGATAGCCGGCGTCGGCGGTGATCAATGTGTCGGGCGTGCAGAGCGCTGCGGCGGCCTCGACCATCGGCATCAGCAAGGCTTGTTCGCTGCCCGTGCCATGGGCTTGCGCCTCGACGATGATCTGATGGCGGTCATCGACGGCAGCCACGCCGGTATAGCCTTGAATCACTCCCTTGCTGGTGGCCATCTTGGCCGACTGGTTGTCGGTACGGTTGCTCTTGATGACCTTGCCCTTGGCGCCCTTGCGCTCCTCGGGATGCTCGGTGAGCCACTGGCGCATTTGCGCGGCTTCCCGCGTCAGGCGGTCGCGCTGGCGGGCTTCCTTCGCGGCCAGATCGGGTTCGACCGGCAGGGCGTCGTTGGCCCGGTGGCGGGCCAGCATGGCCTGGGCGGCGGCTTCCATCTTGTCGGCCTGACGCTGGAAGTCGGCGCGGGTGCCGCTCCTGGCCTTGCTGGCGTTCGACGGCAGCTTGACGCCGTCGATGGCGAACATCTCGCGGCCGATGAGCCCTTGGCGGTCGCAGATGAGCAGGACTTCCTTGAACAGCGGCCCGATCTGGTCGCCCAGGGTGCTGACGAAGGCGGCGAAGGTGGTGAAGTGCGGCGCCGAGTCACCCGACAGGGCGATGAAGGTGACCTGCTCACGGCAGGCCCGCTCGATGTCGCGCGAGCTGACGATGCCCCGGCTGTAGGCGAAGAGCACGACCTTGAGCAGCATTCCCGGCGGGTAGGCGCAGGCGCCGGTGAGGTCGTTCTTGTAGCGGGCGTCGAAGCCGGAAAGATCGAGCTGGTGATCGACCAGGTAGTTCAGGGCGTGTTCGAAGGTGCCGGGCAGCAGTTGCCGTTCGAGATCAACGGCAATGAGGCGCGGGCTGGTGTCTATCTGCTTGTAACGGGCCATGATGACTCCTTCGCAATAACTTAGGCTTGGAGTATTGATATTCCATTTGGTTCACGGCAGGATGCGTCTATGAAAAGACTTTTTCTACAGCTTCGTT
>VBWA01000085.1 GCA_006218025.1 Rhodocyclaceae bacterium | reverse complement strand
CCCCCTGCGTCAGACTAGTTGTCGCCTCCAAATTTAAATTTTAGATTTAGAGGCAATGATGAAAGCGGTCTACTCCAAGGCATTTATTGACCAAGCCTTAGTCAAAGTATTCTCTCGTGGCGATCGGACAGTGCAGTCGGTGGCAGACGACTTGAATATGAAGTACCACACGTTAAAGAACTGGATGAAAAGAGGATCGGTGAGCAAGAGCAACGGATTGGCGGGGAAAGAGAAACGCCCCCAGGACTGGAGCGCGGAGGAACAACTGCTTGCGCTGCAGGAAACACATTCCCTGTCGGGTGACGCCTTGGCTGCATGGTGTCGCGAGCATGGGGTGTTTGCCCATAATCTGACTGGCTGGAAGACGGCCTTTTGTGCCGAAAGCAAGGTGGCGCCAGGCAACCGCGAGCTTAAGGTCTTAAAAGACGAGAATGACCAACTGAAACGAGAACTGGTGCGTAAAGAGAAGGCTCTAGCGGAGGCCGCCGCGTTGCTGATTCTGCAAAAAAAGTTCCGTGCGCTCTGGGAGGACGAGGTCAAATGACCTCCCTTGCAGAGCGCGTTCAAGTCATGGCGCTCGTTGCCGAAGCCGTTGTTGCCGGGGCGCGGCAGGATCGGGCCTGTGCGGTAATTTCGTTGAGCAACCGCACGTTGCAGCGCTGGCAACGCGACCGCTCACGTGGTGATCAACGTCCCTTGCGTCTCCAGTCACCAAAAAACGGACTCAACCCGCTGGAGCGTGAGCGCCTGTTGGCCGTGGCTAACTCAACGGAGTTCGGCCATCTGCCGCCCAGTCAGATCGTTCCTCGGCTGGCGGATCGTGGGCAATACATCGCCTCTGAATCGACGTTTTATCGCGTCCTGAAAGCTGAAAATCAACTCAAGCATCGCGCCGCAGAACGTCCCGCGCAAAAGCGCCACAAGCCGCGGGCGCTCTGCGCCACCGCACCGGCCCAGTTGTTTAGTTGGGACATCACCTATCTGCCGACACCGATCAAGGGCCTCTACTTTTACCTGTATTTGTTCATGGATATCTTTAGCCGAAAAATCGTCGGCTGGCAGGTCTACGAGGCTGAAAGCAGTGAGCTGGCTGGCGAAGTCATGCGCGATATTTGCGAACGCGAAAACATTTCGCCTAACCAGGTGGTACTGCACTCCGACAACGGTAGCCCGATGAAAGGCGCCACCATGCTGGCGACCTTGCAATCCTTGGGTGTCATGCCGTCCTTCAGTCGTCCGTCGGTCAGCAACGACAATCCGTTCTCGGAGTCACTGTTCAAGACCTTGAAATACCGCCCGATCTATCCGCAGCGGCCGTTCGAAAACCTCCTCGCGGCCCGGCAGTGGGTCGGCACCTTTGCCTCCTGGTACAACGATGAGCATCGCCATAGTGCCATCGGTTTCGTCACCCCGGCACAACGCCATGCGGGCCTGGATGCCGGACTGCTACGCCAGCGTATAGACGTCTATGAGGCCGCCAAGAAAAGACATCCAGAACGATGGAGCGGCACCACTCGGAACTGGCAGCCGGTCGGCGTGGTTCATTTGAATCCCGATCAACAGGCCGACAAAAAACCGGATCAAAGGGAGGTGGCTTCAGGGCTCAAAAAGGCAGCCTAAATTCAAAACTTTAGGCGACAACTAGATTGACAATTACCG
>VBWA01000084.1 GCA_006218025.1 Rhodocyclaceae bacterium | reverse complement strand
TTGTACCGGCTCCGATTGTCTGGACACGCTTTTGCAACTCAGGCCGCCTTTCGCATGGCATAGGCCTGACGGACTTCAAGGGGTGACATGAAGCCCATTTTTTCGAGACGCCAATGGCGATTGTAGCGATCCTTGAACTCGGCTACGGCGACACGAACCTCTTCGAGGTTCTTGAAGATACGGCCATGGAACACCTGTTCCTTGAGCGTCCTGTTGAACCGTTCGGCAACGCCATTGGTCTGCGGTTCGGCGACGAAGGCAAAGCTGGGCGCGATGCCCCAGAACTTGACCTGGTTGAGGAAGTCGTCAGCGGTATATTGCGTGCCGTGGTCCATGCGCAAGGCCAGACCGCGACCCACGTCGGCGCCGGTGGCGCCAAACATCGCCTTGAGTCCCTGCGCAATCGGCTGCAAGGCGGCAAAGCGATTGCCGGTCTTCACGGCATGCATGCCGACGCAACAGGCATCGAAATGGTCGACGGCCGAGAAGACCCAGACCCAGCCATCGTCCGCCGTTTCGATCCGAATGCCATCGGTGCCCCACATTTCGTTCGGCCGGTCCGTGATGATGGTCCCATCGTGCAGATTGGGGACGCCCTTGGGCTGCCGATGCGGCGAGAGCAGCTGGTTCTCGCCCATCAGGCGCAGCACGCGGGTTTTGGAGACGCGAATGTCACGCAGGATGCGCAGTCGGGCCCAGACCTTGCGATGCCCCTCGCCGGTAAAGGGCGAGGTCGCCAGATCAGTGCGAATGGCCGCCAGGAGGTCGGCGTCCGCCATCTTCGGCTTCGGCCCGCGCCGCATCGGGAACAGCGGCACCACCGAGGCGGTCTCCCGTGCCTGCTGCGCGTAGATCGTCGAGCGCGGAAATTCGAGCACCCGGCAAACCCGTTCCAGACCGTAGGTTTTGCCTGCTCCGTCGGAGGTCTCGCCGCTCATCGCGATGACCTCCGACCGACCAAAGGGCGCTTCGCCTGCCTTTCCTTGCGCAGAATCTCGATTTCCATGACGAGTTCGCCGATGCGCCGGTTGGCGTCGTCCAGTTGGGCCGAGACCGGATCGTTTTCGCGTTCTTTGAGACCGGCATCGATACCGGCCAGAGCCCGATCACGCCACTGTTCGAGCTTGTATATCGGCACCGATACCGCGCGGGATAGGTCATCCACCGGCTCGTTGCGTAGCAGGCGCAACACGACTTCTTTCTTCCGCCCCGCCGACCAGCGCTTGACTTCGCCGGCCGCGCCGGGCTCGCCTCCAGTCGCCCTACGGGCTCCTTCCGGCGAGCCCGGCGCAATCCCTTCCACTTTCGATTCCTTCAGCATTCACCAACTCCTTTTTCAGACACGATTTAACCCCAAATTCGTGTCCAGAAAAATCGGGGGCGGCTCATACTCAAGAGTGGGCTTTCGTTTCTCAATTGGCAACTGACAAGACTATTGCCTCCGCAATTGAGCTCGCGTTCTCAGACTGGCGAGAGGCGATTAGACCCGACCAAGCTAAGGGGCAACTTATCTATGCCTATATTGATAAAGATGTCGATACGGTTGAATTGCAGAGTAAGGCAAAGAAGATCGTAGGGCAGCAGTTAAAAATGCACGGATGTGTCAAGGCTCCCGTTTGGATTGTGTTTGTAGCTGATATATCTGGACGAATTCAGGATTACTTAAGGA
>VBWA01000025.1 GCA_006218025.1 Rhodocyclaceae bacterium | reverse complement strand
AATTCGAGGAACGGATGGTGTGCCCTGATTAAACCGTCCGGGAAAGCCGGTCTACCTCAGCGGTAGCTATTGGGGTCAGAGTGATTTGACTTTCTGCCCGCCTGACATGCTGCGTTGCGCGGGCATTCTTCCTTCGCAAACCTCGGGTTTGAATTGAAGTCCTTTCTCGGAAAGTCGGCGCCGGCGACACGGCGATGAGGCCGGCGCCGGCAGGCCCGAGGCGGAGGAATGTGAAACCCTGACGGAGCCACGGGCCTGCCGGTGCCGACCGGCGTGGCAGCAATCAGGGCAGACGGGGTCGCCGTCCAGCCAGCTTTCCACCCAATACCGAAAACGGTATACTTCGACCATGAGTTCTTCGCCTCGACATGAACGGCCGCTGCACTGGATTGGCTCCGCCAAGCGCGATCTGCTGGATTTTCCCGGCGACGTGGTCAGTGATTTTGGCTACGCCTTGGGCGTTGTGCAGTTGGGCGGCCAGCCGCCGGCGGCAAAGCCGTGGAAGAGATAGGGACCGGGCGTGTTCGAGTTGGTCGAGGATCATCGGGGCGACACCTACCGGATGGTCTACACGGTGCGGTTCGCGAAGGCGGTTTATGTGCTGCACTGCTTCCAGAAGAAATCGCCTTCCGGTATCCGTACCGCCAAGACCGACATCGACCTGATTCATGAACGTTTGAAGTTGGCTCGCAATGACTACGAGGTGCGCTATGGCAAAAAAGACTGAACGGGTGGAGGTGGGCACGGGTGACGTGTTCAAGGACCTTGGCTTTGCCGACGCCGACGAACGCAAGCTGCGCACGCAACTGGCGATGCGCCTCAACGATCTGATCAAGGAGCGCAAGCTCACGCAGACGGCAGTCGCCGGGATTTTCGGCATCCCCCAGCCGCACATTTCGGAGCTGCGCAATTACAAGCTCAGCCGCTTTTCCTCCGAACGCCTGCTGCACTTCATCACCCAGCTCGACAGGGATGTGGAAATCGTGATTCGCCCGAAAGCGGCGAATCACGCGGCGGGCCTGGTGACGGTGCTGGTGGCGGCCTGAACGTTCCCGGGCGGCCCGACTTTTCGTCGACGGCCGTCGCGGCAGTGTCGCCGCCACCTCAGCCGTAGCCACGGTTGCAGAGAGGGCATATCCCGCATGCGACAATCGCCGCATGCCCGCCGCCCTTCCCTTGCGACACTTCCTGCTCGCGCTCGCCGTCGTCGCCGTCTGGGGCAGCAATTTCGTGGTCATCAAGGTTGCCCTCGGGCATCTGCCGCCGCTGCTGTTCGCGGCCTTGCGCTTCGGCCTCGTGCTGGTTCCCGCCATGTTCTTCTTTGCGCGCCCGGCGGTGCGCTTGGGCAACCTTGCGCTCTATGGCTTGCTGATCGGGGTCGGCCAGTTCGGCTTGCTCTATGTCGCCATGAACGGCCATATCTCGCCGGGCCTCGCCTCGCTGGTGATTCAGATCCAGGTGTTCTTCACCATCGGCCTGTCGATGCGCCTCGCCGGCGAACGGGTGCGCGGCTTCCAGTGGTTCGCCCTGCTGCTCGCCTCGGCGGGAATCGCCGTCATCATCCTGCATACGGACGGCAGCACCACGCCGCTCGGCCTGCTGCTGGTGCTGCTGGCGGCGCTTTCGTGGGCCGGTGGGAATATCGCCGCGATACGCGGCGCGCCGGCCAACATGGTCGCCTATGTGGTCTGGTCCAGCGCCTTCGCCGTGCCGCCGCTGGTCGCCCTATCGCTGCTCTTCGAGGGCTGGGATGCGATCTCGGCGGCGCTGCGGGCGGCCGACGCGTCGACCTGGGCCGCGGTGGCCTACCAATCCTGGGGCAATTCGCTGTTCGGCTACGCGGCCTGGGGCTGGCTGCTGGCCAGACACCCCGCGGCCACGATCACGCCGATGGCCCTGCTGGTGCCGGTGTTCGGCATGGGCGGCGCGGCGCTGTGGCTGGACGAATCGCTGCCGCCCTGGAAGCTGGCCGCCGCCGCGCTGGTGATGGCCGGCCTGGCGCTCAACCTGCTATGGCCGCGGCTGCGCGCCGCCCTGATCCGGAAAGGATAGGCGAAGGGGCCGGGCGCGAATCCTGATAGTCGGCGCCGGCGGCACGGCGAGGCTTATCGGCTCAGGAAGATTCCGGCGCCCCGAAAGCCCTTGGAGGACCGGAAATACTTTCATTCCGGAAATATGCGCGCCGGCTACCGATGGGATAATTCGGCACCTCGACACTCCGGCCACCCCTGAAATGACGGAAAAAGACGCTGCAACGCTGGCGAAGCTGATTGCCGGCTGCCGCGAGCAGATGGAAAGCGACTTGTGCGAGCTGGTCGAGGAACTGGGCCCGGAACTGGTCCAGGTCGTCACGGCGCGCACCTATCCCGCCCGCGAACCGGAACGGCGCATGGCCGCCGCCACCCTCAAGCTCGCCCTGTCCGCCCATTGGGGCAAGGTGGCGCCCGCCCTCAAGGCGGCGCTTGCCGGTCGCAGCTTCAAGGCGGCCCGACCGGGCATCGGATCACAGGAACCGGCCAAGCTGCAGTTGCTGAGCAAGGCCGCGGAATCGATACAGATCGCGTCCAACCAGATCCTCGACCGCCTGACCACCGCCTGCCGCGAAGAGACCAACCCGCTGGAACGGCGGATTACCTACCTCGTGTTGCGCAGCGCCATGACGCCGGGCGACGCGTCATTCAAGCTGGCGTCGCTGTGGGCCTGCATCGAGGCCGCCTGCGGCGAGGTGACCGACGACACGGCAGCGCGCATCACGCTGCTGCAACTGGTCGGCGAGCACTTGGCCCCGGAACTGCCCCAGCTCTATCGCGTCGTGAACGAAACCCTGATCGACGCGGAGATCCTGCCTCGCCTCAAGCGCAGCTACCGGGAGATGGCGCTGGTCGACCCCCACGAGGTCGCCGCCGAATCGGCCAGGATGGCGAGCGCCCTCGACCGGCTGGTGAAGGCGCGCACCAAGGACGGAGAAGCCGCCACTAACGGGTCCGGCAGCGGCAGCCTGGAACTCTTCGACTCGATGAAGACGCTGCAGGCAGCGCCGGCGCCGGCGAACCCCGACACCCACACCAACATCGTGCGCATGGCACGCGACAGCGGCGCCGCGCGTGGCGTGCGCCTGCAGGAAGCCGTCTCGCTGGACATCGTCGCCGAACTGTTCGACCAGATCTTCAACGACCCGAACGTCGCGAACGGCATGAAGGGGCTGGTGGCCCGCCTGCAATCCACGGTGCTGAAAGCAGCCATGCTCAACCAGCGCTTCTTCGCCGACCGCAGCCACCCGGCGCGGCGCTTCCTGGACAGCATTTCGACCGTCGCGATCCGCTGGGGCAAGGTGGTCAATATCGACGACCCCTTCTTCGTCAAACTGTTGGAGCTGGTCAACAAGGTCCAGGCCACGTACGACGGCGACATGGCAGTGTTCGACGCCGCGAACGCGGAGCTGGATGCCTTCCTCGCCGAGCGCGAGAAGATCGAGGAACAGCAGGACCGCGAGCTGGCCGACGCCGTACACGCCCGCGAGGAGGAAATCCGCCTCACCCGCGTGGCCCAGATGCGCGCGCAAAGGGCGGCGAATCATTGCATCGAGCTGCTGCTGGGGCCGATGGTGCCGACGCAGATCGAAGAGTTCCTGCGCAGCTACTGGCGCGACGTGGTGCAGGGCAGGATCTCGCAGGCCGGCGAGGACGGCGCGCCCACCAAGGAAGCCCTGGGGACCGCCGTCTCGCTGATCTGGGCCGTGAGGCCGAAGCACGATCCGGGGGAACGCAAACGGCATGCCGCCGCGCTGCCCGGGCTGCTGAAAAAGCTCAATGCCGGCTTCGACGAAATCGGCGCCGCGCCCACCGAGCGCAAAACATTCATGGACACGCTGGTCGATCTGCAGATCGCAGCGCTGCGCGCGGAAAAGCAGGAGCGCCCGGCCGACAAGGCCAAGCCGGCACCGGCGCCGGAGGAAAAGCCGCGCGCTCGCAGCGCGGGGCCGACCCTGCAGGTCAGCCATGCCACCAAGTCGGGTGTCCGCGTGCAGGACATCTCGCTTCCCGGCGCCGGCGAGCTCGACGCGGAAAGCACGCCGGACCGCGCCGACCTGCGCCGCGTGCGCCAGCTCGTGCGCGGCGACTGGATCGATTTCATCACGGCGGGACAAAGCCGCCGCGAGCGCCTGACCTGGATCAACACCAGCCGGACGCTGTTCCTCTTCAGCAACAGCGCATCGGAATGCGCCATTTCCATCACGCCGGAAGCCCTGGCGGTACGGCTAAGGAACAAGACGGCCAGCATCGTAACGCCCGACCGGCCCATGTTCGAACGCGCCATTCACGGCGCCATCCATTCGCTGGACAAGCGCGCCTGAAGATCACGGGCCGAAAGCGCTCAGGCGGTTTCGAACAGGACCGGGAAAGCGTGCCGCTCGGCGCTTTCCAGGCGGCGACGAATCGCCGCGTCGACTGCTTGCGCGACCCGCTCGACAACCGGGGCACCGCATTCACCGAAGCGCAGCGCGAACGCCTCGGGCCTGCGCATTTTCAAATCCGCCGCCGCCGGGCTGTCGCTCAAACGCGGTGTATTCACGCGCGGGCGGCCGCCCTTCCACTACCTCAAGCCGCTGGGCGCCAACCTGTTCCTTTCCGCCAACGAGGCCGACGTGCGCGAAGCGCTCAACGCCGGCTTTCCAGCCGCGCGCGCGTATGCGGCATCGCTGACCGAGGCCGAGAAGCATCCGCTGGAAGTACGCATCGCCTTCGACGGCGACGCCGTGCTGTTCTCGGACGAGGCCGAGCGCGTGTTCCAGGAACAGGGCCTCGCCGCCTTCCAGGACCACGAGGAGCGCCGCGCCCTCCATCCGCTGCCGCCCGGCCCCTTCCTGCCCCTGCTCGAAGCCCTGCACCGCCTGCGCGCAGACAGCGCCGGTTGCCAAATGAAAATCCGCACCGCGCTGGTCACCGCGCGCAGTGCCCCCGCCCACGAACGCGCGATCCGCACCTTGATGGAATGGAAGGTCGAGGTCGACGAAGCCATGTTCCTCGGCGGCCTGGAGAAGAGCCACTTCCTGCGCGAATTCGAACCCGACTTCTTCTTCGACGACCAGACCCGGCATTGCGAGCCGGCGTCACGGCTGGTGCCGACGGGGCATGTGGTCAGTGGGGTGGCGAATCAGGTATAGGTAACACCTTCAGGCGCTCCGCCTTGGAGGTCTGTCGTTCGGGGTGGATTCAACCGATAGATGCAACAGATTGGTTAAATCGTTCAGCGAGTGTTTAGTGTTTTCCTTGGGCGATCATTTAATCGTCCGACCCGTGTCTGCCGCAAACCCGACCAAAGCTTGTCCGGGGCGAGCACTCCGAGGCCCCCGATTCGGCGCTGATCCGATAGCCTGGTTGACACCGGTCGACTCCTGCGTACAATTGCAAACTAGACCGATCGGTCTAGTTTCCTAAAACACGATTAAAAAGGAGAAGCAACCATGCATGTGGCCAAAGACAACGTGGACGTTCGGATGGAGATCCCCGGCGCAGTGATTCGTCAGCGAACGGATTTTGGTGTCGTGAGCAAACCAAGCTCAATCAGCGGCGAGTATTTCACTCTCTCAGCGGGTGTCGATACGACCCCGCTCTTCCAGGGATTGGAAGGCAACCTCTGCCAATGCCCTCACTGGGGCTTCGTCATACGTGGTCAGATCACTACGACCGATGCGATCGGCGTGCAGGAAACGGTGAAGACAAATGACCTCTTCTACTGGCCGCCTGGGCACAACGTAAAGGTCGACGCTGACGCAGAGATTGTCATGTTCAGCCCGCAGCACGAACACAGTCAAGTCATCAATCACATGATCGAGAAGGTAAAGAGCTTGGGTTAGCCGGGGAGCCGCGACGCGGGTGCTCTACGGCAGCGAGCACAGGCACGCACCACTGTTGGAGGCTGAGTTAAACTCCCGCGACGCGGTTCGCTCTCCAGGACTCATTACCCGACCACAATGCAGCCGGTCCATTCAACGAAGCAGCGCCTGCTCGACGCGGGGATGTCCATGCTCCTTGAGCATGGCTACCACGATTTAGGCGTTCAGGCTCTGCTCGCAGCTACGCGTACCCCGAAGGGTTCTTTCTACCATCACTTCAAGGACAAAGAGGACTTCGCCCTCCAGGTCATCGACCAATATATGGGGCATGTGCATGCGGGTCTTGACGCTTGCCTCGCAGACACTGACCGCCCCCCGCTCGAGCGGGTGCGTCGCTTCTTCGAAACGGTGCAGCAGAGCTATCGGAGAGAGGGTTACCTAGGATGCCTTTTGGGCGGACTCGGACAGGAACTCGCAGGTGTCAGCGAGGTATTTAGGCGGAAAGTCGAGGGCTGTTTTTCCGAAATCGCCAAGCGCCTCGCCGTTTGCCTGGAGGAGGCTCGAAAGCAGGGTGACATCCCCGTCGGCTCCAATACGCAACGCATGGCAAGCCTTCTGGTGGACTGCTGGGAGGGTGCTGCGCTTCGTAGCCGGTTGCGAGGGAGTCCAGCGCCGCTGAGCGCGATGCTCGACTTCTACTTTCAGTCTGCAGTCGGTCGCGGCCCCGCTATCTAACCGGGACTGGAGGCGGTCTATTCAGGGCTCGCTTCGGCAAGGTTTCCCTTTGCCTGACCTGAGTGACTGCTCTGGGTGGCGGATTCAACTGCCGATAAGGGGCTGGGGAGAGGATGGCGTGCGAAGCCCTCCTGTTCAGGTAATCACCGTCGGCCGCTCGCGCCCGGTGCGCTGCCCGAGTTGCGAAAGCTCGTCGGCGATTGCGATCAGCACCGCCAAGGCTTCCTGCGCATCGACCTTCTGCCGCGCCGGGTCGGCTTCGAAGGCTTCGAGGTAGATGCGCAGCGTGGCGCCCTCGGTGCCGGTGCCGGACAGACGAAAAACGATGCGCGAGCCGTCCTCGAAGCCGACGCGCAAACCCTGCCCCGTACTGAGGCTGCCGTCGATCGGATCGGTGTAGCTGAAGTCGTCGCAGAACTTGACTGTGTAGTCGCCGAAGCGCTGCCCCGGCAGGTCGCCGAAACGCCCCTTGAGATGAGCCATGAGACCGGCGGCGACATCCGAGGGCAGCGCCTCGTAATCGTGGCGCGAGTACACATTGCGGCCGTATTCCGCCCAGTGGCGATGCACGATCTCCTCCACCGGAATACGGCGTTTGGCGAGGATGTTGAGCCAGAACAGCACGGCCCAGAGGCCGTCCTTTTCGCGCACGTGGCTGGAGCCGGTACCGAAGCTCTCCTCGCCGCAGAGCGTCACCTTGCCGGCATCCATCAGGTTGCCGAAGAACTTCCATCCCGTAGGCGTTTCGTAACAGGGCACGCCGAGTTTTTCGGCGACGCGGTCGGCCGCCGCGCTGGTCGGCATCGAGCGCGCGATGCCGGCGATGCCTGCCGCGTAGCCGGGCGCCAGCGTGGCATTGGCCGCAATGAGGGCGAGGCTGTCAGACGGGTTCACGAAAAAGTGGCGGCCGAGAATCATGTTGCGATCGCCGTCGCCGTCGGATGCGGCACCGAAATCCGGGGCATCCTCTCCGTACATGATCGCCACCAGCTGGTCGGCGTAGGTCAGGTTGGGGTCCGGATGGCCGCCGCCGAAATCGGGCAGGGGCACACCGTTGATCACCGTGCCCGCCGGCGCGCCCAGCCGCCGTTCGAGAATCTCCGTGGCATAGGGCCCGGTCACCGCGTGCATGGCATCGAAGCACACGCGAAAGCCGCCGCCGATCAATTCGCGGATCGCGGCGAAATCGAACAGCGATTCCATGAGTTCGGCATAGTCGGCCACCGGGTCGATGACTTCCACCACCATGTCGCCCAAGATCTGGCGGCCACGGCGATCGAGGTCGACATCGGCCGCCTCGGCGATGCGGTAGCTGGTGAGCGCCCGGCTGCGGGCATAGATCGCGTCGGTGATCTTTTCCGGCGCCGGGCCGCCGTTGGCGGTGTTGTACTTGATGCCGAAATCGCCCTCGGGCCCGCCCGGATTGTGACTGGCGGAGAGGATAAGCCCGCCGAAGCTCCGGTACTTGCGAATCACTGCGGATGCCGCCGGAGTCGACAGGATGCCGCCCTGCCCCACCAGCACCTTCGCGATGCCGTTGGCAGCAGCCATCCTGAGGATGATCTGGATCGCCTCGCGGTTGTAGTAGCGTCCGTCGCCGCCGAGCACCAGCGTGCTGCCGGCGGGCGCGGCCGCATTGTCAAAAATGGTGTCGAACACCGCCTGGACGAAATTTTCCAGGTAGTTGGCCGTCTTGAACACGGCAACCTTCTTGCGCAGACCCGAGGTGCCCGGTTTCTGGTCCTGGAACGGTTTCGTGGCAACGGTTCTGATATTCATTTGCGTCCTCGTATATGCTTGTTTTCGTTCGCGGCGGCTTGCGCGTCCGGCGCCTGCATGCCACGCTCGACCGCGGCGCGAAGGCGCTCGATAGTTTGCTCCACGGGCGCGCTGGCGGCGACCTCGAGACCGAGATTGCGCGCGATCTGATTGATACGTACGGGATTGAGCGGCACGCCGCCGGCATCGATGGCCGCGACGACGTCCTTGCCGGCCTGCAGTTCCGGCGGCAAGGTCCGGCGCCGGCCGAAGATCGAAGTCAGCGTCTTGAGCAGCCGCGTCCTGCGTTTCGCCTGCATGCCTGCCGCCGACGCCTGCCGGCCTACAACCAGCGCTGCATCGAATAGCCGCCGAGCAGGGGCCGCTGCAGGGCCGCGCTGGCAATCTGGCGGCCCCATTTGAATTCCTTGAACAGCACGACGAAGCGCCACATGTCGCGCAGCACCTTGGCGCGATCACGCCAGCTCAGTTCCATCAGCGCGGCGGGAAAATCCGCCTCGTGCGGCCGGTCGAAGGCGATTTTCAGCGGGTTCCACTGGTCGCTGCAGCGGCGCACCTCGGAGGCGATCATGCGGCGGTACATCTCCTGCACCGGCCGGTTGCGCAAGCGCGCCTCGACGATCGCCTCGCCGGAGATCGCCCCCGAATGCAGTGCGCAACTCATGCCTTCGCCGATCATGTTGAGGAAGCCGGCGGCCTGCCCGGTGACCAGCACGTTGCCCTTGCCGAAGACGTAGCGATTGATCAGCGAGGGCCCGAAGTTCTCGGCGCAGCCTTCGTCATCGTCGCCTGCCGGTTGCAGATGCACGCCGTGCTTGTCCTGGAGATATTGCTGCACCACCGCGTGCTTCTTCGCAAAGTTGTCGCCGCGCTTGAATCCGACGCCGACGATCTGCCGCCCGTCTCGCGCGTGGCTCCATGTGTAGTGGCCGAGGCCGGGATGGAACCAGAAATGGAAATACTCGGGAGAGAGCGGGCAATCGATGATCTCGTGGAATTTCTGGCCGACGAAGAACCAGGGTATCTGCTTCGTGTAGTCGGGATAGACGGCACGGACCACCAGCGAGCTGGGCCCGTCGGCGCCGATCACCTGGCGCGCGCGGTATTCGACCGGCTCGCCGTTCTGCCTGGCGTGCACCAGCACGTGGTCGCCCTTGTCCTCAAGCCCGGCGAAGGAGGTCTTGTCGTGCACCTCGGCGCCGCTGCGCTGGATCGCCCAATGGTCGGAATACTTGCGATGCAGGTGCGGCGTGGTGCCGTGGAAGAAATCCATCGGCATCGAGACCATGCTCGGGAAATGGAAGGTCACGCCGCGGCAGGAGGTCGGCTCGTGCAGGGTTTCGCGCGGCAGCGGGCCAAAATTCTCCAGCAGGAAGCGATGCCCGCGCGGCGACAGGATGCCGCTGCAGATCTTGTGGCGCGGCAATTCCTTGCGCTCGATCACGATGGTCTCCAGCCCGGCATCGACCGTCCGCTTGGCTGCGGCGGCTGCGGCCAGGCTGGCACCGACGATCACGACATCAACCGAACGCATGCGGCCTCCTCTTTATCATTTCCGGATCTTCCCCCAATTCGGCAAGGTGCACAACAGGCAGGTCGCAGACGCGCTCGAAGGCGGCGCAGTCGGCCATGCTTTCGACGACGATGCGGGCGGGTCGGCGCCCTTTCAGTATCCATTTCGCCTGCGCGCCGTCGTCGCCGGGAGCTACTTCCAGTTTCTGCGACAGGCCCTGGGCGACAGCCGGAATCGCGATGCGCTGCAGATCGAGGTTGAGCGCGCAGCCCGTTTCGAGTTGCAGTCGATCGTAGTAGGCCACCATGCGTTCGTAGTCGGCATGGTAGCCGCGCGCTTCGATCACATAGAGGTCGGTGGCGAGCAAATTGCTGCGTACCGCCGGGCGACTGCTCAAAGCCGCCCCGAGGCCCATGCGCTGCGACCCCGGCAACCAGCGGCGCAGTTGGCGCAGCAAGAGGCCATCCGCAGCGACGATGCTGTGGCCGTTCAGGGACGCAAGAAACTGCTGCAGACGATGCTGCGGAATCTCGACGCCGAGTTCGAGCGCCAGGGCGATGTCGGCGCCATCGTCGTCGGCGATGGCGAGCCCGAGCAGGGCTTGCACTCGCGCCAGCAGCGCGGCGTCGGCACGCAAATCGGCTCCGGGCAACAGCAAGGGGGCGGAGCGCGACACGACTGGCGCCGCTGCGCCCTGCTGCAGCCTCGCGCGAAGATCATCGAGCAGCGCCGGGTTTGGCGACGGCAACGAGTTTGCCAACTGAAGCCGCAGATCCATGACCAAGCCGGGCAGGTCGATACCCTCCGGGCAGACCGGGTCGCAGGCACCGCACAGCGAGCAGGCCTCGACCGGTGCGGCGAGCCAGGCTGCCGTCGCTCCATACTGCAGGGCCTTTGCCATGCCCGCGGGCGTGAAGCGCGGATCGCGATGGCTGCGCCACATGGGGCAGACCAGCTGGCACAGGTTGCAGCCGCTGCAGGCGGCGTAATCGCGGGGCGCGGCGGGCGCCCGGGCAAGGGTTGCCGGCATCAGAAGATCACGTCGCGGTTGAGGATCAGCGCCGGATCGGCGCGGCGCTTCATGGCCAGATGCCGGTCCACCAGGGCATCGCCGAACACGCGCCGGATGTAGCCTTTCATCATGCCGCCGAAGCGGTAGTAGCTGGCGCCGAGGTCGAGGCCGACGTCGTAGATCGCGTTCTTGAAGGCCTGGAAATGATCGCGACTGTATATGCCGCCTTCGATCATCGGCTCGAATTCGCAGCCGTAAGCCCAGCCTTCCGCATCAGGCGGCACGCAGGACATTTCGTAGTGCGGCTTGTGCTCCGGCCGCAACTTGATGCCGACGCAGTAGAGCGTGTAGTGCGTGAAATACTGGCGGCAGATCGCGTTGCCGCGTTCCACCGCCTCGATGAACTTGTCGGCCGATGTCGCCAGATCGGGAATCACCATCTGCCGCGAGCCCCAGTGCTTCCACACCGCGCGCGAAAACACCACCGTGCGGTCATGCATTTTTCCATCGCGCATGTATTCGGGCCGGCGGAACTCGGGAAACACGGCCTGCTTGCGCTGCAGCAGATACAGCGCCTCGCCCAGTTTCCACGGACGCAGGGCATAGTGACCGGCCATGCACAGCGCGAAGCCGAACTCGCCATGGCCGCGCAGGCGCGACTCCCAGTTCTTGCGGAACGCCGCCTCGCGCTCGTCCGAGTCGAAGGCCACCAGCAGGTTCACCGCGCAATCCATGATGGTGAGGATGCCCGAGTAATCGCTGGCATCGTTGCGGTCGAGCATTTGCAGATCCTCGATCGCGGTGCGCAGCGACGAGTAGTAGTAATAGTGCATAGCCAGCGGCGTGTAGGGACGCACGCGCAGCGTCGCTTCGGTGATGACGCCGAACTGGCCGTAGCCGAAGATCACGCGCTGGAACAGCTCCGCATTCTCGCTGTCCGAGCATTCGACGATCTCGCCGGTCGGCGTCACCACCTGCAAGGAGATCGCCTGGTCGGCGCTGCAACCGAGCCGCGCAGAATTGACGTCGAT
Source organism: Rhodocyclaceae bacterium (assembly GCA_006218025.1). Taxonomy (GTDB): domain Bacteria; phylum Pseudomonadota; class Gammaproteobacteria; order Burkholderiales; family Rhodocyclaceae; genus Sulfuritalea. Next base: position 32,707 of record VBWA01000025.1, on the reverse strand, counting down.
GCCGCCGACGCCCAGCGTGCCGCCGACCGAGGAGGTCAGGTTGAGCGGCGCCGAAAGGTAATCCAGATTTTCACGGCGCAGTTCCTCGGCCAGGGCGTGCCAGTAGATTCCGGCCTCGGTACGCACCGTCAGCGCCGCCGCGTCGACGCCCAGCACCCGGCTCATGCCGCTCATGTCGAGCAGCACGCCGCCGAAGGCCACCGATTCGCCTTCGGTGGTCAGGCCGCCGCCGCGTACCGTGACCGGCACCCGGTGGGCCTGCGCCGCCTTGAGCAGCAGAGAAACCTGGCCGGCACTGCGCGCGAGCACCACGCCATGCGGCTGGCCGTAGGCCGTGCCGCCGGCATCGGTGGCATACACGCCGCAAGCCGCCGCGCCCTCGGCGAGTTCCACCCCCGAAGCGCGCAATTCCGCGACAAAGTCCTGCCAGCCGGCGCCATTCCAGCGCGCGGGGTTGGTCTGCTGACGTTTGATGCCCTGCAAGGCATCGGGGGCTACCGGGCAGGGGCCGACGGTACCGGGTTCAACGGGCGGGATTTTCAACAAAAGCGTCCTGGTGGATGTCAGCGCGAATAATACCCCGCCCGAGCCATCCGACCATCGCGTGGCAACTCAGTTTCGAAGGCGCTCGCTCAGCGAAGCTGGACTTCGGCGTCCTCGATGTTCCCCTGCGCGTCGGCGAGCAAGGCTGTGTCGGTCCACAGGGTGAAATAGAAGGTCGCTCCTGCGCCGCGCTCGGCTTCGCCCCAGACCCGCCCGCCGTGACGAGCGACTATGCGTTGCACGGTCGTCAGGCCAACGCCCTGACCGGGGAACTCCTCTTCGCGGTGCAGGCGGTGGAAGACGCGGAACAACTTGTCGGCGAACTGCATGTCGAACCCGACGCCGTTGTCGCGCAAGAAGTAAATCACCCGACCCTCTTCGTCCCGCTGCGCGCCAAGAACGATGCGTGCCGGCCCGGTCTTCGCGGTGAACTTCCAGGCGTTGCCCAGCAGGTTGGTGAGCACGATTCGCAGCAGGCGCGCATCACCCTGGGCAAGAGGCGTCGCGGCGATTTCGATGGCTACCGCGCGCTGCGGATCTTGCCCGCGAAGTTCAACGACCAGATCTTGCGCTATGGCGGAGAGATCGACCGGACCCAGGTGCAGCGGCGCGCGTGCCATGCGCGAAAGTTCGTAGAGCGCATCTATCAGTTCGCCCATGCGCGCCGTGGACTTGCATATGCGCCGCAAATACTCGCGCCCGGTCTGATCGAGTTGCTCGTCGCAGTCCTCCAGCAGAGCCTGGCTGAAGCCCTCGATGGCGCGCAGTGGCGTGCGCAGATCGTGCGAGACGGAGAAGTTGAAGGCATCCAGCTCGCGATTGGCCTCCTCCAGTTCCGCCGTGCGCGCCTTGACGCGCGTCTCCAGCAGGGCGGCCAGCTCGGCTATTTTCTGTTCGGCCTGCATCTGGTTGGTGATATCGATATGGGAACCCATCCAGGTGCGCTCTCCCGTGGCGGCATCGGTCAGCACGTTGCCGCGCGAGAGCACCCAGCGCCAGGAACCGTCCTTGTGCCGGATGCGGAAGCGGCTCTCGTACTCGCCATGCGGATTGTCCGCGTAGGCGCGGGCGACGGCATGGACGCGTTCCAGGTCGTCCGGATGCACCAGGCGGTCGAAGTCCTCGGCGCCGCTGCCAATTTCGTCCTCGGCGTAACCAAACAACGACTTCCAGTTGTTCGTGAAGCCGAGGGCCCAACCGTCGACATCGCGCTCCCACAGGCCGATGCTGCCGGCGCGAACGGCCTGCTCCAGCCAGCGCTGGGTCTTTTCCAGCTTTTCCCGTGAGACCACCTGCTCCGTAATGTCGTGGCCGACGCCGCAGTAGCCGGTGAATCTGCCGGCTGCGTCGAAGATCGGCTTGCCGCTGACGAGGACGTAGCGCATGCTTCCATCCGGTTTGCGGTACCCGAAGGGCAGATCGGCAAACGCCTGATGCGCGGCGAGCAGTTGGCGGTGCGCGTCCCAAAAGCCTTCCGGCGCATCGACATAGGGCAATTCCCAGGCATGCTTGCCGATAGTGTCTGACGGCGCGTGCAGCGTCCCGGGAGACTCGTGGCCGCTGCCGCCATACATGGCCGTGAAGCGCAGATCGGCATCCTGCTCCCAGAACCAGTCGGCGGCGAGGTCGGCATAGTCGCGAAAGCGCTGCTCGCTGGCGTGCAGCGCTTCCTCATTGCGCATCTGCCTGGTGATGTCGAGATGGCAGCCGACAAAGATACGCTGCCCCGTGACAGGCTCGCTCATCACTTCGCCGCGCGAGAGCACCCAGCGCCAGGAACCGTCCTTGTGCCGGACGCGGAAGCGGATTTCGTAAGCGCTCCCCAGGCTTTCCACGTGGGCGCGGCCGGCGGCCTGGATGCGCGCCAGGTCGTCGGGATGCACCAGGCGGTCGAATTCCGCGGCGGTGTCGTTGATCTCGTCTGCGGCGTAACCGAACAGCGCACGCCAGTTATCCCGGAATCGGAAGGTCCATGTCGCGATATCGCGCTCCCACAGGCCGATGCCGCCAGCGCGGACGGCCTGCTCCAGCCAGCGCAGGGTCTTTTCCAGTCTCTCCCGCGAGATTACCTGCTCGGTGATGTCGCGGCCCGTGCCGCGGTAGCCAATGAGACGGCCCAGGCCGTCGAACAGCGGGCGGCCGCTGAGTTCGACATGGCGCGCGACGTCACCGTCGCGCCGCTGCAGGCGCAGATTGTTGAAGGGCTGGCCGGCTTCCAGCAGGCGCCGGTGTTCGTCCCAGAAACCATCCGGCACGTTGACATAGTGCAGATCCCAGCGGTGCCTGCCGACCGACTTCCGGTCGGAAAAAGGCGGCACCATCGGACGGATGCCTGCGCCGTAGCTCACCTCGGTAAAGCGGAACTCCGCATCCTGCTCCCAGAACCAGTCGGCCGACAGCTCGGCGTAGTCACGAAAGCGCTGCTCGGAGGCTTGCTGAGCCTCCTGCGCGCGCCGGCGATCGGTGATGTCGTGCGTGCTGCCACGGTAACCGGCGAACTCGCCATCGGCGGCAAAGACCGGCTTGCCGCTCACCGAAAACCAGCGCAAGGAGCCGTCGGCGACGCGCAAGCCATAGACGAAATCCTTGAAGATTTCGCGCCGCGCCAGCAAGGCGCGGTGCGCCACCCAGTCGCTGTCGTCAACGCCCTCGATGGGCAGCTCCCAACGCGTCTTGCCGAGAATGGCTGCAACGCGGATGCCTTCCTCGGTATTGTTCGCGCCGCCGGACAGGCGCGAGAAACGCAAGTCGGCATCCTGCTCCCAGAACCAGTCGGCCGAGAGCTCGGCATAATCGCGGAAGCGCTGCTCGCTGTCGCGTAGCGCTGCCTCGGCGCGCTTGCGCTCGCTGATGTCGCGACCGATGCCGCGGTAGCCGAGAAACTCGCCGTCGGGTGCGAATACCGGCTTGCCGCTCACCAGGTACCATCGCTGCGTGCCGTCGGCGACGCGAACGCTGTAGGTGAAGTCATGGAAGACTTCGTGGCGCCCCAGCAGTGCGCGGTGCTCCGCCCACTGTTCCTCGCCGACACTCTCGATGGGCAGCTCCCAGCGTGTCTTGCCGAGGCTGTCGGCGACGCGGAAGCCGCCCTTGTTGAAGACGCCTCCGGACATGTGGGTGAATCGGAAGTTCGCATCCTGCTCCCAGTACCAGTCGGCTGACAGGTCGGTGTAGTCGTGGAAGCTCTGCTCGCTGGCGCGCAGCGTTTCCTGAACCCGCTTGCGCTCGGTGATGTCGGTCAGCACTACACGCAACATCGAAGACTTGTCCTCCTTTGTCAGGCGCAGGCTATCCAACCGGACCTCAAGACGTGACCCATCGGGGCGCAGCAGCGTCACGTCGCAATCCAGCTTTTCATCCAGTCGCAGCGCACCCACGAAATGCAGGTGCCAGCGGTCCTGGTCTTCGGCGGTCACCGACGGGCTGAAGCGGTGCTGCAGCAGTCTGGCGCGATCCATTCCCAGCATGGCGGCGCCGGTCAAATTGATTTCGGCAATCAGACCCTGGTCGGTGAGCGTGAGATAACCGACGGGGGCAAAGTCATAGAACTCAATGTAGCGGTCGCGGGATTCCTCCAGGGCAATCTGGGATTGACGCAAGGTCTCGTTCTGCATTTCCAGCTCGATCCGATGCACCTGAAGTTCATGCAGCAGTTCATGCGCCGATTCCGGGGCCGGGCGCGCCGGGGTCTCGGTCATCCCGTCTGCGCACCGCTCCTCGGCGGCCGCCCGCAGTGGAAAGGCGCCCAGTTCAGTCCCGACCGGTTTCTTGTTCACGAGGCCGCTCCTGCGGCTTCGCCCGACAAATCGAGGCAGCGCTTCTCGTGCAGCAGATCAGTGGCAGCCGCGGCAGGCAGCGGCCTGCTGAACAAAAAGCCCTGGATGCGGTCACAGCGGTGCCGCGCCAGAAAGCCGAGTTGGGCCTGCGTTTCGACGCCCTCGGCGACGACTTCCAGGGAGAGCGCTCCGGCCATGGCGATAATGGCTTCGCACAGTGCCGCATCGCCGGCGCCGGCAGCGATTTGGTTGACGAAGGAACGGTCGATCTTGAGCACGTCGAGCGGAAACCGGTTCAGATAGCTGAGGCTGGAATAGCCGGTGCCGAAATCGTCCATGGCGAGCGTGATGCCCATGGTCTTCAACTCGTGCAGGACGCCGGCCGACTTCTCCGGCTCCTGCATCACCAGGGATTCGGTCAGTTCCAGTTCCAGGTTGGCAGCCGCGAGACCGCTGTCCGCCAAGGCCGCGGCCACACTTCGTACCAGCCCGGCATGAGCGAACTGGCGCGCCGAGAGGTTCACCGCCATGCGCAGGGCGGGGTTGAATTGCCCGATCCAGATCCGCGCCTGGCGACAGGCCTCGCGCAATACCCATTCGCCGATCGGGACGATGAGACCGGTTTCCTCGGCCAAGGGAATGAAATCGGCGGGCGAGACCAGGCCGCGCTTGGGGTGGCGCCAGCGCAGCAGCGCCTCGAAACCGCTGATGCCACCACCGCAGGCGAGGTCGACCTGCGGCTGGTAGTGAAGTTCCAGCTCGCCGCGCCCGAGGGCGCCGCGCAGCTCGTTTTCCAGGGCCAGCAACCTGCCCGAGGCTGCATTCATCTCCGGCGCATAGAAGCGCCAGGCGTCGCGGCCGGCTCGTTTGGCGGCATACATCGCCACATCGGCGTTCTTCAGCAGCGTCTCGCCGTCGCTGCCGTGGCTCGGGAAGAGCGCGACGCCGATGCTCGCTGTGGAATGAATGACATGCTCGCCAATGGCGATAGCCGGCGCGATAGCGGCGGCCAGCTTGCCCAGCACGCCCTCCACCGCCGCCTCGTGGCGTATGTCGGGCAGGATCGCCACGAATTCGTCGCCGCCGATGCGGGCGATAGTGTCCTCCTCGCGCAGAACGCCGCGCATGCGGTTGGCCAGCTCGGCGAGCACGATGTCTCCGGCATTGTGGCCAAGGCTGTCGTTGATGGTCTTGAGGCGGTCGAAGTCGATGAACAACAGCGCCATCAGGGTGCCGCGTTTGCCGGCCCGCGCCAGTTCCTCCTGCAGGCGAATTTCCATCAGCTTGCGGTTGGGCAGGCCGGTCAGAGCGTCGAAATGGGCGGCGCGGTAGAGCTGCTCCTGGCTTTGCTTGTGCTGCGTAATGTCGCTGGCGATGCCGTCGATGCGCAACTTGCGGCCCTTGTCGTCTGCGAACACGCGCGCGCGGTCGAGCAGCCAGCGCACTTCGCCGTCGGGCCGCAGGATGCGGAACTCCGCGCTGCCGGCGCCATTGCGCAGGAGATTGCCGAGATACTCGTCGCGCATGCGGTCGCGGTCGCCGGGGTGAATCACTTCTTCGAGCCAGATATTCAGACCGCCAAGCAGCTCGCTCGCCGGGCGATCGAGAATTCCCTCCGCCGCTGCGCTGATGAAATCCATGCGCAGATCGGGCAGGCTGATCGACCAGACGATGTCGCCGAGCGAGCCGAGGATATCGTTCATGCGCACCTGCTGACTTAGCAGGCGGCTTTCCGCCTCGCGGCGGCCACGGTGCACGGCGGCTTCCTCCACTTCGCGCGCGATCACCGGCCCCAGCCGCGCCAGACTGTGCTTGAGCAGGTAGTCCTGCGCGCCGGCGCGCATGGCGCCGACCGCGACCTCCTCCCCGATGTTGCCGGAAACGATGATGAAGGGCAGGTCGGCATCGTGCCGCTTGGCAATATCCAGCGCCTGCAGGGCGCTGAACTCGGGCATCGTGTAGTCGGAGATGACGATGTCCCAGGGCCCGGCGGCGAGCGCGTCGCGCAGCGCTGCAGCGCTGTCTACCCTCAGATGTTCGGGCGCAAAGCCGGCCTTCTTCAGCGCACGCAGCAGCAGCAGGGCGTCGTCCGGCGTGTCCTCGACGAGAAGCACGCGCAGGGGGCGCTGCTGTGATGCGATATCGTTCATGCGCATTCCCTTCCAAGCTCCAGCGCGAGGCCGGCGACGAGCTGTGGCAGATCGCTGCCGAGGGAATCCGTGGCCAGGCAACCATCCGCCTCCGCCGCCAGGCAACTGTTGCGATAGCCCGCCGCATCCTCCGTCAGCAGCAGCACCCGCACGGCAGGCACCAGTGTCTTGAGACGATGCGCCGCACTCTCCGCGCCGGCGCGACGCAGCGAATAGGCGATCAGGACCAGATCCATCTCCCGCACGGCCGCCAACCCAAGCGCTTCGTCCAGCGAAGCGGCGACGACACACTCGCAGCGCGGCAGCGCGTTGATGAAGTTGCACAGCGCCCGCAGGAACAGCGGGCTCGGATCGATCACCAGAATTTTCATGGCCATGCCGGAATGTCGCGTGAGACCATCCTGAGCCCGCGGCCGGGGAAAGGGAATCGGCATTTCCCTGACATGGGATCAGGAAATTCCTGATGGGGGGGGAGGACGCTCCCTCCCCTTGAAGGGGAGGGAGCGTGACCCTACTCCGCGCTGATGAGGCCGGTGCGGATGGCGTAGCGCACCAGGCTGGCGACATCGCGCAGTCCGAGACGCGCCATGATCTGGGCGCGGTAGGTTTCGACCGTCTTGGCCGAGAGCTGCAACTCGTGGGCGATTTCCTTGACGCTCCTGCCCAGCGCCAGCAGCCGAAGTACTTCGACTTGCCGTGCCGTCAGCGCCGACTTCGGCGCGCCTTCGCTCTGGCGCGCTCGCGATTCGAGCAACTGGCTGGTGAGCCGCGGAGACAAATAGGGGTGGCCGGCGGCCACCGTCTCCAGAGCCGCGCGCAGCTCGAAGGTGGCGGCGTCCTTCAGCAGATAACCGGAGACGCCGAGTGCCAGTGCGCGATTTACGTACTCCTCGCCGGAGTGCATGGAGAGCATGATGACGCGCGTCTGCGGCAAAATCGCGAGGATGCGCTCAGCCGCCTGCAGGCCGTTGATACCGGGCATGGTGATGTCGAGCAGCGCCATGTCGGGCGCGTGCTCCAGTGCGAGGGCGACGGCCTGCTCGCCGTTGTCCGCCTCGGCCACCACCGTGACGCCGTCCATCCCGTCGAGCAGCGCGCGCAGCCCGGCGCGCACCAGGGTGTGGTCGTCGGCGAGGAGCAGGCGCAGCGGTCTCATGGAGTGCTCCCCGCCCCCTTCGCGGGGGCGGGGCCGGGGGAGAGGGAAGTCGCGGCGGCGAGCGGGAAGCGCGCCGAGAGGCGCGTGCCGTCTCCCTCGCTGCTGACGAGGCAGATCTCGCCGCCGGCCAGCGCCGCGCGCTCGCTCATGCCGACCAGGCCGAGACTGGTGCCGGCGAGCGCCCGCGCCTGCGCCGCCTCGACGTCGAAGCCGCGGCCGTCGTCGCAGACGTCGAGGCAGAACAGGCCCGCGTCCACTTCCAGCACGATGCGCACCCGGGTCGCGCCGGCATGACGCAGGATATTGGTCAGCGCCTCCTGGGCGATGCGGAAGCAGGCGGTCTCTGTCTCAGGCCCGAGGCGCGGCAAATCCTCCTGCGCCTCAAGCTCGATAACCGGACCGGGTTCGCGCGTGTGACGCTTGACCAGCCAGTGCATGGCCGCGCGCAGGCCGAGATCGTCGAGCTGCGGCGGGCGCAGGTCGAGCGAAAGGCGGCGCACCTGGTCGAGCACCTCGCCGGCGACAGCGGCGATCTCGTCGGCGAGGCGGCGCGCCGTTTCATCGCCGATGCGGCGCGAAAGCGCCTCCAGGTTCAGCTTGATCGCCGTGAGCGACTGACCGATCTCGTCGTGCAGCTCGCGTGCGAGGTGGCGGCGTTCGGCCTCCTGCATTTCCAGCATGCGGTTGGCCAGCGCCTGCAGGCGCAGCCTGGCATGACTCAGCGCCACCTCGTCGCGGCGGCTGGCGCGGCGCGTCCCGGCCTCGCGCAGCTCGCGCTCGACGGCGGCGCCGAGGCGCGTCAGGTTGCCCTTGATCAGATAGTCGTGGGCCCCGGCCTTCATCGCCGCCACGGCGACATCCTCGCCGATGTTGCCGGATATGATGATGAAGGGCAGGTCGGGATCGTGGGCGCTCACCTGGGCGAGCGCCAGCAGGCCGGAAAAATCGGGCAGGGTGTAATCGGACAGCACGATGTCCCAGGAGCCGGAGCGCAAGGCCGCGTCCAGTTCCGCCGCCCCCTGGACGTGCACGCAGTCCGGCGCGAAACCGGCGCGGCGCAATGCCAGCAGCAGCAGGGCCAGATCGTCGGGCGCGTCTTCGATGATTATCGCGCGCAACGGCTTTGCCCCCGACGGGTCGGTCTTATCGGTCATGGCGCGGGGCCGGACGACCCCATCCCCTTTCAAGCGGGAGCTTGGGAGGGGGATAGGGCCCCGCGCGATGCTTGCCGACAACATTCATTTCCGTCGTCACGACGGCGCTTCAGCCGAGCGTGAACCAGAAGGTGGCGCCGGCCTGTTTTGCCGATTCCGCCCAGATGCGGCCGCCGTGCTTGGTGACGATGCGGGCCACGGTAGCCAGACCGATGCCGCTGCCGGGCGCTTCCTCGGCGCTGTGAAAACGCCGGAAGGGCTGGAATAGCTGCTCGGCGGCATTCGCTGCGTCGAAGCCGATGCCGTTGTCGCGCACGTAAAAGGCCGGCTGCCCCTGGTGCGGCGCGCGGCCGAACTCGATTTTCGCGTCGTCGCGCCGCGCGGTGTATTTCCAGGCGTTGCCGAGCAGATTGACCAGCAGGATGCGTAGCAGGCCGGAATCGCCCTGCGCCGCGAGATCCGGCGCGATGACCCAGTCCACCGGGCGCGGCGAGTCGCGCTGCAACTCGGCCGCGACATTGCGCGCCAGCGCGGAGAGCTCGACCGTTTCATGGTGCATGTCACTGCGCGCGATCTTGCTGAGTTGCATCAGGCTGTCGATCAGCGCGTTCATGCGCTCGGTGGCGGCGCCGATGCGCCGCAGGTGCTCGCGCCCCTGCGCATCGAGGGCCGGCAGGTAGTCCTCCAGCAGGATGTCGGCGTAACCGCCGATGGCGCGCAGCGGCGCCTTGAGATCGTGCGCGGCGGCGTAGCTGAAGGCTTCCAGTTCGTCGCAGGCGGCGCGCAGCTGGCGGTTCTGCCGCTCCATGAGACGGGCGAACTCCTCGACTTCCTTGCGGCGCCAGTAGATCTCCTCGAAGACTTTGGCCTTGGCGCGCAGCACCTCCGGCACCACCGGCGCCAGCAGGTAATCGACGGCACCCTCGCCGTAGCCCTTGTAGCGGTCGCTGTCGCTGGTGTACACGGCGGAGACGAAGACGATCGGGGTGCTGCCGCAGCAGGGGAACTCGCGGATGCGCCGCGCGGTCTCGAAGCCGTCAAGGCCGGGCAGATGCACGTCCATCAGGATCATCGAGTATTCGCGCTGCTTGCAGACTTCCAGCGCCTCCTCGCCGCTGGCGGCTTCGATCACGTCGCAGCCGGCCTCGCGCAGGATGACGGAATAAAGGCGGCGGTTTTCCGGAAGGTCGTCCACCACCAGGATGCTGTTGCTGGCTTCGCTGTTCATTCGGGCAGACCCGGATCGCGGTAAGGGTGACGACCCAGCATATGCCGGAATGATCCCGCGATCAAGAAACAAAGGCGGATCACCGCCGGTCCGAGCCGCCCGTCATCAGGAAAATCCTGATGACGCATCGGGAAACCTCCTATACCCATCCAATTAGACTTTAGTGATAATCCATAGCAATATTGTGGTCAAACGGGGACGGAAAGTCGGCGCTGGCGGGACGGCGCGACCTGTCCGAAATACGGAATGTGCGCCCCCTTCCCGCAACCACGCCGGCTGGTCAACGAGGAGCCCTGCATGCCTGTCACCCCCCCGCCCGCCGCGGGATGGCACCTGAATATCGGCACCAAAGTTTTCCTGCTGTTTCTGGGACTGGCGCTGGCCGGCATCGGAAGCTGGCTGGTGGTGAATCGCGCCCTGGCCCAGCTGGACGGCGCCGCCGCCGACATCAACCTTTATGGCAGCCTGCGTTATCTCAGCCAGAAAATCCAGCTGACCCTGCATGAAGTGGCCGAAGGCGCCGATGCCGGCAGGATCGAGCCCCTGCTCGGCGAGTTCGAAACCAAGCTGCAAACCCTGCAGGGCCGCCGCCATGTCGAAGCGGTCGACGGTCAGGCGCGCGACGAGCTGGCGGCGGTGAGCGACGAATGGCCGGCCTACCGCGACGCGGTGCGGCGCTTGCTGGGAAGCGGCACGATGGCCGTCAATCTCGAAGCCGGGGTGCGCCAGCTCACGGCGCAGGCCGACAAGCTGCTCGAACACGCAAACCGCGCCACCTGGGCGTTGAGCGACGACGTCACGCGCCTGCAGGAAAAAACCCGCGGCGATATTGCCCGCCTCGCCCTGGTCGATGCCGCCATCCTGATCTTCGCCTTTATCTACATCCGCCGCCGCATCGCGCGGCCGCTGCGCGAGTTGTCCGGCGCCACCCTGCGCTTCGCCCGCGGCGACTACGGCGTGCGCAGCGGCTTCCGCTCGCAGGACGAGATCGGCAGCCTGGCAGAGGCCTTCGACCACATGGCAGAGGAAACCGAAGATCACATCAAGCTCATCGCCGCCGATCTCGACGACATCCGCCGCAAGGAAAGCGAACTGCGCAAGCTGACCGAGGCCATCGAGCACAGTCCGGCGTCGGTCATCATCACCGACCGTACGGCCACGATCGAATACGTCAACCCGCGCTTCACGGAAGTGTCCGGCTACACGCGCGAAGATGCGCTCGGACGCCGGCCGAGCCTGCTCAAATCCGGCCAGACTTTGCCGGAGACTTACCGCAATCTATGGCAAACGATCTCGAGCGGACAAGTTTGGCGCGGCGAACTGCTCAACCGCAGGAAAGACGGCGAACTGTTCTGGGAAAACACGCAGATTTCGCCCGTTCTCGACGCGACCGGGCAGATCACCCATTACGTTGCCGTCAAGGAGGACATCACGGCCAGAAAACGGGGCGAACAGGCACTGGCAATGCTCAACCTCGACCTCGAGCAGCGCGTCGCCGCACGGACGCAGCAGATCGAAGCCGCCAACCGCGAGCTGCAGGCCTTCAGCCATTCCGTCTCTCACGATTTGCGTACGCCGCTGCGCGCCATCCTCGGCTTCGCCCAGGCCGTCGAGGAAGAAGGCGGCAGCGCGCTGAAGGGCGAGCTGCCCGATTACCTGCGACGCATCCAGGCCGCCGCCGTGCGCATGGGCGAGTTGATCGACAACCTGCTCGAACTGGGCCGCATCAGCCAGGTGGAGCTCATGGCGCAGCCGGTGCACATCGGCCACATGGCGCGCGAAATTCTCGATGGCATGGCGCGCCGCGAGCCCGGCCGCCGCGTCGAGACAGAGGTGGATGAAAGCATCGTCGTCCACGGCGATCCGCGGCTGCTGCGCATCGCCGTCGAAAGCCTGCTCGACAACGCCTGGAAGTTCTCCATCGACCGTGATCCGGCGCGCATCGTCTTCGCTCATGCCGGGCAGGACGGCGCGCAAGTACTGATGGTCGGCGACAACGGCGCCGGCTTCAGCATGGACTACGCCGACAGGCTGTTCCGCCCTTTTCAGAGCCTGCACGCGGCGGGCCGCTTCGCGGGCAAGGGCATCGGTCTGGCCACCGCCAAGCGCGTCATCGACCTGCACGGCGGGCGCATCTGGGCCGAGGGCGAGCCGGAGCAAGGCGCGAGGTTCTATTTCGAACTGCCTGAATCGCCATCCGACGCAGAGCTTTCCGTTTTCGCGCAAAATGGGCGCGAGAGCGAAACGCAGAAGGCGCCATGACATCCGTTCAAATCAGGGGGCTAACCCGACGCATGCTGATTCTTGCAGCAGTGGCCCTGCTGCCCGTGCTGCTGTTGATGGTCTACGTTGGCTGGATCAATACCGAGGAGAAGATCGCGCGGGAACGCACCCGCACCGCGCACCTTGCCGAGTTGCTGGCGCGCGAACAGGCGCTGCCCTTCACCCTTGGCCGGCAGCTGCTGCACAGTTTGGCGGCGACACACGCCGTCGTCGATGCGAAAGACGCGGCGACCTGCCATGCGGTGCTGAAGCAAGCCGTCGCGGACAATCCCTACTTGACGATCATCAACATTTTTTCGCCTGCCGGCGACATCCTCAATTCCTCCTCCGAGGCGCCGCCAGCGTCGGTGGCCGACCGCGACTGGTTCCGCGACGTCATGTCAAATGGGCGCATGGTGGTCAGCAACTATCTCATCGGCAAGACCAGCAAGAAGCCTGCGGTCGCCATGGCCTTGCCCCTGCGCGACAAAAGCGGCAAGACACGCGCGGTGCTGATGCTGGGGATCGATCTGGGCTGGATGGGGCGCGCGCTGGCCAACGTGCCTGCGGCCGAGGACACCAACATCGTCGTGGTCGACGGCCAGGGCACGGTGCTGGCGCCCGAACGCTGGCTCGGCAGGTCGATAGCCGATCACCCGGTCTTCAAACACGTCCACGGCATCACTGCGCCGAAGAGCTTCGAGGAGGTCGGCATCGACGGCGTCGAGCGCATTTTTGTTGCCCGCCCGCTGAACCAGGATCTGGGCGGACGCAGCTATCTCTGGGTCGCCGCGCCGAAAAGCTCGGCCAGCGAAGCGGTGCTGCGCGATTTCCTCGGCGGCACGCTGCTGGTCTTCTGCACTGTGCTGGCGCTGTTCGCCGTCATCTGGTGGGAGGGTGGTCGCATGGTGCTGCGGCCGGTGCGCGAACTGCGCGAGGTCGCCGAACGCTTGGGCAGGGCGCAGCTCTCGGCGCGCACCGACCTGCCGCACGGCAACGACGAGATCGGCCGGCTCGCCGCCAGCTTCGACGAAATGGCGGAAAGAATAGAAACGCGCGAACACGACCTGGAGCGCTCGCGCGAATCGCTGCTGCGCGCCAACCGTGCGTTGCGCATGCTGACCACGGTGAAGGACGCCATTGTCCATGCCGAGGACGAACAGACCCTGTTCGACGACCTGTGCCTGGTCATCGCACGCCAGAGCGGCAGCGTGGTGGCCTTTGTCGCCCGCGCCGACGAGGGCATCGACCGGCCGCTCACGGTCGTCGCGCAACAGGGAATGCCGGCGAACTGGCGCGAGAGCATCGCGCTGTCCTGGGGCGACAACGAACACGGCCGCTGCGCCGCCGGAGTCGCCGTCCGCGAAGGCCATACCTGCGTCATCCACGACGTGCGCCAGGGAGCTCACTATGGAGCTTGTCACGCCTTGGCCAAGGCCGTCGGCTTCGAGACCGTGATCGGCCTGCCGGTGCGCGTCGGGGGGCGCGTCTGGGGAGCGCTGGTGCTGGCGTGCGACGAGTTCGGCGTCTTCGACCAAGAGGAAGCCAGCCTGCTGGAGGAACTGGCGGGCGACGTCGGTCGCGGCATCGAGACGCTGCGCCTGCGCGTCGAAAAGCAGGCTGCTGAAGAGGCGCTGCTGCGCATGATGGATAACCTGGAGCGACGGGTGGACGAGCGCACCCGCGACCTGGAAGCCGCCAACCGCGATCTGCAGAGCTTCAGCTATTCCGTATCGCACGACCTGCGTGCGCCGCTGCGCTCCATCGAGGGCTTCGCCCACGCGCTGGACGAGGAATGCGGCCCCGTGCTGAGCGAAGACTGCCGCGGCTACCTGGAGCGCATCCGCGACGCGGCGCAGCGCATGGGCGGCCTCATCGAGGACATGATCCGCCTGGCACAAATTTCCAGTCTGGAAATGAGGACGAGCACCGTCGATCTCACCGCCCTCGCCGCCAAAATCGGCGCCGAGCTGGCCGCAGCCGAGCCGCAAAGGCAGATGCGCCTGACGGTGGCGCCCGGCTTGGCCGCCCGTGGCGACCCCGGCCTGCTACGGGTGCTGATGCAGAACCTGCTGACGAATGCATGGAAGTACTCCTCGCGCTCGCCGCAGGCGGAAATCGAGTTCGGCTTGATGCAGCTGCCCTCGAATGAGCGGGCATATTTCGTCCGCGACAACGGCGCCGGCTTCGACATGGCCTTCGCCGATCGGCTGTTCCGACCCTTCAGCCGCCTGCATCACGCCGACGACTTCCCCGGCACCGGCATCGGCCTGGCTACCGTCGCACGAATCATCGCTCGTCACGGCGGCCGCGTCTGGGCGGCGGCCGAAAAGGGCAAGGGTGCGACCTTCTATTTCGTGCTGGACTAGGGTTCCGACGGCGGCAACTCGCCCCGCAACATGATCTCGGCCTTGATACGCGTCGCGGAGTGAGATCCTGAACAATTCGACCACAGCCACGGTGACGGAACTGCGACGACTGGCCGCCGCCGCCGCGGAGCATGTCGTCGCCGCCTTGGCTGCAGACAGGGGAAGTCACGACATGGCGCTGGGCGAGCGGGGAAGCGCGTTCTGCCACCAGGACACGCAGGCGCATGTGGAATTGCTGGCGGTGGCGGTGGATTTCGGCAGCGAGGCGGCGTTTCGCCACTACGTCCAATGGCTCAGCCACCTCCTGCAGGGGCGAGGCCTGCCGGGGCATGATCTGGCACGCGCTCTGCACTATCTGGCGGGCTTTTTGGGGGAGACCCTGCCGCATGACAAGCGGCAGGCGGTGCTCGATCTGATCGAGGCGGGGATCCGCGCACTCGACAGCGACGAGGATGTGCCGAACTATGCACAGGAGCCGGCCGGCCTCGACCCGGCGGCGGAAACCCTGGCCGCAACCCTGCTGGCTGGCGACGGCGACGGCGCGCGAGCGCAATTGCTCGACTGCGCTCGCGGGACTTGGCTGCCGAATGTAGTGGCGCGAGTTGTGCGGCCGGCGATGTGGCGCATCGGCTGGTGGTGGCAGACGGGACGCATCAGCGTGGCGCAGGAGCACCTCGCCACCGAGATCGCCCACCGCGCCGTGGACAATGCCTTCACCCACGCCGCGCGCAAGCCGCGCCGGCAACGCAGCGCGCTGTTCGCCTGCGTCGAAGGCAACCGCCACGCGCTCGGCATGCGCACGCTGGCGGATGCCTTCGAGATCGACGGCTGGGCTGCCTTCAATCTTGGCGCCGACGTTCCGGCGGCTTCCCTGCCCGGTATGGTAAACGCGTTCAGGCCGGAACTGGTCGGCCTGTCGGTCTCCATGACGCAGCAATTGCCGGCAGCACGTGCGGCGATCGAGGCGATCCGCGCCCTGCCGGACGGCGGACGCATCCGCATCATGCTGGGCGGACTGGCAAGCGACAGCCTGGAAGAAGCCTGGCGCTGGACCGGAGCCGATCTTGCCGCGCGCGATGCCCCGGAGGCGCTGGCGGCAACGTAAGCGTCCCGGGATGTGCCCATTAATGCCCGAACCGAGAGTCGGCGCTGATGGGACGGCGATTTCGCTTAGCCCTGGTCTTGGCAGGATTAAACCGCTGTCCGGCAACCAGCGGTGGAATCGCTTCCATGACCAGGGACCTGTTCAAATGGCCGGCGCGAAAAGTCTGCGCAGTAATTGCAGCCTCTACCAACATGGGCAAGGCGGCAGCATTCAGTATGTGCGCCGGTTGACATACAGGCTGTTGCCCTGAATGCCCTTGGCCTTCCTTTTTACTTCGGCAGCCACCACCGATACGTCGAGGTGCGAGTGAAAGGCTCCGGGCTTGACCTCGGTAACGCCGATCGACAGCGATGTCAGGGCATGGAATTCCATCAGACCCTTGCGATTTTCCGTGACATAGCCGCCGCGCTCGATGTCGTCGTGCGAAAAGAAGCCGAGAATCTCCTCGCCGAACATCCTCAGCGCCTGTTCGCAGCGCGCCTGCCAGTCCTCGCCGCGAAGCACCAGCACGAAATCGTCGCCGCCGATATGGCCGACGAAGTCGGTTTCCGAGTCGCACACTTCTGCGAGGATGCGCGCGGTCAGCCGGATGACATCATCGCCGCGCGCGTAGCCATAAACATCGTTGAAAGGCTTGAAATGATCCAGATCGCAATAGGCGATGGCGCAGGGTTCCCCCGCCACCAGCAGGCTGTCGATGTACTGGTTGATCGGCACGTTCCCCGGCAGCAGGGTGAGCGGATTGGCATACTTGGCCGCCTCCATCTGCATCAAGGCTACCTCGCGCACCAAGTCCTGCACCGATCCGATACCCAGATAGCGGCCGGCGTCGGTAATGATGAAACCGCTGATCAAGTGGCGCGGATGCGCGTGCACCAAGACCTCGGACACCTCTGACAGAGGCAGATGAATATCGACCGTCAAGGGCTCCTTGTCCATGAAGCGCGTGCAAGGCTTGCGTCCATAGAGCTCGTGCCGATAGGGACGTGCCATGTTGTCCACCATGTCGTAGCGGGCGATCAAGCCGATCGGCGTGTCCTTTTTCACAATGGCAACGGCGCGCAGATCCGGGGTGCGCTCGAACATGGCAAAGACTTCGTCGGCCAGCGTTTCCGGGGTGACGGGTGGAGTGTTCTGCAACATCTTTTCGAGAACATGGAGGCGGTGACCGCCCTGGTGCTGGCTGGTATATCCTGGCGCTTCGCCCACGAGCGACTTGTGTGCCGCCGCCGAGAGCGTATGAGTCGGCACCGTCACCGGCTTGCCGATAAAGTCGCCCGATGCGCCCGTCACCTTGATTTCCCGCAAGACCTTGAGCAAGGCCGGCGAATCGACCCCTTGGGCGATCACGCGACTGCCCCGTGCGTCGGTCGCGGCCATCATTTGGGCGAATTGACCGAAGCGCAACAGGTTGGGATCGAAGCCTTCCAGTACTCCATCCTCGATCATCGCAAACTCTGGCTTAAGCGCCGACCACAGCAGCTTTTCCGAGCGCGCACAGTTGAGGCAGCCGGAGGCAAGCATGTAGCCCGAACGGCGCACGGCACGAGCGGCTGCCAACGAGCGCTCGAGCCTGTCGCCGTCAAGGATGCCGACGCCGGCATGCACCACGATGACGCGTTCGGCGGACAGCGCTGCATTCCTGGTGGCATCGGCCAGCATGTCGATGCAGACTTCACCGAGATCGCCGGCGCCATCGAACAGGGGCAGCAGCAGATAACCCTGTCCGTGATCGAGGACGAAGCGCTCCACGACCGTCCGGAAATACAGATCGACAAACTTGGCTGTTCTTCCGAGTCGACTCGCCATTCGAAACAGGCGCGCGGGCGCGAACAGCAATTTTTCCGGTGGGCCGTGAATACTGGCCAGATGGCCAAAAATGGCGCCGCTGGCCAGATCGGCTACCGGGCGGTAACGCGGCGTCAGCGAGAATTCCGAGCCGACAGCCTTGCCATTTTCCGCCAGAATCGCCGCCAATGTCTGTCCGCAGGTATCACAACCTTCCGGTATCGGCAAGAAGGGCTTTGACTGTTTCATGGTTTGAGGACGCTGGATATCGGTTCCGATCGGGAACCCTCAGGGTATCCAACCGACAAGACCGTTCGACCGACTATCCGCTGCATCCATTGCAGGCGGATGAAGGCTTGATGAATCCTTTGCACCGTAACGACACCGCAACCAACCCGCGCTAAGGTGATTCTCTCGCCAGCGCGAATTCGGTTCCGGAGCCGGCGCGTGCATGTTTTTCCCTGCAGATTCGCCGAAGTCGATGCGACGTACCTATCCTTTCCACGTTCTGACGGCCGCGCTGTTTTCATTGGTCACGCTGCTGGTCGGCGGCGCCATCGGCGCGATCGCATATACCCAATACCGTCACCTGCTGCTGACGGCAGTATCGGACGTCTTCGCCAGGTCGCTGCGGGAAAGCCAGTCCGAACTGGCGGCGACCTATCTTCCGGTCCAGGCACAGATAGCGCTGCTGGCTACCACACTCCGGGAGACCCCGCCTCCGAAGCACAATCTGGCCATGCTCGCCCGCCTGCTGGAAAGCAGTCCCGCCATCTCCTTGATTGCGGTCGAGCGCAAGCATGCCGGCCAACTGACGCTGATGCCCCTGGCCCACGCGGAAGCCCGCCGTCGGGCTGGCGCACCGGCACAAGCCGCGTATCGGCTCGATCAGGTGCAAGCGCAGGGAAACATTGTTCACTATTTCGATGCCGGGCTGGTACCGATTGGCACGCCGCGCGTCTTGCCGGCGGCGCCGATCCCGGACAGCAGCCCCAGCCTGCAGGTCAGCCACGCCGCAGCCGATGGCAGCGTGATCGTGCGGGCCAGCCTTAGCCTGAAGAACCTCTCGGCAATACTGTCGCGACTGCGCGCCACTCCATCGACGCAGTTGGCGATGCTGAACACCACAGGTGCTCTGCTCGCCGCATCCCATGGTGCCTGGCCTGACGCGGCAAACCGGTCGCCGGGTGCGACGCTTGCGAGCATGGACCTGCCCATCCTGGCCGCGGCTGTCGGCCAACCGATCCGCGCCGAGATCGTCACTCTGGAGGTCGATGGAAAGCGCTGGCAAACACTGGCCCAGTCCAGCGAGATCGCCCCTGGAATCGCGACCCTCATGGTCATGGCCGCTCCACACGAGGAAGTGCTCGTCGGCGCCAATCAGATCCTGCAAAAGACTCTGCTGACCACGTTGCTCGGCCTTGGACTAATGGTGCCGCTGATCTGGTGGATTTCCCGCCGCATCACCGACTCGCTACGGCGACTGGCAGATACGGCTGCCGCCGTCCGGGCCTTTCGTTTTTCAGGCGAGAGCCCGCGTTCGCTTGTCCGTGAAGTCGATGGCCTGTCCCAGGCGATGCATCAGATGCGCGTCACCATCCAGCGCTTTCTGGACATTTCAGCCCGCCTCGCCGCGGAACGTCACTATGACCAACTCCTTGAAGAAATCGTCGCCGAGACAATCGCAGCCGCGAATGCCGGCGGCGGCACGGTCTACCTTTTCGAGCAGAATCAACAATTGCAACCAATGGCGTGGCGCTGGATGGGGGGCAAGGCGCCGGTGTCGCCGCAAGTCGTCTCGACGCAAACGAATCCATTCTTCAACACGGCGCTTGTCCGCCCGAATCCCTCCCAGATCGCCGTCTCGGCCGGCCACTTGCCGCCGGGCCTCGAATGGCTGGGCGCCTGGTTTCCCGGACAATCCATTCACGTGCTGATGGTGCCCCTGCGCAACCGATCCGGCGACAAACTCGGGCTCCTGCTACTGGTGCGTGGCGCGCAGAGCGGTCCCTATGATCAGGACCTGGTCTCCTTTATCGATGCCTTGTCGGGCACGATGGCCATCACCATCGAACGGCAAAGCCTGCTGGCAGGCCGCCAGGCGCTGCTGGACGGGGTGATCCGCATGATCGCCGGCGCCATCGATGCGCGTTCTCCCTATACCAGCGGCCACTGTCAGCGCGTGCCGGAACTGGTGGCCATGCTTGCCGAAGCCACGGCAACGCATCCCGCAAGCCCCTATCGCGACGCTCCATTGGAAGAAAACGCCCGCGAAGCGCTCCACCTGGCGGCGTGGCTGCACGATTGCGGCAAGCTGTTCGTGCCGGATTACGTCACCGACAAGTCCGTCAAGCTCGAATCCGTTCACAACCGCATCCATGAAATCCGCACCCGCTTCGAGGTTCTCAAACGCGATGCGGAAATTGCCTACTGGCGCGGCGCGGCCCAAGGCAAGGATGCTGCGCTCTTGCAGCGTGAACTGGATGAAACCCGGCAGGCGCTTGACGCCGACTACGCCTTTGTCGCCGCCTGCAATCTGGGCGAGCGCGCACTTGACGACGAGGACATCGCCCGCCTGGTGCACCTCGGGAGTCGAGTCTGGCTGCGTACCTTCGATGACCGCATCGGCATCTCCGAACTGGAACTTCAACTCAAGGCCAGCGTACCGCCACGGGCCTTGCCCGCACGCGAACACTTGCTGGCGGATCGGCTGGAGCATCTGGTCGGCGATTGTCCGGAGAACGACAGGAGCGTCGCGCAGGAAGTTCGCAAGCACATGCCGCAGCCGCGACATCGCCTCAATCTGGGCGAGTTGCATTGCCTCAGCGTCAGGAGCGGCACGCTGACCCCCGAAGAGCGCTATCTGATCAATGCCCACATCCTGGGAACGATCGCCATGCTCTCCACCCTGCCGTTCCCGCCCGAACTCTCATCCGTGCCGGAAACCGCGGGCGGGCATCACGAACACCTCGATGGCAGCGGCTACCCCTACGGCAAGCAGGCGGAAGACCTGTCGCTGGCAGCGCGCATCATTGCCGTTGCCGATGTCTTCGAGGCCCTGACGGCGACCGATCGCCCCTACAAGGCGGGCAAATCGGCGGATGAGGCGCTCGCCATCATGGCAGACATGGCACATCGCCGGCATCTCGATCCGGACCTGTTCGACCTGTTCGTTTGTGCCGGCATTCCGGCGCGATATGCGGCGACTCATGCCGAAATGCCGGATGCGGGCGCATCTGGCGGATAGCCCAGCAATTCAGGCGTCATCAATCTGTCACTTCAGTGTCACCGTCCTGACCTATGGTTGCGGAAACCAACATGTCGAATGTCCGCATGAATGCTCCCGATTCGAGACTGGCACCCGCGCCAGCGCCAACCCCGCCCACGCTGATGGACCGGCTGGACCAGAAGGTCTTCGATGGCCTCTACAGCCGCTCGCTCGTCTATAACACCTGCTGGGAAGACCCCGCCGTCGACCGCCATGCGCTGCGATTGGGCCCCGAAGATTCCGTGCTGGTCATCACCAGCGCCGGCTGCAACGCGCTCGACTACGCACTGCAGGGGCCGCGATGCATATACGCGGTGGACGCCAACCCGCGCCAGACGGCGCTGCTCGAACTAAAACTGGCTGGCATCCGCAGGCTGGAATTCAACGACTATTTTCAGATCTTCGGCGACGGCTACCACGCCCGCTTCCGCGAGCTCTATCGACAACGGCTGCGCGGCGAGCTGTCCGGCTTCGCCCGTACTTACTGGGACCGCTACGGCAATTGGTTCACCAGCCGTCATGGCAGCTTCTACTACCACGGCCTGGCAGGATTCGTTGCGCGGGGATTCAGCAGCTATTTCCGGCTGCGACCGCAGTTGGCAAGCAGCATCCGCGAGCTCTTTGCCTGCGACGACCTCGACACCCAGCGCCGCATCTACGACGAACTGGTGTCACCCGAACTCTGGACGCCGACGATCAACTGGGTGCTCGGCCGGCAGCTCACCATGAGCCTGATCGGCGTGCCGCACCCGCAGCGGCGCCTGGTCCAGGCCCAGCATCCGGGCGGCGTAGCTGGTTTC
Source organism: Rhodocyclaceae bacterium (assembly GCA_006218025.1). Taxonomy (GTDB): domain Bacteria; phylum Pseudomonadota; class Gammaproteobacteria; order Burkholderiales; family Rhodocyclaceae; genus Sulfuritalea. The sequence goes on along the minus strand of VBWA01000025.1, from coordinate 11,108 downwards.
ATCCGCGACGCGATCGACTACGTGTTCCGCAACCTGCCCGTTGCAAGCAACTACTTCTGGCGCGTCTATCTGTATGGCAGCTACACCCCGGAGTGCTGCCCGGAATACCTCAAGGCCGACAATTTCACGGCACTCAAGAACGGCCTCGCCGACAGGATAGAGCCGCACACCTGCACCGTGACCGAATTCCTCAACGGCAACGAGGACCCGATTTCGCGCTTTGTGTTGCTCGACCACATGGACTGGATGAGCAGTTACCACCCGGCCGCGCTGGTCGAGGAATGGAACGCCATCCTCGCCGGCGCCGCGCCGGGTGCGCGCATCCTGCTGCGCAGTGCGCACGCCAGGCCTGCTTTCCTCGACCAGGTGGAGCTTGGTGCGGAGCGCCGGCCTCTGTCGGAAGTCGTGCGTTTCGACCGCAAACTGGCGGCGCGCCTGCAAAGCCAGGACCGCGTGCATACCTACGCTGGCTTCATGATCGCCGATGTCCGCGGCTGAAACAGGCGCCGACGCCCGCATCCTCTGGCGCATGGCGTGCGGCCAGCCCAGGCATGGCGACCATGCGGCACGCCTGCAGGCCTTTTATGCACCGCAGGCGGCGCACTACGACGCCTTCCGCGAACGCCTGCTGCGCGGCCGCGGCGAATTGATCGACAAGCTCGAAATCGGCAAGGGCATGCGCGTCGTCGAACTCGGCTGCGGCACCGGCAGCAGCCTCGACCGAATGGGCCCGCGCGCCCAGCTGTGCGCCAGTATCCAGCTGGTGGACCTCTGCCCGGCCCTGCTCGCGATTGCGCGGCAACGCGCGACCGGGCACAACAACGTCGAAGTCATCGAAGCCGATGCCACCCGTTGGCAGCCGCCGGCCCCGGTCGACCGCGTCTTCCTGTCCTACGCCCTGACCATGATTCCCGACTGGGAAGCGGCCATCGCCAACGCCGTCGGCATGCTGAAGCCCGGCGGCCGCCTCGGCGTGGTCGACTTCCACATCCCCTCTTCCGGCGGCGCGTTTGCCAGTGGCTTCTGGCGGCGCTGGTTTGCCCACGACGGAGTGCACCTGTCGGCCGCCCACCTGCCTACCTTGCTCAGCCATCTTCCGGACGCCTGGACGGACGAGCGGCGCACGCCCCTGCCTTACCTGTCGGGACTGCAGGCACCCTACTACCTGTATGTCGGCAGGCGCGCCGAGGCGGCAAAAAGTGTATCGGTCGCGCGATAGGCTGGTGGTCTTCGACGCAGACGGCACGACGATAGACGCGTTCCAGGCCATCAAGACGACCTTCCTGCGCCACGACATGGACATCGGCGACCTGGAACGTTTCCGCAAGCGCCGCAAGCTGTTCAAGTACCTCGGCGGACTGCGCGAATTGCCCAATAACCTGCGGCAACAATTCGGCAAGCAGAGCCGCAAGAAATTGCTCGCTACGCTAACCGAAGTCTATCGGCACGAGGCCCGGCTCTTCCCCGGCATCGCCGAACTGGTTTCAACGCTGGTTGATGCTCCCGGGATACGTGTTGGACTGGTCACGCGCAACGTCACCATTGAGCCCGCGGAAACCCTGCGCCAGCTGTTCCGCCGTCACGGCATCGACAGCGAAGCATTCGACTACCTGGCCTGCATTTCACTTGGCGAGGATAAGGCAACGCCGATACGCGCCGCGCGTCGGCTTTTCGACATCAACCCGGCGCGCGCCTATGCCTGTGGCGACGAATACCGCGACTACTCTGCAGCAGTCTCCTGCGGCATGCATCCTTTCGTCGTATCTTACGGCTTCGAGGATGCGGAGCGCCTGGTCAACGGCTTCGGCGTTCCACCCGATGTCGTCGCCCACAGTCCCGCGGAACTCGCCGCGCGCCTGCTGCACGCGCTCGATCTTGAGTGGCCATCGCGGCACTAAACGCCCCGCCGGCCCGCCGACCCGTCCCGGCGACGCTAGCCAATCATGTGATCGGCGCTGCGCAGGCGATCCGCCAGCACCTTCATGACGCCGAGCGCGAAACCCGGAGTCTCGGTGACGAGAAACTTGAAGCGCTTCTCATCGACGCAGACGAACTCGCAATCGGTCACGGCCTCGACGGTGGCCGACCGTGGCTGCTGGTCGATCAAAGCCATTTCGCCGACGATGGCACCCGGCAGGAGTCTCTCGACCTCGCGCTGGCCGACGCGGATACGCGCCTCGCCCGTGGTCAGGACGTACATCAGGTCGGCCGGATCGTCCTGGGAGAACAGTTCGACTCCGGCGCGAACGGCCAGCATGCGCGGGTCGTCGCGAAAAAGAGAATAGAAGAGCTGCATCTAGGCCTCCCGAGAGGATGTTGCATCGCAAGAATTGTACTGGCTTCGCAAGCCCGGATTGTTACGTTTGCAATTCCGCAGGGCTAGTCCTTTCGGGTCATGCTATCCCAGAGCCTGGACCTGAAGCAGGAAGTCGGGAATCGCCCTGTCAAACAGGTCGGTGATCACTCGATTCGTGCGATGCGTGGTGATCCAGGCACGGATGTCCTCGGCCGACATGGGCTTCGCGAACAGATAGCCCTGTCCTTCGGTGCAGCGGATGTGTTCGAGAACAGCTTTTTCCGCGGACGTCTCTATGCCTTCCGCGACGATGTCGAGCGACAGACTGTTCGCCAGTCCCACAATGGCGCGGGCGATCGACTCGTTGGCTGGCGTGCACTCGATGTCACGAACGAAGGACTGATCGATCTTGAGCCTGTCGATCGGGAAGCGTCGCAGGTAGCTGAGGCTGGAAAAGCCGGTGCCGAAATCGTCGATGGCGAGGCTGACGCCGAGCGCCTTGATTTCCTGCAGTGTTTGCAGCACTTCATCCATGTCATGCATCAGCACGCTCTCGGTCAGTTCGAGCTCGATGTAGCGCGGATCGATGTCGTAGGCCGCCATCTGCTCGGCCAGGAAGCTCGGCAGGCTGCCATGGCGGAACTGAAGCGCTGAAATATTGACCGACATGCGCAGCGGCGGCAGACCCAGCGCCTCCCATTCGCGTAGCTGGCGAAAGGCTTCGCGCAGCACCCACTCGCCGAGCGGAACGATGAGACCGCTTTCCTCGGCGACGGGAATGAACTGACCCGGACCGACGAGGCCGCGTTCCGGATGCTGCCAGCGCACCAGGACCTCGACACCGCGGAGTTCCTGCGAAGCAATGTCGACCTGCGGCTGGTAGTGCAGCAGCAGCTCGTTGCGTTCGATGCCTCGGCGCAGATCGTTCTCCAGCGACATGCGCGCCGGGTTGTACATTGCCGTGGCCGCCGAATACCTGCAGAAACGATCGCGGCCGGCTCCCTTGGCCTCGTACATCGCTGCGTCCGCCTTGGCCAGCAGGGGGCTGATCTCGGTGTCATCGCTGGGATAGATCGCGCTGCCAACGCTGACCGTGGCGACCAGCGAATGACCAAGCAACTCGATCGGTTCCCGCATCGAATTCACCAACCGCTGCGCAACCACATCCACGTACGCCGGATCGTCGAGATCCTCCATCAGAATGACGAACTCGTCGCCGCCGAGGCGGGCCACCGTGTCGGCGGCGCGTGCCGATGCCTTGAGCCGGTCCACCACCTTGCGCAGCACCGCATCGCCGGCGCTGTGTCCGAGCGAGTCGTTGATCTGCTTGAAGCGGTCGATGTCGATGAACAGCAAGGCCGCCAGACATCCCTTGCGCTTGGCATCGCGGCAGGCCTGATCGAGGCGGTCGCCGAGCAGCATGCGGTTGGGAATGCCGGTAAGGCTGTCGTAGTGCGCGAGATAGTAGAGTTCGGCCTGCTTGCGCTGGGTGATGATATTCAGCAGGTCGTGGCCGTTGGCGACGCCGAGGTAGAAGCCATTACTGCTGACCAGGAAGCCGCTGACCATGTGCTGCATGCCGGCATCGATGATGATCTGCGCGACGTCTTCGACACTGCAGCTATCCTCGACCACGATGGGTTCACTGCTTTCATACTCCTCGTAGGCGAGCAGTTCGAGGATGCTGCGGCGGCCGAAGATTTCCCGGCTATAGGGCTTGCTGAAGAATTCGACGTAGTGCTTGCGATCCACCAGCGCGACCGGCCTGGCTACGGCATCGACAACCGGCAGCGCGTAGATCGCGCCGTCGGCGAGAAATCGATCCAGAATGTCCTGGCAGGCGTCATTGATACTGACCGGTTCGAGGAATCTCAGGAGGTGCCGCACCGTCGGCGCCTCCTGCAACCGTCCTTCGCTGATAAAGACGAACTGGCGCTGAGGTGATTCGCGGGTGGGCGGATTTGCGTTCGTTGGCATCGATGGTCGGCGCGACGGAAGAAAATGGAGGCTCTCGGCCGGGGCGCGCCTGCGGAGCTTGGTCGGGGATGCCATAGTAATCATGAAGTGTGAAAGATTGATGACTGGCACAACTTCATTCACGCCGCGCGATACAGGCTAGCGCAGCAGCGCAGGCAAATCCCGGTCGAGAAGCCGCGGCGAGGCAAGATTCATTTCGATCATCAGCCGCAATTCGTCTTCCGCAACGCCGCCGATTTCCATAAACCCGATACCGACGAGGTGCCCGGCACAATAGACTACCGTGCCGCAGATGCACTCAGCGGGATTCAGGCGACGATGATAAATGGCCAGCCGGCATACCGTGCCGGACGACAGATCCAGAGACTGGTCGAGGGCAAACAGCGCTCCCGAGAGAGAAATATCCATAAGGGTTCCGTTGAACTCGCGATCGTCGAGCAACAGCGTGGCCCGCGAGTGAAAGGGAAAGCGCGGATATCGGCGCCGGTCGGACAGGGACATGGACTCTTCCTCCTTGATTGCTGGCCGTCATTCTGCCGACATGTGGTTGCGGCAGTATTGCACCGCGGTTGCAAACAGATAACCGCGGATTGGTATGGCGGGGCCACGAAGACGGGCACAGGGCGATGGAGCAGACCGGAAACACATGACAATTGCAAGTACGGCCCGGGGCTCGCCGGCGGGAGTCGAGACACTGATCGATCAGCTTCGCGCACGCCGGCGGCGGGTACCGGCCACCGGCGTCCTGATGGCAGTGAATCTGCTTGTCTTCCTTGCCATGATCGGTTTCGGCGCTGGCTTCTTGCACTCGCCCAACGACGTTCAATTGGCCTGGGGGGCCAACTTCGGTCCGGCAACCCAGGACGGCCAATGGTGGCGACTTGGCACGGCCATGTTCATACACTTCGGCGTCCTGCATCTGGCCATGAACATGTGGGCGCTATGGGACGGCGGCAATTTCGTTGAGCGTATCTACGGCTCCGGGCGATTCGTCGCCCTGTATGCGTGCAGCGGGCTGGTCGGCAACCTTGTTTCGCTGTCCACCCAAGGGAATCAGACAGTTTCCGCCGGGGCCTCGGGTGCAATCTTCGGGCTCTACGGCGCGCTGCTGGTCGCCCTGTGGCGCGAAAGACATTACCTGCATCCACGGGAGTTTGCGTGGCTGTTCTGGGGTGCAGCCGGGTTTTCGGTTGCGGTGGTCTCCTTCGGCCTGCTGGTTCCCGGAATCGACAATGCCGCCCACATCGGCGGTCTGGTCACTGGAACCCTGCTGGGCATCACGTTTTACCGACCGCTCCGGGCTGCCGAGTCGATCGCGCTGATGATCCGACTGGCGGCTGCCGGTGTAACGGCGGCAGCGGTCTGCACCCTCATTGTGAATCTGCCACCGCCGCTATATCGCTGGAGCGAAGAAAGTGCGGCGCGGGACGAAATCGCTCAATTCCTGGATCAGGAGGCTGCCATGGGCGACGAGTGGTCAGCCCTGGTCGCCAGGGGAAATCAGCGCGAGCTCAGCTTCGCGCAGTTGGCCACTCACCTCGATGCCGATGTCGCTGAGCGATACGAGCGCAGCTTCGACCAGCTTTCGCGCTTGCCTGTCAGCCCGGCACTTCCCTCCGCTGCAGCCATTCGCCTGTTGCGCGGCTACGCCGACATTCGCCGCGAGGAATTGCACGTCCTTGCCGAGGGTCTTCGCTCGGGTGACCCGAAGCACATCGACAAGGCAAGAGAACTCGGCAAACAGGCGGCTGAACTCGGGCGGCAACTCCGTCCCGCCGGACGTCACGGCAATGGGAACGCCGTCGGCGAAGCGCAGCGATAGAGTTGACCAGGCCTCAGCTCTCGCGTTTCTCGGCCGTACGAGCTGTGCCTGCCGGCAGCAACGGCCATTCGTCAACACCGTTGGCGTCATCCCAGTCGTCGTGCCCGGTCACGGCCTCCTCGCGGGCTCTGAGTCCCCTGCGGGTGAACTCGTCAGTCAATTGCGCGTCATTCATGTTTGCAAAGCCGACGAAGCCATCGCGCAGAATGGACAGCAGCCAGATTCCGCGCGAGGAGCCTGCCATCTTCTCGAAGCAGTCGAGTACCAACAGGTCGATCATCGATTCGCGGTGCATGGCGCGTCATCCCGGTGGAATGGAGGGAGACGCTGATCATGGCCGGGCTTGATGTCAGCTTGATGGAGAAATTGTTGCCGCCTGCTTAAGCCGGCGCAAGCCGCCGGCACTGCGGCAACCCCGATGGATAGTCCGAACGGACCATGGCCGCGCAACGTGCGGCGCCCACGCTTCACCGTCATGTCACAAAGCCTGCCTAGACTTGCGCACTTCGCATTGATCCCCGCCGTCGCGCCGCAGCGACCTGCCCGCCAAGCCATGAACTTGCATCCCAGCCCTTCCCGACCGCATGGTTTCACGCTGCTCGAACTGCTCGTGGTGATGGTCATCATCGGCATCCTCGCCGGCTTCGTCGCGCCGCGCTTTTTTGCCCAGATCGGCAAATCGGAAACCAAGGCCGCGCGCGCGCAGCTCGACGCGCTGGAAAAGGCGCTCGACCAGTACCGCCTCGACGTCGGCCGCTACCCGAGCAGCGAGCAGGGCCTCGCCGTCCTCATCGAAAAGCCGGCCGGCATGGCCCGCTGGTCCGGCCCCTACCTCAAGAAGGCCGTCCCGCAGGATCCCTGGGGCAACCCCTACATCTACAAGTCGCCCGGCGATCACGGCGAATTCGACCTGCTGTCCCATGGCAAGGATGGACAGCCGGGCGGCACCGGCGAGGCCGAGGACATCACCAACTGGTGACCCGCGATGGAGTACACGATCAAGGCGCTGCAACCGGGCCGCGGGCTCACCCGCCTGACGCTCGACGCGACCGACTCCGGCGACGCCGCGCGCCGCGCCGAGGCACTTGGCTGCACCGTGCTCTCGGTGGCGCAGGCATCCCTGGGCCTTGGCCGGCGCAAGGAGTTTCCCCTGCTGCTGTTCGCGCAGGAGTTGCTGGCCTTGCTGCGCTCGGGCATTTCGGTGCTCGAAGCCATCGAGGCCCTGCGCGAAAAAGAGTCGCGACCCGCGGTACGCAGCGTGCTCGACGGCGTCCACGACGCCTTGCGCCAGGGCAAGACTCTGTCCTCCGCGCTTGAGGAATCCGCCGCCACCTTCCCCGCCCTTTTCATTGCGGCGATCCGCGCCAGCGAGCGCACCAGCGACCTCGACGAAGCATTGTCGCGCTATGCGGCGTATGCCACCCAGCTCGACGGCCTGCGCAGCCGCCTGATGAGCGCGGCGCTTTATCCCGTGCTGCTGATGGTGGTCGGCGGCATGGTGATCCTGTTCCTCATGGGCTACGTCGTGCCGCGCTTCGCTCACATCTACCAGGACTTCGGCGGCGAGCTGCCCCTGGTCTCGCGCCTGCTGCTGGAATGGGGCGGCCTGGTCGAGAACGGCTGGCCGCTGCTGCTTGCCATCGTCATCGGAGCGGTGACCGCCTTCGCCAGCCGCCAGGGTCGCGCCGCCGTGGGTCGCCTCGGCGAACGCCTGGCCTGGCGCATCCCGGCGCTGGGCGAACGCCTGCGCGTGTTCCAGCTGGCGCGCCTGTACCGCACCCTGGGCATGCTGCTGCGCGGCGGCATTCCCTCGCCGCAGTCGATGAAGATGGTTTCCGGCCTGCTCTCCGCCAGTCTCGCCGCCGCGCTGGAACGCGCCCGCGTCAAGGTCACCGAGGGCATCCCGCTCTCGGTCGCCTTCGAACACGAAGGCCTCAGCACGCCGGTGGCGCTGCGCATGCTGCGCGTCGGCGAGCGCGCCGGCAACATGGGCGAGATGATGGAGCGTGCCGCCGGTTTCCACGACGAGGAAATGGCGCGCTGGGCCGACTGGGCCACGCGCCTGTTCGGTCCCGCACTGATGCTGTTCATGGGCCTGGTGATCGGCGTCATCGTGGTCTTCATGTACCTGCCGATCTTCCAGCTGGCGGAGAGCATACGATGAACGCACCGGGCAGTTTCGCCACGGTGCCGGCGCCGCCCTTCAGCGCCGCCGAGATCGCCGCCGCGCGTCGCCACGGCGAACCCTTGCTGGCGGCACTCGCGGCCGCCAGCGGCCTTGGACCGCGGGATTTCGCGGCCCGTCTCGGCGCCACCGTGCGGCTTCCGGTCATGGGCCTGGCGGAAATGCAGGGGCTGACCGCCGGCTTCGAGTGCATTCCCTTCGGCGAGGCCCTGCAGCGCGGCTGCGTGCCGCTGCAGGACGGTAGCGCGCTGCTGCTGGCGATTGTCGATCCCTTCGACTTCGCGCTGGCCGACTGGGCGCGCCAGCGCGCCGCGCGTCCGCTGGCGCTGCACCTGGCCCCGGCCGGCGACATCGCGGCCTATCTGGCGAGCTACGAGGAATCGCTGCGCGCCATGGACGGCATCGTTTCCGATGCCGGCGGCGGCAGCGCCGACGATACCGAGGGCGAGGAAATTTCGCTGAAGAGCATCGGCGAGGACGCCAGCCCCGTGGTGCGCCTGGTGAACTCGACGCTCTACGACGCGCTCAAGGCCGGCGCCAGCGACATCCACCTGGAAACCGCGCCCGGCGGCATTTTCATCAAGTACCGCATCGACGGCGTGCTGGTCAGCGTCGGCGGCGTGCAGGGCATGGAAACCGCCGAGCAGGTCATCTCGCGCATCAAGGTGCTGGCCGAGCTCGACATCGCCGAGCGCCGCGTGCCGCAGGACGGCCGCTTCCGCATCAACGGCGGCGGCCGCCGCATCGACGTGCGCGTTTCCATCATGCCCAGCATCCACGGCGAGGACGCGGTGCTGCGCATCCTCGACCGCCAGCGCATCACCGACAGCGTCACCGGCCTGCGCCTGGAAACCCTCGGCTACGAAGGCGCCACGCTGGCCGCGCTGCGTCAGCTGTCGAACGAGCCCTACGGCATGCTGCTGGTCACCGGCCCCACCGGCAGCGGCAAGACCACCACGCTCTATGCCGCGATCGGCGAGATCAACCACGGCCACGACAAGATCGTCACCATCGAGGATCCGGTCGAATACCAGTTGCCCGGCGTGCTGCAAATTCCGGTCAACGAAAAGAAGGGCCTCACCTTTGCCCGCGGCCTGCGCTCCATCCTGCGCCATGATCCGGACAAGATCATGGTCGGCGAAATCCGCGACGGCGAAACCGCCACCATCGCCGTGCAGGCGGCGCTGACCGGCCACCTGGTGTTCACCACGGTGCACGCCAACAACGCCTTCGACGTGCTCGGCCGTTTCACCCACATGGGCGTCGACGCCTACAGCCTGGTCGCCGCGCTCAACGGCGTCGTCGCCCAGCGCCTGATCCGCATCAACTGCCCCGAGTGCAGCGAGGACGACCATCCTTCGCCGCAACTGCTCGCCCAGGCCGGTCTGCAAGATACGGCTGGTTTCCGCTTTCGCCGCGGCAAGGGCTGCGCCCAGTGTCGCGGCACCGGCTTCAAGGGCCGCCGGGCGATCGCCGAAGTGCTGCTGCTCGACGACGTGCTGCGCGAAATGATTTCCGCGCGCGAACCGGTGCGGCAGATCAAGGAGGCCGCGCAGAAGAACGGCACGCGCCTGCTGCGCGAGGCCGGCCTCGACCTCGTGCGCCGCGGCGAGACCAGCCTCGCCGAACTCGATCGCGTGGTCTCGTGAGCATGGCGTCCGGCCTGCTGCCCGAACGCATCGAGGCGCTGCTGGCGCCCGACAGTCTGCGCCTGCGCCGCAACGGCGGCAGCGAGACTGTTGCCGTCGCGGCGGACGGCAACACCGAAGCCTGGCGCGCGCCGCTGGCGGCACTCGATCACGCGCTGCGCATGCGCCCGGCACGCGCTGCGCCCGGCGCCGCGCGTCTGCCGCCGGCGCTTGCCGCCATGCTTGCGCCGCGCCTCGACATCGTGCTCTCCGAACACTTCGTGCGCTGGCAACTGCTGCCGTGGCAGAGCGACGTCGAGGCGCCGGCCGAACAGGAAGCCTGGGCGCGACACAATTTCCGCGAAGTGTATGGGGAGATCGGTCGCCACTGGCAGGTGCGCTGCGCCGGCCAGCCGCCGGGCGCCGACACGCCGGCCTGCGCAATCGACGAAGCCCTGCCGCTGGCATTGCGCCAGCTGGCGGAAGCACATGGCTGCCGCCTGGGCAGCCTGCGCCCGCTGTTTGCCGCCGCCGCCGGACGCTGGCAGCGCAAACTGCCGCGCGGCATCGCCTGGTTTGCCGTGCTCGAATCCGACCGCCTGAGTCTCGGTCTGCTGTGCGAGCGTCGCTGGCGGGCGCTGCACGGCGAGCCGGTGGCAGCGCCGGAGCAATGCGGCGAGTTGCTCGCCGGCCTCATCACGCGCAGCGCCATCGCCGCCGGCATTGCGCCCGGCGAGGGCCGCCTGCTGCTCTGCGGCGAGGGGGCCGACACCTGCCCCGTGCCGCTCCCGGCGGACGCCGTGCACCGCCTCGGCAGCGCATTGCCATGGACCGCCGCGGCGCGCGAGGCGCGTCGGATCGCATGAGCGCCGGACGCCGGGTCGCCCCAAGGAAGGCGCAGCCAAACTACGGAGCCGCGCAGCGGCGAACCGCCGTCACCCCCTGCCTTGTGCAGGGGGCTGGGGGGAGGGTAGTCCAGTGAGCCGTCTCGACATCGATTTCGCCGCCGCGTCGCGGCGCGGCCCGAGTCTCATCGGCCTTGCGCTGCTGCTCGCCGGAGCGGCCGCCCTGGCGCTGGTCTCGCTGGAGCTCGACGATCTCGATCGGCAGACGGTCGCCGCCGAAGGCAAGTTGCGCAGCCTGGCGCGACGCGGCACGCCGCCAGCCGCGGGCAAGGCAGCGGTCGGCGCCACGGCGCCC
>VBWA01000083.1 GCA_006218025.1 Rhodocyclaceae bacterium | reverse complement strand
GTGCCCATTGCCGTCATTCCCGCGAACGCGGGAATCCAGCTGCGTTTGAGCAAGGACGCTGGATTCCGGGTTCCGCTTCGCGGCCCCGGAATGACGGCTTCTGGCCTATTCTGTTGAAAAAGTCGGTTTTAATTTTTGGCAGATGAGGCCGGCTGTGGAGAAACGGAAGTGCTGGCGAAGTTGATGGTGAGATTCTGAAGGCGACACGCCTCCAACCCGCTGTTATGCGGGGACCAGTTCTGGTTTTGGTGCTTTTGGCGTCAACCACATCGCCATTCGTCGTAAATTCTGCGCGGTTGCTGCCAGCAAGAACTCATCTTGCGCACCATTGAAGCCACGCAATCGCAACTTGTCGAGTTTCAGGATGCGCTTGAGGTGAGCGAACAGCATTTCGACCTTCTTTCGATCCTTGCGTGACTGTGCGTAAGCATCGGTTGTAGCAATGGCGCGAGCTACGTCGCGGGCGTCCTCGTGAATGCTGCGGGCGATCTTGCGAATCGAGGTGTTCGGACAGCACTGATTTTTCATCGGGCATTTGGCGCAGTCGAGCTGGCTTGACCGATAGACGATGGTGTCTAGGTTCGTAATATGTGTGCGGGGGTTCTTGAAGGGGCGCCAGTTGGAGCGAAGTGCCTTGCCCGCGGGGCAGCGGTATTCGTTGGTCTGCGCATTCCACTCAAACTCGCTGGACGAGAATGTTCCATCCTCACGCTCGGACTTGTCCCAAACCGGCGCATGCGGTTCGATCTGCTTCGCGTCGACCAGCCAGCCAAGCATCGCGGCTGAACCGTAGTTGGTGTCGCCGACCAGGCGTTCGGGCTTCAGGTCGAACTTGTCCTCGACCCGATCAATCATCGTCTTGGTAGCATCAACCTCGGCTGCCGAATTAACGGCGGACGCTTCGACATCGAGGATGATGCCTGCCTTGAGATCGATCAGATAGTTGGTCGAATAGGCGAAGAAGGCCGGACCGCCAGGAGCACAAGTCCAGGAGGCCGCGGGATCCGTCAGCGAGATGGATTTACGCGGCGTACCCGGATCATTCGTCTCCTCCAATGCCGCAAGGTACTCGCGCACCGGTCGAGTGGCCTCGTCCGGGTTACCCCAATCAATCGGCTCATTCCCCGGTACGCCACTCTGCCGCTGAGCATCGGCCTTGACGATGCTGGCGTCGGTCGCGAAGCCTTCGCCGCGCACCAGCCCTTCGGCCATGCAGCGCTGAAGGACGCCTTCGAACAAATGGCGAAAGGCTTCGCTATCCCGAAAGCGACCATGCCGGTTCTTGGAGAACGTCGAGTGATTCGGCACCGAATCTTCCAGGCCCAGCCGGCAGAACCAGCGGTAGGCCAGGTTGAGATGGACTTCCTCGCACAGGCGTCGCTCTGAACGAATCCCGAAGCAGTAGCCGACGATCAGCATGCGGATCATCAGTTCCGGATCAATCGAGGGCCGTCCGACAGGGCTATAGAATGGTTCCAGATGCTGCCGGAAGGAACTCAGGTCGAGGAAGTGATGAATCCCACGGAGCAGGTGCCCTTGGGGAACATGGTCTTCCATACTGAACGTGTAGAACAGTTGCTCACGACCCGTTGCTTGGCGACCCATCATGGCAATGCATCCCCCTAAACAATGCCATAATCATACCAGTAATGCATATGGCATGTCAAGGAGTTTTTCAACAGAATAGGCCG
>VBWA01000082.1 GCA_006218025.1 Rhodocyclaceae bacterium | reverse complement strand
GTAATTGGGGCAAAACCCCGGGCGGTCAGCGGGCGTAGCGAGCGGCGACCATTCCCGCGAGGTGGGGCACCGGGGCAGCGACGGCGGCGCCGAGGCGTGTGCCAAGGAAATCCCAGAACGATATTCCGAGTTTGCGGCATGTCTTGGCGAGGCTGAGGAAGGCGTCGCGGCAGTCGCGGCCGTGGTCGCTGCGGGTGGTGCCGCTGACCTTGCGGCGGATGACTTGGCAGCGGATGTCGTTTTCCGATCCGTTGGTGTGGAGCGGGACTTCCGGCCGGTCGAGGACGCGCAGCAACTCGGCCCTGTTGGCGTGAAGGCGGGCGAGCAGGCGGTCCAGCGTGGCGAAGCCGGTCTGCTGGGTGAAGATGCGGTCGAAGCGGGCCTTCAGTTCGGCCTTGCGGCGCGGGTGCGGCGCGGCACGGTAAGCCTTGAGGTCGGCATAGAGCCACCAGATCAGGGCGCGGACCTTCTCCTTGGCCTTGCGCGCGGTCTCGGTGAAGGTGTCGAGCTTGTGGACCAGCCGCTCGGCATGGACCCAGCACAGGGCGTGCTCGCCGACATTGAATTGGCCGGCGTCGTCGGAGACGATCACCGTGCCGTCGAGGAAGCCATGTGCGGTGACGGCGCCCCACAAGGCGCCCTCGGTGGCGACCGTCACCGGGTCGGGGTGGACCTTACGGGCGTCGATGCCCAGCGCCGCAAGGTGGGCCTGCCACGCCGCCTGGTCGGCGAAGTGCCGCGCCGGATGGGCCGCCAGCCGGGCGATGACCGGGCCGGCGAGATGGCGGCGGCGCATGCAGGCGAAAGCCTGGTCATTGAGCGCATAGTCGCCGTGGCCGGCGCGCAGCAGGCCGAGGAAGTTGGCCCGGCTCTTCGATGCGGTGGTGGCGAAGAAGGTGAAGGCGTCGTTGCCGATCTGAGTGCAGAAGCCGTTCCGGCCCTGGTGGCGGGCGCCGGTGTCGTCCACCGAAATCCAGCCGCCATGGGTGAGCCCCGCCCTCAGCACGTCGCGGGCCTCGGCGACGAAGGCATCGTTGGCATCGGTCAGGATGCGCACCACCTGCCGCTTGGAGATGTCCACGCCGATCGTCCGCAACAGCTCGACCAGGCACGGCACCGTCGTCTGCCCCTGGTGGTATTGCGCGAGGATGAAGCGCTTGACCTCGGGACCGAAGTGGTCGCTGATCCCCTCAGGCAGCGGCGCCAGCACCGTGCGCCCGTCCGGCGCCAGCCAGCGCTCGCGGCGATAGCGCACCACAAGCGGCTCGATCCTCAGATCCTGGATGGTGAAATCCTCGTAGCCCTTGAACCGCGAGCCCGGCGGAATGTCGGGGGCGGCGATCACCCGTTCCTCGACCGGTGCCGAGGGCGTTTTCGGCCCGCGCCGCCGCTTCTCCTGCCGCCGCGACCGCTTCTCCGTCGCCTTGTTCATCCCCGACGGCGTCGACGGCGGCTTGATGTCCGGCTTGCCCTTCAGCCCCTTCAAGCGCGCGATCTCCTCGCGCAACGACACATTCTCAGACACCAGCCGGGCATTCTCCTCCAGCAACCCAAGTGTCAGCGGCTTGAGCGCGAACGGCGGAAAGGCATCTATATTGAGGGGCGGCGTGGCCATGCCCCACAGAATCATGAACCGGCCGCAGACTCAACCAAATGTGAGTCCAGTGTCGAGTCTGCCCGGGGTTTTGCCCCAGTTAC
>VBWA01000056.1 GCA_006218025.1 Rhodocyclaceae bacterium | reverse complement strand
GATGCCGACCAGCTCGGTACCCGAGAAGTCCAGCGTGTCGCTGCTGCCGGTGCCGGCGATGATGTCGTTTCCGCCACCGCCATCGATCTTCTCGACCGTCGCGGTGCCGCTGTAGTTGTACATGCGGATGACGTCATCCCCCGTGCTGCCCCGGATCACGTCATAGCCTGCCCCGCCTTCGAAGCGGTCATAGCCTGCATCCGTGCCAGCGATGAGGAAGCTGTCGTCGCCGCCGTTGCCGATCAGGTTGTCGGTACCGCTACCGCCGACGATGATGTCGTTGCCGGCGCTACCCGTGACGCTGTCGTTGCCGGCTCCGGCATCGATAAGGGGCACGCCGACAAAGCTGCTTGCAGAATAGTTCAGCATGTCGCTGCTCGCCGTGCCTCGCAGGTGCTGCCCAACCGAGAGGGCGAAATTCGCGTTCGCCGACTGCCCGCCGCTGTCGGTAGCGGTGACTCGCACGGCCAGCATGCCGGGCGCGCTCGTGCCAGGCGTTCCGCTGAAGGTCCGGGTCGCCGCATCGAAATTCAACCAAGTCGGCAATGCCGTCCCATCAGCCAGGGTCGCTGCGAAGCTCAACGTGTCGCCCGGATCGCAATCGGCAAAACTGCCGGCCGGCACGACATAAGAAAAGGCGATGTCCTGCGTCGCAGACTGATCGCCAATCGAATGGACAAGGACCGGTGCGTCGTTGATATTTGCAATCGAGACATTGAAGCTGCTCGACACGCCGGCTCCGGACAAATCCGTCGCCGTCACCCTGACATCGAGGCTACCGACATCCTCGTTGCCCGGCGTTCCGGCAAAGGTCTGCGTCGATGCATCGAAGGCGAGCCAGGTCGGCAAAGCCGAGCCATCGGCCAGGCTGGCGGCATAGGCTAGCGTATCGCCAGCCACGGCATCCACGTCGGCAAAGCTGCCTGCGGGAACGTTGAAGTGGAAGACCGCATCCTCCGTCGCCGTTTGATCGACAAGAGCCACGACCACGGTGGGCGGCGTGCGCGACAACTGCCGCAACACATCAGCGGCCAGCCAAACGGTACCGTCGGCGAACTCGATCCGTTCGATGGCATAGCTTCCGGGAGCATTCTCGGCAAACCGGATACTGTCGGTGTCCGACAAGCTCAGCACGACGTCGCCGTCTTCCCGCGTCACAGCGACCTGAGACGCCACAATCCCGGCGCCAAAATTGATGCGGTCGACGCCGGCTTCGTCGGCAATCCTGTCGTGACCACCGCCGGCCGCATAGACGTAACTATCGTCGCCGATGCCGCCGTTCAGAACGTCGTTGCCGCCGCGACCGATCAGGGTGTCGTTGCCCGCCAGACCCGTGATCACGTCGTCCAGCGATGTCCCGGAAAGGACGTCATCCCCGGTCGTTCCCGTCGGATGGAAGCCCAGCGCATCGATCACCTCGCCCTTGCTCAGCACTACGCCGTCTGCGAACTGGAAGAATTCGATACCGCCTTC
The DNA here is from genome assembly GCA_006218025.1 of Rhodocyclaceae bacterium. GTDB lineage: Bacteria > Pseudomonadota > Gammaproteobacteria > Burkholderiales > Rhodocyclaceae > Sulfuritalea. The sequence continues at coordinate 6,341 of VBWA01000056.1, read as the reverse complement.
GGCATAGGGATCGTCCGGGTCGAAATCGTCGAGATGGATTTCCTGGCCTGTGGCCGTAACGGTGATTTTCAACGAGCCGACGCCCAGCGAAATGTCAGCCAGACTGATGCCATCCAGAATCAGGGTGTCCGTGCCACTGCCATCCGTGATTCGGGTATTTGGCGAACTGCTGCCGACGAAGTAGGTATCGTCGCCCGCACCGCCACCGAGAACAGGGTGCGCCGCCGTGCTGACCAGCAAATCGTCATACTCGGTGCCGACGTTCTCCGTGACCATGGATAACAGGGTGGCCCGATCCCATACGCTGCCGTCGGCAAAGACGACCTGCGGCAGGCTGGTGAGGCCGGCCTCGATCGCAATCGAGTCGTCAGTACCGACAATGGACAGCAGAAAACCATCTTCATCCAAGGTGAAGCTCACGTCGGCAGGAGCGATATCCGAGCCGAGCCGGATCAGGTCACGACCGGAATCCGCTCTCCAGTTATTGATCCAGTCTGCTCCATCGCCGCGATTGAAGATGTAGGTGTCGTCGCCGACGCCACCGCTCAGCCCGTCGGAGCCTGGCCCGCCAGCAAGAATGTCGTTGCCCGAGCCGCCATCCAGCAGATCATTATCGTCACCGCCGGACAGTGCGTCGTCGGCGCCGAGCCCGAAGATTGCGTCGTAACCCTGGCCGCCTTCCAGCGCGTCGTCGCTACCGGTTCCGATCAACAGGTCGTCGATGTCGGTGCCGATGGTATTCACGATCATCGCACGCAGGGCATCCCCGCTCCATACCGTACCATCGGCAAAATGGACTTCAGGCAGGTCAGCCAGGTCGCCCGAGATCGTTACGGAGCCCTCCTCGTCGCTCAACGCAAGCGCAACAGCCAGTTCGCCCTCGTCGCTTACCGCAAAGACACGGATATCGTCCGGCACTACGTCTGCCCCGAATTGGATGACATCCTGCCCGCCTGACTCCCCGTCGTCCAGATCAAAATCGCTGGAAACTCTGTCTGAGCCATCTCCTCGATTGAAAATGTAGGTGTCGTTGCCCGCACTGCCGCGCAGCCAGTCACTGTCGGCGCCGCCAATCAGTGTGTCGTCGCCGCCGCCTCCCATGAGGCGGTCTTCGCCGCTACCGCCGACCAGCAAGTCACCACCGGCGGCCGCGTACACATAGTCGTCTCCGGACAAGCCGTAGATCACATCGGAGTCATCCGTGCCCCCGATAAATTCCCCGTAGGACGTGCCGACGATCAGACGCGACTGCGCAGCCAAATCCATTAGCACGTCGGCATCCCATACGGTGCTGTCGATGAACTCCACTCGCGCCACTGGCACATCTTGATCGAACCAGTCGGTCAACTGCACGGCCTCGCCGGACACACCCAGCAGCAGCACCAAGTCGTCACCGCTGCGACCAACTCCGATTTCTTCACCAAAAATGCCGGCGCCGAATCTAACCGCATCGACATCGTCCCAGCCCGCCATCACCTGGCTGACGGTATCCCAGCCATCGCCGCGATTAAAAACGTAGACGTCATTGCCGACGTTGCCATAGAGGGTATCGTTGCCGGCAAAGCCCGCGATGGTGTCATTGCCATTCATCCCCCACAGGACATCATCACCGTTGGTTCCTATCACGTGCGTCCTGGCAGCACGCAAATAGTCCGCATCCCACACGGTACCGTCGGTAAACTCCACCGTCGGTAGAACGCCCTCGAAGCCATCGACAATTTGTATGCCCTCGCGATTTGCGCCGAGTTGCAGCACCACCTCGCCGCCTCGTGCCCCCAGCATCACTTCGAAAGGGGCAATGCCTGCCCCGAAACGGATAGTGTCCGCATCGTTCTCGCCAGCGTTCCACTGATAGATATCGTCCCAGCCGTCGCCGCGGTTGAATACATAGACGTCGTCGCCGGCGCCACCGCTCAGGGTGTCGTCGCCTTCGCCGGCGTTCAGGGTGTCATTGCCACTCGAAGCGGATATCACGTCGGCACCCTCGAAGCCCTTGATGATGTCTTTGCCTCCAGTTCCATACAACTCGTCCCCGTTCTCGGTGCCTCCGATTTCGCTGACCGCCGCATCGTCAAGATCGTTGACGTCCCAAAGGGTTCCATCCGCGAACTGCACGGCCGACACTCTGCTTGTGCCCTCGTCCTCGCCACCAAACCAGGATTGCAGGATGATTCCTTCTTCAGACGCCGACGGCATCAGCACCAAATCGTTCCCCTGGTGCAGCACGAAAACGTCCGCGGGGAGAATTCCGGCGGCAAACCGGACTACGTCATAATCACCATAGTTGGAACCGGCTTGAGACACCCGATCCGCGCCGTCGCCTCCATAGCCTGGGCCGAAGACGTAAATGTCGTTGCCAAGGCCGCCCGTGAGCGTGTCTGTCCCGGCCCCGCCACTGAGCATGTCGTCACCTGCGCCACCAAATAGCGCATCGTCGCCGCCATAGCCCAGGATCAAATCATTGCCGCCGGTTCCGCTCAACGAGTCGGCACCCGATGTGCCGCTGATCGCGGGCAGAAAACCTTGAATCGCTGCCGCATCCCATTCCGTGCCGTCAGCGAAGCGCACTACCAGATTGCCGGTACCGGGCAGCCACCCGGCGACCAATGCCCCCCCGTCGGTTGCCGCAATGCGCAGGGTCAAGCCAGCAGCATCCAGCGACATGGCTACGTCGCCCGGTGCAATGTCGGCCGCAAACTCGATGGCATCGGTGTCCAGCGCATCCGCCGTGCTTTGGTCGATCATGTCGAAGCCTGTGTTCCTGCCGATCACATAGACGTCGTTGCCGGCGCCTCCGGAAACCAGATCATCCCCTGCCCCGCCATCGATCCTGTCGCTACCCTTGCCGGTGCGAATCACATCGCGCAGCGTGGAACCGTGGACATCCTGATCCTGGTCCAGCAGGGTCAGCACCTCCCGTATCTTCAACTTACGGTCGGCGAATTTCACGTACTCGATGCCGGTGCCTGCCGCATCGTCCGTCCGCGCAAGGGTCACTTGCGCACCGACACCGTCCGGGCCCATGATTTCCAATACCGGCTCATACCATGGCCCCTGGTTTTCCGCGGGAGAATCGCTCATGAATACAGAGACGCTTTCTGCAGTAGCGCCGCCACCGAAGACCAGCGTATCCGGCACGATGTCGTTGCCGTAGTAGGGTTCCAGCGCCGCGTAGTCGTTGCCCGCGACACCGGAGAAATCATGGCTGGAAAAGACGACGCCGCCGTCGTTGCGCCAATCGATCCGGTAATCCCATACCGTTCCCAGATCGCTGATGTAGTCGACGGAATCTTCCTCCAGCAACATGAAGGTGTCCGAACCGCCACCCCCCGTCAACACATCGCGGCCACGGCCGCCGATCAGGGTGTTGTCACCGTCCTGAAATCCAAAGCCGCTCGAAGTCGACAGGTAGTCGTTGCCGTCGTTGCCATAAAGCAAACCGCCGCCGTGCATGTTCCAGACATCGAGGTCGTAGCCGCTGCCTGTTTCCTCGTAGAACGTCGCGTGCAATTCGTCGTCACCGGCCCCACCGTCGATCATTCCATGATGTGTGAGGTGGGCCGTATCGTTCCCCGCACCTAGGCTCAGTTCCGGCACCACCGCGGTTTTCGTGGCCACGTTGCGTATCACGGTTGTCGTGGTGGTCTCCGCCCCCGGCAACGGATCGACCGGACCCGTGTATTCGGTTTGCGGTGGATACACCCACATGCCACGATAAAAGCCTCCCGGATTTGCGCCGGGACTCATCGAATCGCCCGGCAGGGGTGGCAACGTGGCGTTGCCCACATAGGGGTCATACACCAGCGAATAGGTCGAGCCGGCCGGAATATTCACGCTCGCCATTCTGGTGCCGCGCGGGATGAAAAATGGCTGGGGATCGCCTGCTGCCGGCAGGGGAATATGCTGCTCTGGGAAATAGATGCGCCGGGTCGCGCTGACCGCGTCGCTGGTCGTCGTTTCCTCTCTATCCACTCTTGCCATCGCTACGGCATAGGGCCCCGGATCGGAAAGTGTCGTCGCCTCGAAAGTGATCTGCGTCGTCCAGTCGTACGAAGAAACGACCACATCGGTAGGGGTACCGTCCAGTTGCGATGACCTATACCGCCAGCTTCCGTCCGTCTGAAAGGCATAACTCTGTCGTGCCAGATACCTTCCCCAGTCCGACCGTACCGAATCCCGATACCCGGCCGTCGCCTCGGCGACCGATGCGACCTCGTGCGTGGCCAGCTCGATAAACTCCGCCATCGCCAGCGTCGCGCCATCTTCCGTCGTCACCTGCCAGTTGCTGCCGGCTTCCGCATCGGCGTAGTAGCCGGCGACACGCAGGGCATCCGCGCCGTTGTTGAGCGCCAGCAGCAGATCGTCGCCCTCGCGCGAGGGCTTCAGCGTGCGCACCGTAGCACCCGGGCCGAGCCGCAGGGCGGACAGTTCGCCCGTGGCCTCGACCAACGTGTCCCGGCCCGATCCGGGCGCAAAGACGTAGGTATCCGTTCCCTCGCCACCGCTGAGCAGATCGTCGCCGAGACCGCCGTCGAGCCGGTCGTTGCCGGTGCCGCCTTGCAGGATGTCGTTGCCCGGGCCGCCCGAAAGTTCATCGTTGCCGGCGCCCCCGCTGAGCGTGTCCTCCCCTGCCTCACCCGCCAGGATGTCGTCGCCGGCGTAGCCCAGGAGAATGTCCCTGCCGGCTTCGCCCAGCAGATCCACCCCTGGCATCGTCGCCAGCAACTCGGCAGTGGTCAGCGTCGTGCCGTCCGCAAACCGGAAGGACTGGACCTTGTCCAGTTCGCCGTTGCTGATGGAAAGCCGGTCGCCAGCGCCGAAGCCAAGATCCAGGTAGCGCTGTCCATCGTCGCTCGCGTACTGCCTAACGCTCATCGCGGTGCGGCTCAGTCCCGCACCAAACGTCACGGCGTTGATACCCTCGGAATCGATGATCGTGTCCTGGCCGTCGCCCGCATCGAAGCGGTAGCTGTCATTGCCTGCGCCGCCGATCAGAACATCGTTGCCGGCGCCGCCCGCCAGGACATCATCCCCGATATAGCCCCAGACCCAGTCGTTGCCCTCACCGGCCTTGATGCGATCGGTGACATTGGTACCGACCAGACTGTCGGGGCCAGCGCCGCCGGCGAGGTCGAAGCCTTTGGCCATCAGGGCTTCGTAGCCGAGCGTGCTGCCGTCATCGAACTCGACGCTGTCGATCGGGCGCGTGGTCAGGACGTTGGTGGCGACGAAGTTCTGGAATTCCATGCGATCGGCGGCGTTCGATCCGACCTGCAGCACGAGCTTGCGGTCGGCATTGAGGCCAAGCAGCAGATCGTCCGCAGTAACTCCCGAGAGTTGCAGGACATTGTTCGTGTGGTCGGTGCCGTCGGTGCGGACGATGTCGGTGCCATCGCCGACGCTGTACAGAATCGTGTTGTTCGTGCCATAGACCTGCAGGTCGTCGTTGCCGCGGCCGCCGGAAACGATGTTGCCGCCGCCTCCCACGTCGAGGCTGTCCGCCGTCCTGCCGCCGGACAGGTGCAGATGGTTCGCGGCATCCGTGCCGCTATAGAGGCCGTTGCCGAATTCGCCGATCAACTGGGTGGTGCTCAGCGTTCTCGCCGTGTCGCCAGCGCCGACTGTGTAGTGCTCCACCGCACCGGCCAGACCGTGGTCGATCAGCAACCGGTCCAGCGGCTGCCCAGGGGCGGCGTAGTCGATCAGCAGGCTGCCGTCGAGGTTGTCTTGCACGACGAGGTTTTGCGCATCGATGCCCACACTGAAGCGCACGGTGTCGTTGCCGCCTTCGTCGACCAGGGTCTCGACCTGCACTATGCTCTGGCCGTTGATCTGCGTGGTGAGCGTCGCTCCATCACCCGCGCTGAAGACATAGACGTCGTCGCCCAACTCGCCATTCATGCCATCGGTGCCGGTGCCGCCGGTGATGACGTCGTTGCCGTCCTGCGCCCAGATCAGGTCGTTGCCTCCTTTGCCGTCGATGCGGTCGTCGACGCCCGTACCGTAGATGATGTCGTTGCCTTCCGTGCCGTCGAGGTCGAAGCCGAGGGCCAGCAGGTCGCTCCAAGTGAGGTTGCTGCCATCCGCAAACTGGAAGCTGGCGAAGCTTTGGGTGGCGAGCGGGTGGTCGGCGTCGAAGGTCTCGATATGGATGGCGTCGCCATTGCCGAGGTCGAGCAGCAGCGAGCCGCAGCGTAGCGTGATGCTGTCTTTGTTGAAGCCTTCGCCGAAAACCAGGATGCTCTTCTCAGCGCCATCGTCGTCGTCGTAGATTTTGTCAATGCCGTCGCCCTTGTTGAAGATATAGGTGTCGCGGCCCTTGCCACCGTAGATCGTGTCAA
>VBWA01000024.1 GCA_006218025.1 Rhodocyclaceae bacterium | reverse complement strand
GCAGGCAGCACCGTGGAAAAGTCTCAGCCCGCCTCACACACAGAATTTCTGACACTCCCTGCACTATCCGAGAGGCTCGACATATACGACCTCCTTGCCAAATCTGATCGATCAAAATGCGTAGAAGCCTGTAAGACAGAAAGTTGGTACAGCAGAAGCTTCGGCGACTGCTCGACGGGTTAATTGGCGTACCTGTTCAACCGCTCGTTACCACTGAAAGGCTTCGAACAGTTTCCGAACTCCAATCAGCGTGAACCTGTAGGGCAACGATGTGACGTGTTAGCGTGAACTGCCCCGGACTTGTCGCCTTCTAAGCGGCTGCTTTCGAGAGGATCCAAGGACCGTTCTGGGCACATAACTGACCATCGATGGCGCCAAATCGGCCGAGCTGATTGCACCGACATTTGCCCCCGAATGACGTCAGACCTGCCTACTGCCCTTTAGCCAAAAGTCGGCGCTGGCAGGACGGCGGTGTACCCACTCCCGTACGCCTGAACTACAGCGCGACCCGCGTTCCCAGTTCCACCACCTGATTCGGCGGCAGGCCGAAGAAGTCCGCCGCCGTACGCGCGTTGCGATACAAGGTCGCGAACAGCGCCTCTCGCCAGTAGGGCATTTCAGCCCCGACGCGGGGCATCACGGTTTCCCGGCCGAGGAAGTAGGAAGTCGTCATCGGCTCCAGTTCCAGCCCCTGCTCGGCGCACCACTCGAGCGCTGCCGGTACGTCCGGCACATCCATGAAACCAAAATGAATGCCGACGCGGTAGAAGCGATGGTTCAGGCGCTCGACCACCACGCGCTGCGCTTCGGCCACACGGGGCACGGACTCGATTGTCACGGTCACCAGCGCCACCTGTTCGTGGAGCACCTTGTTGTGCTTGAGGTTGTGCAGCAGGGCATGCGGCACATGGTCCGGATAGGGCGTCATGAACACCGCCGTACCGGGCACGGTGATGGTGTCCGGGGTCTCGATGCCGACGATGAATTCGCGGAGCAGGATTGCCTGGGTGTCGAGCTTCTCCTGCAGCAGCTTGCGCCCCGCCTTCCATGTGGTCAGCACCAGATATACCGCGCCGCCGAACACCAGCGGGAACCAGCCGCCTTCGAAAATCTTGGTCGAATTGGCGGCGAGGAAGGTCAGATCGAGAGCCAGCAGCGCGCCGAACACCGGAATGGCCAGACGGCGGCGCCAGCCCCATTGGCGGCGCGCGACGAGGTAGGCGAACAGCGTGGTGATGATCATGGTGCCGGTCACCGCGATGCCGTAGGCCGCCGCCAGATTGGTGGACGACTTGAAGGCGAGCACCAGCGCGATTACCCCCAGCAGCATCAGCCAATTCACGCCGGGCATGTAGATCTGCCCCATCTGGCTGCCGGAGGTGTGCCGCAACTCCATGCGCGGCGCGTAGCCGAGCTGGATCGCCTGCTGCGTGATCGAATAGACGCCGGTGATCACCGCCTGCGAGGCGATCACCGTGGCCGCAGTGGCGAGCCCCACCAAGGGCAGCAGGAGCCAGTCCGGCACCATCAGATAGAAGGGATTGCGGATGGTTGCCGGATCGGCCAGCAGCAAGGCGCCCTGACCGAAGTAGTTGAGCAGCAGGGCCGGCAGCACCAGACCGAACCAGGCCAGTCGGATCGGCCGCCGGCCGAAGTGGCCCATGTCGGCATACAGTGCCTCGGCCCCGGTCAGCGCCAGGAAGACGCTGCCCATGGCGAGGAAGCCCAGCGCCGGATCGGCAGCGAGAAAGGCCAGGGCATGCTGCGGCAGCAGTGCAGCGAGGATGCCGGGATGCTGCACGATCTGCATCAGTCCCATGGCAGCGAGCGCGCCGAACCAGACACAGGTAATCGGCCCGAAGGCAACACCGACCTTGGCCGTGCCGTGACTCTGAATCCAGAACAGCGCAATCAGGATGCCCAGCGTGATCGGCACGACATAGTGCGCGAACATCGGCGTCGCCACCTCAAGCCCTTCCACCGCAGAGAGCACCGAGATGGCCGGCGTGATCAGGCCATCGCCATAGAACAGCGCGGCGCCGAACAGGCCGAGCAGGATCACCGCCTGCCGCGTGCGGCCGGAAATCCCCTCGTCGGCCAGCACGCGCGCCATCAGCGCCATGATGCCGCCCTCGCCCTTGTTGTCGGCGCGCAGGATCAGCGCCACGTACTTGAAGGAGACGACGACGATCAGCGACCAGAACACCAGCGAAAGAATACCCAGCACGTTCGCCGCCGTGATCGGCACCGGGTGGTGGGCGTTGCCGAAGACTTCCTTGAGCGCATACAGCGGGCTGGTGCCGATGTCGCCATAGACGACGCCGAGGGCAGCCAGGGCGAGAACGGCGGTGCTGTCTTTTTGCGAGTCGTGGCTCATGTCGCGGAATCCTGAAGTTGGAAACGGTAGCCGACCCCGGTTTCGGTCAGCAGATGCTGCGGCCGGGCCGGATCGGCTTCGAGCTTCTGTCGCAGGTGGCCGATGTAGATACGCAGATAGTGGCCGCGCTCGGCGTGCCCCGGCCCCCATACGTCCTTCAACAATTGGCGGTGCGTCAGGACGCGGCCCGCATTGGCCAGCAGCACGCCGAGCAGGCGGTATTCGATGGGCGTGAGATGAATGGCGGCCCCGTCGCGGGTCACCAGGCGATGGGCCCGGTCGACGCGGATGTTGCCGAACTCGATCACCGTGTCGCCAGCGCCGACTTTCGGCCGGCGCAGCAGGGCGCGCACCCGCGCCCGCATTTCCTGAACGCCGAAGGGTTTGGTCAGGTAATCGTCGGCGCCGGCATCGAGCGCCGCCACCTTCTCCGCCTCGGCCGAGCGGGCGGACAACACCAGCAGCGGCAGCATCGTCCAGGTGCGCAATTCGCGGATCAAGTCGACACCATCGCGGTCCGGCAGACCGAGGTCGATGATCGCCAGCGCCGGCCCCGGCCCGGTGAAAGCCTCCAGCGCCTCGGCCGCCGAACCGGCCTCGACCACGCGGCCTTCGTCCTCCAGCGCGGCGCGGACGAAACGCCTGATCTGCGGCTCGTCCTCGACCACCAGGATCAGCGGGCGATCATCATTCACCGGCTTCCTCCTCCAGCACCGGCGGCGTACCGAGCGGCAGCGTGAATACCATGCGGGTTCCGCCTTCGGCGCCCCGCTCCGCCCAGATGCGGCCGCCATGCACCTCGACGATGGCCCGGCAGATCGCCAGGCCAAGGCCGCCACCGGCGCCCGAGTGGCGTCCGCGCTCGAACAGGTCGAACACGCTTGCCTCTTCATGCGGCGGCAAGCCCGGTCCGGCATCGACCACGGCGACTTCCACCGCCTCGCGCGCGACTCGCGCGGTGATGAGGATTTCGCCACGCGGCGCGTATTTCGCGGCGTTCTCCAGCAGGTTGCAGAACACCCGCTCCAGCAGTACGGCGTCGAATTCCAGCGGCGGCAGGTCGGGCGCCAGTTCTACGTGCACCTCACGCCCCGCCAGCACGCCGGCCATCGCCTTGAGGCTGCTGCCGACCACTTCTTCCAGCGGCTGCCATTCCCGGTTCAGCACGATCTTGCCGGTTTGCAGGCGGGCCATGTCCAGCAGGTTGTGCACCAGCCCGGACAGGCGCAGCGCCTGGTCGCGAATTGCCACCGCCGACTCCAGCGCCGGTGACGGCAGAGCGGGACGGGCCAGCGTCAGCGCATCGGCCAGCCCGACCAGCACCGTCAGTGGCGTACGCAAATCATGCGACACGGCGGATAACAGCGCGCTGCGCAAACGTTCCGATTCCATGCTCAGCGTCACTTCCTGAACCACTTCGCCGTAATGCAGGCGCTCGACGGCGATCGCGGCCAGCGATGCCACCGCATCGAGCAGCGGCCGCTTCCCGGCGGCGCAGAACCGCTCGGCATGGTCGGAGAAAACCAGCAGCACGCCACGCGTTCGTACCGACGAGACGAGCGGCAGCGCCAGCGCCGGCGCAAATCCGCTTTCCTCGGCGGCCAGGTGCATGGGTTGTCCCTGCTCATAGACGGCACGCACATGGGCTTGGTGCTTGTCCCCACCCTGCCGCGCCGGTGTCGCCACCAGAACGTCATCACGGTCCGGCAGATAGAGAACCGCCTCGATCTCCAGCCGTGAGCGGAGAAAATCGCGCACGATATCCGCCACCTGTTCCGCCGCGACTGCACCGGAAAGCAGTTTCGCCATGTCGTACAGCGCCCGCATCTCATTCTCGCGCCGTGCCGCCAGCAGGGCCTTTTCGCGCAGACGGGCGGCGAGCTGGCCGATCACCAAGGCCACCACCAGCATCACAGCAAAGGTGATCAGGTATTGGGCGTCGGCCACCGCCATCGAAAATCGCGGCTCGACGAAAAAGAAATCGAACAAGGCGACGCCGCCGAAGGCTGCCAGGATCGCCGGCCCGCTGCCCAGCCACATCGCCACCAGCGCCACGACCAGAAGAAAGATCATGACGATGTTGGCGGCATCGACCACGCCATGCAACGGCAAGGTCAGCAAAGTCGTTGCCACGCAGGCCAGCGCCGCCCGGATGTAATCGCCCATACCGCGTGATGGTCCCGGTTCGTTCATGAATTCATGCTACGCGCCGGGATGTAAAAAGGGGGTAAAAATCGCCGGCCGGTTCCCGGCCCGGAGCGGCCGATGGTAGTCTAGCCAGATCCATTCTTTGCGAGCAGAACCCATGAGCAAATACATTGGCATCCTTACTGCTGGTGGCGACAGCCCCGGCCTCAACGCAGCCATCCGCGGTGTCGGCAAGGCAGTACTTGGCTATTACGGCATGCACATCGTCGGCTTCCGCGATGGCTTTCGCGGCCTGATGGAGAATCGCACGGCACCGCTGGATGGTGGGCAACTCTCGGGCATCCTCACTGTGGGTGGCACCATCCTCGGCACCAGCCGCGACAAACCGCACAAGATGCCGGTGGACGGCAAGATCCGGAACATGCTCGACACCATCGCCGGCAACTACCGGAACAATCAGCTTGATTGCCTGGTATGCCTCGGCGGTGGCGGCACCCTGAAGAATGCCCTGCGCCTCAAGCAGATGGGGCTCAAGGTCATCACGCTGCCGAAGACCATCGACAACGACGTGGCCGGGACGGACATTACCTTCGGCTTCGATACCGCGCTGGGCATTGCCACCGAGGCCATCGATCGGCTGCACAGCACCGCTCACAGCCATCATCGCATCATCGTGGTCGAGATCATGGGCCACCGGGCCGGCTGGCTGGCGCTCGGTGCGGGCATCGCTGGCGGCGCCGACGTCATACTGGTTCCGGAAATTCCCTATGACGTCGATAGCGTGGCCGAAGCAATCCGGGCGCGTGCTCGTGGCGGCAAGCCCTTCTCCATCGTCGCGGTAGCCGAAGGGGCCGTCTCGAAGCAGGATCTGGCCGCGATAGCCGCCGCCAGGGTAGAGGGGAAAAAGTCAGCGAAGCTCAAGGATGGACGCAAGCTTGACGACCAGGAGGCCGACGCTGCGGAACTGCTCTATGCCGATCGAACGCTGCGGCTCGCCAAGTCCCTGGAAGCCCTGACGGGTCTGGAAGCTCGGGTCACCATCCTCGGACACGTGCAGCGCGGCGGCGCACCGTCGGCCGCCGACCGCCTTCTGGCGACGCGCCTCGGCACCGCATGCGCCGATCTGATTTCCAAGGGCACGTACGGAGTCATGGTTGCCGCCAAAGGCGACGGCACGCGCCCGGTAAAACTCGAAGACGTAGCGGGCAAGGTCAAGACCGTACCGCTCGATCATCCCTGGATCGGCAGTGCGCGCCGGGTGGGAACCAACTTCGGCGACTGAGCCGCTTTGACAGGCAAGTCCGGGCACATTGCCGCCTCTCCCCAACTCGTCGCGACGGCATTGCCATCGCACTGCTTCAGCGTCTTCCGTTAGTTCGACTCGAGTTCGACTGCCGGCCCCTAATGCACCGTGCACACCATGCAGGGATCGAAGCTGCGCACGACGTGATGGATCGCCGGCGGCAGCGGATCGGTGGCGCTGGCCGGCAGGCCCGCCAGCGCCTGCTCCAGCGCACCGGGCTGGCCGGCGCTGTCGCGCGGGGAAAAGTTCCAGGTGGTCGGCGCGATGATCTGGTAGTTGTGGATGCGGCCGCGCCGCACGGTGATCCAGTGGCCGAGCGATCCGCGCGCTGCTTCGATGAGGCCGACGCCCGAGGTCTCGTCGGCAACTGGCGCGGTGATGCACCAGGGCTCGCCGGGGACCAGTTCGGCCAGCCAGCGCTCCATGGCGGGCAGCACCAGCGCCAGTTCCAGCAGGCGCGCGACGACGCGCGCGGCGACGCTGGCGCCATAGCCTTCGATCATGTCGCGCGCCAGGGGATGGGCCGCGACCACCTGGCGCGCCAGCGCGCCGGTTTCCACCACCTGACCGGCAAGACGCGGCGCCTTGCACCATGAATAGGCGCCGTCCTTTTCCGCCACCGGCAGGGTGCTGCCCGTCGCCGGATGCTGCGGCGAACCGGCGGCGGCGTACCAGGCGTGGGTGATGTCTTCCTCGATCGCCGCGATGTCGAGCGGCATCGCCGCGCCATGCCACAGCCCGGCCGGGAATAGCCGCCGGCCCTCCTCCTGATAGCAGCCATAGCTCATGAAGCGATCGGTGCCACGCCCGAGATGCCACAGATCGAGGTCCGCGGCAATGGCGAGGAAGGCCCGCAGATCGCCGCCGCCGGCCCTGCCCCGCCAGGCATCGAGCCGCGCACGGCTGTCGATCGCGGCGACCTCTTCCAGCTTCGCGCCGAAAGTCACGGTTTCGAGAAATTCGCGGAACTCGCGCAGCGTCCGGTGCAGACGGAAAATCTCCGAGCTCGCCAATGGCCGCGTCGAGCCGCCCGGCTGCACGGCCAGGGTATGCGGCCATTTGCCGGCGAGCAGTCCCATCATCTGCATGAAGCGGGCGCGCGCCGGCAGGACCTGGTTCGGCGCGCTGCCGACCGTAGCCTTGAATCGATCGACGGTTGCCGCGTGCCAGGCGTGGCCCGCATAGTCGGCACGGGCGAAGTCGGGCATGAAGAACAGGTAGAAATGCGTCAGGTGATCGGCGAGGTTCTCGGCCGCCAGTGTCAGGTTGGCCGCCAGCCGGCCGTTGTGCGGCGGCTCGATATCCGCCGCGTCGGCCAGCGCCAGGGCGGAGGCAGCCGACTGGGCGACCGAGCAGATGCCGCAGATGCGTGGCACCAGCACCAGCGCATCGGCCGGCAGCTTGCCTTGCAGGATCTGCTCGAAACCGCGATACAGCGGCGAGTTTACGTAAGCCGCGGCGATCCTCCCGTCGGCAATGTCGAGCGTGATTTCGAGATCGCCCTCGACGCGATTGAAGGGACCGACAATACGCCGCGTGCTCATTTTCTTCCGCGCTTGACTGAAGGTGCGCGCAGCAAGTGATCGGCCGTGGCATTTTCGCGCACTCGTGCTGGTGTCGCCGACTTGGACAGTGCCGCCAGCGCGACGAACCATGCTTTGGGCATGTCGGAGGGCAGGCCGATCGGAATGCCGGCAACTTTCGGCGTGGTCTCGAACGGGTGACCCGGTTCCTCGAAACCGGGTTCGGTGCAGCGGATGCAGGCGTAACCGCCCCGCAGGCACGAGCCTTCGCCGTTCCACAAGCGCTGGTTGCAGTCGGCATGGGCCTGGGTGCCGCCGCATCCGAGATGCTCCATCAGGCAGCCCTGATCCGACGATTTCCTGGCACTGGCCTTGAATTCGTAATATTCGTTGCGCGTGCAGCCGTGATGCACCAGTTGGTCGGCGAAAAACCGCGGACGCCCGAAGTCGTCGAGATGCTCGGCCTGCAAGCTGCCATGCGCCAGTGCCGCCAGGGTTTCGGTAATCCAGTCAGGATGGGGCGGACAGCCGGCGACGTTGATCGTCGGCAGACCCGTGCGATCACGGAAGTCCGGTCCGAGCAGGCCGCCGATTGCTTCGCCGTCGTACTGCAGGCCGCAGGCATCGGTCGGATTCATGCCGGCCGCGGTGATGCCGCCCCAGGACGAGCAACTGCCCACGGCGACCACGTGCTGCGCGCGGGAGGCGATGCGCCGCACCCACTCGATCATCGGCTCTGCGCCGCCGCCGAAGCGATGAAAGCCGCCCGTGCCGCGCGGCCCGCGCAACAGCGAGCCCTCGATGCACAAGATATCGACCGCGATGCGGCCGTCGGCGCATTGCTCGATCAGTTCCCGCGCCTCATCGACGCCGGCCTCGGAAACACTCGGATGCCAGAGCAGTTCGATGCCTTCGTCGATCAGCACGCGGAACAGGGGGCCGTGTTCTCCGCCCAGCCACGACAAGGTGCAACCGCCGCAACCGCCTGACTGCAGCCAGAGAATATTCATCGCAAATACCTCGGTTCAATCCGCAGATGACGCAGATTTCGCAGATAAAGCAACTGAGTGGCAACCTCCAATGACCGACCTTGCAGGTGATACGACTTGGTCGGGCAACGCATTGATCCATCTGCGTTAATCAGCGAAATCTGCGGATTGGATGCCTTTTGTGGGTTCACGATTCGCCGCCATCGAGGCCGAGGCGGGAAAGTTTCATGCGCAGCCCGACACGCGTGAGGCCGAGTTCTTCGGCCACGCGTGTCTTGTTGCCGCGATGGCGGCGCAGGGCCGCGTCGATCACCTGCGCCTCGACCTGGTCGAGCAGTTCCTTGAGCGTCGCGCCGTCCGGATCGAACCCGGGCGCTGCAGCCTTGATGAAGGCCGCCGACTGGCGCACGCCCGCGGAGAAAAGGCCGGCATCGAGCACGTCGCCGTCGCCCAGCGCCAGCGCGCGCAAGACTTCGTTCTGCAATTCGCGCACATTGCCCGGCCAGCGGTGGGCGACCAGGCATTTCATGGCTTCGGCGGAAAATCGCCGTCCCGCCAGCACCGACTCCTTGAACATGTTGCCGACGATCAGCGGGATGTCTTGCGGTCGTTCGCGCAGGCTGGGCATGCGGAAGGTAATGCCGGCGATGCGATAGTAAAGATCCTGGCGGAAACGCCCGCTGACGACGTCGGCTTCGAGATCGCGGTTGGTCGCCGCAATGATGCGCACATCCACCGGCACCGAGCGCGGGCTACCGACGGGACGCACCTCGCCTTCCTGCAGCGCGCGCAGCAGCTTGACCTGGAAGGCCGGCGAGGTGTCGCCGATCTCGTCGAGGAACAGCGTGCCGCCGTCGGCCTGCTGAAACAGGCCGATGCGATCCTCATGGGCGCCGGTGAAGGCGCCGCGTTTGTGGCCGAAGAGCTCGGCTTCGAGCAGGGTGTCCGGCATGGCGCCGCAGTTTTCGACGACGAAGGGCCGCTCGGCGCGCTCGCTGGTGTAATGGATGGCGCGTGCCAGCAGTTCCTTGCCGGTGCCCGACTCGCCGGTGACCAGCACCGAGAGTTCATGCCCGGCGATCTTCTGCGCCAGCTCGCAGATGCCGTTCAAGGGACTGTCCGGCGCGCGCATCAGGCGATCGAAGCCGGAACGGGCGCGGACCCTCCCGCGCCGGCTGGCCACCTGCCGCACCAGTTGCTCCGGGCTGTCGCGCAGTTCCAGCGACAGGCGCTGGTTCTCCTGCTGCAGGCGCCACAACTCGGCGGCGCTCTTCAGGGTCAGCAACAATTGATCGGGATGCCAGGGCTTCAGCAGGTATTGCCAGATGCCGGCCTCGTTGATGCCGGCAATGATGTCCTCGGCATCGGTATAGCCGGAGAGGATCAGGCGTACCGTCTCGGGCCACTGGGCGCGCACGCGGCGCAGGAATTCGATGCCCGAGCTGCCCGGCATGCGCTGATCGGACAGCACGATATGGACGAATTCGCGGCCCATGATGACTTCGCCTTCTTCGGCGGAAGTGGCGGTGAACACCGTGAAATCCTCTTCCAGCGTGCGGCGCAGGGTTTCCAGCGAGCGCAGCTCGTCGTCGACCACCAGCACTGTCAGCGGCGCGCGAGGCTTCATCATCATTGCGGCACCTTCCAGCCAAGGTCGCGATGGCGCGCCAGATGCCGCGGCGTCCACGAGGCGAGCGACTTTCGCACGAAGTGGTGGCGGGCGACGTGATAACTCGGATCGAAGCCGTAGAAGTTGCGCCGCATGTGCGCCAGTTCCTCTTCCCGATACGCGGCCAGCGGCTTTGCGGCTTCATCCTGCGCGCGACGCTCGCGCTTCGCCGCCAGTTGTTCCGCAAGATCGGGCGATGCGGAGATTTCGGCGGCGCGGCGCGCCACGTCGATGCGAAAGGCCAGTGCATCGCCGGCCAGGCAGGCATCGGTGAAGCCCGTCTCCGCCGCACGCTGCGCCGTCAGCGGCTGCCGGTTGCGCATGATGGTCCGCGCACCCTCATCGCCGACGCGACGCGGCAGCAGGTAGGTCCAGTATTCCGAGCCGTAGAGATTGCCCATGTTCTTGTAATGCGGATTGAGTATCGCGCCTTCCCGCGCCCAGACCAGATCGGCCGCCCGCGCCAGGAAGCAGCCGCCGGCTCCTGCATTGCCGGCCAGCGCGGCAATCGTGATCTGGCCGCCGGTCTCGATCAGCTCACGGGCCAGATCGTTCATCGCATTGATGTTATTCCAGGATTCGTCCGCCGGCGACCCGTCACCCAAACTCGCCGCCTCGATCACGTTGAGATGGATGCCGTTGGACCAGAAGTCGGCCCCGCCCATCAGCACCAGCACCTGCACCGGCCGCTGCTTCGCCCAGGCCAGCGCGGCGCGCAGACGCTCGCATTGCGAGGTCGACATGGCGCCGTTGTAGAACTCGAAATGAAGAAAGCCGACCGCATTTTCGTCACTGCGGCTCTCCTCATAAGCGATGTCCTGCCAGGTCTCGCGATCGACTCGCCACCAGTCCGCCAGCGGCGCCTCGGGAAGTGCGACCGATTCCGCGGCGAAGGCCAGCGTCGCCGGCAATTTGAACTCGCCCGTCCGCTTGGCATGTCCGATCCACAGCGCGCCGTCGCGGGTCTTGCGCAGCACCGCGGTTTCGCGCCGCGCCAGCAGGTCGCCCGGCTTGCTGTCCGCCGCACCGCGCAGGACGGCCTCCGGCCATGCATCGAAGACATGGCAGGCTTCGCCGAACAGATTGTCGGCGACGCCGGGAAAACCATCGGCCGCATTGATCTTGCGCAGCACGGTCGCCGTGTCGTCGCGCTGCCAGTCGATCGCGCGATCCGCCTGCTTCATCAGGGGCCCCAGGCAGCCGCGCGCATCGCTGCATGCGGCCAGCGGCGTCGGAGCGAAGTCGCCCGCGGCATAGTGCTCCACTGCCTGCAGCACCGCGGTGGTCGCCGCCTGCGTGACCTCGTTGCGGTAGATGCTCGACTTCTTCGCGGCGCGCAACGGGAACATGGCGCTGGCCCAGATCGGCCCGGCATCCATCTCCGCCTCGGCCTGCAGCACGGTGACGCCCCACTCGCCCTCGCCGGCCTGGATCGCCCAGTCCAGCGCCGACGGGCCGCGGTCGCCGATGATGCCGGGATGGACGATGAGGCAAACGTTTTGCTTCCAGATCGACTCCGGAATCGCGCGGCGCAGATAGGGCGCGACGATCAGGTCCGGCTTGAACAGCGCAACCGCCTCCTCCGCCACGCTGTCGGCAATATCGAACTCGATCGAAATCTCGTGACCGCGCTTCTGCAGCTCGGCCCCGAGGCGCTGGGTCAGGCTGTTGAAGGCGTGGGTCAGGAGCAGGATGCGCATCGGAAAGCCATTCAGCAGATTCTCGGCAACTGGTCGCCGGCCAGCCAATCGACGATGCGCTTGCCGCCGAAGGCCGTGGTGAGCTGGACGAAGTGGTGGTCGTCGGCGATCACGTCGCCGATGAAGCAGGCCTCTCGTCCCAGCGGATGGGCGCGCATCGCATTGAGCACCAGTTCGGCATCGAGCGCGTTGCAAATCACCACCAGCTTGCCCTCGTTGGCGACGTAGAGCGGATCGAGGCCGAGGAACTCACAGGCCGCCGCGACCACCGGCTTCACGGGAATCGCCTTTTCGTACAGCATCATGCCGACGCCGGAATGGCCGGCGATTTCGTTCAGCGTTGCCGCCAGACCGCCGCGCGTCGGGTCGCGCAGGCAGCGCAGGCCGGCACCGGTGGCCAACATCGCGGCGATCAGGCCATTCAGCGCCGCAGTATCGGATTCGATAGGCGCATCGAAGCTGAGGTTCTCGCGCCTGCTCATGATCGCCACGCCATGGTCGCCCATCGAACCGGAGACGATGATCACGTCGCCCGGCCGCGCCAGGCTGCCGCCCAGATTCAGTCCGTCTGGTACCACGCCGACGCCCGTGGTGGTGATGAACACGCCGTCGCCCTTGCCGCGCTCGACCACCTTGGTATCGCCGGTCACCACCGGTACGCCGGCATCAGTCGCGGCATGCGCCATGGATTCGACGATGCGCGCCAGGTCGGCGAGGGGAAATCCCTCTTCGAGCACGAAGCCTGCCGCAAGATAGAGCGGCGTCGCGCCCATTACGGCAACGTCATTGACCGTGCCATGCACCGAGAGGCAGCCGATGTCGCCGCCGGGAAAAAACAGGGGCGATACCACGTGGCAGTCGGTGGACATCACCAATCGTCCGGCCCGACCGTTGATAGTCGGCGCTGGCAACACGGCGCCATCGTTGCCCTGGCCCAGATATTCATTGCCGAGGTGCTTCGCGAACAGTTCGGATATGAGCTGCACCATCGAGCGGCCGCCCGAGCCGTGCGTCAGATCGACCCGGCCGTGCTTCAAGTCCAACGGCCGCACGTAGCCTCTTTTCACCTCTGCCATCAGTGCATATCCTTGTAACGTCCATAGCTGTAATGCGCGGCGCAGGCGCCTTCCGAACTCACCATGCAGGAACCGATCGGGTTCTCGGGCGTGCACACGGTGCCGAAGATCTTGCAGTCCTGCGGACGCTTGACGCCGCGCAGGATAGCGCCGCATTCGCAGGCCTTGTTGTCGGGCACCGAGCGGTAGTCCAGCTTGAAGCGCCGCTCGGCATCGAAGGTGGCGTACTTCTGCCTGATCTTCAGCGCCGAATAGGGCACCACCGACAGGCCGCGCCATTCGAATTCGCGGCGCAGTTCGAAGACTTCGGCGACGCGGTCCTGCGCCTTCAGATTGCCGTCGCGGCTCACGGCGCGCGAGAACTCGTTCTCGACCTCGGCGCGGCCTTCATTCACCTGCCGCACCAGCATCAGAATGGCCTGCATCACATCGAGCGGTTCGAAGCCGGCGATGACCACCGGCTTGCGATATTCCTCGGCGAAGAATTCATAGGGCCGGCTTCCGATCACCGTGGAGACGTGCGCGGGGCCGATGAAGCCGTCCAGCGGCACCGTGCCCCACTGGCGCACTTCCGGCGATTCGAGGATGTTGCTGATCGCCGAGGGCGTCAGTACATGGCAGCAGAGCACGCTGAAATTTTTCAGGCCCCCGGCTTCGGCCTGCTGGATCGCGACCGCGGTGGGCGGCGTGGTGGTCTCGAAGCCGATGGCGAAGAACACCACTTCGCGCGCCGGATTGTCGCGCGCGACCTGCAGCGCATCGATGGTCGAATACACCATGCGGATATCGCCGCCGCGTGCTTTCGCCTTCATCAATGACAAGCCGTCCGACGCAGGAACGCGCAGCGTGTCGCCGTAGGTGCACAGGATCACGCCATGATTCAAGGCGAGGTCGATCGCCAGGTCCACACGGCCGATGGGCAGCACGCAGACCGGGCAGCCGGGGCCGTGCACCATGTGCACCGCGGGCGGCAGCAGATCGCTCAGGCCATAGCGCGAAATGGCGTGGGTATGGCCGCCGCAGAACTCCATGAAGCTGTAGCTGCGGCCCGGCTCGACCTCGGCCCGAATGCTCGCCGCCAGGTTCTTCGCCAGTTCGCCGTCGCGAAATTCGTCGATGTACTTCACGGCGCGGCAGTTGCCCCCGATGTTTCCCCCGATGCGCCCGCCTCGCCAAGTTCGGCAAACAGGGCCAGGGTCTTTTCCGCTTCCTCGGGATCGAGTTTGGTCAGTGCGTAGCCCACATGCAGGATCACGTAGTCGCCCACCTTCACGTCGGACAGCAGAGCCAGCGATATCTCTTTCTTGACGCCGCCCAGATCGACAATCGCCCACTCGTCACCTGGGCCAGCGCCGACTTCTATGACCCTCACGGGAATCGCCAGGCACATCGCTATTTCTCCAGAACGTGAATGGCGACCCAGGCCTGGCCCAGAGAAATCGCCGTGTCGCCGGGCAACAGGCGACGGGGCAACAACAGTTCAAGACCTGTCGCGGGGATCTTCTCGACGAGCGCCGCACGCAGCAGCTTGTTGAAGAAGCAGCCGCCGCCACAGGCCAGACGTTCAATACCGGTCGCCTCGGCGGCGCGCATTACCCACTGCAACAGCGCCGCCACCAGCGTGGCGTGAAACAGCGCTGCGCCGTAGCCGGTATCGGGCTCGGAAGACAAGGCCCCGAGCAAGTGCAGCAGGTCCAGCTGGCCGTTGGCATCGATATGCCAGCCGCCTTCGAGCGGCGCCGGCCAGCCATGCGTTTCGATATAGGCCGCCGCGTTCTGCTCCAGCGCGATGGCGGCCTGCGCTTCGAATTCCATCTGCGGGCAAATGCCGAGCAGGCCGGCGGCCGCATCAAAAACCCTGCCCATGCTGGAGGTTCGCGGGCTGTTCAAGCCCTTGGCCAGCATCGCGGCGATGATTTCGGCGCCCGGCTGATCGGCAAAGCGCGTCGCGATTTCATCGCCGCGACCGAGATCGAACAGCGCGGCCGCCGCCATGCGCCAAGGATCGCGCGCCGCGCGATCGCCGCCGGGCAGCGCCAGCGGACGCAGATGGCCGAGCCGCTCGAAGTGAGCCCCATCGACGCTCAGAAGCTCCCCGCCCCAGGCCTGGCCGTCGGTGCCGAGGCCGACGCCATCGAGCGACAGGCCGAGCACGGGGCCGCTGAGGCCATGTTCGGCTGCGACGGCGGCAATATGGGCGTGGTGATGCTGCACGCCGATGGACTCGATGCCGAGCTCCGTCGCCAGTTGCACCGCGAAGCGCGTCGAATGCAGATCGGGATGCAGGTCGTGGGCGATCGCGACCGGCTTCCCGCCCATGGCTTCGAGCGCCTGCAGCAACTCGCGCGCCGTCGCCTCATGGGCAAGGCAGGCCTCGGCCTGGAACAGGTCGCCCACCGTGTGCGAGACCCAAGCCTGACGGCCCTGCGCCAGGCACACCGTGTTCTTGAACCAAGCCCCCATCGACAACACGGGTGGCGCCGACCGCGGCAGTTCGAGCTGATGCTCGACACAAGCCGGCACGGCGCTCCCCGGGGCGCTCATGAACCCAGGCTCTCTACCGCTTCCTGCCGCTCACCACGCGCCCCGGCAGCGCCGCGTGCGATCCATTCCAGCCAGGCGTCCATGCCTGCGCCGGTGGTGGCCGAGACCTCGATCACTTCGATTCCGGGATTCACGCGGCGCGCGAACTCGATCGCGCGCGGCACGCTGAAACTCAGGTAGGGCAGCAGATCGCACTTGTTCATCAGCATCAGCGTCGCCGCGCGGAACATGTCGGGATACTTGATCGGCTTGTCCTCACCTTCGGTGACGGAGAGGATCACCACCTTGTGCGCTTCGCCCAGATCGAAGGCCGCCGGGCAGACCAGGTTGCCGACGTTCTCGATCATCAGCAGCGAATCCGCCGGCAATTCCAGCTTGCCCATGGCATGGCCGACCATGTGCGCGTCGAGATGGCAGCCCTTGCCGGTATTGATCTGGATCGCCGGCGCGCCGGTAGCGCGAATGCGTTCAGCATCCTGGCTGGTCTGCTGGTCGCCTTCGATGACGGCCACGCGCTGCCGGCCCTTGAGCATCTCGATGGTCTTGCACAGCAGCGTGGTCTTGCCCGAGCCGGGGCTCGATACCAGGTTCAGCGTGAAAATGCCGCGCTCCGCCAGGCGTTGCCGGTTTTCGGCGGCATAGGCATTGTTCTTCGACAGGATGTCCTGCTCGATCTGCACCATGCGCTTGTTGCCGAGGCCCGGCGCATGCGAATGGGCGGGGGCATAGCTGTGCTGATGCGCGTGGGCATGTGTATGGGCATGCGGGTGCGCTTGGGCCACGCCTGACTCATGCTCGTGATCATGGCCATGGCTGTGCCGGGTGCCGTCGGCGTGCACATGCTCGTGCTCATGATGGGCGTCCACGCCGTCGATCTTCACTTCACCGTCACCGCAACCGCAAGTCGTACACATCGATGGTCTCCTAACTTTCACGCAGCAGTGGGGAGCGCCCCTGATGATGGAACACCCGAAAGGCGAATTGAAGGCCCGCCCCTCCCATCCTCCCCTCGCGGGGAGACTACTGATTTGCTCGCTTCGCTCGGCTATCGCCAGTCGCTCCGAACGAACTGTTTCACGTTATGCCACTTCCAGTTCCTTGACCCGCATTTCGGTACCGCCGGTCACCTGCATCTGATGGCTGCCACACTGCGGGCATTCGCCAAAAACCTCTGTCATCGGCACCGTCTTCGAGCACACCATGCACCAGCCGGTACCCGGCAGCGAAATGATTTCGAGGCGCGCGCCGTCGGCGATGCTGTCGCGGGTCACGGCATCGAAGCAGAATTTCATGGCCTCGACCTCGACACCGGAAAGCTGGCCGATTTCCAGCCAGACCGCGGTGACTCTCGAAAATTCCTGCTGGCGGGCTGCGTCCTCTACAAGTTGCAGAATACCTTCGGCGAGCGACATTTCGTGCATGTGCGCAGTTTAGCCCTTCAGCCCGGAAAAAACTCCACGCAAAAACCCTCTGCGGGAGGTCTCGACCTGCAGTGTCGAACGCCCTGCAAGGCGGGCGGCTTCGCGCTGTTCCGCCTCCCCGCCGGATGCATCGACAAACAGCGCCTCAACGATGTCAGCGGCGATCGTTTCCGCCGCGGCCTGGTCGGCAAATTCGAAGGTCGGAGAGAACATTGAACAGAACTGATAGGCCCCACATTCCGGTTCTTCGCCGCCCATGAAATCGTAGCGGCCCGAAGGAAATTCCCAGGTCCGGCGACAATCGGCGGCGAGGCGCAGGTCGCCGGCCGTCCTGTCGCCGAGGATCATAAGATTGATCGCCCATGGCGTGATCAGTACGCCGACCAGATACGCGTCCTGCCAGGGGCGGAAGCCGATGGCGGCAACGCGCAGGGCCGGATTGTTCATCGGCAACCCCGCCATGCGCGTGGCGGCGATACGCTCGAACGCGGCAGTCAGCGCCCCGGCCGCCTCAGTCGGCGGCATCGTCGAGCAGCAGGAAACGTTCGCGCACCGCTTCGCAGCCGGGACATACCCAATTTTCGGGCAGATCGACAAAGGCGGTTCCGGCGGGAACCTGTCCGATCGGGTCGCCCTCGGTCGGATCGTAAACGAGCCAGCAGACGCCGCACTCGAAGAGCGCCAGCGGGTTTGCCATCACCTCGCGTCCGGTGCGCTCGAACGATCCCTCGGGAAACTTCATGATCGGCTTTACAAGGCGCTTTCGAGCGACTCGATCCACTCGGCCAGCCGGATGGTGGTCTCTTCGTAGTCTTCCACCGCGGCGAGTGCCACGGCCGGCACATCGATGATCTCAACCGAGTTGAGGATCAGTTTTTCCATGTTGTTGAAATACTGCACCCACCAGACGTAAGGCAGCGCGGTAGCGGTAATGCGACAGTTGCCGAAACCGCGCGACAGAATGGAAAACGAAATCCGCCCCAGTTGCTCGTCGAGCCACGCCAGGTCATCCGGCGTCGCCGGCAACAGCGACAGATTGATGACATGCGCCGCCCGTCCGGCAGTCCATTGTGCCGAAAGCGTACGAATCTCGTGATACAGCGCCGGAGCGTTCATCAGGTCCAGCGGCGGTTCGACGGGTGCAGCGGACGGAAACGCACGCGCCAGCGCCAGATTGCGCAAGGCACTCGGGAATGCCCCGGCCTCGACATCGTCGACGCCATCGCCGCGGATGCGCCAGATGCCGGTAAAAGCCGTTTCCTGCGCGCGCAGATCGCCCCCCGTTTGAACGCTGACCTCGCCCACTCCCAGCAGTTCATTGATCTCGTCGCGCACCGCTGGCTCCAGCGGCAGCAGCGAGAAGCGCAACGGTTGCGACACCGAGAAGGGAGTCGCCCGCAGCGAGGCAAGCAGCAGACGCAGGAAATCCATTGCCGCCGCCACGACCTCGGGCGGAGCATTGAGTTCGGTGAGCGGCGGACGGAAGGTATATACGTCGCTCTGCACGTCCAGCGTATTCAGGATCTCGTCTTCGAGCGGCTGCGAGCCCGGACCGATATCGGGTTTCCAGGCAACAACGGGGATTGGAAAGCTCATCATGGCGGCGTTCTTTCAGTGAAATTCAGTGACAAGAAGTGCTTGCATTTGCATTGAGCACCGGGATACCGATGCCCGGCGCACGCGAGGGCTCCGCCGCCAGCAGCTCGGGAATCAGCCGGCTGTAGGCGCTCCAATCCTTCAGCCCCTCCACCGTGCCCAGATAGGCGCCATCACGCAATACCAGCAATGCCGGCCAGACACGAATGCCATAGCGTGCGGCCAGCAAGCGGGCCGTCTCCGGCGCCAGAATCCCGACGCGGACCGGTATCGGGAGCCTGGTTACGGCTTCCGGCAGGATGACAGTGAGGTCCCAGGTTTCCGGAATTTTCTGCAGTTCTTCGGCAAACAGGATCAGGCAAGCGCCGGGGTCGGCAATGAAGCGGTCGAACCCATCGCGGTCCAGCAGCGTGTAGCCATAGCGGTCGCGCATGATCGAAAAGCGCTCGGTCAGGCGTTCGCTACGGTCGGGAGCAGGCAGAAGTTCGCTCATGATGTGAGTCACTCGGAGGTGGATGAAATTGCGGATTCAAGCGCGGGCCTTAGAAAATCGGGCAGCTGCGGCTCACGATTGACGAGATCGGAAAAATGGCTGCCGATCAACATGTCGATACTGGCTTGGTCGGCACCCGAGCTGGCCGCACTCAGAAGCGATTCGAGTCCGGCCAGCGCCGCGCCGACTTGTGCGGCACGCTCGGCGTCAATCACCTCGCGCACGGCGCCGAGAAAACACAGCACCCACTGCCCCGGCTCGAGCGGCCCGGTGAGCAGGGTGTCCATGCGCTCGCGTCCGTTGCGTCCTTCGCAGAGCGCAAACGTTCCTTCCATGCACACGACCTGCATCGGCAAGGCGAGGCACATGTTCAGGCGCGCAGGAAGCGCGCGTCTCCGATGCGGCTGGCGGCTTCGGCCGAAGGACGTCCGGCCTCGTAGGCAGCCATCGCCAGCGCCGTGTCGCCAGCGCCGACTTTCAACTCCCGCGGCTCGATGCCAAAGCCCCAGTCGCGCAAGGCCGCCACCGCCATGTCGACGGCTTCGCCCAGCCGGACCTTCACCACCGGCCGCAGGCTGCCGCCATAGTCGTCGAGCTCTTCGGGCTGCACGCCGATCAACAGCAGTTCCTCCGGTAGTTGCCCGGTCAGCGCCGAAGCGGAAATGACTTCCTGAAAGCCGGTCTGATGCAGGCTCATCTTCTTGACACCCATGAAACGCGGCACCTCGTCCCCCTCCACCCGCTTCAGCGTTCCGGGTGGCAGGCCGTAGTCGATGGCGTCGAACACAAGCAGGCGGCGCGCCGCCTGCACGTAGGGCAACAGATAGAGGCCCTGGGTACCGCCATCCATCGCCTTGACGGTTTCCGGCAGCACCCACTCGGCCGCAAGCTTTTCGACACAGCGCACGCCGAAGCCCTCGTCGGCCCACAGCAGGTTGCCGATGCCGAGAACCAGAACTTCGCAGCGCAGATCGTCGATGGCATTCATTCGCGCTTATTCCCTGAACGTGCGATGACCGCTGATCATGGTGCTGATCATGGTCTGACGGCTCATGATGTCCTCGCGCACCGCGGCATACACATGCAGGATGACGAAGGTGACGATGCCCCACATGCCGAGGTGATGCCAGCTGTGCGTCGCCTGGCTGCCGCCCAGCAGGGGAATTACCCAGCCGAACAGGCGGTCCTGCCAACTGCCCAGCCCCATCCCCTCGCTGTAGAGCGCGAAGCCGGTGCAAATCATCAGCACGGCAGCGACGGTCACGAAAAGGTACATGAACATGTGCCCCAGCGGATTGTGGCCGACATACTTGTAGGGCTGCTTTTCGAGGAACAGGTACCAGCGCAGCTCGCGTATCAGACCGGCCCACCACTTCATGTCGGTGACCGGCAGCATGAAAAGCTGCCGCGCATGACTGTTGCCGACCACTGCCCAGTAAATGCGTACCAGGAAGCCGACGGTAAAGACATAGGCCGCGGCGAAGTGGGCGAAGCGGATGTAGCCCATCAGGAAGTGATCGGAAGCCTCGCCCGGTGTGCTGGGCAGGGGGCTGGCGATCAGGTAGCCGCTGGCGGCCAGCACCACGATGCACAGAACATTGATCCAGTGCCACAGGCGCACCGGACCTTCATACACATACACCGTCTTGCCGGCAGCAGTTTGCGGATCGTTTTCGAGCTCGGCGGCGGCCGCATTCAGGTTCATGGCATTCTCCTCGCGAACGATTAACGAACCTTGACCGACGTCAGTTCCTGCCCGTCGGGACTCATCACGTGGGTGGAACAGGCGAGGCAGGGGTCGAAGCTGTGGATGGTGCGCAGAATCTCCAGCGGCTCGTCAGCCTTGGCCAGCGGTGTATTCATCAGCGCGGCCTCGTAGGCGCCGATCTGCCCCTTGGCGTCGCGCGGACTGCCGTTCCAGGTCGTCGGTACCACGCACTGGTAGTTGTCGATCTTGGTGTCCTTGATCTTGATCCAGTGACCCAGCGCTCCCCGTGGTGCCTCGGTGAAGCCGGCGCCCTTGGCTTCCTTCGGCCAGGTACTCGGGTCCCATTTCTCGACGTTGGCGGTCGCCGAATCGCCGGCCTTGATGTTGGCAATCAGCTTGTCGAGCTGCTTGACCTGAAGATCGGCACAGTATTGCGCCTCGATGCCACGCGCCGCGGTGCGCCCGAGGGTCGAGAACAAGGCAGTCAGCGGTATATCCAGTTGTTTCAGCACGCTGTCGATGGTGTCCTTGATCGCCGGGAACTGCTTCGGCTGCAGATAGCCCAGCACCATGCGCGACAGGCAGCCGACCTCCATGGCATGACCGCGCCAGCGCGGCGCCTTGATCCACGAGTATTTGGCGGATTCGTCGAGGTTCTCGATCTTCGTCCGCGTGCCCTTGAAGTTCGGCCCCTCCGGTTTGTAGTTGGGCTCGGTGACACCGTCGAAGGGATGCAGCCCCTTGCTTTCGTCGGAATACTTGTACCAGGAATGGGTGACGAACTCCTGTATCTGTTCCGGATCCTTGAGGTCCACTTCGTGAATCTTCTTGAGGTCGCCATTGATGATGGCGCCGCGCGGCAGCAGCAGATTCGCTGTCGAATGATCGTTCGCGCGCTGCGGAATGTCGCCGTAGGACATTATCGATTGCGACGACAGCCCACCGCCATACAGCCAGCCCTTGTAGAACGAAGCGATGGCGAGCAGATCGGGGATGTACACCTGGTCGACAAACTCCTTCGTGCGGTCCGTGATGCTCTTGACCAGATTCAGGCGCTCCATGTTGATCGCACCGACCGCACCGGTGTCGTGCACGTTGATGGCGCAGGGCACGCCGCCGACCAGCCAGTTCGGATGTGGATTCTTGCCGCCGAAGATGGTGTGGATCTTGACGATTTCCTTCTGGAAATCGAGCGCTTCGAGATAGTGCGCCACCGCCATCAGATTGGCTTCCGGCGGCAGCTTGTAGGCCGGGTTGCCCCAGTAGGCATTGGCGAAGGGACCGAGCTGGCCGGATTCGACAAACTTCTTCAGACGGTTCTGCAGGTCGCGGAAGTATCCCGGCGACGACAGCGGCCAGTTCGAGATCGACTGCGCCAGTTCCGAAGTTCGCTTCGGATCGGCCTTGAGCGACGAAACGATATCGACCCAGTCCAGCGCATGCAGGTGGTAGAAATGCACCAGATGATCATGCACCTGCAGGTTGAGTTGCATGATGTTGCGGATGGTATTGGCGTTCTCGGGAATCTTGATGTTCAACGCATCTTCCACCGCGCGCACCGAGGTCAGCGCGTGGGTTCCGGTGCACACGCCGCAGATGCGCTCGGTGAAAGCCCAGGCGTCGCGCGGATCGCGGCCCTTGAGAATCACTTCCAGGCCGCGCCACATCGTCCCGGTCGAAACGGCGTTGCGAATCACGTTGTCCTTGTCGAGATTCACCTCGACACGCAGGTGGCCCTCGATGCGGCAGATCGGATCGACAACGACCCGCTTGCCGGAGTTGTCCATCTTGAAGCCCTGGGTTTCGTAAGCGCCCATCTCAATTGTCTCCCGTCACTTTTTCAGTACTTTCGGATTTCTTCGCCTTCTTCAGCGCGGACAGCGCGGCATGCACCGCGACTCCGGCGCCGGCCGCCGCCGCCGCCGTGCCGCCGACCTTGTCGGCGTTCGCCTCGATGCCGAACTGCTTGATGTCGGTGACGCGGTCGTAGAAGCTGCCCTTGTCCCAGAAGCCGTCTTCCGAACAGCCGATACAGCCGTGCCCGGACTGGATCGGAAACGAGACGCCATCGTTCCAGCGTACCGTCGAGCAGGCGTTGTAGGTGGTCGGCCCCTTGCAGCCCATTTTGTAGAGGCAATAGCCCTTGCGTGCCGCATCATCGTCCCACTGCTCGACGAACTGGCCGGCATCGAAGTGCGGCCGGCGATAGCACTTGTCGTGAATGCGCTGACCGTAAAACATCTTCGGCCGTCCCTGGCGGTCAAGCTCCGGCAGGCGGTCGAAAGTCAGCATGTAGGTCACCACACCCGTCATCACCTCGGCAATCGGCGGGCAACCGGGAACCTTGATGATGGGTTTGCCGGAGATCACCTTGTCGATCGGGGTGGCACGGGTCGGATTCGGCTTGGCGGCCTGCACGCAACCGTAGGAAGCGCAGGCGCCCCAGGCGATCACCGCCTTGGCATCGGCCGCGGTTTCCTTGAGGATCTCGACGAAGGGCCGGCCGCCCTCGATGCAGTACATGCCATCTTCATTGAGCGGCGGATTGCCCTCGACCGCGAGGATGTAGTTGCCCTTGTACTTCTTCTTGATTTCCTCAAGCTGCTTTTCGGCCTGATGACCCGCCGCCGCCATCAGCGTGACGTGGTAATCGAGCGAAAGCATGGAAAGGATCACGTCCTTGGTCAACGGATGCGCCGAGCGGATGAAGGATTCCGAGCAGCAGGTGCACTCGAGGCCTTCGAGCCAGATCACCGGCGTGCGCGGCTTGGTCTCCATGGCATGGGCGATCTTCGGCGCGTAGGCGCTGCCCAGCCCCAGCGAAGTTGCGGTCAGCGAACAAAACTTGAGAAAACTGCGCCGGCTGATGCCCTGGCGCCGCAGTACATCGTAAAAGGTTTCGGTCATGTCGGTCTCCGTCGGAAAAGGTCCTTCGGATGTCAATAATGCAAGCTTCAAGCCATGCCATGACGGCCAACATGATTACTTAAACTTCAATGAGTTAGAGTTGCTGCAGCGCAAGAATCAGTAACGCGACGGATTACCAGGTAATCGCTTCAATTGCCACAGCGACCCGACCGTCCGGACAGAGCTTTCAGTTCTGCATCCCGTTGCGCAAATGGTCGGCAAAACGCTTGTCGCGCGTCGCGATGTGAATGCCGATGAAATTGAGGACCTCCGCCGCCTTGCCCACGACCAGCGCGGATTGGCCCGCGGCATGGTCGACGGCGATCGTTCGCAGCATGTCCATCATGGCGACGTGATCATCGACATGATCCTCGTAGCCGTCATAACTCTGCAGCCGCATCAGCAGCTCTTCCGACATGAAATGCGCCTCGCTGTAGGCAATCAGCTGCTCGAGAATCTCCCCCACGGCATCTCTGCTGCGCTTCTTCGAGACCGAATCGCACAGGGCCCCCAACAGCGCGAGCTGAACCTGATGCTCGCGATCGGTTTCGGCAGTGGACGCGATATTGAAGTATGTGAGTTTCGACACCTGCAGCCCTTTCTTGTCTTTCAACGAACGGAGTCCGGCAATTCGGAGATCTGCAAACCCAGCCGCGAACGCGACGGTGACCCAGAGCTTAGCGCAAAGCGAGAAAGCGGCGGCGCGAAAGCGAGGGTTCGTCGGCGGGTTTCTGTGCCTTGGTCGTCGCTTCGGCCTTGGCCGCAGAAGTCAGCAAGGCGATCAGCGAAGCCCGGGCGGTCATCGTGGCCTCGGACTGGGAAGCAAACTTGCCCATCGGCGAAAACAGGGGACAACTCTGGTACTCGCCGAGTTCGGCTTCCTCGCTGCCCAAAAACGCAAAATCGCCGGCGGGAAACTTGACGAAACGACGCACGTTTTCGCCCGTGGATACCCAGTTTTCATCGCTGCCTGGCACCAGCAGCATGCTCATGCACCAGGGGGTGACGACGATGCCCAGCCAATGCCCCTGCCAACGCTGAAAATCGACGGCTTCGACGGACAATGCGGGATTGAGGATCGGCACATCGGCCATCTGCTCCTGCTGGATGCGAAAGAACGCCTCCTCGACGGCTTCCGCCGGGCTGGAGTCGTGGATGCGGAAGTTCATGCCGACTCGGCGCCGTCGCCCCAGGTGCGGGCATCGTCCCCTTGCGCCATCAGCTCTTCCATCAGCGCCAGCGCTTCCCTGGCGCGCTCCGGATCGACCCGTTCGAACGCAAAACCGCCCGCCTGGATCAACAGGTAGTCGCCCACTGCGACTTCTTCGGTCATCAACAGCAGGCTGACCTCGCGTATCTGGCCAAAACACTCGGTGAGTGCCGTGCCATCGCCGACTTCGAGCACGCGGGAGGGAGCTGCCAGGCACATATCAGGCAAGCTCCGCCGTCAAGGGCTCGAGCTCATAGCCGCGCGCGGTGAGCTCGGCGGCTGCCATGGCGGCCAGCACGGGGACTTTCTCGGCGACCGTCGGCGTCATTTCCATGCCCAGCTCCAGGGAAATCAGCTCGACGCCCAGTACGACAATTTCCTTCGGCATGGTGTCGAGCAATTCGAGGCTAGCCAGTACATCCGGCAATGCGATCTGGTGCGGCGACAGCTTCTTGCGGAAGAACACCGGGATTTCGTCGCCGGCAATTTTCACCACCGTGCCCGGCGCCGCGCCGGTCTTGACGACATCGAGGACGATCAGGAAATCCAGATTGGAAAGATCCTCGATCATTTCCATGCCCGAGGTGCCGCCATCGATGGCCAGCACATTTTCCGGCAGCTTCCAGCCCCGCTCCAGCGCCTCGACCGCGCGCACGCCGGCCGCCTCGTCGGTGAGAATGGTGTTGCCGATGCCGAGAACGACTGCGCGCATTGAAGTAAACCCCTGACGGCCATGGCGACAAATGCCACCTCTGAATTATGAAGCCGTTCGCCCTGAGCCTGTCGAAGGGCTCTTCCTTCGACAGGCTCAGGATGATCGGACAGGCAGGCTCAGGGCGAACGATATCGCAGTTGGCGCCGCTAAACCGCTTTGACAGTAAATGCCGTATCACTGTCCTTGTCGGTCAGATGAATGGCACAGGCAATGCAAGGGTCGAAAGAGTGGATGGTGCGCAGCACTTCCAGCGGCTTCTCCGCATCGGCGATCGGCGTATCGACCAGCGATGCCTCGTAGGGCCCCGGCTCGTCCTTCTCGTTGCGTGGGCAGGCATTCCAGGTCGATGGCACCACGCACTGGTAGTTCTTGATCTTGCCGTTGTCGATGACCACCCAGTGCGAGAGCGCACCGCGCGGCGCCTCGTGGAAACCGACGCCCATCACCTCGTCCTTGGGGAACACCGGCCTGTTGAAGGTCGTCAGATCGCCCTTCCCCATGTTGCCGATCAGAGCCGTCCATTGATCGGCCAGCATATCGACGTTGACGCAGCAGGAAATCGCCCGTGCGGCATGACGGCCGATGGTCGAATGCATCGCATCCAGCCCGACCTTGGTCTTGGCCAGCGCCGACACGGTATCGAGCGCCGCCGTGGCGTACTTGGTGGTCGGCGCGTGGCCGGCAGCGAGACCGTTGATCACGCGAGCCAGCGGACCCACCTGCGCCACCTTGCCGTAGAAGGTCGGCGACTTGAGCCACGAATACTTGGCGTCGTCCTTGAAGTCGGTGTAGTTCGGCTTCGTTTCGCCCTTGTAGGGATGGAGGGGGCCAGCCTTGTCGTAGTCGTACCAGGAATGCTTGACTGCCTCTTCGACGCCCTTGATCCAGTAGTCGTC
The DNA here is from genome assembly GCA_006218025.1 of Rhodocyclaceae bacterium. Classification (GTDB taxonomy): domain Bacteria; phylum Pseudomonadota; class Gammaproteobacteria; order Burkholderiales; family Rhodocyclaceae; genus Sulfuritalea. The sequence continues at coordinate 26,743 of VBWA01000024.1, read as the reverse complement.
GTTGAAGCTCTTGATCTGCTTCTGGCCGGCGAGATTGCCGCCCTCGACAAAGCCGCCGGGGAACGCAAACTGCGTGCCCTTGGTGTCGAGCGGGATGTCGGGCACCGACAGGTAGTTGATGACGCCCTTGCCCACCTTGGTCCAGTCGGCATAGAAGGCGCCCACGGCGGCAACGTCGATCAGGTAAACGTTCTTGACGAAGTCGGACAGCTCGTCGATGAAGCCCTTGATCGCCATCAGGCGTTCGACGGTCAGCACCGCCTGCGAATCGGTCGCCAGCGGGTTGGCGACGCCGCCGACGGCCACGTTCTGGATGTGCGGCGTCTTGGCGCCGAGGATGGACACGATCTTGTTGGCCTTGCGCTGCACTTCCAGCGCCTGCAGGTAATGCGCCACGGCGAGCAGGTTCACTTCGGGCGACAGCTTCATCGCCGGATGGCCCCAGTAGCCGTTGGTGAAAATGCCGAGCTGGCCGCCATTGACGAAATGCTTCAGCCGCTCATGCACGCGCCGCATTTCGTGCTTGCTGTTGAGATGCCAGGACGACAGGCTTTCGCCCAGTATCGAAGTCTTGTCCGGGTCGGCCTTCAGGGCGGACGTGACATCCACCCAGTCGAGCGCCGACAGGTGGTAGAAATGCACGATGAAGTCATGCACCGAGTGCGCCAGGATGATCAGGTTGCGGATGTACTGGGCGTTGAGCGGGATCTCCATCTTCAGCGCGTTTTCCACCGCCCGCACCGAGGTGATGGCATGCACCGTGGTGCACACGCCGCAGATGCGCTGGGTGATCGCCCAGGCGTCGCGCGGATCGCGGCCGAGCAGGATCAGTTCGACGCCGCGCCACATCTGGCCGGACGACCAGGCCTTCTTGACGCGGCCGCCATCCACATCGACGTCGATACGCAGGTGGCCCTCGATACGGGTGATCGGATCAATCGTTATGCGCTTGGACATTTTTGTCTCCGTCCTTCAGTGGATGGCTTCTTCCCGCGGCAACACCGGGAAGCGTCGAGTGATGATGATGTAACCGAGTACCTCGACCGCGAACATGCCGGCCGTGACGAGAACCTCGGCCAGGGTCGGGAAATAATTGAAGTCGCCGCCTGTTTCATAGCCGATCAGGAATCCGTTCAGTCGCATCAGCGCGCCGCCCAGCATCAGCAGGATGCCGGCGAGGAACAGGCGCGCCGGATTGCGCCGGTTGGTTTCGGCCCCGATCAGGATCAGCGGCGCAATGACGCAGGCCATTTCCAGCCAGAACATCAGCGCCTCGACCGATGGCACGAAGGCTTTCGGCAATGCGCCGCGCACCACCACATCGCCGATGCGGACCACGATGAACACCGCGAGAATGCCCAGCATGATCTTCGCCATCGGCGTCAGCATGTGCATCTCAATCCTGCGCCGGTAGGCAGAGGACGCCACGCAGGACTCGAACAACACTACCGCATAGCCCATGAAGATGGCCGACAGCAGGTACAGCAGCGGCAGCAACGGCGTTTGCCACAGCGGATGCACCTGCACGCCCAATACCACCAGCAAGGTGCCCAGCGATGACTGGTGCATCATCGGCAGGACGGTGCCCAAGGCGATGATGAAGAACATCGCCTTGCTGACTTTCTTCTTTATGTCGCGCTTGCCGAACTGCTCGAGAACCACAGGCGAAAACTCGATCCACATGACCACGATGTAGAGCGAGATGCAGATCGCCACTTCGAACATCACCGAGTTGGGATTGATCGACCATGGCCAATACATGTTCCACACATTCCACCAGCGACCAAGGTCGAACATGACCCCGGCGCCGGCCAGCGTATAGCCGAACAAACTGGCCAGCAGCGCCGGACGCACCAGTGGATGGTACTCACCCCTGTTGAAGATGTAGACCAGCATCGCCACCGAGAAGCCGCCGCAGGCGAAGGCCGAACCGATCACCACATCGACCGCGATCCAGATCCCCCACGGGTAGCCGTCGTTGAGGCCGGTGACGGCGCCGAGTCCGAACAGGAAGCGCACCATCAGGATTGCCGCCATCAGCGCGATGAGCACGCCGCAGCTCAGGGTCACGATGTTGACCAGGCTGCCGCCGACGGGCGCGGGTGCCGCGTGTTGATTGTTGGCCATGATCAACCCTCCTCCTGGTCGGACGACTCATCGTCAGGCTTGACGTTGCGCTTGGCGACGTATGTCATCGCGCCCAGCACGGCGAACGGCATGATCAGGTTGCCATAGAGGTTGTGCTGAATCGTTTCGGACAGGGCCGCGGCTGCGTCCGGCGGCAGGTCCGGCATGCCGACCTTCTCGAAGTTGACGGCCGACAGCTTGAGCACCTGCGTGCCGCCGTATTCTTTCTCGCCGTAGACGTGCTGCAGATATTTGCCTGCAGGCGTCTCGTAGCTCTGGTCGGGCTCGTCGCGCCAGCCGTGGCGCTTGCGCTCGCCCTTGCCGTCGGGCTTGCCCTGCAGCATCTTTTCCTGTGCCGGACGCAGGCGGCCGCGCGGGAAGCGGTTGAGCTCGCCCGGCTTCATCGCCAGGCGGCGCTTGGCCTCGGCCAGCAGGTCCTCGGTGCGGCCGAACAGCGTCGCCCCGGTCGGGCATACCTCGGCGCAGGCCGAGTAATGACCGTCCTTGTGGCGATGGCGGCACAGCTCGCACTTGCCGATGCGGCCCGTCGGCGAGTCGTACTGGTACTTCGGAATGCCGAAGGGACAGGCGGCGACGCAGTAACGGCAGCCGATGCACTTGTCGGGGTTGTAGCCGACCACGCCGGTTTCGGGGTCCTTGGTCATCGCCGACACCGGGCAGGCCGAGACGCACGAGGGGTCGCCGCAATGCATGCAGGAGGTTTTCATGAACGCGTAGCCGTTCGTCTCCTGATCCTTCGCATCCATGGTGCCGTTGCGGTACATCTTGATGATGTTGAAGGTGTAGCCCGAGGTATCCAGCGGCGTATCCCACAAATGATCGACCGTGGAAAACTCCGGTGGATTGTCGTTGGACTCCTTGCAGGCCGCGACGCAGGCCTTGCAACCTACGCAGAGTGTGGCGTCGTACAAAAGCCCGAGCGCTTCGGGCGGCCGCGGCCGGGTTTCCCTGGCGAGGGCCGGTACCGCCGCGGCGCATGCCGTGGCCGCCGCCCCGCTCGCGAGGACTCCCTTTAGAAAATCTCGCCGGGTGCCCATGATTACACCTGTGCCTTGTCTTCGGCGGCGGGTTTGCCCGCATCCTTGACACGCTCGGCTTCCTCGGCCGCATGTGACAGGCCTAGGTTGCGCGTCAGCATGATCGCCGCGCCAGCCGCCGCACCTGCCACAGCCGCGACGGCCGCAGCCGAGGCGAAGGAAGCGGCCTTGCCCTGCTCTTCGACGATGCGCGGATACTGCAGCGGCGGCGTGACGTTGAGCATCTTGGCCACCTGATGGATCGGCTTCTGGAAGCCCACGCCCTTCTCGGTGCAGCCGATGCAGGGATGGCCGCAACCGACCGGCCAGTTGTTTTCGCCGGCATCACCGAAGCCCAGCGTCGAGCAATTGGCGTAGGTCTCCGGCCCCTTGCAGCCCAGCTTGTACAGGCAGTAGCCCTGGCGATGTCCGGCGTCGCCGAACTCCATCGCGAAGCGGCCGGCGTCGAAGTGGGCGCGACGCTCGCAGTTCTCGTGGATCAGGCGCGAGTAGGCAAACTTGGGGCGACCGAGCTTGTCCACTTCCGGCAGCTTGCCGAAGGTCAGGAAATGCACCACCGTGGCGAGGAAGTTGTAGGGATTGGGCGGGCAACCGGGAATCGTCACCACCGGCTTGCCCAGCACCTCGGCGACACCCGCCGAACCTGTCGGACTCGAATCCGACAGCGGCGAAATCGTCGAGGGCATGCCACCCCATGAAGCGCAGGAACCGATGGCGATCACCGCCGCCGCATCGGCCGCGCATTCCTTGACCATGTCGATGGCGGTCTGGCCGCCGATCTTGCAGTAGATGCCGTTGTTCTTGGTCGGGATCGCGCCTTCGACCACCAGCACGTACTTGCCCTTGTTGGCCTGCATTGCGGACTTGCGCGCGGCTTCGGCCTGATGGCCGGCCGCGGCCATCAGCGTCTCGTGGTAATCGAGGGAGATCACGTCGAGGATCAGCTTTTCCAGCGTCGGATGCTCGGCGCGCAGCAGCGACTCGGAACAGCCCGTGCACTCCTGGAAATGCAGCCAGATCACGGAAGGCCGCTTGGCCGATTCGATCGCCTTGGCCACCGCAGCCTCGGCTCCAGCCGGCAGACCCATGGTCACGGCCAGCGTTGCACAAAACTGCAGAAACTCGCGCCGCGGCATTTCGAGGCGCTGTTCGATCTCTTGCAGCGTCTTGCGGCTCGTTTCGAAGATTTCGTTGATGTCGCCCATGTCTGCCATCCCCCTCCAAGAGCCAGGCCGCGTCCGGACCCGGTACTGCAAGGAGTTGACGCAAATCTCGCGCCAGATCAAGGGATTGTGATGCGCCTCGACAATTCAATCGCTTGCGAAGATTTGATTTCCACCTAAAGTAATTAATTCGATTACTTTGTTTCCACCTCGCTAACCAGTTGCGATCCGGGGCGCTCCTTGAACGCGGCCCACAAAGCCAGATCGTAGGCAATCTTGAGACAGCCGCAAGCCACGAGCGGTGCGGCAAACCAGCCGGCGGCGAACAAGGCGCCGCCCAGAGAGGGACTCAGCGCCGCCGCAAGGCTGCGCGGCACGGCCGTAAAACTTGCGGCCGCGGCTCTTTCTTGCGGGGTAACCACGGCCATGACAAAAGCCGAACGGGTCGGTACATCCATCTGCGACAGCGCGGCACGCAGCAACAGGAAGCCCAGGGCGAATGACAGGTTTGGCGCAAAGGCGGCGAGGATCAGAAACAGGCTGGAGGGAATGTGGGAGAACACCATGGTGTTGAGCAGGCCGATGCGCTTTGCCACCCATGGCGCCGCCAGCAGTGAGAGCGCGTTCAGCACACCGACCCAGAAAAAGAAGGCCCCCGCAGCGGTCAGCGACAGGTTGAAACGCTCGAACAGCCACAAGGCGAGCAGCGAATTGACCACCAGTCCGCCGGCAAAGGCATCGACCGAGAACAGGGCGGCAAGCCTCATCACGATGCGGCGCGACGGCCCCAGCGGCGCGGGCGCGACTGTCTGTCGCGTCGCCGCTTGTGCCGGCAGGCGTGCATAAAGCAGCCAAAGCAGCACGCCGACTCCGGCGTAGACGACGAACATGCCGCGCAGCGCCGTCAGACGATCGACGCCCTGCCCCGTCAGCGCATCGGGCACGGCGGCGGCTAGTGCGCCCAATGCCGCACAGAGCGCGCCGGTCAGGCTGTAGCGAGCGAACAGGCGGGTGCGGGCATCGCCTTCCGCCGCATGGGACAGGCGGGAATGCTCCAGCGGCAGAAACACGCTGACGTCGCCGGCACTGGGGTTCAGGGTGCCGACAAAGGCCACCAGCAGCAGCGGCCAGAAATCCGACAGGCCGGAGAAACCCAGTCCGGTCGCCGTCATCAGCAGCGCGGCGGCCAGCAGCAGGAAACGCGACGAGGCGCGATGCCCCCAGGCACCGAGCGCCAGCGTGGCCAGCGCCGAGCCGAGCAAGGTGGCGGTGCTCAGCAGACCGACCTGCCAGGTGCCATGGCCCAGCGCCAGCAGATAGGCCGGCAGCAGCACCGCGACATAACCATCGACAAAGGCACGCAGGCCGCGCCCGACCAGCAGCAGGCGAACCTCGTGCGCTGCGCCTGCCAGGTTGTTCATTTCAGGCCCAGCAAGCGCCCGGCTTTTTTCAGTAAAGAGTTCGCACAGGCGGCATACAGCGCGTCGTAAATGACCATGCCATGCCTGAGCATCTCGTGGTCATCGGTGAAGTTGAGCGACAGCCCCGCCGATACGGCAAGCAATCCGGCGGCCTCGGGAGCAAGGTCGGGCCGACCGGTATCGGCCGCGCGCACGATCAGGGCAAGCTTGTCCAGTGCGGGATCGCGCAGCTCGTACTTGTGGATGAAGGCGTCGAAGGAGCATTCGTCGCCGTGATGTCCCAGTTCGACGCCCTTGATGTCGTAAGGCGTGGCACCGGTTTCCACCGCCACTTTCGCCACCTCCCCGGCCGGCACGTAGAGAAACTCGGCGCCCGGATCGATGAAGTTGATGATCAGCCAGGGGCAGGCGATGCGGTCGATCTTCGGACGTTCGCGGGTAATCCATTTCATGGCAATGTCCTTAACGGATGAACGACAGTCCAAGCCCGAGCAAGGCGCAGACGCCGATCACCTTCATAATGTCGGCCTTGTATTTCCACAAAGCAATGAAGCAGGCAATGGCGATGACCACAGGGATGACATCGAATAGTCCGCTGAAAGGCGCAGCCGCCGTCGCCTTGGGCCAGAAGGTATGCCAGGCGAAGAAGGTGGCGAGGTTGAGGATCACCCCGACCACCGCCGCGGTGATGGCGGTCAGCGGCGCCGTGAACTTCAGTTCGCCACGCGTCGATTCGATCATGGGTCCGCCGGCGAGGATGAAGAAGAAACTCGGCAGGAAGGTAAAGAAAGTCGCCACCGCCGCGCCGGCGAGACCACCGGTGACTGGGTTGCCGAGCACCGACTTGCTCACGCCGCCGAGGTAGCCGACCCAGGTGACGATCATGATCAACGGCCCCGGCGTGGTTTCGCCCAGCGCCAGGCCATCCATCATCTGCGGACCGGTGAGCCAGCCGAAGTGCTCCACCGCGTTCTGATAGACGTAGGGCAGCACCGCATAGGCGCCGCCGAGGGTGAGGAAGGCGGCCTTGGTGAAGAATTCGCCCATGTCATAAAGAACCGGCGTGCCGCGCACAGCCAGCATTGACAGCGTCCAGATCACCACGAAAACAACGACCGTGACGGCGAGCTTGCCCCAGGTGAATTTCGCGTGCGCCGGTGGCGGCGTATCGTCATCGATGATCGCCGGGCCGTAGCTCTTGTCGCTGGCGCCATGACCGCCGCCGGCCTTGAACTTGGCCGGCATCAGCTTGCCGCCGATGGCGCCGAGGATGGCGGCTGCCAGCACAATCCAGGGAAAGTCGATATCGAAGAACAGGATACCGACGAAAGCCAGCACGGCGATGCCCAACAGCACTTCGTTCTTGATCGACCGTGAGCCGATACGCCACGCGGCGAACAGCACCACGGCGACCACGGCGGGCTTGATGCCGTAGAAAATGCCCGCCACTGCCGGCACGTTGCCGAAATTCAGGTAAATGCCGGCCAGCAGCGAAAGCAGCACGAAGGCGGGCAGGAAGAACAGCACGCCCGCCATCACCGCACCCCTGGCGCCGTGCATCAGCCAGCTGATGTAGATGGCGAGCTGGATCGCCTCGGGCCCCGGCAGCAGCATGCAGTAGTTGAGCGCGTGCAGGTAGCGATGCTCAGAGATCCAGCGCCGGCGCTCGACCAGTTCCTGATGCATCATCGAAATCTGCCCGGCCGGACCGCCGAAGCTGATGAAGCCGAGCTTTAGCCAGTACTTGAAGGCTTCGCCGAGAGTCGGCGTTGGCGGTACGGCGGTGGGGACGGTGGTGTCACTCATCGTGATTTTCCTGTTGATAGTTCTTGTAGAGGCTGTCGAAGACTCGACCCGCCTCGGTCAGCAATTTGTCGTCATCCGGCGCGGCGGCTCGCGCGCCGGCCAGCACGGCCTCGATGCCTGCCGCCTCGGCCACCGGCACGCCGCCGACGTCGAGGCAATGCACGATGGCGGCGATGCGCGCCAGGGCCGGATCGCCGTCGAGGCCGAAACTCGCCGCCAGCACCTCGAAGGTGACGCGGCCGCCGACGTGGGTAAAGGCCGCGCCGTCGAAGTCGAAGCCGAGCGCCGACTTCGGGCATTTCTTCGGATTGTCGAGCCAGAGAAACCTGGCCTTCTTGTCGATGAAACGGCGGATCAGCCAGGCCGATGCCATGCGATCGACCCAGAGGCCTTTGCGGGTCGCCCAGGTTCGCCCCTGAAAGTCGGCGCTGGCGAGACGGCGAATCCGGCCCGCGGTTGCCAAGGGTTCGCCGCTGGCCGCCGATTCAAGCGCCGCGAATACCTCCTGGGCCTGTCGCCGAGCCTCACCGGGGAAATAGTCGATGGCGACCAGCGCCGCCAGATCGCGGCGCAAGCCGCGCAGCGCCTTGGCATCCCCGGCATCGGCCCCGGCCATCGCTGCCAGCAGCCGGGCGTACTCCGCAGTGCGATCGAACAGCGCGACGATTTCAGCCTGCTGCGATTCGTTGCGTCCGCCGAGACGATAGATATCGGCGGTGCCCTGCGCAGCATTCACGTCCGCGGCGACCTGCGCCAATGCGGCCGCATGCTCCGCTGATTCGGGAAGCAGGAACACCCCGTCGCGCAAGGTCGCGCAGCCCAGGGCGCGCAGCGCACGCCAGATGCGCATGCGGCCGGCGGATTGTCGCGTCGGCAGGCTGACAAACAGGGCAAGGAAATCCATGGGCGCCTACATCGAAAATGGATGTATACAATATAACACTATGGTTACTATATAACATCATTTCTTGATGGGGCGCCGCTTCCATGCATGGGGCGGACGCCAATCGCGATACGCGATGAAGAAAACCGAGCCTTAACTTTGGTCGGTTTGCTCGCCACCCGACGAAACCTCTTCGTTACCGGACTTTCACCGCTCCCTGCCCGCCTCGTGCCAGGCCTTCTGCACCGGTGACAGCAGGTATTCCATCACCGAACGGTGGCCGAGCGATATCTCGGCCGTCGTCTGCATGCCGGCGCCCAGATCGAGACGCTCGCCCTCCACGTTCAGGCTCATGGCCTTGAGCGACACCAGCGCCTTGTAGGTCAGCGGCTTCGACGCCGCGCGCTCCGCAGCGCTCGCGCCGGCCTCCTGCGCAGTGGCATCGAGCGCGTCGGCGCCGACATGCTCGACCACGCCATCGACCATGCCGTATTTCTGGAAGGGAAACGCCGCGAGCTTGACCTTCACCGGCTGGCCGGCGCGAACGAAACCGATATCCTCGTTCGATACCCGGACCTCGGCCTTGAGCAGCTCGTTCTTCGGCACCAGGGTCAGCATCACCGTGCCGGGCTGGACCACGGTGCCCGCCGTATGGGTCGCCAGATCCTTGACGATGCCGTCCTGCGACGCCTTGAGTTCCAGCAAACCGCGGCGGTGGCTCAGCTTCGCCGCCTCCTGCGACAACTTTTCGACGCTGCCGTGGATCTCGTTGCGCTCGGTATAGAGCTGTTTGCGCGCATCGGAGTCGATCTGCACCAGCTTGCGTTCCGACTGGGCAATGCCGGCCTGCGCCGATTCGATCAGGTGGTCCTGGGCGCGCAGGTCCTCTTCCTTCTCCAGCCGTTCGCGGCGCTTGTCGCTGACCATCAGCGGCCCGGCGAAGCCCTGCTTCGACAGCTTCTCGTAGGCCTGTTCCTGCTCCTGATAGTGCGGCAAGCTGCCCTGCAGCTTGTGCTTGACCCGTTCCGCTGCGGCCTTTTCCGCGCGGGCCTTGGCCAGCCGCGTGCGCTCTTCGGCCAGGGCCGAGTCCACCGCCGCGCGATTGGCGCGGTATTGGGCGGTGATTTCCGCCGCCAGCGCCGGCGGATCGCCCGCCGCGAACAGCAGGGGCGTTCCGTTCAACTCGGCATCGATGCGCTTCAGGGTCAGGCGCTTCCTGGCCAGATCGAGGTCGACCGACTTGCTGTCGGCCTCGGCCGGCAGGGCATCCATGCGCATCAGCACCTGCCCGGCACGCACCGCTTCGCCTTCATGCACCAGGATATCCAGCACGATGCCGGATTCCGGCGGCTGCACGATCTTGACGTAGCTTTGCGGCACCAGCTTGCCTTCGGCCACGGCGACGATATCCAGCCGCCCGACCACGCTCCAGACCAGCAAGCCCGCCAGCAAACAGGCGAGCGTCAGCACCACACGCCGCCCCAGCGGATGCGGCGGGCTTTGCTGGATGCGCAGCAGGGGCGCGGCGAAGTCGGACGGATTCGGCTCGACCGCGCCGAACAACTGCTTGCTCCATTTGCTCATCATGATCCGTGCAGCCGGTCAAAGCCTTCGTGCAAACCCTCGAAGGTCTTCAACGCCGTGCCGGGAAGGCCGATCGGGCCGCGTCCGGCGAAGCCGCCCGGCCCCGAGGTCAGCAGGAATCCGTCCGCGCGCGCGCCGCCCGCATGACCGCACCAGGCGCCACCCCAGTCGTCTTCATCGAGATGCCCGGCCAGCTTGTCGCGCAGGCGGGCCCAGCCCATGGCGTAGTCGATCGGCGAGGCAGACGGCGACGGCGCCGCTTGCTGCTGCCAGGATTGCCAGGCCGCCTCGACCTCGCGCTGGGTCAGGAACTGCCCCGATCCGCTGTGCCAACCGAATGAGCTATCCCGGTCATGCCGGTCATCCTTGCCGTGGCCTCCATGTCCGTGGCCGTCGTGATCGTCATGCCGCCCGTCGTGACATGAGGGCTGCGGCGGCAGCGGCACATCCGGCAAGCAGGTGCTTGCCCTCGCATCGCTGCGCGGCGTCGCCAGTGCTGCAGACACCGTCTCGGGTCGCAGATCGTTCAGTGTCCCGCTACTCGCATAGGCCGCCGCGAGGCTGCCGCCCGCTACGTCGACGGTGGCATTGCCGAGCCTGAAGCGCGATACGTCACTCCCCGGCAGCCACGAATCGATACGGCGGTTGGCGGCAAGGACAGTGTCGAATTTCTGCGCCAGGCCGGCAAAGTCATAGCGGTCGAACAGCGTGCCAGCCGTATTGACCGCGACCTGAAGCGTCGCCACCGTCCGGCTGCCTGCGTTCCTGTACCAGTCGGCAAACAGCAGGGAATCGCCACCGCCGATCTCAACCACCAAATCCTTGCCGCTCTTGCGCAAGCGGATATCGCTGACACGAATGCCGCCACCCAGTGACAGGGTATCGTTCTGCCCGTTCCCGCCTTGTATGCGATCTGCATCGTCGCCGCGGTTGAAAGCAATGACGTCCGCCCCGCCCCCCAGGCGAACCGTATCGTCGCCGCGACCACCGGCGATGAATCCCGCAGCCTCGCCATCGTCGAGCAGGTCATCGCCGGAGCCGCCATCCAGCGCATCACGGCCCGCGCTGCCCAGCAGGGTATCGTCGCCCTCCCGGCCAAGCAGAATGTCATCTCCCGCCCTGCCGTCCATACGGTTTTCACCGCGGTTGCCTACCAGAAGATTATCCAGGCCGTTTCCATTCCCGGCGTAATCGCCCGCGCCGACGAAAGCCAGCGCCTCTACCTGATCGGGCAGCGTGAAGGCGGTATCGGCCCAGACCGAGTCGAATCCGCCGTTGGCCCGTTCGACAATGCGATCCCTCTGATCGGTCACCAGATACAAATCGTCGCCGCTCCGCCCAGTCAGGGTGTCGGCACCTCCGCAGCCATCGAACACATCATCATCCTCGGTGCCGGTCAGCGCATCCGCGCACGACGTGCCGACGAAGGTCTTGCCCGGCAAGGTAAGGGCAACCGTCAACGGCAGCGCGCCCACCGCCGTCGCACCGCTGCCATCTCTTGCGGTGAGTCTTACGCTGAGGTCGCCGATATCGCATGGACCCGGCGTTCCCGAGAACGTGGCGCTCGCCGCATGGAAACTCAGCCACCCCGGCAGCGGCGACCCGTCGGCGAGGCTGGCGCCGTAGCCGAGCACGTCATGGGCATCCGGATCCACAAAAGCGTCCAGCGGCATACGCCATGAGAACAAGGATCCGGCTTTCACCTTGACCGCCGGCAAGGCTCCGGCAAGCAACGGTGCATCATTGCTGCCGCCGACCGCAATATCGAGTGTCCCGGGCGCAGCAAGCTGTCCATCGAAGGCGGCATAAGTGAAATGCTCGACCGCCGATTCCCCTGCACCCAGCGCCTGCGACCTTGCAGTGTCGAGCTGATAGCTCCAGTCTCCGCCAGCCGCAAGCGACAATTGGCCGTAGCTGCCTTGCCGCACGCCAGTGTCGGACACCGCCAGCACATCCCCCACATCGGGATCGCGATCGTTTGCCAGCACGTTGCCCGACGCAGATATCGCAACATCCTCGACCACCGTACCAGAATCGCTGCTCGTCAGCGGCACGTCGTTGACGTTGATCACGCCGAGACTGAAGACTTGCGTCGCGTCGGCCCCCACTGCATCCGTCGCCGAAAGCCTCACCGTTACGGTGCCGACATCTTCGTTCGCCGGAGTTCCCGAGAATGTGTTTGTTGCGGAATCGAAGACGAGCCACGCGGGCAGCGGAGCGCCATTGGCCAGCGTCGCCGACAAGCCAAGCATGTCCCCGACATCGACATCGCCGAAAGCTGTCGCGGGCACGGTGAAGCTGAATGCGCTATCTTCGATCGCGGCCTGGCTTGCAATCGCGCCATTAGCTTCCGGCGCATCGTTGGTGTTGGCTATCGACAAGGCAAAGGACTGGCTGGCGGACGCGCCGGCCGAGTCGGCGGCAACCACCGAGATCGACCGTGCTCCGACGTCCTCGTTCAGGGGAGTCCCCGTGAATCTGCCGGTCGCCGCGTCGAAGACCAGCCACGCCGGCAATGGATCGCCGTTGGCGAGAGTCGCCGCAAGCGTCAAAGTGTCCCCGACATCGACATCCTTGAATGCCGTGACCGGAAGCTTGAAGTCAAAGGCAGCGTCCTCGGTGGCGATCTGGGCAGCAATGGCATCGTCCACCTCGGGCGCATCGTTGGTGTTGGCCACGGACAAGGCAAAGATCTGACTGACGGAAGTGCCGGCCGCATCGGTGGCTACCATAGCGACTGACAACACCCCGACGTCATCATTGAGCGGCGTTCCGGTAAAGCGGGCTGTCGCGGCATCGAAGTTCAACCACGCGGGCAAGGCGTCTCCATTGGCGAGCCTTGCCGACAGCGACAGCGTATCTCCGAAATCGACATCCTTGAACGCCGACGCGGGAATCGTGAAGGCGAAGGAACTGTCTTCCGTGGCAATTTGTGCGGGAATCGCCTGATCCGTTTCCGGCGCGTCGTTCGTGTTGCCGACCGACACGTTGAAGGTTTGGCTGGCGGAGGAACCCGCCAGATCGACAGCCGACACTTTCACGGCAAAGCTGTCCACGTCCTCGTTGACAGGCGTTCCACTGAAGGTCCGGGTGGCGGCGTCGAAGGACAGCCAGTTGGGCAGCGGACCGCCGTTTGCCGCGCTGGCCGTATAGCTCAAGCTGTCGCCAGGATCGACGTCCACAAAAGCCGCCGCGGGAATGGCGATCGCAAAGGCGCTGTCTTCGCTAGCGACTTGAGAGGCAATCGCCTCGTTGGCGACGGGTGCGTCGTTGGTATTGCTCACCGACAATGTGAAGGCTTGGCTGTTGGTGGCACCTGCCGCATCGGTGGCAAGGACAGAGACCGACAAGGCTCCGACATCTTCATTCAGCGGGATGCCGCGGAATGTCGCGGTCGCGGCATCGAAGGATAGCCACCCAGGCAGCGCAATTCCATCGGACAGTGTCGCCGCGAGGGAAAGCGTATCTCCGAGGTCCACATCGGCGAATGCGCTTGCGGGAACGACGAACTCGAATCCCGAGTCTTCCGTCGCCTGCGCGTCGGGAATTGCGGTGCCGACGACCGGCGCATCGTTCGTGTTTGCAACATCGAGTACAAATGCCTGGCCGGCAGTCGCGCCCGCCAGGTCGCTGGCGCTTACGGCAATCGCCAGCGATCCGACGTCGTCGTTGAGCGGGGTGCCCGTAAAGCTGCCGGCTGCCGCATCGAAGTGCAACCATCCGGGCAAGGGATCGCCATTTGCCAGACTCGCGGACAGGGTCATCAACACATCGCCAACATCGACATCGCTGAAAGCCGTCTCGGGCAGGGTGAAGGCGAACGCACTGTCTTCGGTCGCCACCTGAGCAAGCAGCGCCACGCCGGTCTCCGGCGCGTCGTTGGTATTGGCCACCGACAAGCTGAAGGTCTGGCGGGCGGATGCCCCCACCGTATCGGTGGCCAGCACCGATACCGACTGCGACCCGACATCGTCGTTCAGTGGCGTGCCGCTGAAGGTCGCGGTCGCCGCATCGAAGGACAACCATGCCGGCAATTGATCGCCATTCGCCAGAGTTGCGGACAGGATCAGCGCATCGCCGACATCGACATCGCTGAAGGCCGTCGCCGGCACCGTGAACGCGAAGGGGCTGTCTTCGGTGGCGGCCTGCGCGCCAAACTCACCGCCCACCTCGGGCGCGTCGTTGGTATTGGCCACCGAAACCGTGAAGGACGTCATGGCGCTGCGTTCGAACCAGTCGGTCGCGGTCACCTCGGCAATGAAGCTGTCGACATCCTGGTTCCTTGCGATGCCTGTAAGGGTGAGCGTCGCCGCGTTGAAGGAAATCCATTCGGGCAGCGCGGTCCCGTTTTCGCCGGCAACCGAATAGTTCAAGGTGTCGAATTCATCGGCGTCGGCAAACACGCCCGTCGGCAGGGTCCAGACAAAGCCGGAGTCCTCGACGGCGACGGCGGCATCCAAAGTGGCGACGGGCACCGGCGCGACGTCGACCAATTCCCCAAGCAACACCTGACTGCCGTCGGCAAATTGAATTGTCTGCACCACATCGCCGTTCGGAAATGAACCGTAGCCCCGCAGCAGCACCGAATCGGTGATGCCATAACGTATGCGCAAGCCGTCCGGTTCGGGTTCGAAGGACAGGCTTTCGCGGCTAATCCCGTCGCCGAAGAGCAAGGCATTTTCGGCAGCCTCGAAGGTGGAATCCACCACAGAATCGTGCCCAGAGCCGATGTCGAAGACGTAGGTATCGTAGCCGTAGCCGCCATGAAGTACGTCATCGCCCTCGGCGCCGGTCAGTACATCATCGCCGCCGCCGCTCAGCAGAACGTCATCGCCCTCGAACCCGTAAAGACGATCCGCCACCGCCGTACCGGAAAGCTCATCGCTCCCGGCGCCGCCCTGCACGACAAATGTGCTGCGAATCATCTCGCCGAAAGACATCGCGCTGCCATCGGCAAAGGCGAAGCACTCGACGCCATGGTCGCCCAATTCCGGGTCTTGCGGATCGAAACCCAGAATATGAATCTCGTCGCCGCTGTCGTCCAGGCGAATGATGAATTCGCCGGAGTCGCCGCCGCCGGGCGCCTTGAAGCGCAGGCTGCGAACCATGTCGTCCGGCACGATGTTGGCGCCGAAACGCAAGGTGTTGCCCTCATCCATGCTAGCGACATCGTTGATCGTCACCTTGCCGTCGCCGCGGTTGTAGATGTAGGTGTCGTCGCCTTCGCCACCTTCGAGCGTATCGCCGCCAGGGCCGCCGGTGAAGGTATCGTTGCCATCCGAGCCGGCAATGAAGTCCTTCCACGGCGTGCCGGAAATTTCGTCTTCTGACTCGATGTACACCCCGCGGGCCAACAAGCCGTCGAAATCGATTGCCGTGCCATCGGCAAAAACGAAGTTGTTGACGCTTCGGCCGTAGAGGGAGGAACCCTCCTCTTCGTCCCACTCCGCCGTGGTGCTGAACGCAACCTGCCACTCGCCGGCGATATCGATGGACCACTGGCCGTTCCAGGCAAGCCGAGCGTCATCCAGATGCATCCCGTCCCCGAAATAGACCGTGTTGCCCGCTCCCGGCACCGCGTCGTCGATAATCATGCTGTAGGTACTGGCGGACTCGATCCAGTACCGGTCGTCGCCTGCATTACCCCGCAGATAGTCCTCTTCGCCAAAGGCGTGGAAGCTGTCGCCACGGTCCGTACCCTCCAGCCAGTTGGACCAGTTGCGACTCTCGAAGCTGAAGCCGAAATCCATCAACTGGCTCCACGACAAGGTCGTACCGTCCGCGAAACGGAAGCTATCCACCGGATGGTTGCCGTCGAGATCGTCACGCGACACGCCTCCGAAGATGATCGAGCCGTCTACATCGCCTACGTGCAAGGTCACGATGCTGGTCTGTCCGTCATCGATCTCGTCATCAAATTCGATCGACCAGCCGATGCCTTCCGTCGTAATGCCGGGACCAAACAGGAGCGTGTTGCCCGCCTCGGGGGTGGCGTCATCGACGATGACATCGTTGCCGTCGCCGCGATTGAAGAGATAGACGTCGTTGCCGCGAGCGCCAGCCAGCGTATCGTTACCTTCCCCTCCGGCGAGAACGTCTTCGCCTTCGGTACCGACCACGTCGATGCCCCGGTCGAACAGCTCCGACCAGGAATACGCGTTGCCATCTTTCTCGATCCAATCCACCGATGCGGAAGCCCGCGGATCGGCTGGATCGAAATTGGCAAAGCGCACCTCGCCGCCATCCTCGCCGATGCGCAACACAAATTGGCCGCCCTCGATGGAACCTCTAACCCAATCCCAGTCGATACCCGACCCAAACACGAGCCGATTGCCCGCCCCCGGCAGCGCCTGATCGTCGATCACGAGATGGGCGCCGGGACTGAAGTCATAGGTGTCGTCGCCGGCTCCGCCGGCCACTTGTTTGACGCCACCGCCCGCCACCACAATCACATCATTGCCGTCGCCAGCATCGATCACGTCGTTGCCATCCCCGGTATTGACGTAGTCATCGCCCGAGCCCGCATCGACGACATCATTTCCTTCGCCTGCATATATCGAGTCGCTGCCCGCTCCGGCATGGACGACGTTATCGCCGTCGCCGGCTTCGATGACATCCGATAGCACCGATCCATCGATCACATCGTCCCCCGCGCCAAGATCGAAGCGCAGCGACTGGGCGAACAGGTCGCCCAGTTGTGCATAGACCAGTGCCCGATCGCCGCCCCAAACGCCTTCCCCATTCTCGATGTAATCCGCTGCGTCGGCGAACAAGGCAAACGGCGCCTCGGCACTGGCGCCCGCGAGTTGCGCGGAAAAGTCCGCCCGCAGATCGCCCAGGTGGAAGGCTTGATACGAGCCCGACAAATCGATGAACTGGGCATAGGTCATGTTGCCGCGCATCGTCACCGCATCACCCCGCTTGCCATCCCGCAGCACCAGTTCGCCGTCGCCGTTGACATAGGCCCTCACGTCGGCCGGACTCAGGCCGCCGCCGAAGGAGATGACATTGGCGCTGCCGCCGAAGTCCCAGGTGTTATCCACCACGTCCGCGCCGTCACCGGGGTTATACACATACACGTCGCTTCCATCGCCGCCGTCGAGGAAATCCGCGCCCTTGCCGCCGGCAATGATGTCGTTGCCTTCGCCGCCATATACCTCGTCGGCCTGATCGCGGGCGTCGATCACGTCGTTGTACATGCCGCCAGCGATATCGTCGCTAGCCACGCTGCCGCGCAGCTCGTTGTCCGACCAGAAATCGCCTGTTTGCCCGCCGGGCACGCCGCCATCGGCCAGCGCAATCAACTCGTCGAGCGTAAGCACCGTACCATCGTCAAGACTCACCTGTCGCAAGCCAAAAAGCCCGAGATCGCCCAGCGAATCGGCATCCGGATCGTCTCGAATCAGCACCCCCTCGCCGTTGCCGATTCCAATGGCCACGGTGGTCGGCGAATATTGCTCCTGGTCGTTCCATCCCCCTTGGCGAAACTGGATGCTCAGATCATCGAAGGCAATGCCTGGGCCGAACACAATCGAGTCCTCGGCGCCCGCCGCCGAATAGATGCGATCAAGCCCCTGGCTGCGACCGATCCGGTACTCGTTGCTCCCCGAGCCTCCGAAGAGCGCATCGCCGTCGCGGCCGCCGATCAGCACGTCGTTGCCGTCCATGCCAAAAATCGCGTCCTTGCCGGCGCCGCCATCCAGGGTATCGTCTGTTTCCAGGCCCACCAGATAGTCGTCGGCGCTGGTCGCCGGGCTGACCAGAGCCTGGATCGCCGCCGCATCCCAGACCGTGCCGTCCGCCAGGACGATCCGCTCCACCCGCGTCGATGCCGAATCGAACCAGTTCGGCATGCGCACCGCGTCGTCGCTGCCCGTCACCTGCAGCAGCAAATCGAAACCGTCGATGCCGAGCGTCACTTCTCCCACCGTCAAATCGGCCAATTGCAGGGTATCCACATTCCCCGCCGTGGCGTCGCTCTCGCCGATCGTGTCGCGGCCGTCGCCACGACGGAAGACATAGTCATCGTTCCCCGCACCGCCCAGCAAGGTATCGTCACCGGCGCTGCCCACCAGAACATCATCGGAGGCATAGCCGATCAGCAGGTCGTCCGCCGCCGTGCCAATCAGCGCCTGGCGCTTGAGTTCCTGCGCGTCCCACAGGGTGCCGTCGGCGAAACTCACCGTAGCCACGCCGACGCTGCCCGGTTCGGCGCCGGCAAACCATCCGACCACCGTCACCGCGTCGCCGGTGAGAGTGGCTATCAGCAGGTCGTTGTCGCTACGCATCGCCGTGGCCGCGTCGGCGTCGATGTCCGCAAACAGCAGATGATCCTTGCCAGCGTCATCGATCACCGTATCGCGACCGTCGCCCGCATGGAACACATAGCTGTCGTCCCCCGCCAGGCCGGTCAGCGTATCGTCGCCGGCGTGCCCTGTCAGCGTGTCGTCGCCTTCGAAACCCACCAGCGTTTCGGCCGTGGCATCCCCCTCGCCGGCGCGGGCCATCAGGTCGGCCGCCGTCCAGACCGTCGTGTCGGCGAAGCTCGCCCGGGCGATCCGGGTATCGCCGCCCAAGGCCCAATCCTTCAGCGTCAGTCGATCCGAGGCTGAAAGCGTCAGCACCAGATCGTTGCCGGCGCGGCGCGCCTTGACCGCATCCGGCGTCACGCCATTCTTGAACTCCACCCGGTCGTCCGCACCGCTAAAGCTCACCGCCCTGTCATGCCCATCGTCCAGGCCAAACCGATAGCCGTCGGCGCCGCCCACCAGAACGCCATTGCGCCATCTATCGTCGCCGTAAAGCGCATCGTCGGCGCTACCGCCATCCAGCACGTCGCCACCCGCCCCGCCTACCAGGATGTCCGCGCCTTCGCCGCCGAGCAAAATGTCGCTGCCGGCGCCGCCATCGACAACATCGTTGCCTTCGCCACCGTCCAGCCTGTCGTTGCCGCCGAAACCGCACATCGTGTCGTTGCCCGCAAGGGCATGGCCCACGTCGTCATGGGCATCGATGCCCGGCAGATACTCGCTCACCGGCGTGCCGATCATGGTGGCGCGAGCCAGCACGTCGTCCTGCGTCCACACCGTGCCATCGACGAATTCGATCCGCTCGACGCGCCATTCCGTGCTGAGGAACCAGTTCCTTACCGTCAGCATGTCGGGCGCGTCGGTCAGCGCCAGGATCAGGTTGCCGCCGCGGTGTATCGCCTGTACCTGGTCGGCGACGATGTCCGCCCCCAGGCGAATGACATCGAGATTGCCCGCCGTGCGATCACGATCGACAATCACGTCGTTGCCGTCCCCCCGGCCAAACAAGTAGGCGTCGTTGCCGTTGGCTGTATTGGACGCCCTGTCGCCACTCGCAAGACTGGCCTCGCCGCCACCGGCCAGGGTGTCGTTACCGGCGCCGCCTTCGAGCATGTCGTCGCCGGTATCGCCGAAAAGGGTATCGTCGTCATCGCCGCCGCTCAGGCTGTCATCCCCCGCGCCGCCGTGAAGCCGGTCGCTGCCCGCGTCGCCGAACAGGGAATCCGCGCCCGAGATGCTGGCGTAGTAGCAGCCCTCGGGGTCGCCCCGCGTGTCGCCCCACAATTCGTCGTCATCGGCGCCGCCGCGCAAGGTGTCGGCCCCCGCGTCGCCCACCAGCGTATCGTAGCCCTCTCCGCCCGCGATGTTGTCAGTGCCTTCGGCGCCCTGGATCAGGTCATCGCCCTCGCCGCCGGCAATCGACTCGGCGTTTTTCGTGCCGACAATCTCGTCGTCGTAGGCGCTGCCGGCAAACAGGTGGGCCAGAACATCCGCGTGCGACCAGGTCGTGCCGTCATCGAACGCCACCTGCTCGATCAGGGTGCCGCTGTTGTAAAGGCCGTCAACGGTGTTGTTGAAGTAGCCCCGCAGCGTCACACTGTCACCAGTCCCTGCAATCGACAAACTCAAGCCTCCTTCGTAGCTAGCCAACACGATGTCGTCGGCACCCACTCCCGCCTTGAAACGCAGCGTATCAACCGACGAAGCCCAGCGCTCTTCGTCGTAGACGACATCCCGTCCATCGCCGCGTCCAAACAGGTAGGTGTCCGAACCGCTGCCACCAAAAGCGGCGAAGTCGTTGTCCGTCAATTGGTCATTGCCTGGCCCACCGTCAATTACGTCGTTGCCGGCCCCACCAAACAGCTCGTCGTCGCCACCCAGGCCGGAAATCACATCATCAGCACTGCTACCCCTGATCGTGTCGTCGCGTTCCGTTCCCTCGGGTACCGTGAAACGCAGGGCATCTTCGAAAGACCACTGGGTGCCATCTTCGAAAAGGAAGCGGCGAATCTCGCTACTGCCATTCCACCACCACGGACGAGCGATCCGCAGGCTCTCGCCGGTATCGCGAATAGTCAGGACCAACTCACCATACGTCGACCCCGAGGCGTCGACATCCTCGGGACGCAATCCGGTCAGCTGCACGGTATCCCGATCAAATTCGATCACCCCGCTGGCACCGATGGTGTCGTGGCCGCTTCCACGTCCAAACACATACGTATCGGAGCCAGCACCTCCCGTCAGCGTATCGTCGCCCGCCCCACCGTTCAGCACATCGTCCCCATTGCCAGCATCAAGGCTATCGTCGCCATCGCCGCCGACCAGCAAATCATCACCATTGCCAGCATCAAGGCTATCGTCGCCATCACCGCCGACCAGCAAATCATCACCATTGCCACCAAACAAGCGATCGTCGCCCCCGCCCCCATAAACCCGATCCGACGCACTGCCGCCCCAGGCCACATCATTGCCATCCCCGCGCACCACGATATTGCCCACCGTGTAGTCGAGATTGTTCGGCACGCCGTCCACGCCGACCCGGAACTCCCGCAGCAGCGCCTGAATCTCCGGCGTATCCGGCAAGCTCCGGACCAGGCTGTCGAAGTCGTCCATGCCGTCCCACCCCTGCCGCAGCAACCCCATGCCGGCGTACTTGTCGAGGTCGAGCAGATCGCCCAACCCGGCGACCGGGTCGGCTTCGATGCAGGTCCGACAGCCGCGTCTGCATGGCCAGGCTGCGATAGACCGATTCGCGCAGCGTGGCGTAGGCCGCGTAGAGGGGATCGATCTGCGCCCCGTTGAGCGACAGGCTCACCACCGGCCGGCCGTCGTGGGACAGATTCAGGTTGTAGGCACTGCCGCCCCAATACACGCCCATGCCGTCGTTGGCGCCGCGGGTGTCGCTGGCCGCCCCCGGCGCGTTGTAGAAGTACTCGCCGTTGAAGGCTTCGGCGACATGCATGACGCGAGTGAACTCGGCAATTTTTGCCCGGTAGGCGGCATCGAGATGCGGGTCGTCGACGTTGCGGACGCGGCCGTTGGTCGGAGTTCCTGCCGTGGTCGGCGTCACCGCGTGCCGGCTGCGCTGGTCCGTTCCCAGGCCGAGGTATTCCACGGCATAGCCATTGGCGCGCTCGTCCAGGGTTTTCGTCATGCCGCTGGTGTCGGCCCAGGCGGTCAGTACCTCGTCGAGCAGGGTCAGTTGTTCGGCTCGCGTCGTGGCGGCATCGAAGCGGCCGACGACATCGGCCAGCGCCTGGGCTTCTTGCGTGCCCAGACTCATGGCTTGCCACAGGCTTTGCACCTTGCCGCTGCCCTTGAGGTTGGGCAGTGCGGCCAGGGTTGGGGTGTCGACAGTCACCGGCTGCGCCGGCCGGGTGTCGACCGGGTTTTGTTCGAACTGCATTTCGCCGATCGCGCCTGTGCTGCCGTCTGCCTTGGTGTAGGTGCCGCTGCGCAGTTGGTTGGTGCTGCCGCCAAAGCCGACGTAGTGATTCGTGGCGGCGGTGTTGAAGGCGACGATGTCATGCTGCGCCGGGGTGCTGAGTTCGTCGGCCTGGGTCTGGCCGTCGTTGTTCCTGTCTTGCCAGAGCTTGAGTTCGTTCCAGGCGGCATCCTGGGCGTCGATCCGGCCGTCGTGGTTACCGTCTTCTCCGGCGAGCGCGGCAAAGCCGCTTCGGGCGAGGGTGCCATTGGGGTTGAGGGTCTGGTCGCCGTAGAGTTCGCTCTGGGTGTCGATGCTGCCGTTGCCGTTCCTGTCCCGCACCAGCAGGGCATCGTTCTGGGCGACCCAGCCGCTCCGGGTTTGGGTGCCGTCGCCGTCGTAGTCGAAGTAGGTGCCGGCCCACGTCGGGGTGGCGCGGGCGCCGTTGCCGTCGAGGTCGATGACGAGCGGGTCGCGCGGGGCGGACCAGGTTTTGGCACGTTTGTAGTCGCGGTTGCCGGGGTCGATGGCCTCCACGCTGCGCTCGATGTCGGGCGGGACGAAGGGCTCGTCTTCCTTGTCTTTGTCCTTGAGCTGGATGCCCAGGTCGCCATTGATGAATTTCTTGACGGTGAGCCGGCCGTTGCCGTTGCTGATGGTGAGCGTGGTCTCGCCTTTGTCGGGGTCGCCGCTGGTGCTGTAGGTGACGCCGTCGTCGTTTTTCCACTGGTAGTTGGTGTCGTCTTTGGGGCGGGTGCCGCCCGATAGCGTGGCTCCGGCGTAGCGGATGTTGCCGAGTTGTTGTTTGCCTTCGGCGCGGTCTTCGATGCTGTCGTAGCCGTCGCTGGCTCCGGCATAGAGGTAGGTGTCGCTGCCGATGCCGCCTTTCATGACTTCGTCTCTGGCGCCGCTGCTTAGGGTGTCGTCGCCGTCACCGCCGAGGAGCAGGTCCTGCCCGCCGCCGCCGTTGAGGGTGTCGTTGCCGGTGCCGCCGATGAGTTGGTTGGCAGTGGTGTCGCTGTTGTCGGTCGTGGATTCGGTGCCGGCGTAGAGGGTGTCGTCGTTCTCTCCGCCGAAGAGTTCGTCGGCACCGTCGCCCCCGATCAGGATGTCGTTGCCAGTGCCGCCTTCGAGGAGGTCTTGGCCGGCGGCTCCGTAAAGCTTGTCGTCGCCAGCGCCGCCGTTGAGTTTGTTGACCGATGAATCGCTGCTGTCCCCTGGATCGCCCGCGTAGAGGTCGTCGTTACCTTCGCCACCGTCCAGGGTGTCGGTGCCTTCGCCACCGACAAGCGTGTCGTTTCCAGCATCACCATATAGATCGTCATCGTTTTCATGGCCGAGCAGTATGTCGTTGTTGTCTCCACCTTTGAGGATGTCATTGCCTTTGCCGCCATCGAGAATGTCGTCGCCGCTTTGGCCTTCGAGAACGTCTGCGTTGTCGCCGCCAAAGAGTTTGTCGTCACCCTCACCACCCTTGAGTCGGTCATCGCCGCCATCGCCGTAGAGGAAGTCACCCTCCTTGCCGCCGTCAAGGATATCGTTGTCGTCGCCTCCCATCAGACGATCTTCGCCGTTGCCACCGATCAGGATGTCGCTGCCGCCTGCACCTTCGAGAGTGTCGACGCCTGCATTGCCGATCAACAGGTCAGTTCCGCTACCGCCAGTTAGGGTGTCGCTGCCGTTACCGCCGAGTAGAAAGGCGTTGCGGTTTTGCGTGTCGGTGACGTTCATCCCCGTTGCTCCGGCCTGCACGTACCAGTCGCGCAGAACGGGCAGCAGGGAGTTGATCAGCATTTGTTCCTCATCTGTAAAAGTCGTATAGAGGTAGTTCCGAAAATGTACACCTCCCTTGGCTGCACTCAACGTGTCGGCGATGTCGTTTTGGTCGAAGTGCAGGCCCCCGCCCATGCTTACGGTGTCGAAGAGATGCTTGTTCTCGACCGTAACTTTCTCGTAGTACATCTGCATCGCAAAGGCAATCAAAGCCTTTGTGATGAAGTTATTCGTCAAGGTGAGGCCACCATCCTGGGCGACCGCTTGCAGATCGGCAGTAAAGCGATCAAGCATCTTGTCGCCATCGAAAGCGACGCCATTGATGTTGCCGGCCTGATGGCGGACAAGGTTTTCGAGGAAGTTACGCTCTGCGTTTTCCAGAATGTTGGGATCGTTGTAGTACAGGTTGCTATCAAACAGCATCTTGCCCAAGTCACTTAGCTTGGTCGTGACATCGCGAAAGGAGTCGTTCTGCAAAAATGCAGTCAGTAGCGTCTGCGAGTGCAAGTCGATGCCCGAGACATTGTTGGCGCCGTGAGTCAGCGGGGTCTGCGTGCCAATACCGGACAAGCTACCGATCGCCGGATAGGCAGTAAGAAATTCGCCTTGAACGTACCGTCCCCTAACCTGCCCTGCGCGATCCGCAAGTCCGGGATAATCCCTCAGGGGTTGCAGCAAAGATTCCGCATAATCGAGACTGCGGAGATGAGCCAGCAAATCGACATAGACACCACCACCACCGGCGATCGCGTTGGCACTGGCGGCGAACGGGGCCTGATCGAAGGTAACGGCCGGCCTATCGAAAAACACGCCCATCAGGGCCGCCAAACCGCCGCCCAGACTGTGGCCGGTAAAGCTGATGACGGCATCCGGGTTGACTTGACGGACATTGAGGTAATACTCCGCCGCTTCGCGCAACTGGATGGAACCCAAGCCCATGGCCAAGCCAACGTCAGCCGCAACGTCACCTCCGACATCGACGGGGTTGGTTCCAGCAAAAGAAATGACGATTTCCTGGTTTGATCCGGTGCCACGCTGGAAGGAGATGGCTTCAAAGCCACTTGTTGAAGGAAACGCGGGGCTGGGAACATGAAAGAACTCTACCCATCCCACAGGAATCGGAACCCAATTGATACTGTCGCGTGTCGTCTGATATGCACGTCCAGCCATTAACGCGCAGTCGATTTCATATTGAGTCGCCATCGCTTATCTCCTATTCATTTTGAGACTGACCTTTCGTTCGGATCTACTTCTGATCGAGGCTCGCCTTGCTTGGCGGAGAGATCGGAAGCGGTGCCTTCGGACCTGAATAGCGCAGTGAACTGTAGTCAGGACAATTCCAATTGCCATCTCCCTTGGTTATCGCCTCGCGGACAATGACGCGGTGATGCGGCTCCAGCAAGCGGTTATCTTCTCGAACAGTCTCCACAGTAAGCATTCCACTTCGGTTAGATGGCTTCGGTCTCCCGACGACGACATTCGATTCCTTTAACTGCGCCGGAAACTCGACTAACGGGATACGCTGCCATCGCTTGCCATCATGTTTGAAGAAGGCATAGGGCGGATTCGGCCGGCCCCAGTGGTTGTATGCGATGCAACCCGCCGGTGATGTTGCAAGATAGGGAACACCACCAACAAACCCGACGAGCATCAGTGTCAGGCTCTGGCCTTCGGGAGGAGTCCTAAAATTATTTTCCCAGACGAGGCGCTCCTTGCTTCCAGGAATTACGAATATCCACTTCTCCTCCAGAAGGCGACCCTCCCGGCTGTCTATGGTTGGCTTGCTCCCATACGTCTGGGTTCGCTCGGCGATGATCTTCCTGCCGTCGTGGAGCAATACCTCTTCTTTCCAACTGGCCGAATCGCCCAAGCCCAAGAATCCAGACGCGCTCATGCTTACCCCCAAGCTCAAGATCGAAATCACCATGCGCAATCCTTTGCGCATCATCAAAATCTGTTTGCTGGTCATGCCTGTCTCCTCCATAACGCTTCGTTCGCGACTATCGCGCTCCGCTCGCCGTGCCACCAGCGCCGACTCTTCATCAAAGTTCCGAAACCGTCCATGCCCGTCCAGCCCTGCCGCATCAACTCCATGCCGGCGTACTTGTCGAGGTCGAGCAGATCGCCCAGCCCCGCCACCGGGTCGGCTTCGATCCGGCGTTGCAGGGCGCAGGTCCGACAGCCGCGTCTGCATGGCCAGGCTGCGATAGACCGATTCGCGCAGCGTGCCGGCGGTGCCGCCGGCAGCGATGAGGACGGCGTCTTCCTTGGCCAGGGCCTGATGCAGGTCGAGCAGGTTGCCGTAGCCGGAGAGGTCGGGCTGGGCAGCGATGGTGTCGGTGACGGTGTAGTTGGTGACGGGGATGGAGAGCGCGGTGTCGCGGCGGAAGGCGATTTCGCCCGCGAGGCCAGTGCTGCCGTCGCTGCGGATGAAGCTGCCGGTACGGGTGAGGGTGTTGCCGTTGGCGTCGGCGGGCGCGTTGGTGGCGGTGCCGGCGAGCGAGATCGAGGCGATGCCGGCGTCGGTCAGGGTATGCAGTTCGTCGGCTTGGCTGATGCCGTCCTGATTGGCGTCCGTCCAGGCGCGCAGGTCGGCGAAGCGGGTGTCGGCGGCGCCGATCTGGCCGTCGTGGTTGCTGTCCCATTCACTCAGGGCTTGCAGGCCGGAGGATGCTTTGGCGCCGGAGCGCAGGAGAGTCTGGTCGCCGAAGAGTTCGAGGCCGGTGTCTATGGTTCCGTTGCCGTTACGGTCGAAGGCGAGGAAGGCGTCGTCGGGGTTGAGCCAGCCGGTGGCTTCGGCGAAGCCGTTGCTGTCGTGGTCGAAGTGGAGGCCGTTGGTCGCGGCGTTGGTAGTCTGGATATCGTTGTTGTTGAGGTCGAGGACCAGTGGGTCGCGGCGGGTGGGATTGGTACCGTTTGGCCCATCCAGAGCCCTCGCCTTTTCTAGCGTCGTCTCAATTCTCGCGTCTCGCTGTCGTTGTCCAGGGTACCACTCACCGTTTTCTTGCGCTGCCTGCAATTGCTCTTGAAATCGCCGCATCTGCTCATCGCGACCAGGGTCATTTCCGAGAAATCGCGCAAGTTCCGCGACAGGAATTTTCAAAGCAAATACCGCTGTCGTCGCAGCGGCCAACTCTAGGGAAACACTGAATAAGTATCAAACACTGTGAACGATTTCTTTGTCATGGAGTCAGA
>VBWA01000055.1 GCA_006218025.1 Rhodocyclaceae bacterium | reverse complement strand
CAGGTCGCCGGCAATCCGGGATGGGAGATTTCAGACGGACGGAGGGCGGTTTCTGCGGCTGCGTAAGGCAAGGCCGAGCAGGCCGAGGCCGGCCAGCAGCAGCATCGAAGCTTCGGGCTCCGGCACCGGTGAGGTGGTGCTGGGGGTGACAGCCGGTGCGGCAGCAAGAAAATCCTGTTTCTGGGCATTGCTGAACATCGTCAGATCGTAGTTCGCAGCCGGCGTGGTCCAGGTTGATGCGGCCAAGCTGGCGAGCAGGTTGTTGGCCTCCGCAACCGCAGCGGCATTGGTCTGGGACGTCTTGTAGACGCTGCCGCTGGTGAGGTTCTTGTTGTCGTTAAAAACCTCCCAGAGCGCGAGCTGGAAGCCGGCCGCCTTGGTGGCATTGCCGATGGTGTTGGCATAGGCGTGGGCGAAAAGGCTGCTTACATCGGCGAGCTTCTGCGCCGAACCAGACAGGAAGCTGGCCAGCGGGGATTTTCCATAGCTCAGGTAGCCAGTCGAAGCATATTGGAACGGGTCCACGCAGTAGGCCTGGAACGATGTGGCCGGTGTCTGGATCTGCAGATTGTAGCTGCCCACGTAGTAGCTCTGGGTTCCTGGCGGCAGGTGCAGCGGGGTGGCCAGTGCTGCGGCCGGGCTGACGTAGCGCAACTGCACTGTCTCCGCTGCAGCCGATGCGGCGCAGGCGGCGAGCACAAGCGCGGCGCCCAGGCGAACTGTTTTGTGACGGAGTTGCGGAGACATTCCGGGTTCCCTTCGAGAGCGGGTGGGGTATCAGCTTGGCAGTCGATCATAGGGATTTCCGTAGGTATCCGAAATAGCTCACATGGATCATTGCGATGGCATGAGACGATTAGAGGCAGAGAGTACTGGTTGGGGGCTGGGTCCATTGGGGCCCGGTCCGAACGAAGGCACAGTGAGTAACCTGGGTGTCACACGGCGTCGCCTGCGATATAGGGCAGCAGCAGATTGCTGGCGTCACGCAGGCGTCGTGTCATCACTTGCAGCAGCAGCAAGAGCAGCTTGCTGCCGAGGCCGGGGTGATCGATGACGATTTCGGTGAGGGCGGTGCGCGTGAGCACGGCGAAGTCGGTTGGCTCGGTGGCAATGCAGGAGGCGAAGCGCCTGGCGCCGTCGATCATCGACATCTCGCCCAGCGAGGAGCCAACGCCGGCCACGGCAATCGATCTGGAGCCCTTCGGCGTATCCTTGATCACATCGATATTTCCGGTGAGGACGATCAGCAGATGCTGACCCTCGTCCCCTTCCCGTAGAAGCGTCGCGTTGCGAGGCGCGCCATAGCACAGCATGTAGCGACACAGGTATCCGACTTCCTGGCGGCTCATGTCCTCGAACAGCGGGATATGTTCGATGATCTGGAAAATTTCCTCGATGAAATCCGACGCTGGACCCAGATGCTCGAACTCCGGGTACAGCTTGGGCCCCTCCGGCGAAACGCGGCCAGACTCGGCAAAAACCGCGCTGTTCATGGCGATCATCGCCGTAATCCCGCATCCGCCAAGGGCTTCACCCTGGCTACGGCCTGTGCACGGTTTATTACGTCGAGTTTCCTGAAGATACGCCTCAGGTGGTTCTTCACCGTAAATGCGCTGATGTCGAGGATCATGCCGATCTCCAGATTGGTCTTGCCTCTGCCGACCCAATCCATGATTTCGACTTCGCGCGGCGAGAGGCCGTGATCGCCGCCGGCGGTCGGCACCGCTTCGGCAGCTTGCCCGGCTGGCGGGTATTGCTCCGGCAGATGCAACACCTGGCGCTGGGCCGCATCGAGATAAGGCAGCAGCAAGCAGAGCACTTCCAGCGCCGGTTCGGCAGCTAGCTCTTCGGCGCCGAAAAGTACGTAGAGGCAATCGTAGCGGCCGCGCTGGTCCTTGATGCCGTGCACCAGCACGGTGCCGGCTTCGGCCAGCGCGGCCCAGGGGCAGGGGACCGCGCTGTCGGGCTGCAGGCCAAGCAGGCCGGCCGCTACCGGCATTGCGTAGGGCGCGCGCCCGTTGTCCAGCCAGCGGTCGAACAAGCCCCGCAGCAACAGCCGCGTGCGCTCATCGTCGAGCTGAGCGGTGCGGGCGTAAGGAATCGGCGACACTGCGTCGAAGTAAATCGGACCGCGAGTGAAGTCGCCCCACGCAGCGATCAGTATCTGGTGCGGCAGGAAAGCCTGCATGTCGCCCTGTAGCCACAGCAGCAGGTCCGCATGCCGCTCAATCCTGGGCGCAGATTCGAGGATGGAAAAAAAGCCCCGAATGTCATCGTACGGCAGCCTGTCGAGATAGCACCCCGGGATTGTCCGGATCGGTATCCGCATTTTCAAGAGGGCGCTCGTAACTGCCATGTCGTTTGGATTGTTCTCGTCGGGAATTACTTCAGCCCGGCAATGCCTCTTTCCAAAGCGCTCGCACCGGGGACTGCCGCGGCTGCGGCTGGTGCCGTCGAAGATGCAGTTGCCGGAACGGTGGCGGGTGCGGCAGCGCGTGCGGCGGCTGGCGCCGCGTTCGTGGTCGGCGCTGCCGTGGTTGCCTGGGGGGCGGCATCGTTCTTGGCGAAATCGCCGAGATACTCGATCTTCGCCTGTCCACGGAGTTGCTTGAGTTCCCGGTTCGATACTTCGACTCTCTTCTGGTTCATCAGAAACTGCTCTATGAATGGCGTCGCTGACTTCTGGTCCATCGGTGCGCTGCGCGAGGCCACGAGCTGGACCACCAGAACTCCATCGTTCGAAGGCACCACGGCGATCTGGCCATCCTTCATTTGATGGAAGCGCGGCAGCAGTTCCAGCGGAAGCTGCTCGGCGGCCTTGGTGATGGAGTTGCCGCTGAAGGGAATGTTCTGGGCTTTCAGCCAGGCCGCGACGTCGGCGAGAGCCTTGGCCTTGCCGAGCTGTTCCTGCAGCTTGGGCAAGAGATCGGCAGGTTTGCCGACGATGGTCATTTCCTGCAGGTTGTACAGGCGGCGTTCGCTGAACAGTTCCGGGCGCTTGGCATAGAAGTCGGCGATTTCGGTCGGCGTCGGCTTCGACAGTGTGGCGGAAACGCTCTCCATGTAGGAGCGGGAGAGAATGTCGCGGCGCGCGGCTTCGATCGCCTGCATTGTCTTGGGCTCGCGGTCGATCTTCTTCTCGACCGCCTTTTGCACCAGCAATTCCTGGTCGAGCAGACGCTCCAGCACCTGACGACTGGCCGCTTTCATTTGCTCCGGCGGCAGATTGCCGCCGCGGCCGAGCACGTTGTTGATCTGGTGCACCGAGATCTCTTCCTTGTTCACTTTAGCGGCGACCTGAGTGGAGACCTTCTTTTCATCGCCACAGCCCGCAAGAGCCAGGGTAACAAGTACGGCGAGGGCGACGGCATGACGCGAGACGGGCGAAGTGAGCATGACTATCCTTGGGGAGGCGAGGGTTTGGGGAAGCGGAGGCGATCGGTATTGCAGAAAGGCACGACCTTAGCCGCCTGCTGTTACATGCCGATTGCGCGCCAACCCCCCGTTCGGCGTACCCGCCGCGTCATGATGCCGTAATCTTGGCGTGCGTTTCCCCAGGCTGGCGCCGTCGCACGAGGCCCAGCATGCCGAGTCCGGCGAGCAGCAGCGCGTAGGTCCCGGGTTCCGGGACTTCGAGCGCGAGAGTGGCGGAGGCATAGTCCTGATAGGCGGCATTGAAGTAATACGTCAGGTCATAGGGCGTGCCGCTCGACCAGTTGGGCATGCTGGCA
Source organism: Rhodocyclaceae bacterium (assembly GCA_006218025.1). Classification (GTDB taxonomy): domain Bacteria; phylum Pseudomonadota; class Gammaproteobacteria; order Burkholderiales; family Rhodocyclaceae; genus Sulfuritalea. The sequence goes on along the minus strand of VBWA01000055.1, from coordinate 4,160 downwards.
AGCAGACGATTCGCTTCGGCAACCATGCCTGAGTCGGAACTGCCAAGGCTGCGGATCGATCCCGTCGTCAGGTTGCCGTCGTCGTGCCAGACTTCCCATAGTGCGAGCTGGAAGCCGGCCGCCTTGGTGCCATTCGCCAGGGATCCGGCGTAGGCGTTGGCAAAGAGTCTGGATACGGCGGCGAAGCGCGCGGTTTCGACCGGCGGCAGATGAGCGGCCACGAGCGGCGAACGTTCGTAGGACAGGTAGCTGCTATTGATTTCCTGGAAAGGATCGACGCAGTAGGCGGCGAAGGAGCCGGGCTGTCCCTGTAGCTGGATCGCATAGCTGCCGACATAGATGTGGTTGTCCACGCCGTTGATGGCGACGTGCGTCGGAAGCACGTGGTCGTTGCCGGCGTAGCGCAGGTTCACGGCATTCGCTTGAGCGCCCGCTGTGGTCGCTAACAGGGCGACCGCGATGGCAGCACGGAAGCTCTTGAATCGGTACATGCCGTTTGTTCCTCCGCGAAATGATGTCTGCCGGACGCTGTCAAGGGTCCAAGACAGGGATTACCGAATCGTGCCAGCCCAGCATTGCGAACATACCTTCAGTGAGGTGCCTCGCGGTAGTCCGTTGTGCTCAGGCTTCTGGGCCGTTCGGCACCGGCTGGCTGTGGACGGGAAAGCCGTGCAGGACCAGCACCTTGTTGTGCTGTTGCCAGAGGCGGACCAGACCGTCGATGCCGAGGTCCTCGCTGACGCTGGCTTCGAGGCGGTAGAGCAGGACCAGCAGCGCACGCAGCACTTCCACCTCGCGCCCATGGTCCAGGTCGTGGCTGAATTCGCCCGCCAGCAGGCGCGTGACGGTGTCGCCGTGATTGATGTCCAGATCGCAGGCGATGGCGAGGCGATTGATATGGGTGCGCAGCGCCAGCAGGTCGTCGCCGGAGTGAAGTTCGCTTTGTGGCATGGTTATCTTTGTGAGGACGTAAACCGGGAGGCGTTCGGTGGTGGGCTTCATTTGCGCGTCGCTACCTGAAATGTCCGCTCGCCGCGCCCTTGCGGCAACGGGCGGCACTGGCAAGCAGTCCGAGGCCGGCCAGCAACAGGGCATGGCTTCCGGGCTCGGGCACCGGAGCGACCGGGGCGTTGACGAAGCTTTCGCTGTAGCCGCCGGCAAAGGCCTGGACGTGAGCCCCGATACGCAGCCACTCGCCGCCCGCCGGGCGTGTCAAGGCAGTCTGGACGTCGGCGTAGGTCATGCCGGCCTTCAGGGCGAAATCCACCGTCAGCCATTCGCCGCTGGCATCGCTGTTCTGCACGCCGTTGGCGCTGACCGGCGCGTCCGAGTCGGCTGAAAAGCCCCGACTGGCGCTGAAGATGGGCGACAGGCTGTGGCCGCCGGGCAGGTTGGCGGGGCTGGCGTACTGGGCAAAGCTGACGCCCTGGCCGGAATCGAAGATCCGGTCGATTCCCAGCAGCGGACCATCGTCGAAATAGACATCCGTCAGGCTGGAAACGTCGGAGTCGTTGAAGAAGGTGAAGCGAACCCTCTGCTCACCCGGATCGCTGATCTCGACACGGAGCTTGGCCGCGCCGTCGGCCACGGCGTTGCCGCTCGGGTCGTTGGCGGTGATGCCCTGGAAATAAAGCACCTGCGGCGCGGCATGGGCCGTGGCGGCCAAGAGCGCGACGGCGATTGCGGCGCCGGCATGCAAGACGTGAATGCGCCGAAATGTTTTGCAAGGCATGGCAATTTTCCGATGACGAAAAGCTTGAATCAGGCGTAGCGCCCGGTTGCGGTACGGGGTGAATGGTGATGCACCGAGGTTGCGCGCATTCGCGGGCAAGGCGGAGCAGGCGTAGTCCGTTCGCCCTAGTTGGGATCAGGGTAGCGATGATCCACCGGGGCGGAAATCATGAAACCACAACATTCGCCTGCCACCATGGGGCGATCACGAGCCGACTGGCCATGCCGTCAAGTCCATTTCCATCCCTGCGCAGCATCCTGGTTTTCGCCACCGTCGCGCTTGCCACGCCGCTGCCGGCGCACGCGCTGATGGCCGGCAGCGGTGCGGCGCTGCCTGCCGATTCGCCGGCCTTGCGCGTCGACCCCAACAGCGTCGACTCGCCCTGGGCGGGAGTCGGCAGCCTGAGCATCAACGGCGAGGTGTACTCCGGCGTACTGATCTCGCCGCGTTACGTGCTGACGGCGGCTCATGTGGTGGCTGGGGTGGTGCCGGAGGCGATCCGCTTCAACCTCAACTGGGGCAGCGATCTGACGCAGACGCTGGCAGTGCAGAAGGTAGTCCGCCACCCCGACTATGTCGGCTTCGGTCGCCCCGATCTGCGCTACGACCTTGCGATCCTCGAACTGGCGACGGAGGCGCCGTCCGGCGTGCCGCACTATGATCTCATGCGCACGCCGATCGAAGCGGGGACGACGATCACGCTGGTCGGCTATGGCGCCAGCGGCGACGGTCGTTACGGGCCGACGATAGCGGCGTCGGCCGGCGTCAAGCGCGTCGGCCGCAATGTCGCCGATCGCATCGAGGTGGATGCGGTCAGTGGTCGCGGCGTCCTCTACGCGTTCGACTTCGACGCGCCTGCGGCCGGTTTCAACTCTGTCGGCGGGACCAGCCTCGGCAATCGCATCGAGACCACTGTCGCGGGTGGCGACTCGGGCAGCCCTGCCTTCGTCCGCGACGAGGACGGACGCTGGCGGCTGGCTGGCATAAATTCCTTCCAGGCCAAAAGCCGTCCCGCTCAGACAGCGGGCAGTTTCGGCACCTTGGGCGGAGGGCAGTTGGTGGCGGGCTACAGCGAGTGGATCGACGGCGTGGTGCAGCCGTTGCCAGCGCTACGCAGCGACTTGCCGCTGCTGCTCGGCGTTGGCCTGACTGGTATCGTCCTCGTCGGCAGGCGTGCGATAAGGCGCTGACGCATGTTCCGGCGCCGTCGTGGCGTACTCAGAAGGCGAATTGCACGGCGGCCGTCGCCAGGCGGTCGCGGTAGGTGAATTGGGCCAAGGTTGAATCACGCGCCTCGTCGCGCAGCGAAAGGTTCAGGGAAAGTGTGCTATCCGGGCGGTAGGAGAACGTGAGGCCGGTATTGCGCATACGGTCCTCGCGCGGCGCGGCGCCGATCGTCGGGTCGGCCCCGTAGCTGCGCGTGGACTGGTCCAGCGAGAGCTGCAGCGCCGTCTTGGCCGTCGGCGCCCAAGCGGCGCCCAACGCGATCCCGCGGACGACGGTATTGGTCGAATAATTGTTCGGCGCCGGCGAAATTTCCTGTCGTGCCGCGAGATTCAACTGGGTCTTGGCCGACGGCGTCCAGTCCAGCGCCAGGCGTCCCGTTGCGCCGCTGGAATCGCTGGTCGCAACTCCCTCGGTCTGGCGCCGACTGCGGCCGAGGCCACCCGACAGCCGGCTGATGCCGGAGAACGCCCAAGTGCCGCTGGCCTCCACATCCTCCTGTCGTACCACTGCCGAGCGGCCCTGGCGCCGGCGAAGCGTGAACTGGTGGCCGTTCGGTGACGAGTGTCGGAGGCCGAGCTCGGTCCCGTGGCTGACGTAGCCGGCGGCTTGACGGTCGGCTGCGGAGTTGGCGGATTCGTTCGTGCTGAGGACGCCGAACAGGTCCCAGTCGGGAGCCAGTTGCAGGTAGGCGCTGCCGCTGCGGGTAGTCAGGGTATTCATGTTGCGGGTGGTCAAACCGCTGTCGTCGAAGCCGGTCAGCGAGGTCTTGCGCGAGGACGTCAAGTCGCCGTGCAGGCGCCGGCCCAAGGCCCAATGCCAGGTTGCGGAAATCTGGTAGTGGTCGTTGTCGAGACGGCGAAACTGGCGATAGCGGGACTTGCCCAACTGCATGTCCAGTTTCAGGCGCTGGATGCCAAGCTCCTTGTCGGCGACCACGCCGATGCTCGTGGTGGTCAGCGTGTCGCTCTTGTCGCTGCTGCCGATAGCCGTCAGCGGATCGACACTCGGCGCAAGGCGGAACAGGTTGGCATCGTGCGTCACCGCGGCGCCGAGGGAATAGGTGAGCGTGAGTGTTCTGCCGGCCTGGGCCTGTGCTGCTGTCAGCAACAGGCCGATCGAGACAGCCAGCGTGGTGGGCAGATGGCGCTTCATGCGTTCAGCCCGCCGCGAAATCGAGCAGGCGGAGCGAGATGCCGCGGGA
>VBWA01000081.1 GCA_006218025.1 Rhodocyclaceae bacterium | reverse complement strand
CTGGACCGATTCTCAAATATCGGCATAGACGTGGCTTTCTGCTCCCGCTCCCGGGTGTGTAACAGCGCCCTTCCCGGCCGGCCCGACCGTCCGCGCGTACCGCCACAGCGCCCCAGACTGGTATGCGTTTTCGCGCGGCCGCCAGCGGTCACGGCGCGCGCCCATCGTTTCGGCATCGACCCTCACTGACAATGCGCCGCGCCTTGCGTCGATTTCGATCACATCGCCGTCCTCTATGAGCGCGATAGGTCCGCCGACAGCGGCTTCCGGTCCGACATGGCCGACGCAAAGACCGCGGGTAGCTCCCGAAAAGCGGCCGTCTGTAATCAACGCGACCTGCTCTCCCAATCCTTGACCGTAAATCGCCGACGTCGTGGAGAGCATTTCGCGCATGCCAGGGCCGCCGCGCGGACCCTCGTAGCGTATGACGAGCACTTCGCCCGACCGGTAACGCTTTTGCATTACGGCCTCAAAGGCTTCCTCCTCCGTGTCGAAGACGCGCGCAGGCCCGGAGAAAACTAAAGTTCGCAGTCCCGCCACTTTTACGATCGCGCCTTCCGGGGCGAGATTGCCCTCAAGCCCGACGAGTCCTCCGGTTTGTGAGATCGCCCTTTTTGTAGGCACAACCACGTCCTGGTTCTCAGGAACTTCGATTTCCGCGAGGTTGTCGGCCAATGTTCGTCCGCTCACGGTCAAACACTCGCCATGCAGAAAGCCGCCGTCCAGAAGGGATTTTAGCACCACCGGCACGCCGCCGACGTCGTGCACGTCCTTTGCGAGATAGCGACCGCCTGGCTTGAGGTCGGCGATGAGCGGCGTCCGCCGGAACACCGCCGCAACATCGAAGATATCAAAAGGGATGCCGGCTTCATTTGCTATCGCCGGCAGATGCAGCGCGGCGTTGGTCGACCCGCCGGTCGCCGCGACAACCGCCGCCGCATTCTCGAGGGCCTTGCGCGTAACAATGTCTCGAGGCCGTAACCTTTTCGCGAGGAGCGCCATTACTGCGCGACCGGCGGCGTCCGCGAAGCGGTCGCGGGAATCGTACGGCGCCGGCGTGCTGGCGGACCCGGGCAGCGCGAGGCCTATTGCTTCCGATACATAGGCCATGCTGTTGGCGGTGTACTGACCGCCACAGGAGCCTGCAGATGGACAAGCGACCATTTCGAGCTCGGCGAGATCCGCATCGGTTATTGCGCCAGCCGCATGCGCGCCGACGGCCTCGAACACATCAAGGACCGTGACGTCTCTCCCTCGAAACCGTCCCGGAAGGATTGACCCCCCATAGAGAAACACTGATGGGACGTTGAGCCGCAACATGGCCATCATCAGTCCAGGCAGGGTCTTGTCGCATCCAGCGAGTCCAACGAGCGCGTCGTAGCAATGACCTCGGACCGATAGTTCAACCGAGTCCGCGATAACCTCACGGCTAACAAGTGACGCCTTCATGCCGGCATGGCCCATGGCGATGCCGTCGGTCACGGCGATAGTCGTGAACTCGCGCGGCGTGCCCCCGGCTGCAGCGACCCCCTTCTTCACCGCCTGCGCTTGGCGAGACAGCGAGATATTGCACGGAGCCGCTTCATTCCAAGTCGTGACAACGCCGACAAAAGGATTGGCGATCTCCCGTGCGGACAGGCCCATGGCGTAAAGAAACGAACGATGTGGTGCGCGCGTAGGACCAACAGTTGTGTGCCGGCTGGGGAGACCCCTCTTTTCTTCAGCGCCCTGTGCAAGGAACGCTCCCGGGCCCGCCGATTGATCGTGATCCTCCATTAAACGCCTCTCGGTTGATTGCGCCAC